>NZ_FQYX01000010.1:0-95512 GCF_900141935.1 Arenibacter nanhaiticus | reverse complement strand
CTAAAATTAAATTGCGGGAGTAGCTCAGTTGGTAGAGCGTCAGCCTTCCAAGCTGAATGTCGCCGGTTCGAACCCGGTCTCCCGCTCTATTTTTTCTAATATTTTTCCTTCTAAAATACAGTTTCCCCTTTCATACATTTTTATTTTTAAAGCTCTTTAGAGCGCATTAGGTTGACTCTTTTTTAGGAATATTCTGTATGCTACCTAATCGGAAATTTTAACGGATCATGACCAATTGTTATGAATCATGACTAAATGTTGTGGTTAATCTGTAAAGAAAGATCGCTAGTTTTTTCGGAGTAAACTCCAGAGGCCTCCAAAGACAATATAAAGATTATTATAATTCACATATCATCCTTTCCTATATGCGAGCTGTTTCCGGTCAACCTCATTTCTCATTGATATGGTATTCCGCGTTAGGGATGGCGGCGGCATCCCCGCAGCAACGCAAGGGATACAGCCAAGAGCCCGACCGACAAAGGAGGGAACGCCCAAATCACTCACAAGATCCCGGCATGGTAAAAAATGTTTGTTTTTGTGCGCCGCTCCCCCAGTATTCCCATTTTTGACCTGACATCCTAAAATCGGATTTTAAGACAGTCTTTCGGGCCATAAAGGCTTGCCCTCTATAGACAATTCTAAAGTCATAGGTTTTACCCCATTCCAATAAGTCGGTTTTCAATTTCCCCTTTTTACTCGATGAAAAACGTTCCCATCTATTGGAAGAAACCAACTTGTAATCTATGGGTCCAGAATATCTAAAAACACCATTGCTGCAATGCGTTTCCAAATCAAAATAAAGTTTAGGATTCAGAGACACCTTCTTCTTGGTTAAAGTCCCTGTCGTTGCACAAGAATTTAAATCGATCCTATCTATAGGTCCGGCCGCAGCATAGGACCCTTCGTACAGGCTCACCTCATAACTCATGTTTTTAGGCAGGCCAAACAGCACCTCATCACCATTGTTCACAGCGATAGCCTTATCTCCTATTAGCTGTCCGTTACCGCCCTTCTTAGCCACGGTAATATAAACCGTTGCAGAAAGTTCCGAACTAGGGTTATAACGTAGTTTAACAGGTGTTGCACATATAGGACGATCAAATGCCAACATCCAAACAGACAAATGACTTACCGGGATAACAGCAAAAAACTTGCCCGAGGCATCTCTTTCTACCATTACATTCCCTTCCTTGTTCCATATAATACTGGCCTCATCTTTACTCCATACCGGAAATTTATCTCCCAAACGGATTGTTCTATCAGTCTCTGGATGATAGGTGGTCGGCGGCAAAAACATTTTCACCGATATAGGTTTTGAAAATACTTTTACAGGGGTATTGCCAACCTCAGCGGTTACATCTATAGCTCCGGCAACAAGAAAAGACACTCTTTCTCCCGAACCGGTAAGTACATCGTGCACTCCACCTGCAATATTCATGGCCGCTGCAGGATTGGTATTATTAAAATGGGTCATCGCGATACTTAAGGCACTACCGCTAGAAATTTGCTTGTTATGAACATCCTTAAAAGTTGTTCCTGCCGAAATATTGACCTCCACTACCGGATCTGGATTACTGCCTTTAGATTCTAAGACCAAGGAAACATCTTGCTTGGAAACACCATTTTCCAAATCGTTGTTCTGATATTTGTTAAAAGTAATTCCATCTGGGGTTTCAGATTTTTTTATCAGCTTAATATCTAAAAACTGCAAACTATCCGCGGAACCAATAGTAATAGCCCTGGTATTGGTCAGATAATTTGGTGCTTGGGCCTTCACATTAAAGCGCAAAGGACTGGTATCACTTATATCGGTATAGGGTTTCACCGCCAAGGTTAAGGAGTTATTCACCAACTTAGCTGCCCCTTGTTTATTGCTCAGTGAATGTCCGTCTGTTGCGTAAATTAACCCTTGATCTATAGCCTCTCCACTGAGCGTAATTTCCGCGTTGGCAGGGTATGGGTTATTTGCTTGGTCATTAGCGTCTATAACCTGAACCCCTACTCTATAATCTATAAAATCATTGGACAGCACAGCGGTCATCCCTTCAAAAGGACTTTCACAGGCAACCGGAAGGCTAAATGCTAATAATAAAATAGCCACTAGCAGTAATTTACAACCTAACTTTTTCATAAACAGTATTTTTATATTTTATATTGGCTTATAAATTAATTTGCATGACCAACTGTACAAAAGGCATAAACTGGTACTCTTTAATATTGTTTTCTAAAATAGGTGCTTGCGAAGATGTTGGCGTTAACATATTGGTCGCTACCATATCTACCGAGGGCTGACCATGATAATTGGCCCCTGCCTCAATAATTAGATTAAACTTTTTCCCTATATAAAAAGGATCATAGCCTAGGCTTAAAAACGGCTGAACTTTATTGGTTATAATATTGGTCTTTACCGTTCCTATTTCCTCTTGCTCAAAAACGAGTTCTCCCCATCGTACTTCATCCTTGAGGGTAGCGTCATAAAAGAACTTAGGATCATTTACATACCATAGTCCACCTCTAATTTTAAGGGACCTAAAAAAATTAGGATTGTTTTGATTTGCCGAAAAGGGAAACCATTCATAACTAAATGCTGCCATTAGAGTCCGAATATCAGAAGCCAAATTAAGGCTTCGGTTTCCCCATTGTCCTTCCATACCCGAATTAGAACTGCGATAAATAAGGTCTACTCGCAGCCGATGTCCATCTAGTATAGATTTGGCCACTTGAATACCCGACTCATAGATTGTATAGTTTTTAATTGATTTACCTCCCGCAACAAATCCTAAGGACCAGTCCGATACTTGCAAATCTTTGATAGGCACTTCTTGGAAAGCCTCTATTTGCTGCTCCTGAGCTATAAAAAGCTGTACCGACATAAGGGCCAACAAAATTAGGCACATCTTTATTTTTTGGTTGGTTTTCATAAATGATGAATGGTTATATATTAAAAGTATTTCCTTACATAAACAACTTCTAAACGCCCCAAAGGATCACAAAATCCAATTCGGCCTTATGTACTAACGCTGTTATTGATATTAAATTATTTATTGTTTTTAAATGTTGAGAAATCAATTGCCCATATAGCCCTTACAAATCCCTACACTAATACAAAACAATACCCAGGATCCGTGCTGTTTTAAAGCGATATTTTTATGATAATCACACTTTTATCGTTTAAAAACAACCTCGTGTTCTTTATAGAAATGGCAAAACAATTCCTTTTTAATGGGAGTGTTTCCATAAAAAAAACTTCACCCTGAGCTATTGTCTTAATTTTACTGACATTACACACTAAAAAACAACTGCTTTAAATATTATTTTAGGACCATCATATTTTGTACATTTAGGACATTTTCAGCTTCATAGTATGAGCCATCCACGTATACTTACTATCCATCAATTTGAGCAGGACATTGCCACGCCCGAGTTTTATTGCAACACTTTTAAAGACCATATTGCCTGTCACCATGGTACAATTTCCAAACCTCATAAGCACGACTTTTATGTAACCGTTATTTTTACGGAAGGAGAAGGTATTCATGAGATCGATTTCCATACCTACCCTATTCGTCCGGGATCGGTATTTTTTTTAAAACCGGGACAAACCCACCATTGGAACTACTCGAAAAACACAGAAGGCTATATCTTTTTACATTCGGAAAATTTTTATGTGTTGGAATTTTTAAGCCGTTCCCTTCAAAATTTTCCTTTTTACTATTCCGCCCACAATACGCCTTACTTAAATTTAAACCAAGAGAATATCCATAAAATGGTTCCCTATTTTCAACTGTTAAAGCGCGAGTTTGATGCAGCAGCTATCCTTAAAAAACAAAAAATAATAGGTCTAATAGATTTAATTTATATCGACCTGAGCAGACTATACCTAGAGCAGGCCCCAACAGATACTATAAAATCTACTACCTATATAAAAAAATTAAGAGCTCTTGAAAAGTTGATTGAAAACCAATATCTAGCCGAAAAATCTCCGGCTTTCTATGCCGATTTACTAAATATTACCCCAAAACACCTGAATAGAATTACCCAGACGACACTTGGCAAAACCACAGTAGCGCTCATTACGGACCGGGTATTATTAGAAGCCAAAAGAATGCTGGTATACTCCAATGATTCTTTTACCAATATCGCAAGACATCTGGGGTATGAAGACTATGCCTATTTTTCTAAACTCTTTAAGCAAAAAACCGGACTTACTCCTTCTCAATTTAAGAATACCTATCTATAACACTAACAATAGATGGCAGCCTAAGAAAAATCTGTTCACTATCTTTGCTCCCGAAATCATGGAAACAGCACACCTTCACTTTAAAATATACAAGCCTTTTGGCATGCTTAGTCAGTTTATGTCTAATGATGCCAAGGAAGCCAGAAAAAAACGATTTCTAAGCGATCTCAATAATTTTCCAAAAGGTATCATGCCAGTAGGCCGTTTGGACGAAAAATCGGAAGGATTATTACTACTGACCACCGATGGTAAACTGAGCGACCTTATAAATCGTTCGGGAATAGAAAAGGAATATTATGTGCAATTGGATGGAGATATTACCACAGAAGCCATTGAACGTTTAGAAGCAGGCGTAGAAATTGGCTTCAGCGGTAAAAAATACCAAACCAAGCCCTGTAAAGTTCAAAGGTTCCTAAACCCTCCTCTACTTCCCGAACCTGACAAAAAATTGAGACTGACCAGGCATAGGCCCAATTCTTGGATAAGTATAACCATTACAGAGGGTAAATTCCGTCAAGTCAGAAAAATGACTGCAGCGGTAGGGTTTCCGACCCTAAGATTGGTAAGGGTTCGCATTGCCGATATACATTTAAAGGAGCTTCTGCCAGGTACGGTAGCCGCTATACCCCATTTACCAATGGATAGGCAAATTGTAAGTTTTGCTTCCAATGAATGCGAAGACAAATAAATACAGTGCCCATCCTTTTTTGATGGTTTATTTATCACCAAAATAGGCTATCATCGGCTCAAAATAATGGGTGACCCATCCTTGTTCTACATGGGCCTCTTGTTCTGGCACCTTGCTATGGGTAAGGGTCAACAAAGTCCCTTTTTCGTGATTTTCAAAGTTAATTTCAATTTCAGAATCCTCATCCGTGGATTTAAATCCAGTAGTACGCCAAGACTGAATGATTTTTGAATGCGGTTCCAACACTAGGTTTTTTCCCCATAAATAAGCATTGTGGGCAGCAAAGGGTTTCCCCACTTCATCATTGATAATGGCAGGCGAGCCCCCGGTCATCGCAGCATGACTTTCCGAATTGAGCCAAGCCTTGTACACCTCGGTTGGAGAGGCCGGAATAACAGTTTCTAAACGGAATTTTTTAAGCATACCAAAAGATACAAAAAAACGGAATGGCATTGGTGCCAAAGTTTACTATTCTACCAATGAGACCGCTACAGTTTAAATGTCCGACCCATAACTAGAGATTGCTTTACACCTACTTAAAATTGTCCTTAAAGCGCAATAATCGCAAGGCATTGAACACCACTACCAGGGTAGACCCCTCGTGCATGGCCACGGCCACTCCTATACTTGCCCAGCCCATTATAGTGGCCGGTATTAAGATGGCCACCACCCCCATACTAATCCATAGATTTTGTTTAATAATATTTTTCGAGGCTCTGCTTAAAGCGATTACAAAGGGTAGTTTTTCAATTTTATCGGACATTAGGGCTACATCGGCTATTTCCAAGGCCACATCGCTACCTGCTGCCCCCATAGCAATACTCACGGTACTCATTGCCATAGCGGGCGCATCGTTCACCCCATCACCGACCATGGCCACTTTAGCATCGGTTTGTTTCAATTTCTCAATGGCCGACACCTTATTTTCTGGCAATAAATTTCCTTGAGCCTCCGTCAATCCTATTTCTTGGGCTATGGAATCCCCAACATTTTGATGGTCTCCGGTAAGCATTACCATTCTTTTTATTCCTATCTCCCGTAATTTCGCTAGCGTATTTTTGGCAGTAGCTCTCGGAACATCCATCAGGCTCAACAGACCGATTATTTCGTCTTTATAGGCTACTAACATTACGGTATGGCCTTTTTTCAACAAGCTGTTTTTTTGGATCATAATAGCCTCACCAAAAACCAACCGCTGTTCTTTCATCAAGGCTTCATTTCCAATAAAAACAGTGCCTCCCTGGTAAATGGCCTTGATTCCTTTTCCCTGTACTGCTGTTATGTTAGAAGCCTCCCCATTAGCCAGCGTACCAAACTGTTCCATAATCCCTTTTACGATAGCCTTGGCCAAGGGATGGTTACTTAATCTTTCGACCGCTACAACCAGCTTCAAAAACTCCTTTTTATCAAATTCATTGAAGATCTTGACATGGGTTAGTTTTGGTTTTCCTTCGGTGAGGGTGCCAGTTTTATCGAAGGCAATGGTAGTGAGGCTTCCCAAGTCTTCCAAAGCGCGTCCTCCTTTTATAAGCACTCCGCCCCTTGCGGCTCTCGCCACGCCACTTAAAACCGCACTAGGAGTAGATATGGCCAAAGCACAAGGACTGGCCGCTACCAGGACACTTATGGCCCTATATAAGCTTTCATCTATGGTTTCATCGAGTACGACATATCCAAAACACAAAATAAGAACAAGAATAATTACGGCAGGAACAAAGCGTTTTTCAAATTTTTTGGTAAGTCGTTGTGTAGGCGATTTTTTAGTTTCAACCTCACTGACCATTTTTATCAGTCGCGCTAAGGTAGAATCTTCCTTTAATTTTAGCACCATCACTTCAATGGCAGTATCTCCGTTAATGGTACCGGAAAAAACGATGTTCTTTTTGTCTAAGGTGTCAAAATCGTGTGTATTTCCAGGATCGTCAATCGCCCACTTATCTACAGGCATACTTTCCCCGGTAATAGCGGCTTCGTCAATACTACTGCTTCCCTTTATAATAAGCCCGTCTGCAGAAATTTTGCTATGAGGCTTTACTACAATTACATCCTTTACTTGCAATGCATCTACCGAAACCTCTTTTATACCCTCTCCTGTTTTTAACCAAGCAGTTTTTGGCGATAAGTCACCCAAGGCCCGAAGAGCTTTTTTAGCTTTGCCCATGGCATGGTTTTCTAGGGCATGCCCCAGACTGAACAAGAAAAGCAATAGCGCTCCTTCTCCCCACTCTCCAATATAGGCAGCCCCCAAGGCCGCAACGATCATTAGAAAATCTATTTCGAATTCGCCTTTCCGAATCTTTTCAAAAGCTTCGAGACCGGCAAAATATCCACCGAAAAAATAGGTGGTATAGTAGGAATAATGCCAAGTCCATTCCGGAAAATCGGTTGTAAGTTTGAAAAGTAATCCGGTAACGAAAAAAATACCGGCCAATACCGCATAATACAATTCTGTTTTTTCTCCAAAAATGCCATCATGGTTATGATCATGTCCATCATTCCCCGAATGCTTGTCCTCCATATACATTATTCTTAACTATTTCTGTAAAAATAGCTTAAAAGACAGTGCAATGTATAGGCTTTTCTAGATCAATGTTATGCACACTACCCTTAAATATCTATGGCTACCCTATTTTCTAGTTTAAGAAAGGGCATCAGTATTTTTTGTTGTTTTTTCCTCGGACCCTAATTTTTTTTTTTTTGGATTCCTCGTATTGTTCTTTGGTGATTTCACCTTTCGCGAATCTCTTTTTAAGAATATCTAAGGGCTCATCAGCCTTATCCCCCTTATAGTGAATATCTAAAGGCATAAAGAAAATCCAAACCAAAATAAGTAACCAAACTATCTACCATATATAATGCATTCCCCAAAAACGCGGCTACCGTAATCGCGCATACTAACTATTTTTAATATAATTATCAAAAACCCTATATCCTATTTTAAGGATGAAACAAATTAAAATAAGCCTCCACATTATGGTTTTATACCACCCACACATCCCCTATAGGTAACTGAAAGCCTTTTGGAGTTTGTAGAAATCTATGGGCCCAAAAAGCATCTTAAGAGCCCCTTTACACTTGTAAAAGCATCACAACAAACAAAGTAACACATTGATTATGATTATGTTATATGTTTCCGTTTTAATTTTTAGGCGTTTAACAGTCTAGGAATCCTACTCCTTTTTAATCCAGTTTTTATTAAAAAAAAGCACCACAAAAAGATCTTTTTGGAAATTCCCAGTGGCAATTCCGACGATTCACCCTCTATGATCAATTTAACTTAGATTCCCTATTTTTTTGTTTATAAGATCATTATAAATCTGCTTAATCTCCCTCCCCAGATATGGAATAAGTTTATGAAAAATCATTACTTTGCAACTCCTTTTTAAACCATCGTAGAAGTGAAAGTTTGTATAGCCGAAAAACCAAGTGTTGCCCGTGAAATTGCCTCAGTATTAGGTGCAAATACCAAACACGATGGTTATTTTGAAGGCAATGGCTATGCTGTCACCTTTACTTTTGGACATCTTTGTACCTTGTTTGAACCCAATGATTATAAATCTTATTGGAAGAGTTGGGATTTAAATAATTTACCCATGCTTCCAGAAAAGTTCCAGACCAAGGTGGTAGAAAATGCTGGAATTCAAAAACAGTTTAAAATCGTAAAAAAATTGTTCGACCAAGCCGAACTGGTCATCAACTGCGGGGATGCCGGCCAAGAGGGAGAACTAATTCAGCGCTGGGTATTACACCAGGCAAATTATAAGGGAGAGGTAAAACGCTTATGGATATCCTCCCTGACCACCGAGGCCATAAAAGAAGGGTTTACCAAATTAAAACCTTCGGAAGACTACGACAACTTGTATTATGCAGGATTTTCCAGAGCTATTGGAGATTGGTTGCTTGGGATGAATGCCACAAGGTTATACACTTTAAAACACGGGGGCTATAAACAAATGCTTTCAATTGGCCGAGTACAAACCCCTACTTTGGCCATGGTGGTGAGCCGGTTTTTAGAAATTGAAAACTTTAAGCCACAGCCTTATTGGGAATTACAGACCTTGTATAGAGACACCCTCTTTAGTTATGAAGAGGGACGTTTCCTTAAAATGGAAGATGGTGAAGCCATTGCCAACAAGGTCAAAGACGATGAGTTCGAAATTGTATCCATCACCAAGAAGAAAGCCAAGGAATACGCACCAAAACTTTTTGACCTAACCGGATTACAGGTGTATTGCAACACCAAATTTGGATTTACGGCAGAGGACACCCTTAAAATCGTTCAAAAACTTTACGAACAAAAGGTTGTCACCTACCCTAGAGTAGATACTACCTTTTTACCAAATGACATATATCCAAAAGTGCCTGGGATTTTGTCAAAACTGACAGATTTCGCCAATTTAACAGCTCCTATATTAGGAAAAAAAATAAAAAAATCGTCCAAGGTCTTTAACGATAAAAAAGTTACGGATCACCACGCAATCATACCTACTGGAGTTCAAATTAATTTACAGTACAACCAACAACAGGTATATGATAGTATCGTTAAACGTTTTATAGCCGTATTTTATGACGACTGTAATGTTTCCAATACCACGGTCATTGGAAAAGTAGCCGATATTAACTTTAAAACTACAGGGAAAGAAATACTGTCCAAAGGATGGCGGATTGTTTTTGAAAACCCAAATTCTAAGGATAAGAAAGAAACGGGTATTTTGCCCACCTTTGTAAAAGGTGAAAAAGGACCTCATGAACCTTCGTTTTTGGAAAAGCAAACCAAACCCCCTAAACATTTTACCGAAGCTACTTTGCTCCGGGCCATGGAAACCGCCGGAAAACAAGTAGATAATGAAGAAATGAGGGAATTGATGAAAGAGAATGGTATTGGACGTCCCTCGACCCGTGCCAATATTATAGAAACCTTGTTCAGGCGTAAATATATTGTCAGAAATAAAAAACAAGTATTGCCTACCCCAACGGGACTCCAGCTGATAGATACTATTCAGAACGACCTCTTAAAATCGGCCGAACTCACTGGGATGTGGGAAAAGCAATTAAAGGATATTGAAAAAGGCGACTATAATGCAGGTACTTTTATCGCTAACATGAAACAGATGGTAGACGCTTTGGTCTATGAGGTTCGCAGTGAAAGTAAACGTGCCAATATTTCCCATGCGGTTAAGAGCAGCAAGGACACCCCTAAAGCCACCCCAAAAAAGGAAGGCATTTTGTCCGAAACATGTCCAAAATGTAAAGAAGGCCAGCTTTTAAAAGGCAAAACCGCCTATGGCTGCAGCAAATATAAAACAGGCTGCGACTTTGTGCTTCCTTTTAACTTTATGGGCAAAAAAATATCTGAAAAACAACTTATACGACTCCTGCAAAAAGGGTGTACGGTAAACCTAAAAGGTTTTAAAACAGGGGCTGGCACCCAAGAAGGGCTGGTACGGTTTAACGATGCTTTCGAAATGGTCTTGGAGCCCAAGAAAAAAACGGTAAAAGTTCCAGAAACCCTCAACTGTCCCAAATGTAAAAAAGGCACTGTTATTAAAGGAAAAACGGCCTATGGATGTAGTGATTACAGCAGTGGTTGCGATTTCAGGTTCGCCTTTGACGACATCAAAAAGAAGGCTGCCAACAAACCCCTGACCAAAGAACTGGTCTTCGCTATTTTAAACGGTGAACAATAAGCCTACGGCTTGATTTCTTTATCCGTTTAGCCCCTCTCCTCTAGAAGATAAGAAAGGCAAAATCCTTAGGATTTATAGCCCTGAATTCTTTCCTATGACACTATTTTCTTTTCTGAAGTACGGCTGTAGACAGACTTTTCTGCTATCCTTTAAAATTAATACCTTAACTTTATTAGACAAAGTCCTTATAAACACCCCTACTATATGGCCAGATTCATAAAAAAACATAAACAAGAAATAGGGCTATCGCCAGACGCCCTTTATTTTCGCGGAAAAAAAAAGATAGACAAAGTATTGTTGCGTGTCATTGATTTCGACGCCGAGAATTTAGAAGAAAACCCGGTCCATACCGTCAAGGAGGTCCTAAAATATAAGGATAAAAACACGGTTACTTGGTTTAATGTCGACGGCTTGCACAATGAGGCGATTATGGAAGAAATTGCCCAAGGGTTTAAGTTAGACCGTCTTGTCCTTGCCGAGGTGATGGACACTCAGTCCAGGGCAAAGGTACACGAGTATGCCAATTGCATCTATATATCGATTAAAATGCTGCAACAAGACGAACAGACCAATACCATTTCTGTAGAAAACTTAAGCTTAATAGTAACGGAGACCGTCCTTATTTCTTTTCAGGAAAAAAAAGGAGATGTATTTGAACCTGTCAGGGAAAGAATAAGAAATCAAAAGAAAAGGATCAGGAATTCGGGCACCGATTATCTGGCTTTTGCCCTTCTCGATATTGTGGTAGACAATTATATTTATATCATCAGTATTTTAGGCGATAAAATAGAGGACCTAGAAAGCAATCTCTTACTAAACCCCAACCAAAAGGTTATCGATGAAATAAATGCCTATAAGAGAGAATTAAATTTCCTTAGGAAAAACATCAACCCGGCCAAAGAAATGATTTTGACCCTGTCGAAAATGGACTCCGATTTTATCACAGAAGGCTCTTATATACATTATAAGGAACTTTTGGACAATATCAATCAGGCTATGGAATCCTCTGATAGTTATCGAGAAATACTCTCTGACCAACTAAACATTTACCACACCACCATAAGCAGTAGGCTTAACGATATCATGAAATTTTTAACCGTTTTTTCGGTCATTTTTATCCCCTTAACTTTTATTGCCGGAATTTATGGGACCAATTTTGATGTGGTACCGGAGCTGCATTATAAATACAGTTATTTTATAATGTGGGGCGTGATGATAGTGCTGGTTGTTGTGATGTTGATTTATTTTAAAAGAAAGAAATGGCTGTAAAACCATCTACTCTTTAAAACCCTGGGGCTTGCCGTTACTTTCTGTATCTAAAGCGGAGGCTCCCTTATTTTGAAACCTGGAAAAAAGCAACATTTTTTTCTTGGTATTGATAAAATACACCCCGGTAAGGAGAATTCCTGCTGCTATCATAGATTGTAAGGTAATTTGTTCTTCCAAAAAATACCATCCTAGCACCAGAGCTATGATAGGATTTACATAGGTAGAAGTCGCTACTTTTTCTGGAGAAACCGATTTTAATAAATAGTTAAAGGAGGTAAAAGCGACAATGCTTCCAAAGACAATTAACAGCAACATAGCCCCTTGTACCTTTGGGCTCCAGTCTCCTGGCATGGACCATTGCTCTCCAAATAACAGACTGCCGAGCAGTAATATTACACCACCCAAAAACATTTGGTAACCGGTATTCACAAAATAATTTGCCGGTAAATCTGCCTTTGCCACAAACAAGCTGCAATAGGCCCAACTAAGCATGCACAGAAAGATCATGATCATTCCCCAAACAGCGTTTTCCTGACTGACAATTTCCTTTTGGCCTACCAATAAATAGATTCCGATGATGCCAAGGACAACCCCTACGATGGACATAGGCTGTATTTTTTTATTCTGAAGAATACGCATTAAAAGCAGCACCACTAAGGGTTGGGCCGAAATTTGAAGGGCTGCAAAACCACTGTCCACAAACCTCAGTGCCCACACCACTACCCCGTTCCCAAAACTTAGAAACAAAAATCCGGCTAGGGTAGTATTGAGCAGTTGCCTTTTAGAAATCTTAGTACTGATTCCCATAATCTTACACAACACAAAGATTAAAGACCCCGCTGAAATAAAACGGATGGCCGCCAACATAAATGGTGGCAGTTCCGATACGGCGATTTTATTTAAGAGATAAGTAGATCCCCAGATTACATAAATAGAAAAAAAGGCAAGTACTATTAGTGTTGTATTCTTTGATTTTTCCATATAGCAGTCGCCACTTTTCATTGAGGTACAATACTATGAAATAAACCACAAATTCATTCTCTAATTTACTGTTACTTTACAAAAATTTGTTTCCGAAATTTGAAAAATAATTCCTAAGGATGTAAGGATAAATAGATTAAACCTCTTCTTTAACTCTCGCCTTTTAGCAGCAATTATATGTAAAAACAGCGCTTTACAAACACCTCCGACATGAGGAGATGAAATAAGGAAGTTATTTCCTTCGCTGTTTGCCAATAAAACTCTAGATTACATATACGATTAAAGAATCGTTATTCTCACTTTTTTCTTTTTCAGCCTACTATTATTTAAGGTAGCCACTAAAGTGTCGGCTATAGCCACAGGAACAGCTACAAACGTACAGTCGTGTTTTAGTTCTATCACCCCTAACTGATCTGCAGTAATATTTCCTTGTTTAAAAAATAATCCGGCAATATCTCCTTTAGAAATTTTGTCCTTTCTTCCACCAGAAATAAATAAGGTTTGCCAATATTGAGGTTTACGGACAACTTGTTTCGAAATATTTTCTTCGGGGATATTTACCGTAAAATCTGGTTCGGTTTCATTCCTTGCCTGTATAACATAGGCTGTACCCTTAGAATTCACCCTTGCTGTTCTACCGTTTCTATGGGTAAACTCCTCCTTTTTTAACGGAAGTTCGTAATGTGCGATAAATTTCATTTCGGGGATATCTATTCCTCTTGCTGCCAAGTCTGAGGCCACAATAAGCTGATTGGTCCCGTTTCTAAATTTAATTAACGAACGTTCTCTTTCCTGCTGCTCCATCCCGCCATGGAACGTTCCGTGTTCTATATTATTCCTTTCCAAAAAGACACTCACCTCATGAATGCTGTCTTTAAGGTTACAAAATATTATTCCTGGTTGATTGCCCAAATGATGTAGCAACTCTAATAAGGTGTTCAGCTTTTTTCCATTTGGAGCAATTACCTTTTTTAAACTTAGCTTAGAAGTGGCCTCGCCTAAATAATCGATGGTAATAGGCTTATCGAGCCTTACAAATCCGGGGATTTTCATTCCTAGAGTAGCCGAGGTAAGAATACGTCTATTGATCGCAGGTAAAAACTCCATGATGTATTTCATATCGTCTTCGAACCCTATTTCCAAGGATTTGTCAAATTCATCGAGCACCAAGGTTTTTATATGCTCTGTAGGGAAACGTTCCCTATCAAAATGATCGGCAATACGTCCTGGTGTTCCTATTAGGATTGCCGGAGAATGCTTGAGTTCCATTTTATCTTTCGCCATGGGTCTGCCACCATAAACGGCATTTACCTTGTAGCCAGAGCCCATGTTACGCACCACTTGTTCTATTTGAATCGCCAATTCCCTTGTAGGAACCAAAATCAAAGCCTGTACCTCAGATGATTCTGGGTTCAAACCTTTGATTAAAGGCAATAAAAACGCCAAGGTTTTACCAGTCCCTGTTGGGGAGAGAATAATGGTGTTGACCGATTTTTCAATTACAGAAAGAGCTTCCTCCTGCATAGGGTTTAACTGATGAATATTCAGTTTTTCAAGAATATCTTGTTGTTCTTTTATGTCGTTTGCCATAACTATATAGTGTTAGTGAAAGTTATTTTTCCCTGAACCAATGAATGCTACTGCTACTTGTTGAGCAATACGCCCGGGAAATAATTGTTTATGTAATACCGATGCTATTGGAAAACATCATTTGTCATTGATGTTGTTGGGTACACTTAGCTGTGGTTAGCACCATAATAAACATCAATTTTCTTAAAATCCCTACAGATTTACAATCAACAAAGGCAAGGTTAGTCTGGCTGTCTCTAGGTATCCGTTTTAATAAAACCCACGGAACCTCCTATTTGCCGAATTAAAACTAACCTTGCCTTTGTTGTATATGGGAGTAGCAGAAGCATTCTTGGCCCCAAAACCTCCTTGGAGTACTGCTGACCTACTATTCCAAAAATTAGTGAGACACTATCTATCTTGTAAAACAACAGCGCTAAGAAGCGCTACTTGTCCGTTTCGCCAGCATCCCAAAAAAATATTATGCCTCTTGAAGTTCTTTCTTCGATTTTCTATACAGGTAAGAAGTAAAAATATTCCTTTTTGCAAATCTCATTTGCTTGTCAGAATTGATCATTTTTACGAAAACACTTTTTGGAACACCAAAGTATTCATATGTGGACCCGTTTAAAAATGTAATTTCCAACAACAAACCTTTGTGCTGAAAATCGGCTATTCCAGATTCGCTAATAGTAGCATTATATTCCTCTAAATTTGCGGCCTTCGTTTCGGGCGCAATACTTACCAAGAAATGGTACCCATCAATTATTTGACGGCTTTTTAATTCTGCTTCTTCTCGCAATGCATCTCCTTCTTGAAATTTATCGGGGTGCCATTCCTTTACCAAATTTCTATAGGTGGTTTTTAACGCTTTAAGTTCAATGTCTTTTTCAACAGAAAACAATTTCTTGTATTCATTAATACGCTTCATAAAAGGCTTTTTCTAAATAAGCCGCGAAATTACATTATTTTCTTGTACTTAAGGCCTGTTTTAGAAAAGGGTTTTGATTTATTTTGTGATTTAACGAATACCTAACCTTTAGAAAATCAATTATTTACACCTTCAACACCTTTAATTCTAGGCAGAACACCCCTATCTTCAGGGATATGAGATTTAATTTTAAAATTGAGCCGGTTCAAAATTGCCCTTTTAAAATGGACGCCAAAATTAGCTAAGGAATGCTATATGAATCTAAGAAGCAAGCTTATTGGAATACTCTGAGAAGCTGGCGGGAGTTAATATATGGGCGCATCCGATGTATGGAAATGAAAAATCTAAAAGAATTGGCCAATATTTTTCAATGCTGGCATCTACCGCTACAATGGCGGTTAGACCAAGCCAGAATTCTGCTTGACGCCCAAATGGCCACCAAATGATATACAGTTCCCCTTGGCGTATAAAAACAAATAGCACTAGAAATAGAAAGCCTTTCGACCATCTATTTTTTGTGCTTATCTTTTTTATGCATATCAACCGGTTATATACCGATTTATGAAAGTGCTCCTTTAAAAATATTTACTTCTCAAAGCAGTTAAAAATTCTACTCTTGACGTTATATTTTCTTAACACGAACGGCATTCATTCCTTTCATTCCTCTTTCAAGTTCAAAAGAAACTTTATCATTTTCGGCGATCTCGTCAATTAGTCCACTCACGTGAACAAAGTACTTTTCATTGTTTTCAGAATCGATAATAAAACCAAAACCTTTAGAAGTATCGAAGAAAGAAACTTTACCATTTCTTACTGGATCGAATTCCTCAACATCACTATCATCTCTTTTAGGAATACCGATTTCTATGGATGCTGCGTCTATGACTACTTTTTTTGTTGGATCTGGCGGAGTATCGGTTAAATTTCCATCGTGATCTACGTATGCAAATTGAATTCCTGGACCACTCTCTTTAGACGCTTCTTTACGAGCAACCTTTTTCTTTTGCTTTTCCTCGCGTTTCTTTAATCGTTTTTTTTCCTTTTCAGTTTTGTTATAGGTCTGCTGCGATTTTGCCATTAGTTGTATTAATAGGGTTTTAAATTATTAGTTTAGAAGAATTAGAAGAAAATGAAAAACTAAATAGGTCTTTGAAAAATACAAAAGAATATTAATCTTTATTTGTAGCGACAATAACTTCTATTATTGCCTAATTACTATCTCTTTAAACAGCTACAAAGATAAGCCTTATAATTTTAGTAAGAGTATTTAAATTTCTCACCTTTTTTATTCCATACTTGATTTATACATTCGACCTCATTTAAAGGCTTTGATAAGCCGTTTCGATTAAAGCAAGTACTTCTTTTCAGAATACAAAAATATTACTATTATCTTATTTAAACAAATACTTTACTAATGTAACATCAAATCAATTTACTTTTTTCTAAATTTTCTTTAAAATCCCATGGCTATTTCCTTGAAACAAGCGCTTAGGTTTCGTGCGTATTTTTTACGCGTTAGGGACCGCGGCGGCATCCCCGCAGCGGAGCAAGGGATATAGACAAGGGCCCGACCGACGAAGGAGGGAACGCCCAAACCCTTATCTAGAGGATTATAAATAATAGTATATAGATTAAATATAATCCCCTGATCCGTATTATCCCCATTCGAACTAAAATTGCTTAGTAACAGATGCTACTTCTCTGTTTTTTGCGATTTATCGGTAACCATCACCGGAATTCCTTCTCCCACATAATACTTATTGCGCAACCAAAAGGATAGACGAACCAATAAAATTAAGGCCGGCACTTCTACCAATGGACCAATAACCCCTACAAAAGCCTGACCGGAATTTAACCCAAACACGGCGATGGCCACCGCAATGGCCAATTCAAAATTATTACCAGAAGCCGTAAAGGAAATTGCCGCATTCTTGTCATAGCTAGCGCCAAATGCCTTACTGACAAAGAAGGACACTAGAAACATCACCACAAAATAAATGAGTAATGGAATGGCTATTAATAGGACGTCCATAGGAATTTCCACTATCATTTCGCCCTTTAGCGAAAACATCAACACAATCGTACACAGCAGTGCTATGAGGGTCAAAGGACTTATGGCCGGTATAAACTTCTGGGCATACCATTGCGCCCCTTTTAGGCGCACTAAAACGCTTCTGCTTAAAATTCCCAAGAGAAAAGGTATTCCCAAATAAATGCCGACACTTTGTGCAATTGTAGCTATCGAGATATCTACCAATGCGCCCTGAAACCCAAAATACGGCGGTAAGACAGTGATAAAAAGCCAGGTGTAAAAGCTATAGGCAAACACCTGAAAAATACTATTCAAAGCCACTAGGCCTGCTCCGTAATCGCTACTCCCCTCTGCCAGATTGTTCCAAACCAACACCATAGCAATACACCTGGCCAATCCTATTAATATTAAGCCTACCATATATTCCGGATGGTCTTGCAAAAAAATGATGGCCAAAAAAAACATCAGCACCGGACCAATAATCCAATTGAGCAACAAGGAAATGGATAAAATCTTTACGTTTTTAAACACTTTGGGCAACAGGGCATAATTTACTTTTGCCAAAGGCGGATACATCATTACGATAAGGCCAATAGCGATGGGTATATTAGTGGTACCGCTGCTAAAGGAATTGAGAATTACCGGGAAGGAAGGAACAACATAGCCCAAACCAACCCCTAATACCATTGCTATAAAAATCCAGGCCGTTAGATAACTATCTAAAAAACTCAGTTTCTTTTTACTTTTTGACATACTTAATACTTAATTTGTGAAAAAACATACCTCATTTCAGCGGCTATTTGCCTACTTCTTTCTGCGTATTTTGCCGATTGCTCCGGACTATTATCGAATGCTTTTGGATCCTCATAGGTAATTGGAATCCGTTTTTCGGCCCCTCCGATATACGGACAGCCTTGATCTGCCTGTGTACAGGTCATTATGGCCGCAAAATTGGAGGTCGGATTAAAATTATCATCGAAAGTTTTGGAGAAAGCAATAATTGGGGCTTCGTTTTCACCAAATTTTATGGCGTAGACCGGATTGTTTTCCCCTCCTATTTTTTGTACGGAAAAACCGGTGGCTTCCAGGGTTTTTGCAACCATAGGGAACAAGGCTGTTTCCTCGGTTCCCCCAGAATAACAATACACCTTCTCTAGTTGAAAATAAAAGGCCATCACTTGCGCCCATATTTGCGACAAATGACTCCTTCTGGAATTATGGGTACAAATAAAATTAAGGTTGATAGGAGCCCTGGCATCTACCTTCGCCTGAATGTATTCGATTAAGGGGGCTAGGATATCTTTGCGTTCATCAGAAATATCGTCTTTTGCCAAGGATTCAATAAACGTTTGAATCCCGGCAAATACAGTAGCTTGGTGTTTTATCATCTATATCACTTGTGTTTAGCAACAACCACTGTTTGGGGCACAGCTTGTTGTAGCGGTTTGTGTTAAGGTTCCTAGTTTAATTTTTGTTTTTTTAGGCGGAACACCACAGGCATCCTTTGCCAAACAATCTGTGGCAGTGGTGGTCAACAAAAAATTCTCGTCATTAAAGTCCAATCCATATTTCCCAATAGTGGCCCCCTGATATTCTACTTCGATATCCAAATCTTCCAAACCCAATACCTTTTCGGACAACTCAATGATCCCTAGCAATTTTTCGGGATGCAACCTATGGTCATAATCGTCGGCGGCCCAAAGTTGAAAATTGGCCACTTCTTCCTTTCTTACCGTTCCGCCGCAATCTATAAAGTGCTTACTGATCCTTCCTACTTCGGTAACATGAAAATGATTGGGCACCAAGGATCCGTCGGGGAGTTCAAAAGCAATGCTTTTCCTTTCCTTTAAAAGTTCTTTTATTTCTGAAAGTTTCATATGTAGATATTTATTGTTTTTTAGCGGTCATACTTCGGCTGCGCCCAGCACAAGCATGTAATTCTTATATTTTTATTTTCTTCAATCCCAGTGACGGTTTCCTTTTAACAACACTTTCCTTTAGGCTGTTCTTTTTGATCTAAAAACTTCCCAAAAATAGCTGCTAATTCATCCCACTTTTCCTGGTCGATACAATAACAAATACTGGTCCCTTCTATGGTTCCTTTTATTAGCCCCAGGTTTTTTAGTTCTTTTAGGTGCTGGGAAATCGTTGGTTGTGCCAACCCTATTTCGGTTACTAAATCGCCACATATACAAGATTCTGTTTTAAACAAATACTGTATAATGGCGATTCTCGCCGGATTCCCTAAAACTTTGGCAATCCCTGCCAGCGCATTTTGCTCTGCTGTAAACATTTCCGATTTTGTAATTCCCATATCCTTACATCTATATATTGCAATATTACGATTAATATAAAAACCAGGCCATCAATTTTTATTTTTTAACACAGTGCCTCCTTGGTTTTATCAAGTTCGCTTAGGAAAATCGGACCTGTAGCAGCTTGAAAACTTTTACGGAATACAATTTTCTGACACTCCTAGGCAACACTCCCTAAAAATGTTGTTACAAAAGAAAACCAGCTACTGCCATATTAATATTTACTGTATCAGCAGACACGGCTCCCGTAAGAAATATCCTCCATATTTTATTTTTAAAAACCCTTCCCTACGGTTGATGATTCATGAAAATCGATCCCCTATAAATACAATTCAAACCCACTATATTTTTCCTAAAGCACTAATAATCTTGAAGTTCAAGAAATCAATTCTTATTGACTTTCTTACGAAATGAATTAAAAAATCATTAACTTTTGTACTTATTAACAAAAATAACTACCATATGAAAAAGCATTTATTTTTTGTTTTGTTCTTTTTATTGGGGGTTGTTGGCCTTGCCAGCGCCCAAATTACAGGAACAGTTTTAGATGAAGACGGGACACCTTTGCCTGGAGCATCCATTGTTAAAAAAGGCACCTCAATAGGTACCACTACGGATTTTGATGGTAATTTTTCCATTGATGTCTCTTTGGGCGATATCTTGGTTGTGTCATATATTGGATATGCCACACAGGAGGTCACCGTAAACAGCACCAAAATGAACATCCGTTTAAGCGCGGGGGTAGCATTGACCGAAGTAGTTATCATAGGATCTCGTAATCCCAATAGAACGGCGACAGAGAGTACGGTTCCTGTAGACGTGATAGACATGAAGGAACTGAACAATGTAGCGCCACAGGTAAACCTTAATCAGATCCTAAACTACGTAGCCCCCTCTTTCACCTCTAACACTCAGACCATTTCTGACGGGACCGACCATATAGATCCGGCATCCTTACGAGGCTTGGGTCCAGATCAGGTTTTGGTACTTATCAACGGCAAAAGGAGACATACGTCTTCCCTTATCAATGTAAACGGCACCTTTGGCCGCGGTAGTGTAGGGACCGATTTAAATGCCATTCCTGCAGCTGCCATTCAGCGTATAGAAGTATTAAGAGATGGCGCCGCTGCCCAATACGGCTCCGATGCCATCGCCGGTGTTATCAACATAATCCTTAATAAAAGCGTCAATGAACTGACCACTACCGTTACCACAGGGGCACACTTTACTAAAAATGCCAATGATCAAACTGGAGGTATAGACGGGGAATCTACCAATGTAGCCGCCAGTTATGGTATTCCGGTGGGCGATAATGGCGGATTCATAAACTTTTCCGGAGATTTTGATGTTCGGAAAGAGTACAGCAGAATGAAGGAATGGGAAGATGATATATTTAATCTCTACAATACGGTAGAACGGGTAGCTTCCGCAGATGGGTATGACGTTTTTAAATTGTTGGATGATGATGTGAACGACGTGATACAATATGCCGATCAGGCCGGTATTGACCGTAACGGCGCCACCACAAAAGAAGATCTTAGAACTGTCCTAAGTGCAGATGCCACCGCTGCAGAACTTGCGGCAAGAGGCCTGGAGAGAAGCGATTTCAATATGCGGGTGGGACAATCCTCTCTTAGGGGAGGCCGATTTTTTGCCAACCTCTCTATACCACTGGACGATAAAGGGACAGAAATGTATTCTTTTGCAGGAATAAGTTCTAGAACTGGAAACTCGGCCGGATTTTACAGATTGCCCAATCAGAGCAGAACCTTTACCCCTGCATATCCCAATGGATTCTTGCCAGAAATAAACTCCCATATCAAAGACCAGTCCTTGTCCTTGGGAATTAAAGGAATGATCGGGGATTGGAACGTAGATCTGAGCAATACTTACGGAAAAAACTCCTTTTTGTATACCATAGGAAATACCTTTAATGCCTCCATGCAAAATGCCTCTCCTACCTTATTTGATGCGGGTGGTTTTTCTTTTTCCCAGAATACTTCCAATTTGGATATCAACCAGTTTTTTGACGAGCTCATGTCCGGAGTAAACATCGCCTTTGGTGCCGAATACAGGGTAGAGAATTACGATATAATAGCCGGGGAAGAGCCTTCTTATTCACAATATACTGCCGATGGTCAGCGCATAACGCTTGCCTCCCAACAACCTTCCAAAGATTTCTTTGGGAACTCTAGACCTGGAGGGTCACAGGTTTTTCCTGGCTTTGCCCCTGCCAACGAATTGTCTAGAGGCCGTAGTAGTGTCGCCGGATATTTTGATGTAGAGGCCGATTTTTCGGAAGCCTTTTTGGCTAGTTTTGCCACCCGTTACGAGAATTATAGCGATTTTGGCTCTACCTTAAACTTTAAAGTATCGGGGAGATATAAGGCCAACGACAACCTGAATATCCGTGGTGCCCTTAACACAGGGTTTAGAGCCCCTTCCCTGCACCAAATTAACTTTAATTCCACCTCCACTATTTTTGACAACGAAGGCAATCCTCAGGAAGTAGGTACCTTTGCCAATAATAGTAGAGCTGCCAAACTTTTGGGAATTCCACAGTTAAGAGAGGAAACTTCCCAAAGTATTAGTTTAGGGCTAACCGCAAAGATCCCCGATGCCAACCTAACGATAACAGTAGACGGCTATTTTGTAGCAATTGATGATAGAGTGGTATATACCGGGCAATTTGCCCCTACCCCAGATGCGGGCACTGGTAGCGGAGGCGTTCCGGCAGTATATTCCGGTGCACAATTAGAATTGTTCAATCTCTTGCGCCAGGCCAATGCTACGGCTGCCTCATTCTTTGCCAATGCCATCGATACAGAGTCTAAGGGTATCGACCTCGTGCTTACCCATGATTACTTTTTTGGCGATCAATGGAGGTTGAAATCCGATTTAGCAGGGACCTTTTCGAAAACCAAGCAAGTAGGCAGTATCAATGCCTCTAAAATTTTGAGCGATGCAGGTTTAGTAGGCACCTACTTTCCTGAAGATAGCAGGGTGTATTTGGAAGAAGCAGTTCCAAGAACCAAAATCAACCTTTCCAACAGCCTTACCTCGGATAAATTTATTTTCTTTTTGAGAAATGTATACTTTGGAGAAGTAACGGAGGCTACAACCACTGTAGCCAACCAACAAGTATTTGGCACCAAAGTGGTGACCGATCTTTCCGTGGGCTATAAAGCCTCGGACGCCCTAACCCTTACTCTTGGAGCCAACAACCTGTTCGACATCTATCCAGATCGGGCAGAAGATCAATTCGGAAACAGAAGTGGTGGCCGATTCGATTGGTCGCGTAGAGCACAACAATTTGGAATTGGAGGAAGATATCTTTTTGCCCGTGTGAATTTTACCCTTAAATAATTGTGTATTACCATTCCATAAAAACCAAAAGAGGCCACACTATTGTGGCCTCTTCTTGTAATATGTCGTCGTTGACTTTAACGAATCTTCAACCTATGCTTCAATACTTACCAGTTGCAAGTCGAAAATAAGGTCTTGTCCGGCCAATGGGTGGTTGGCATCAATAACAATATGCTCCTCATGCACCTCGGCAATACGCAATTCATTTTCTCTTCCGTCTGGGCTTTTTGCCATCAATCCCATTCCAACTTCTGGCTTAATATCTCCGGGTAGGTCCGACTTTTTCACCTCGTGGAACATTTCTTTTTGAACATCCCCATAAGCCTCTTCCTTAGGTATAGTGATGGTTTTCTTTTCGTCGGCTTCCATACCTAAAAGTCCTTTTTCAAAACCTGGGATAAGAGCACCTTGTCCTAAGGTAACCTTAATAGGGTCTCTTTCCAAAGAGCTGTCAAATATTTGACCATTGGTTAATTTTCCTGTGTAATGTACTTGTACCGTATCGTTTTCTTTAACTTTACTCATAAATCCAATATCTGTGATTTGCAATTTTATAAAACAGTACAAACTTATGGCTTCTAAAACGCCTTAAGCCATAGGATTAAAAAAATATTCAAGAATTAACAAATCTTTAATTTTTTAATAAAAACAATAACATAAATCCACTAATAATACAATTCCGTAAAAAAAGAGTCATTGGACATTATGGCTGATTTAGCTTAATTTTCATTTTAACTACTGCCTTCGTTCTAAGGTTTTATGTTCTGATTGACACTAAATAGGTTTTTAGAATCGTATTTTCTTTTAATTTCTACCAGTCGATCGTAGTTGTGTTTATAACTTGCTTTAACGCGTTCGCTACCTTCGTTCATCATAAAATTTGAATAGGCCCCTCCGGCAGAATAAGGGTGAATTGCATTAAAATAATCCTTGCACCAGTTGGTGATTTTTGCGGCATTTTTAGGCTCGGGATCTACCCCAACCATTACCCCTGCATATTTTGCATCTCTGTAGGCCCATGCAGTGGCCTTGGGACCAACTCTAGCAGCAGCCCCACTAATAGGGTACAAATGCATCTGAGAAAGGGGGGTTGGAATTTCGGCGCCATATTTTTTATGCCCCGCCCTGATCTCTGGTCCTAATTGATTAAAAAAATCGGCTCGCCAATACCATTGAAGTCCAGCTGGAAAGTAAGCGTCGAATAAGGTTTGAATAGCGGGATAGGGCATTTCACCAACATGTTGAAATACCGGTTCTTTAGACAAAACCGGCTTAAAGAGTTCGTCAAACCTGGTAGGATCTCCAGTAAAACACCATACAATACCGCAAAAATGTTTGTTGTGAAGTTCTTCGGGAAAAGGAGCTCCTGGGATCACTAAAGTAGCAATAAACCCATTTAAATCGTCCGGAGCATTATGGATAAAACCATCGAACCACTCCATTATTTCTTCGGTTTGTTCTATAGGCCATAAGGTAGGCCCGCCAATAACTGTTTTTAAGGGGTGGGCCTGAAATTTAAAGGAAGTAACGATGCCAAAATTTCCGCCGCCCCCACGGATCGCCCAAAATAAATCTTTATGATGGTCCTTGTTTACGGTTACAAAGCTACCATCGGCCAAAACCATATCGGCCTCTAACAAGTTGTCTATAGTAAGGCCAAATTTCCTGGAAAGATACCCTACTCCCCCACCCAAGGTCAATCCGCCAACACCGGTACTAGAGATAATTCCGGCAGGAATTGCCAGTCCAAAGCCATGGGTGGCATGATCTACCTCTCCCCAGACATTTCCACCACCAACCCTTACAGTATTGTCGGCCGTATTTACTCTGATAAATTTAATTCCAGTCAGGTCTATCACCATGCCATCATCGCACAATCCCAAACCTCCTCCGTTATGCCCGCCCCCTCTTACTGCAATGAGCAAATTATTTTCCCTTCCAAAGTTTACGGCACACATCACATCGGCCACATCCACACACTTCACAATCATTCCCGGATGTTTGTCTATCATACCATTATACACCTTCCTACTTGTATTGTAGTTGGCATCGGTGGGCATTACCACTTCTCCTCTTATATCTTTTTTAAAGGAAGCGATATTGCTCGCATCCAGGTCTATTACCATTTCCATGATGTTCAATTTTTTTAAATTAGATATCGTTTTACTAGGCATAAAAACCGGCTATCGGTTTTGCCCTCATTCTTTTACAACCATAGGAAAGGCATCCAATGGTTTTTCAAAGGCAATGAATAGAACACATGGATCTTTCGGACCACATTTTGCTTTATGTGGTTTTTCAGAAGGGCCATAGGCATAAGAGCCCGTTTTCATAATTTGTTCCTTTTCGCCCTCATAGGTCACGTGTAGTTCTCCGGAAACAAGTATCATGCGTTCGGCGGAAGTGTGCCAATGGGGCGGTATCTCATAATTGGCAGGCACTTTAAAAAAGACATCTACATTCGCCTTTGCCGGGTCTCCGTGCAAGACTGCTATGGTACAGCCTTCTGGCATAAAAGGCGGACATGGCCCCCACACCAATTCTTTATCTTCATGGGTCTTTATCAAGGACATTTCAGATGCCTCTTCATTGTTTTGCCCCCATAACACATGGGTTGCCAAAAACACTAGTACCAGAGCGGCAACTCTTAGCTTTGGATATGTTAAAAAATACGTCATGATTAAAATTTTTAAAATTAAATAGCTGTGCTTTCTCAAAAATAATCGGTCAATTACTCACCTTCCGGATCAGATCAAAAATTGTATGATTTTGTCATGGTATCCGAACATAGCCCTATCGCTATTGCTAAGTAGCAGTATAATTTGGGCGTTCCCTCCTTCGTCGGTCGGGCACTTGGCTATATCCCTTGCGTTGCTGCGGGGATGCCGCCGCGGTCCCTAACGCGAAAAAAATAAAAACTACAAATGTTCCTTTCCTCCCTTTATTTTCCATGAAGAACCCCCTCACAGATTTCCTTTACAGAAGAAACCAACGCATCGCCCCCCATATAAGCGGAGGATAAAATGCCGTGTCAAAAATTGGTAAAAGCGCGGTTATTTAGTTTAAAACTAGGGGAATTGTTAGGCCAAAAAACAATGTATCAAAAGGGATTATGAAATACATTACTTAAAAGTACATCAAAAAATATGGGGAGACCGCTACATTTTATCCAAATTATTACAAATTTGAATCATATGCCTTTTATAAACAATTATGTTTGTACAGCATAGTACCGAAGGAATTGTGAAGGTAGAATTCCAAAAGAATCCAAAAAACATTTTGAAAAATAAGCTGGACTATTAAATCCGGTTTCAAAAGCTATTTCCGAAATATTGCCCGATCTGTTTTTTAATAAACCGAGAGATTTCAACAATCGATATTTTTTTAGAAAAACATTAGGAGAGTCATCTGTCAACTGCACCAACTTCCTATAGAATTGGGTTTTACTAAACCCCAATTGGGTATTAAAATCTGTAGTTCTTACATTTGTATTCTGCCATATCTTTTCTGTATAATCCATTAACGAATTAAGGAATTTTTCGTCCGATGGCTGTAGGGTTTGCACGCTTTCCTGAGCTATATACCCATTTATATTTTCACTCTCGTATAAATTTCTCACCTCCGCAGTAATAGCTATAGTTCCCTTGGCGATTTCGCATATGCGCTCTGCTAACCTAATGCTGTCGCCAAAAAACTCACCCTTATCGGCCACGGGCACCCCACTCGTCAACCCTATTTTCAATTGAAAATGTGGCGCCTCTATATTTTCTGTTATTTTTTTAAAGACCGTTTGTAGTTCCAAGGAACATAAGACTGCTTTAGAAACTGAACAAAAAGACACCAAAAAACCTTCCTGTTGCTGTTTTACTATCCTGCCCTGATACGATTCGATAATAGATCTACCGGCCTCATTAATTTTTTTCTGGGACTGTAAAATACCATCTGACAAAATATTTGGAAAGGAGACCGTTTTAAACCCAGTCACCATAACGATCCTAAAAGCAGGGTCGTTTATAATATTCAATTCCTTGTTGATGGCTTTTAACGGATCTTCTATACGCCCTAAAAACGATTCTACTATGGTTTCTTCTACTTCAATAATTCGATATGGAACATCGCCGTGAGCCTCAATATGCATTTTTTCCAAGGCTTCTTTGTTGGGTGCTTCAACCAAACAAAATGCGGTTTTCCGTTTCTCATCAAACCAATAAGTAAGCCCTCGGCAACCATATTTATGCTCAACCTTTAGATCTTCCTGATGCAACCGAGCAACATGTTCGGCAGTTACCGTATCCGAAACATCGTGACGATCCATAAAAATAGGCATAGTGTTCAATTTTAATACAAGATAATGATTTATAGCAAGTTGCACACTACTAAACGAAAAATCACAGCAAATAAAACGATCTGTTTTTTACCTCCGTTCATGTACAAAATAAAAGTAGTTTTGCTACCAGACTACTATCCACTCAAAATAAAAAAAAATAAAAAATATACCCTTCACTTTTTAGTTGCCATTGCTTAATGACAAGAGAATTCACCATAGGCATTTTTTAACCTATATAGTGGACCTATGATATGACTAAAAATATATTTGTACAAAATTTAGCAATAGTCATATTGGCCGGTAGTCCTGCGATTCGGCGGGGGAGGTACTATCATATAACTAGATTTGTAATCCACGTACATACAACCGGTTCGTGCTTAGTTTTTTTGTACAACTTTTTTCTTTTTAAGGGCAGTTCTTCAAGCCTGAAACTTGACGTTTTCTTTTCATTTTCTTTGCTTGTCCAAAGAAAACGAAACAAAAGAAAAGACACTGATTCAATGAATTTTTTCGACACCGAGGTCGAAAAACCGGTTATTTAGCTGCGCTAGCTAACTATAATATGACTAAAAATATATTTGTACAAAATTTAGCAATAGTCATAATGGCCGGTAGTCCTGCGATTCGGCGGGGGAGGTACTATCATATAACTAGATTTGTAATCCACGTACATACAACCGGTTCGTGCTTAGTTTTTTTGTACAACTTTTTTCTTTTTAAGGGCAGTTCTTCAAGCCTGAAACTTGACGTTTTCTTTTCATTTTCTTTGCTTGTCCAAAGAAAACGAAACAAAAGAAAAGACACTGATTCAATGAATTTTTTCGACACCGAGGTCGAAAAACCGGTTTCAAAACTCCGCGTCGCCTCGTACCTCAGCTCCTGCTCTCGGAGCTTTTGAAACCTATTCTGCGAATCAGGTTATTTAGCTGCGCTAGCTAACTATAATATGACTAAAAATATATTTATGCAATTTTTAGCAATAGTCATATTGGCAGGTAGTCCCGCGATTGGCGGAGGAGGTAGTTATTACTGCTAAAAAGGGCTGCTTACAGCAATAGCTAAATACGCTAAAAGGCCACCAATTGTGGTAGCCTTTTAGTGTATTTTAAAACTTGTAACAGTGCTATTCTACAGTCAGCTCAAAATCTTGAACCGTTTTATTGGCTGCCACAATATCAATATCCTCAGCGGTTTGAGACCCGTAGCCTTCCAAGGCAACATCCACGTCATAGGAACCGGCCGCCAATCCTAAAACAGTATAGCCCCCGGAAGCATCGGTAAAGGTAGTTGTATGTAAGGTGTCGGCTGCAAATACGGCAACTTGCGCACCTTCTAAACCAAGCATTGCATTATCTTGCACAGTGGTCACCAGCCCCGTTAAAGTACCTGCGGTAGAAAGATTAGAAGCCTTTATTACCGGTTTAAAATTAAATCCGTTTATTCCCTCCGGATCATTTCTGTTTCCTTTGGCAACAAAGGATTTACTAACATCAAAATCTAACAATAAATCTGTAGATAGGCCTCCACTGACTACCAGACTCGGTTTGACAGATACTTTTATCCCGGTTTGTGCACCACTGGGGACCTTTAAATCATAGGTAGTACCATCAGTCATTACTACATTCACCCCTTCTACATACACTCTAAATAAATCATAGGTTCCTACAGCTACGTCCGTATTAACCAAATTTTCAGTTATCCCATTGGTCAGATCCAATAGATTTACCGAAATTTCATCCTCCATAAGAACAACAAAGGATGAACCATCTTCATTATTTGCCCCCTCTTCACTTTTATCGGCTTTTCGTCTAGCATCAATTTTAAAAATGGTAACATTTGCCTCGGCTACCAAATCGTGGGGAAATGGAGCATCTGTCAAGGAAACGGACAATCGCCCAGTATCCTTATTAGCATCGTCTCCGTCTGTACAACTATACACCAAAGCCATAAGACCGATCATAATAATTGATAATAATCTTAATTTCATAATTTAAATTTTATATTAAACATTTTATTGCCTTTTGCCGCCTCATCCACGGGGGCCCTCCTACCTATAACAACGCAAAGTAAAAATACCCTACCGACATATACCTTTTTTTTAATTTTTTTCGTTCAAGCACCGTCAAAAAGAGTCTTTTCGCACAGGGCAATTCTAAAAATACTGTAAATTCCTTTTACTGGCCGGCTGTTCACCGTTCGATATACCACACTAGTTATACAGCATATAAAAAACCTAAGTCCAAACTTGTTTTAGTTAGGATTCCTAACTATCTTTATGGGAGCAATTTTGCATTTAACTTAAAATCTGTAACATGAAAAAATCTGTTTTCTATCACGCTGGATGTCCTGTCTGCGTAAGTGCTGAACAAGACATTTTAAAATTAATGAATCCGGCCCAGGTTGAAGTTGTTAATCTTGCTGGGGCCAAGGACAGAATATCGGAAGCCGAAAAGGCAGGCGTAAAATCTGTTCCTGCCTTGTTAACCCCCGACGGAAATGTTCTGCACATAAATTTTGGTGCTTCCATGGCCGATGTAAAAGGTTGATAAAAGCTGGGCACCTTCAACAAACAAGGTGTCCAACTTTTCTTCTTTTTAGGGTAACTTTGTGTAGCCCTTGAAAAATGCTCCTTATGACCCACAGTATATATGACACCGATTTTCAACAAAAAGACCTTGGCAGTAAGATTGTAATAGCCTTGGACCGACTTTCCGAGGTTTTTAGGACATTGTTAAGGGATTATGCCAAGGCATGGGGAATTAGCCCTATTCAAATTCAGATCCTGATTTTTATTGCCTACCACCAACAGTCGTATTGTACCGTGAGCCATTTGGCAAAGGAATTTAACCTTAGCAAACCCACCATTAGCGATGCCATCAAAATATTGCACCAAAAAGGCCTTATTGTAAAAGAAATCTCCTCCCTGGACACTAGAAGTTATACGGTATCCCTATTGGAAAGCGGAAAACAAATTGTCACGGAAACGGAGGGGTTTGCCAACCCTATCCGGAATGCCTTACAGCTTAACACCGAGGAGGAACTAAATACGTTGTACGATTCCCTTAGCACCCTGATTTATAGACTAAACCAAACAGGAGTACTACAGGTACAAAGAATATGTTACGCCTGTAAATTTTATGAAATCAACCACGGAACCCATCATTGCAATTTACTTCAGAAAAACCTACATATAAAAGAGATACGGGTTGATTGTCCGGAATTTGACAAAAAAAAGGGTAATAAATCCGGCCAATAATTCAGAAAAACAGCCTATTCCCCTTGCCTAATTCCATAGATTCCCAAGATCTCACCATACTGTTTACATGGAGACCTCCTATCTTTGTGGTCATAAAACCAAATATCTTGCATCCGAAAAACATCCATAATACCCCTTATGACTTCGAAGCCTTAATAGGTAGTCACCCAGAATTGGCCCCTCATGTATTCGTAAACCCCTATGGCAACCAGAGCATTGACTTTTCCAAACCAGCCGCTGTACTTCACTTTAATAAGGCTATTTTAAAGCATCAATATGGACTGGCTGACTGGAATATTCCCGATGGTTATTTATGTCCTCCTATTCCTGGAAGAGCCGACTATATACATCATATCGCCGATCTGTTAGAAGAAGATGGCATCAAATACAATATTCGAGGTTTGGATATCGGTGTTGGCGCCAATTGCATCTATCCAATTTTAGCCTCTCAAATATACGATTGGCAAATGGTAGGATCGGACATTTCCCTTACTTCGGTTACCATCGCCAAAGCTAATACAGAAGCTACACCAAGCCTATTGAAGAATATTAGGATAAGACATCAAACCGACCCTTCCAATATTTTTAAGGGCCTCATAAATGAGGCCGATCATTTTCATTTTAGTCTTTGCAACCCTCCCTTTCATGCCAATGCCGAATCCGCCGCAAGGGGTAGTTTAAGAAAAGTAAAGAACCTGCGCTTAGATAGTGCGGAAGAATTAAATTTTGGTGGCCAGGCCAATGAATTATGGTGCAATGGTGGAGAAGCCTTGTTTATAAAGCGAATGATCAAACAAAGCGTTGCTTATTCCCGACAAGTTCAATGGTTTACGACCTTGGTAAGTAAAAAAGAAAATTTGGCCGCTATCTATAAGCAGTTACACAAACTAAAAGCTGTTTACAAGACCGTGCCAATGGCCCAAGGCAACAAACAAAGTAGGTTTGTTGCCTGGAGATTTTAAATCTTAAGAGGGCCGTCATTTAGTTATTCTTCTGGCGGCCTACCGTGTATTTCTTCAAAAATAGTGTCAAAATTTTGACGTAGGTGAGTACTTAATTTTTTATGGTAATCTTCATTTAACCATTTTAAAAAGTTATGGGTACTTTTACTGATGCATTTGGCATAGCGCTGAATCCTATCTTCTATATCGCCCCCCAAGAGTTTGGCCAATGCCAAAGCATCGTAAACATCTTCACTATTCTCTACACATATCTTTGCATGCTGGGCAATGGAACGCTCCAATACAACCTTGGAAGATTCTCCGTTTTTCACAGAGTCTATATAGGTTTCCTTGATATCGAAATACACCTCTTTAGAATTGGCAAATTCTGCTCTAAGGGCCTCGGGCATCTCCCATTTAAAATTGCTCTCCAATTCTTCGTCACCCAATAATTTGTCCATATAGAAGTTAGGAGATTTAAAGATGGTCTGCCAATCTAAATCTGCTCCCCAAGGTCCAAAACGGTGTAGGTTGTTCCCTAAATCTATTACCGAGAAAGTAGCTTTATTGTTCAAGATCCTAGAACCGCGCCCAATCATCTGATAGTACAATGTCAAAGACTTCGTCGCCCTGTTCAAAATAACGGTTTCTATGGTAGGTTCATCAAATCCTGTGGTTAAGATACTCACGGAGGTCAATATTGCATCGGGAGTGTTCTTAAACCATTTTAAAATAGCCTTACGTTCCTTTTTACTAGCGGTATTATCTAAATGCTCTATAGGGTAACCAGCTGCCTTAAAGGTTTCGTACACATGCAATGAGGTATTGATACCATTATTGAATATCAGCGTTTTCTTTCCCTTGGAATGCTTTACATAGGCTTCCAAAAGCTTGCTCAGCATTTGGCTATTGGTATACAGGTCTTCAGAAGATTTTACCGTATAATCCCCATTAGAACCTACCTCCAAGGAGGTTAGCCCCATATTATAAGAGAAAACTTCGGCTCTTGCCAAAAACTCGTTCTCTATTAGGGATTCTATGCTTTCCCCTACGATCAATTCATCGTAATTATCCTTCATCGGCAAGTCCTTGTTAGAACTTAAGGGAGTAGCGGTAACCCCTAAAACAAAGGAATTTTCAAAATATTTAAAGAGTTTTGTAAACGAATTATAATGGGCCTCATCAATAATAACAAGCCCCACCCCTGAAATATCCAACTTATCGTCCTGCAATCTGTTGTTCAAGGTCTCTACCATAGCCACAAAGCAGCTATATTGATCCTGATCTTCTAAATTTGCCTTACTGTCTACAACCTTATTGGTGACGCCAAAACTCGTAAGCATGGAAGATGTTTGCCTACAAAGTTCTATCCGGTGTGTCATTATCAACACCTTCTTTTTGTGGTTCTTTAAATACTGTCGAACAATTTCAGAAAAAATTACGGTTTTTCCTCCTCCGGTAGGCAATTGATATAACAGGTGGTAATCGTCCGGTGCGGTTTCAAACTTATCAAATATTTGGTCTATAGCTCCTTTTTGATAACTGTATAATTCTTTATCCGTTCTTCTTTCTACAACAGCATTTGCAGTCAAGGTCTCCAACATATTCTCTTTTTTTTAGGACTGCAAAATTACGGCCTTTGTTGGGTGTTTGAAGAATATTTTTGAAAAAACTATGAATTAATTTTTCACATAGGATAAAATCTTACACCTTCTTTCCATTGGGAAAATTCAGAAGTAGCGAGATGTAATTTTTAGGATACACAAATGAAGGAAAAAGACCACCCTAATCTATTGATAACCCTAACCGCCGTGTACATAGAAACACCATACAGAAGAGAAGTGACGCATTATTATTAAAAGATCAGGGTACTCTAGTACTTAATTTTTGGATAATCTTTTAAGAGCTACCCATTGTTTCAGCATATCTCTGGCGTCCGTAGCGGGATACCCCAAAACAGTCTTCCCTGCATCAACATCGCCCATAACTCCAGAACCAGCTCCAATAACGGCGCCTGAATTGATAGTAGTGTGATCCTTGATGGAGGCACTTCCTCCTATGATCACTCCATCTCCCAGGGTCACCGAGCCAGCGAGTCCGCTATGGCCTGCCATAATACAAGATCTGCCCAAAATACAATTATGTGCTATCTGGACTAAATTATCAATTTTACATCCATCACCGATAATGGTAGCACTAAACTTGCCTCTATCGACACAAGAATTAGCTCCAATCTCTACATAGTTTCCAATAATAACATTTCCTATATGTGGTATTTTCACCAATCCTCTACCATCATCGCTAGGTCTATAGCCAAATCCATCGGCACCAATACTCACATTGATGTGAAAAATACAATGGTTCCCAATTTCGCTGCGTTCCCTAATTACGGTTCCCGACCATACTACCGTATGATGCCCAATTTTAGAATCGTCGAATATGCTAACATTGGGATATAGGACAACCCCATCTCCCAATACTACATTTTTACCAACATAACACCCTGCTCCTATTTTGCATCCTTTTCCCAATACGACAGATTCGTGTACCACGGCCGTTGGATGAATATCTTCTTCTAGGACAGGTGGTGCGGGCTCTAAAGCTTCCAATAGTGTAGCCATGGCCAAATCGGCATTTTTAACCCTAATGAGCGCTCTATTGTCACCTGGCTCTAATTTTATCTTTGCATCTACAATAGCAACACTTGCTTTTGAAGCCTCCCAAAGTTTAGCAAATTTGTTGCTTCCGATAAAAGTAATTTGCTGGGCAGTAGCTCTCTCAAGCTGTTCAGCTCCTGTTATTTGCTCATCACAAGTACCGACGAGTTCTCCTTTTAAAAGTTCGTTTATTTCTACTATCGTAAATGATTTCATCTAATATGAATTTTATTGTTATTGTTATTATTCCCAGCCAAATTGGCTAAATATAGGACTAAAATATATCTTCATTAAATTTTAGCCTTTAAAGCTTCAAGGATAGCACAAAAAAGAACTGTCGCGTAACTAGGAATAATATTGTGGAAAGAACGGAGCTTTTTAGACCTTAAAAAGCTCCTAAAAAACACTGAGGTGCCTTACTTTTTTTTCTTAATTAATTTTAGGTATAGTTTTTCTACCTTCTCTCTGGCCCAGGGAGTTTTTCTTAAAAAGGTTAAACTCGATTTTATGGAAGGGTCTTGGTTGAAACATCGGATATTGATATTCTCGCCAAGCGTCTGCCAACCGTGATGGGCTACTAATTCCTCCAATATAGTGGCCAAGGTTATCCCATGTAAAGGATTATTTTCCTGACCTTTGGTTTTATTTTTTTTATCTGTCATATACACCGAAGATATTCCTTAGGCATCAAAAGTCTTGCCCAAGCACATTTATCTTTTCTTTTTGCCTTTTGCAAAATTCTTATCCCCACGAGTTTTTGGTTTTTTATACTTTTTGGCTATTTCCCTCTTATAGGAGCCACCTAAATTTACTCGTTTGTTCTTATCACTTTTCTCATGAAAAGCCGCTCCGCGGCCCTCGGTTTCTGACGCTCTTACTGGATTATTAAGCTCAAAATTCTGAGGTCTTTCTTCGGGAGTCAATTCCTCTGATACTTCTACTGCTTCTGGAAAATCTATGGTTGGGATCTCATACGCCATTAAACTCTCAATAGCCTCTTTTGCCTCCCTTTCTTTTTCGGTATAGAATAATACGGAAGTTCCCTTTTCCTTTGCCCTACCGGTACGCCCAATTCGGTGCATATAGTTTTCGGGGTAATTTGGAGTGTCAAAATTTACCACATGGGTAATTTTATCTAAATCCAATCCTCTAGCCATCACATCCGTAGAAATCAATATTCGGTTCTTGCCCTCATCAAATTGTTTGATAGAACGGATTCTATAATTCTGTGTTTTGTTGGAGTGAATGACACAAGCCTCGTTCCCGTAAACGGTTTCCATGGCTTGAAACAACCTATCGGCACTTTTTTTGTTAGAAACAAAAACCAACACTTTTTTATAGGTAGTTTTATCCTTTAAAAGGTACTCCAACAAATTTGCCTTGGTATAAAAATTTTCTACTGAATAACAACTTTGCGCTATATTTTCTAGCGGCGTACCACTAACGGCAATAGAAATTCTGGCCGGGGCGATAAAAAAATCATCGATCAGCTTAGACACATCGTCGGTCATTGTGGCCGAGAACATAATGTTTTGTCTTCGTGGAGGCAACAATTCAAAAATATTGGTAATTTGAAATCGAAAACCAAGGTCTAGCATAACATCAACCTCATCGATCACTAATTTTTTAACATCCCTTAATTTTAGGGTTCTGTCCAAGGTAAGGTCGTACAACCTACCTGGAGTGGCCACCAAAATATCACATCCCCGGGCAACGGCCTGACGCTGTGTATTGATATTTGCGCCTCCGTAAATCCCGGTTACTCTTACACTTAAATATTTAGCAAATGCTTCAATGCGTTCTACCACCTGAAGCACCAGTTCCCGGGTCGGAACCAATATCAAAACTCTCGGGGTTAGCTGTTTGGAAAATTTTAGATCCTGTAAGATAGGCAACATATAAGCAAAGGTCTTTCCTGTTCCCGTCTGTGCTATACCGACAACATCAGATCCTGACATAATTACCGAAAAAGCTTCGGCCTGTATTGGTGTCGGATTGCTAAAGCCTAAATCGTCAATAGCATATAGTAATTGTTTTGATAGATTGCAATCTTCAAAGGTATTCATCTCCTAATAATTTTGGGCAAAGGTAAAGTTTATAATCCTTATAAAAAGAAGGGAACGCTATCGAAATTTGAAATACTCCTAAAGTCCATTAATAAAAATGCACCAATTTCACCAAATGTACTTAAATTCACTAATTTCGACCGCAAAGAATTCCACAACTATATAATAGCTACAAAATACTTGTATGAGATAGCATTTTTGATATTTAATATCTCCAAAACGCTACTGTTGAATACAAAAAACGTTTTCCTTCTGACATGGTAAAAAGAAGCCTTTTTAAATTTTTATCTTGGCTAGCTCCCAAAGCTTGGACCAGCATTTCTTTTGATACTTTTCTGTCATTCTTACTTTATTACTTTTATAGATCCATATGCGACTTCCCCAATGAACCCACTGCCCCTTTATAATATTTTATTAGATACTTAGGATCTATACGATTCCTGCCACTCCTTTAACCCAAAACACCTAGAAAGATTCGACTCAAAGTTTCATATGCAGTTATCTATTGTTTTCTTAGCGGTCATACTTCGGCTGCCCTCAGTACAAGCATGTAATTCGCATAACTGAATTCATCTTTGCGACCAGCTTTCGCGCATGCTCATTTCATAAAATAACATAAAAACTCCCATAGGTCTGTAAACCGTAGCAACAAGTACAAGACGGCTGCTGCATGGGGCTGTGCAATAGTACCCATTAAAAAAATTAATATAAAAATTCGTTTGGCTTTATTGAAAAGAAAGACTACCTTAAATCATTGAATACACAGAGCTATTCAAGAGCGATTTATTAACTTAAAACCTATACCTTATGACTATCAACTTTCAGTATGATGATGTAAAAGCAAGTGCGCGACTTGAGGAATTAACGACCAAAAAACTCAATAAAATAGAAGATAAATATGATTTTATAATCCGTGCGGATGTGTTTTTTAGAAAGGAAAAAACTTCGACCCCAGAAACCGGATTAATTTGTAACATAAGATTAAGTGCCCCAGGACCACGCTTGTTTGCCGAATCTAATAGAAGTAAGTTTGAAATTGCAATTACCGATTCTGTGGATGATATAGAACGTCAATTGGAAAAGAGAAAAAGTAAAATGAAAACATATTAATAAGCAATATTGCTGTTCATGACAGCAAGGTTTTAAACTTCAAGGACCAAGTGTCAATGTAAATCCCCTTGCGCAACTACAAGTTGCGCAAGGGGATTTATATTTTAGTATTCATTTGTTTTATGAAAAAGCACTATCGGTCTCTACTTACCCAATGTACAGGAGACATTCCCTAGTTTTAGTTTTCGCTGTCCTTAAAGGATGTTTTGGCCAAATTATTCAACAACCTGTTGGAGAATGGTTTTTTTGTTAGGTCTCTTAGTAGCTTTTTTCTTTTACGATCTGAAATACTCAAAGAATCCAAAAACACTCTTCTCCTTTTAGCCTCTGAAATCCGGTCCTTTTTTAAACGGATCCTAGTTTCTTTGGAAAGAATCATCCCTGGCTCAAATTGCTCTAAAATTGTCCTATTGACAATTTCGTGTTTAGCAACTACCACTGTATCATTATTTGTTTGAGCAGTTGTTTTTAAGGAAACTGCCAAGCAAAAAAGAACACAAGGAAGAAAAATATAACGGCACATAAATCGCACTTTAAAAAGGGTCTTCTTTAATTTACGAAAATTAAAGGATGTTTAAGCTCATAACAAAAAAGCATTTTATGGCCTTTAACGATTTATTGAACCTTAAGTCGATGATGTACAATAATCACTCAACTAACCTCCTAAAAATGAGTTTAAAAACCGACAATAATTATTTCAAATATTTCATATTTCACCCTCTATTCTTATAAAAAGGATGCTTACATTTGTGCCTTTAATAGGATGTATTTATGTTAATTTGGGGTGCTTTTATAGGTCTAATTATAGTATTTCTTGCCTTAGATTTGGGCGTTTTCCACAAAAACGACCATGTCATAAAAACCAAGGAAGCGGGCATATGGACTGCTATTTGGGTAACGGTAGCTTTAAGTTTTAGCGGCGTTATATATTGGTTATTTTCTTCTGGTTTAATAGACAACCCTACAGGGCTGACACCAAACAATGCGGTATTAAAATATATTACCGGTTACCTTATAGAATTATCGCTAAGTATTGACAATGTATTTGTTATTGCGGTAATATTTTCTTCTTTTAAAATCCCACCCTTATACCAACATAGGGTCCTTTTTTGGGGTATTTTAGGAGCCATCTTTTTTAGGGCCTTGATGATTGTTTTTGGAGTCGCCTTAATCACCAAATTCGACTGGGCTATTTATGTTTTTGGGGTTTTCTTGTTATTCACAGCCTTTAAAATGCTAAAATCTGACGATAAAGGTTTTGACCCAAAAACATCCTTTATTTTTAAACAACTAAAAAAGGTATACCCTATAACATCGGTCATAAAAGGACATGATTTCTTTATAAAACGAATGGGGGTCAATGCTGCCACGCCGCTTTTTGTAGCATTGGTTATTATTGAACTAACCGATATATTATTTGCCTTAGACAGCATTCCGGCTATCCTGGCCATTACAGCCGATCCGTTTATTGTATTTAGCTCTAATATTTTAGCTATATTGGGTTTGCGTTCTATGTATTTTTTAATCTCCCGTATGCTAGAGAAATTCAGATATATCAACTATAGCTTAGTCGTAATATTAGCCTTTGTAGGTTTAAAAATGCTATTTACCCACCATATCGAAATTGCAGAATGGGTATCTTTGACAGTGATCTCAGTTGCCTTGGCGGGCGGGGTATTAGCTTCCTTGCTTATCCCCGAAAAGGAAGCTGCTTAAAAGGTGCTTTATGCTTTGTTTAAAAGTTTTTGATCGATGATATAAAGAGCATCCCGGACCGTTTTCATTTGGTCCATATCGTCATTTTCAATTTTTATATGAAAGGCATCCTCGACATCGAGGACGATATCGACCAAGTTAGCCGAATTGATATTTAACTCCGAGGTGAAATTACTTTCCGCTTCAATAGCTTCTTCGGAAACATCTTCCGGGAGATAAACCTTCACTATATTCTTTAAGGTTCTAAAGCGTTCTTCTTTTCTCATACGATGGTCATTTAGGATATTCTTTAAAGATAACACATGCGTTTACATCTCCAAAGCCAAAACTTGCTTTTGCTGCTATTTTAGGCTGATATTGAATGGTTTGTTGGGGAATTTTGCTAGCATCCACATAGGCTAAAATTTCGGGGTGAATGTCCGGGCAATTCTGGTTTCCAAAAACCAATCCTTCTTTAAGCTGTAATACTGTGGCTACCGATTCTATACTGCCCGATGCTGCCAAGCAATGCCCCACTATTCCTTTGGTCGAATTGATATAGGGAAAATCAATTCCTCTCCTTTGCAAAGCTTCACTCCAGTTCCGAATTTCATCGACATCCTTTTTGGTTGCTGTCAAATGCCCGTTGATAACATCTATGTCTCTCCCTTGCACCTCAGCATCTTTTATAGCTGCTTTTATACACCGTTGTACGGCCGTACTGTTGGGTGCTGTCATACTACCGTTCCCGCGCTGTCCTCCGCTATTTACGGCCCCACCCAAGACCTCGGCGTATATGGTGGCCCCACGCTTCAAGGCCGAGTCCAGCGATTCTAGTACCAATGCCCCCGCTCCGCTCCCGGGAACGAAACCTGCAGCACTGTCGCTCATAGGCCTACTTGCAAGAATAGGATTATCATTATATTTACTGGGTAAAATTCTCATAGCATCAAATCCACCCCATACATAGGGACCGCTATCACTGGTACTCCCTACCAACATACGACTGGCCATTCCCGACCTGATTCTTTCATAGCCCATTATAAGGCCCTCCGTGCCCGTACCACAAGCAGAAGAATTGGTCGTTACTTGATTGCCACAACCTAAAATTCCGCCCAAATATGCACTAATACCACTCGCCATGGTCTGTATCACCGTAGTACTTCCCAGTCTTCTTGTTTTATTGGCATCAATGAGGTGTATCGCTTCCCTAAACGTATCGACCCCTAAGGTTCCGGCTCCAAACACAATACCACTGTCCCAATCGGGTTCTTCCTTGGCCGCCTTCTCCAATCCCGCATCCGCCCAGGCATCCATACCCGCAATAACCCCATAAACGATACCACTAGCTCTTAAGCCTTTTCTTTGCAAAGGCGAAAAAAAAGCTTCTAAAATAGAGGGTGTAACTTCTGGTTTTCCCGCAATTTGGCAAGAAAACCCTAAAGCCGCCAATTCTTGGTGAAATGCTATTCCGCTCTCGCCCTTTTTTAGGGTGTTAAGGAAGTCGGAGACCCCTACCCCCTTTGGAGCACAGACGCCAAGCCCTGTAATTACGACACGCTTTTTCATAGGTGTTTTTTGTATTGTTTTTTAACGTTCATATGTACGACCGGTTTTTGCTCATTCTTATTCCATGCTTTTATATTTTTAACATCCCTTCTAAAACTCCTTGGCATACCAATTGACCTTTGCCATTGTGCATTTTAACCAGGCATTTTAATTTATGAAATCTAAAATACACAAGACTTGAGCTTACGGTAACTGTTTCCTCCGGAAACACCGGTAACGAAAAATCCATTTGTGAACGGCTTAAAGCAATTTGGGGATTATTAAATTCGGCCTGTTCTTGCTTTAGGAGGTAAATGCCCAAACAGACCAATCCAATCTGCGCACAGCACTCGGTTAAAATAACGCCAGGAGTTACCGGATATTCTTTAAAATGTCCTCTGTAAAAACCTTCCTCCGCCTTAAAGGTATAGGAACCTGTTGCTCCATCATCATTAACCGTTGCCAAGTCATTTACAAACAAGAAAGGCTCCTTGTATGGTAGTAGGTCTAAAATTTCTTTATATGTATTCATGCATCATACTAATTATTCCTTTAAAGCGTGCTTTCCTAATGGTGGAAATTATCTTCCTATGACATTCCTACCACTCCAACAACACCCGCTGTGCCGAAAACCCCGGTCCAAAACTCAACACCAGCCCTTGCTCGCCCACCGAAATATCCTTTTCCAAATAACGCTCCAAAACATAAAGAACGGTTGCGCTGCTCATATTTCCAAAGAGACGAAGGGTTTCTCTGGTCTCATCAATATTTTTACCTAGTTTCCCAAATAATTCTTCTACGGTTTGTACAATTTTTTTTCCTCCTGGGTGAAAAATCAAATGATTGACCTTGTCAATTTCACTGCCATATTTTTTTAAAAAAGGATGTATAATTGCTGGAAAATGTTCGGATATGGTTTCGGGTACCGCCGGATCCAAGATCATTTTCAACCCTGTATTAGCCAGATCAAAACCCATTAATTGCGTCGTATTCTCGAAGTGATACATTTCGCCCCCAACTATTCTAGGGCCACTAGCCTCTACCTCAGAGGATAATAAAACACAGGCCGCCCCATCGCCAAATATAGCAGCACTGACCATATTTGCCATGGAATAATCATTTAACTGAAAGGTAGCGGTTGGACTTTCGACTGCCACAATAGCGGCTCTTTTACCCGGGTTGGATTTTAGAAAATTATAGGCATAGATAAGCCCCGAAACACCTGCTGCACACCCCATTTCAGTAACAGGCAAACGAACCACTTCCTGGCGCATCCCTAAATCATCAATTAGATAAGCATCAAGAGATGGGATCATTATCCCCGTACAACTGACCGTAATAATAAAATCTAAACTTTTTGCCGACCAATCGCTTTTATAAAGTGCTTTTTCTAAGACTTTTTTCCCTAGTTTACGGACTTCACGACTATAAATATCATTTTTCTCTTGAAAAGATGTCGCCTTAAATACCTCTTCCGGCGCCATTATACTATAGCGTTTGTCTACCGCAGCACCTTCAAATATTTTTAGAACCTTCCGTTGAAATCGTCCGTCCTGATCCCTTAGCCACCATTTTACCAGCGGTAGAATATCTTTAGTATCCTTACTATAGGTGGGCAATTCCTTTGTTACCGTGACAATTTTTACCTTATTCATACATTTTTAGCTGTTTTTGTCCGTAAGACCCATAGATAACGAAACGCCCACTTCCACTTTATGGTATGCTGGACATCTGGAATATTTTGCGAAAAAGCCACTAAATCCTTTAACACAAAGCCTCTTTTTATGGAAACCAAACCATCGGACTTTCCAACCTTGGTTTTAACAAACATCACACTAAAGCCCCAAAATAACCCATAGGCCAACCTACTTCTTTGCAGATCATTGATAATCACTCCTAAACGGGCTATTTTAACGAATTGATCTAGAAACAAGGGTATTTCTTGGGAACTAAAATGATGCATGGTAAGGGTCGAGAGTATAATATCACAATCAATTTCATGAGCCTCCAAACTTAAGATATCCCTATTTTGATAGCTAATATTAGAAAAACTTGTCGACATAGCTTTGGCTATTTCAATACCTTTTTCACTAAGATCGATCCCTATTAAATTTAATTTAAAAGGCTCATTTTTAAAATACCGGACCACTTTCCTTAACATAGTACCATCTCCACACCCCATATCTATAATGGTATAACTGTTTTTCGGATTTTCCTGGATGATTTTTTTTATCGCTTTAAGAGTGATCGAATATCCGTTAAGAAGGGAATTAACCCGATTTATATCGAACAATATTTCTTGCAATGAGACAAGATCTACCGATAGATTGTCCATCCTTTCTATTTCCGAGCTTCGGGTATTAAAATTCATCAAAATCGAATTGTTTTACCATGGGTATTACTAATAAGTGATTTTATCAAAGAAGGCGATTTCGATGCTAACTGAACAACGACCTCTAAGGATTTTTCATGTAGTAATAAAGATTGTAAATTCCTTCCCAACCATAATCTTCTGCCAAAGGTTTTTCTCCATTGTTTCGTATAGTCCTTTTCCATCTGATTTCGGCTATAGGCCATTTCCCTAAAAAAACAATCTATTGTTTCTGCAGCGATTTTAGCGCTATGAATCGCCATAGCCATGCCATTTCCACAAAGTGGGTGTATTAAGCCAGCCGTATCTCCGCACATAATTATATGATTCTCTACGGCACTTTTCTTTTCAAAGCCCACTTGCCCAATAGTTTCCGGGGCTGGAAATAACTGTTGAGCCTCTTCTAAAAACTGCCCTAAAAAAGGGTTCTTAGAAACCACATTCTTATTAAAATGAGCTATACTTTTCACTTCTTTAAAACTTTCATAAGAAACCAAATAACAAAAATTAACCGCGCCAGACTCTGTTTTTGACAATCCGCCATACCCTCCCCTAAAATTGTGCAGGGCCACTGTATCATCTGGAAAACCATCTAATTTATAATGAGCCTTCACCGCAAGCCAAGGCGATTTCTCCCCTTTAAAACCACGTTGCAACTGCTTGTCCAGAGCACTTCTTTTTCCATAAGCTCCAATGGCTACTTTAGCATGATAGACTGTTCCTTTTTCGGTCTTTATTATAAAAGTCTCCCTTTGAAAAATTACGGAAACAACACTTTCGAAAACAAACATCACTCCAACTTCCCTAGCTTTAAGATATAATCTGTTATCTAGGGTGTAGCGACTTATCCCCACACCCCCCATAGCAAGGTCTGCCTGTAATGTCCGTCCTTTTAAAGTGCTTAACACCATTTTGTTTATTGAAACGGCATCAAGCAGGGAAATCCCTAAATAGTCTAGGTAAGGAACAGCTTCCATAGACACGTACTCGCCACATACCTTATGATGTGGATAGGCTAGTTTCTCAAACACCAAAACACTATATCCCTTTTTTTGTAAATCAAGGGCCGAGGTCAATCCAGCCAATCCACCTCCCACAACGAGTACGTCAAATAAGATCACATAAGAAAGGTACATATTTTAAAACAAAAAACCCGACGAAATTCGTCGGGTTTTTCTATAAAAAAATAAATTTCTATTGTTTTGCCTTGCCTAAAGCTTCTTGTTTTAATTTTTCATTGGCCACGATTACCAATTCTACCCTTCTATTCTTAGCCTTCCCTGCTGCCGTACCATTATCTGCCTTTGGCTGAGTTTCTCCATACCAGTTTGTGGTAAGTCTACCACTCGAAATTCCCTTAGAAACCAAATAATTAGTGACGGATTGGGCGCGTTGTCTAGACAAGTTGTAGTTATACTCCTCGGCTCCTGCACTATCGGTATGTCCTTCTACCAAAATATTGGTATCTGGGTATTCTTTTAAGATACCTATCAATCTGTCCAAAGTGGTCGCTGAAGTGCCTTTTACGGTCGCTTTATTGGTATCGAAATACACTCCGGCATCTTCATTAAAGGTTACATTTATCCCTTCTCCAACACGGGTTACCTCTGCTCCTGGAATTTCCTCCTCGATACGCTCGGCCTGACGATCCATTCTATCTCCGATATAACCACCGGCAACACCCCCTACAACGGCACCGATAATGGCACCAAGGGCTGTATTTTTTTTATTGCCTACATTATTGCCAATCACCCCTCCAATGACGGCACCACCAGCGGCACCGACGGCAGCACCTCTTTGCTTTTTGTTGGTGTTTTTTACAGCAGTACAACTACTGAAAGAAGCCAAAATAATAATGGCCGACAAACTACATACTATTAATTTTTTCATGCTATTGATGTTATTCTTTTGAAAATTTATATACAATGGTTATAGGTTCTCCGTCTACAGATACTTTTGACTTTAAGGTCATTTGTTCTTCCGTTAAGGAAGCGATATCTAACCGATACCCTACCCCTCCAGAAATATCTTTATACTTCTCATCTATAAACTTAAATTGCAACTGATTGGCAAGACCTCCCCGATCTACTACCGACCAACGAATGAAGCGATCACCACCGGTACAATCCGACCCATCCATCAACCAATAACTCCCTGTACTGTTATTGTTTCTAAAAAACCAATGACTCCCAATAAAACAATTGGCATTAGCATCGTTAAAAAGTACAGATTTAAAATTTCCGCTCTTTCCTTCATAAGAAACATTGTTCAGAGTCCAGTTCCCCTCTATAACTTTTCTGTCCATCCGGGCTACTTTGGAAACCGAACAAGACACTAATAAGGAACCCATTACTAAAAGCGCAAAAAAGGGCTTTTTTACATTCATAATTTTTGTATTAATAATTGCTACTTGTTATACGTTGTAAGACTAGCAAAAGTATCCAACCACTTGTTAATATTGCGTTAATTTTCAACAACAAACAAGCTATACCCCTTAGCCTCCTTAAAGAAATGGAAGTTATTAAAAATAAGGACATTAGATTGTAAAAACATCCCAAAAAGTGAAGGAAAGGAGATTTTAGACAGAAACCATCTGAAAAATTTCAAGGGAAAGCAACGCTTTCCCTTGAATTATTAACAGCCATAAAACTCTAATATTAAAACCAACAAACTGGCTGCTAAAATAATTTTTACTTATATGTTTTTTAATATAAGGTTATACACTTCTTCTTTTAGTGGTCTTAGGGACTCGTAAAAGGTCTCATATATATTTCGATATTCCTCGTGCTTGTTCAAATAATAAATATCACATTCCATATCTTCACATTCGTGCACGTTGATTAGCGAGTTTTTATATCTAAAAAAAACACCGAGACGTAATTTATTTTCCAGGGCAATATCTTGCAGCCTTTCTTTTAAATCATTCTGGTCTTTAAATTTAGATACAATGTCTTTTAAAATCAAAACCTCCTCCCCGGTATGGACCAAATGATTAATCCAGTTATTTAATTCCAGGGCATCTTTTTTTGCTATTAGTCTATCATCGGAATCATGTTCATAAAATACATTCATAGTTTTACATTAAGATATCAGAATTAATAGAACTTGGCTGTTGCACAACTTCCGTCACCTTGAGAGTCTGTTCTCCATTTCTAAATTCCCAAATGATATCATCGCCTTTAGCATAGCCAATAACTGCAGCACCCATAGGAGTGAGTATAGAAATTTTATTGTTTTTAAAATCTCCTTCTGAAGGAATCACCAACTGAAATTGTTTAGACCAACCGTTGGCAGCTTCAATAGTTACTGCCGAATTAAATCTAATTACATCTTCGGGCATTTCTTCCTCACTGTACACGATTGCCGACTTTAATTCATCAGTTAATTTCTGAATAGAATTTTTATATGTGTTGTCTGTATAAAACCCTGAAACGTTTACTAAACGTTTTAAAAGAACAAATTCTTTCTTTTCCAATACCAAATGTCCGTACTTCATAATACACTATTGTTTAAAATTATTTATGGAAATATCCCTCTTTGCACATAGGCCTTTTCAATTCTTTCGATAGCAATAACATAGGCCGAGGTTCTCATATCTCCATTTCTTTCTTCTGCCTTTACATAAACCCTATCGAAAATTTCTTTCATTTTCTTGTCCAGTTTGGCCAAAACTTCATCCAATTGCCAAAGTTCCCCGTTACGGTTTTGAAGCCATTCAAAATAACTTCCGATCACCCCTCCAGAATTACACAAGATATCCGGAATTATTCCAACTCCATTATTGAGTAATATTTCCTCAGCTTCCACATCTGTTGGGCCATTGGCTCCTTCCGCTATTAAAAACGCCTTTATTTTATCGGCATTTTCAGCGGTGATCTGGTTTCCTAATGCGGCAGGAATACAGATATCGCAATCCAATCCAAAAAAGTCTTCCGTTGGTAAAGCAACCGAATTAGGAAAATCTACGATACTTCCTTTATTCCCTTGCATATAATCGTTTAACTGAGCGACTGCTATTCCTTCCTGATTGGCAATTGTCCCAAAGGCATCCTGTACGCCTACTAATTTTGCCCCCTCGAGCTCTAAAAAATAAGAAGTCCAAAAACCTACATTCCCAAATCCCTGAACGATGAATCGTTTGTTTTTTAAATCTATTTTTTTCTTTTCTGCCCAGAACTTTATATTCAAGAACACCCCGTACCCTGTAGCGCGGTCTCTTCCTTCAGAACCTCCGGACCCCAATGGTTTTCCCGTGACCACGTGCTGGTTCTTAGAACGCTCAGCAGGCGATTTAGTAGACATATAGGTATCTACGATCCATGCCATGGTTTGTGAGTTCGTATTTACATCCGGTGCCGGAATATCGTGTTCAGGACCAATATTATCTCCTAGCGCATAGGTAAATCTTCTTGTAATCCTTTCTAATTCCGTAGTAGAATATTTACTCGGATCTAATTGAATTCCTCCTTTGGCCCCACCGTATGGCAAACCGGCCAACGACGTTTTCCAAGTCATCCACATAGCAAGTGCCTTGGCCGCATCAATGTCTACCGTAGGGTGATACCGCAAGCCTCCCTTATATGGACCTAATGCGTTGTTGTGTTGTACACGGTAGCCCGTGAACACTTCTACATCGCCATTATCCATTTTTACAGGAAAATGAATGATCAGTTCATTATTGGTTATACTTAATATTTTTCTAATATTAGGATTAAGATCTACTATGTCTGCAGCATGATTAAATTGACTCATCACGTTTTCCAACATGCCCTGCTTCAATTCTTTTTTTGATTTTGTTATCATATTCTTGCTTTTAATAAACTCTGAGATTTGTTTTCATTTTAAAAGGATGGCTAGTAGGCAAAACCTTTGAGTCTCCTGGTTCAAATTCGTTACAGGACCAAATATTATTTTTGTTCGTGGTTAGAACGCAATTCGCGAAATGCTCACAACTGATACATAAACTAGTACTATTCCTCATAATAGTTTTTTTTAGTACAAACATAAAGGCAACTACAGTGCCAATTAGGTTTTACCAATTCTACTAAAACCATAATATGTTTACTATCAGATAGTTATAAGGAAAGAAGACGCTTTCAAGCCACCACTTATATGGGGAGTATTTCCCCATATGAGGGATAATTCCCCATAATGAACAATGAGAGCTACTGTATTTTTTGTCGAAGTGTTTTGCGGTCTATTTGCAGAATTTCCGCCGCTTGGGATTTATTGTTATTGGTAGCTTCGAGCACTTTAAGAATATATTTTTTTTCGATCTCTCTTAATGGAAGTAGCCTTTCTTCAGGAAATTCTATCTTAAACTTAAGGTTGTCGGGCAAATCGGCTACCCCAATTTGCTTGTCGCACATAATAACGGCTCTTTGGATAACATTTTCGAGTTCCCTTATATTTCCAGGCCAATGGTGTCTTTTTAATAGCTCCATGGCCTCGGGAGTAATCCCTAACATTCGGTCTTTATATTCTACCCCGTATTTGAGCAAGAATTTATCGACCAACAAAGGTATGTCGGATTTTCTATCCCTAAGAGGCGGAACATCAATTTCCACTACTGTCAACCTATAAAAAAGATCTTCTCTAAAAAGCTCCTTTTTAACTTGGGCACTTAAGTCGCTATTCGTAGCTGCAATAACCCTTACCTCTATTTTCTCGGCTTTTTGGGAGCCCACCTTAGTCACTTCTTTTTCTTGCAGCACCCGTAAAAGTTTAGATTGTACCGATAGTGAGGCGTTGCCTATTTCATCTAAAAAAAGAGTTCCCTTATTAGCGGCTTGAAAAAATCCGTTCCTATCTTCATTCGCCCCGGTAAAAGCACCTTTGGCGTACCCAAATAGTTCGGCCTCTAATAGGTTTTCGGGAATAGCTCCGCAGTTGACCGCGATAAAAGGCGCTCTGGAGTATTTCCCCATATAATGTACGGAACGTGCAACTAGCTCCTTCCCTGTACCACTTTCACCCATTATAAGTACCGTGGCTTTGTTGTCCTTGACTCGATCAATGATATCGGTAACCCTTTTTATTGCCGAAGATTGTCCGATGAGTTCTCCGTAAGCGAGCTTCTTTTCTTTTGGAGAATTTGAGGGGATCTTGACATTTTCTTTCGCCTTGGTAGCCCCTGCAAAGGAATTTAGTACAGCATTCTTCAGTTCGTCCTTTGTAAAAGGTTTCACCAAATAATCCAACACTCCGGCCTTAATCACATGAAGCGCATCATTTATTGATGGATAACCAGTAACCACAAGTTTTGGCAATAACGGATAATGCTCGGATACATATTTTACCAACTGAAAGCCATCTACCTCTGGCATTTTTAGATCGGTTATCAATAAATCTATACGGGTGTCCTTTAAAATAACTAAGGCTTCTTTCACCGATACGGCCTTATAAGCATGATAATTAAGGGATTGTAGATGCCTGTGAATTAATTCTAAAATATTCACATCATCGTCTACAATTAAGATATTCTCTTTATTAAAACCCATGCACCTATTGTTTGGGGAAATTAAGGGCAAATATAGTGCCTTTAGGCTTGTTAGCAGTATACTTTATGGTGCCTTTATGACTTTTCACTATTCCATGAACCACGCTTAAACCTAATCCCGAGCCCTCTCCAACAGGTTTTGTGCTATAAAAGGGTTCAAAAATCTTATCCTTGGTTTTTGGATTTATCCCAGGCCCCTGATCTTTGATGTATATAACAACACTATCCTCTTTATCTGTTACCTGTATTTCAATTTTACTTCTTACAGGAGAAAAGTAAATCGCATTGAGAACAAGATTAAAAATCACTTGGGTCAACTGTATGGAGTCTGCTCGTAAATAAATATCATCGGCATTAAACCGCAACTCTGGAACCACCTTGTTTTTCTTAAAAATGGGATCCATTAAGTTAATAGCATGACTAATAATGGGATTGATATTTACCAAGCTCATTTGCTGCGGCATTTCACAGGCAAAAAACATTAACTTTTTAACCACTTCCCGCGAGAATATGGTACTGTTTATAATTTTATCGAGATCTTTACTGGCTTGTGAATCGTCTTCCAACTTGCTTTTTAATAGCTCGGAAAAACCTAGGATATTAGCTAACGGCGTATTTAATTCATGGGCGATCCCTGCGGTAATTTCACCGAGAATCCCAAGCCTGTCGGCTCTTTCCATTTTTTTTCTTATAATATCCTCATTGTCTTTAATCTGTTTTCTTTCTAACAGGTTTCCCACTTCCATGCACACATTCTTGAGAAGCTTGCTTTCTTCCTCCAAAAATGCCGAGGCCTGGTATTTGCGAGCGGGATAGGAAACTTTTATTCGCCCTATTTTCTTATTAAAAACACGAATGCTCGATTTCAGAGAAATAACCTCCTCTGTAATTGGGGCGGTAGACAGGTTGTATTGATCTGTCACCATAATCACTTGGGCGTCATTGGTAAAACGCCAAGCCTTTTTAAGGCATTGCAATATTCCTTTCAGAGCATCTTCAATTTGATTGTAATCACAATTGACGATAATAGAGGTTACCTCGTACAAACAAGTAAGCTCTTTAATTCTTTCATTCAGTTTTTCCTCTGCCGTAATCATATTCTTCAATTAAACGTTAAAAATATTGAATTGCCTTAATAGGCCAATAATTTTAAAAGCTCTTTTATAAAGCGTTCTTTGGGTAAATAATTTTCCTCCAACGATTTTGCAAAAGGAATAGGCGTTTGTAAACTTGCTACCCTTTTTACAGGGGCATCCAAATACTCAAAACAATTCTCCATGACCAAGGCAGAAATATCGCTGGCCATACCCCCAAAAATGCTGTCTTCTTGCAAGATAATAAGTTTCCCTGTCTTTTTCACCGAAGAATAAATGGCTTTAGTATCTAATGGCTGTAAGCTTCTCAGATCCAACACATCGGCACTGATCCCAGGATTCTGCTCCAAGGCTTCCAAAACCCAATGTACCCCAAGACCATAGGAAACTATGGTGATAGCCTCTCCTTCTTTTAACAAAGCTGCTTTTCCAAAAGGAAGGGAATAATAATCTACAGGAACTTCTTGATAACTACTGCGGTACAAGCCTTTGTGTTCAAAGAACAATACTGGATTAGGATCGTTAATAGCGGAGATCAACATACCTTTAGCGTCAAACGGAAAGGCAGGATAGACCACTTTTAGGCCCGGAGTTTTGGTAAACCACGCCTCATTGGTCTGGGAATGGAACGGTCCGGCCCCCATCCCTCCTCCACAAGGCATGCGGATAACCACATCGGCATTCTCTCCCCAGCGATAGTGTACTTTGGCCAAGTAATTAACAATAGGGTTAAATCCGGTACTTACAAAGTCGGCAAATTGCATTTCTACCACGGCCTTCATTCCATTTATAGAAAGCCCCATCGCCAAAGAAACTACGGCCGACTCACAAATGGGGGTGTTGCGTACCCGATCTTTTCCAAAAGCATCAACAAATCCCTCTGTAATTTTAAACACTCCTCCGTAATCTGCAATGTCTTGCCCCATGATGACGAGCTGCCGGTGTTTTTCCATGGATTGCCGTAACCCTTGGGATATTGCATCGACAAACCTAATTTTATTTCTTACCCCAGTAGGCTTGTACTCTTGGTAATCGCATTCCTTAAAAACATCCTTTAGCTCGGTATCCTCATTAAAAACAACATCATCTTCGGCCAAGGCCTCTTTAAGATTTTCCTCTATTTCGTCGGTGACTTGAGTTCTGAAGGTCTCCTTTAAATGGGGCGTTAAGATTTTTTCTCCTATTAAATATTGTTCATAATTCAGCAGTGGATCTTTCTTTCCCCATTTCTCCAAAAGCTGCTGTGGTACATATTTGGTACCACTTGCCTCCTCATGCCCCCGCATCCTAAAAGTTTTAAATTCTATAAGGACAGGACGGGGAGTTTTCCGCATTTCCCGACAAATTTGCGTCACCTTATCAAACACCTCTATAATATTATTACCATCAACTATATGCGATTCTATCCCGTAACCAACACCCTTATCGGCCAAGTTTTCACATCTGTACTGCTCATGGGCTGGGGTAGAAAGGCCATACCTATTGTTTTCGATACAGAATAGCACTGGCAGATCCCAAACGGCGGCCAAATTAAGTGCTTCGTGAAAATCGCCTTCACTGGTACCACCTTCTCCGGTAAAAACCGCGGTCACAGATTGCTTTTTTTGTAGCAAATTTGCCAAGGCTATTCCGTCGGCTACCCCTAATTGGGGGCCCAAATGAGATATCATCCCTACAATCTTGTGTTCCTTGGCGCCAAAATGAAAACTGCGATCCCTGCCCTTGGTATAGCCACTTTTTTTGCCCTGCCATTGTGCAAAGAGTCGCCTTAAAGGCATGTTCCTTGAGGTAAAAACTCCCAAGTTACGATGCATGGGCAAGATATAATCGTCATCGGACAAAGCAGCTGTAACACCAACAGAAATAGCCTCTTGGCCAATACCACTGAACCATTTGGATATTTTCCCCTGACGCAGCAGAATTAACATTTTTTCCTCTATTAGGCGTGGCTTTAATAACTGCTGATACAGTTTCAACTGCGTCGCCTTATCTAAAATATGTCCCTTGTAGTGCATGTTATGGTAATTGGTTAAGGAAGTATAAATGTAACGAAAAGACAAAAACAATGTCTAGCAGAATTTAATAAGAAGGTTGCTTTAATATTTCTTAACTTTGATATATCCTAAAAAACAGCAATAATGAGTGCTATACCAAGTGTAAATCTAGCAGATTTTATATCAGGAGATGAATCTAGAAAACAAAAATTCATCAAAGAAATAGGAAATGCATTTGAAAACATAGGCTTTGTTGCCTTAAGCGGCCATTTTTTATCCGAAAAACTAATCGAAGACCTATATCGAGAAATCAAGGATTTTTTCAATCTCCCCCAAGAGGTAAAGGACCAGTACGAAATTGAAGGTCTTGGCGGTCAAAGAGGATATACTTCCTTTGGAAAGGAACATGCCAAAGGCAAAAAAGAAGGCGATTTAAAAGAGTTTTGGCATTTCGGTCAATACGTAACGGACAATCCTAAATTGGAAGCCGAATACCCCAAAAACCTACACGTCAAAGAGCTCAAGAATTTTGACCAAGTTGGCAAGGAAACTTATAAGATGTTAGAAAAGACCGCACAATATGTACTGAGAGCCTTGGCAATCCATTTAAATTTGGAAGAATCTTATTTCGATGAGTTTATAAAAAACGGAAATTCTATATTGAGACCCATTCACTATCCGCCCATTACTCAAGAGCCTAAAAATGCTGTGAGAGCAGCAGCTCATGGCGATATTAATTTAATCACCCTATTGATGGGAGCACACGGAAAAGGTCTACAGGTAAAAAACCACAAAGGCGATTGGGTAGATGCTATTGCACGTCCCGACGAATTAATGATCAATGTAGGGGACATGCTCTCACGATTGACCAACAACAAACTAAAATCTACTATTCACCAAGTGGTCAATCCCCCTCGCGAACTATGGGGTACTTCGAGGTACTCTGTTCCATTTTTTATGCATCCTATCAGTGAGATGCCTTTAAATTGTCTGGAAAATTGTATCGATCAAAACAATCCCAAACAATATGAAGATATTACTGCCGGGGAGTTTTTACATGAAAGATTAATAGAATTAGGACTTATTAAGGCATAAAACGCACTTTTTGGCTGCATACATTAATGGCGTTAAGGAATTACAACAAATTAACCCTTTAAAACTACGAATTATGAAGACTTTAGCAGTTATAGTATTAGCCATGGCGTCCTTATGTTTTACCAATATTACAAACCCCCTTACCGATGCCGAAAGAGAAGCCGCCATTAAAGAAATGACTTCGACAAGGGATCATTTATTAAACACCTTGGCGTATTTAAGCGAAGAACAGCTCACTTATAAAGCATCGAAAGATTCGTGGTCTATTGCCGATTGTACCGAACATATTATTGTTTCGGAAAATATAATATTCGATATGCTATTGGCAACCTTGGAAATACAGCCCGATGCTGCAAAAAGATCTGAAGTGAACCATTCCGACGAACAGATTCTTGTGATGATCGCGGACCGATCGAACAAGGTAAAAACTAGCAAGGCATTTGAACCTACAGGAAAATATGGCTCTCACGAGGCCGCATTGGAAAATTTCAAAACCAAGCGTGGCGAACATATAGAATTCATTAAAAACACACAAGACGATTTAAGGAACCGCTATCAGCAGGTGCCATTTGGCACCCTAGATGCTTATCAGATCCTGTTGTTTATCGCCGCACACACAGAACGGCACGTACAACAAATTGAAGAAATCATTGCCGATCCGGGATTTCCGACAGAATAATTTTATCTAATTAATTAAAATCAAATTATATTACTTTTTACATGGACCTACAAGATCAATTAAAAAATCTATTTCCAGACCACGAAGTTTCTACCAATTCAACCGAAGGCCAAAAAAACGCCAAGGATGATACGGATATTTGGATGCAGGAAGATCCCATTATTTGCAAATACGAAAAGAGAAAAGGAAAGCCTATCACTATTTTGGAAGGGTATACCGGGGCAGAAGAAGACTTTAAAAAACTGGCCAAAGAATTAAAGACAAAACTCAGCGTTGGAGGAAGCTTTAAAGATGACAGTATTATAATCCAAGGTGATTACCGCGATAAAATAATGACCATATTAAAAGCTAAAGGCTTTAAGGTAAAGCGTGTAGGAGGTTAGAGTTTTGTTAATTATTTTTAGTCCATAAAATAATTAACTACTTTTAATAGTCACAACCTAAACTACCAAGACAATGAATTCCCAGTTACACATCACAAATGGTGACCTGTTCACCAAAAAACTTAAGGGCCTAAAATTGCCAGGGGAAATTATTACTTGGCGAGAAATGTTGTGCGAAGGAAAGACAGAGACCAATGTCGGTAGTGAATCCTTTTGGAAAACAAGATTTGATTTCCTGAATAAGACCTACAAGGTCTCCAAGTCTTGGTTTATTGATAAAACTTTAAAGGAGTACCGTATGCTTTGTAGCCACAAAAAGGAAGACCATATTGTTTTGTGGTTTGATTACGATCTTTTCTGCCAAATTAACATGCTTGCTGTTATCAGTTGGTTAAAGATGCATAGGCCCTATGCAGAAATATCTATGGTTTGTCATGGGGATGATGAAAACTCTAGCCCTTTATTGAACCTAACCGACTTAAACAAGGAAGAGTTACGGAATTTATACGAAAACCGTACGTTTTTAACTCAAGATGATGTTGAATATGCCGATTACGTATGGCAGCTTTATTGTAGTGACAATCCTATCCGACTAGAAAATTTAATGGATTTTGATGATTTCCAATTTAAATATCTTTCCGGAGCCATTAAGTCTCATTTGATGCGTTTCCCGACCATAAAAAATGGTCTGAACGAAGTGGAAAACAACATCTTGAGATTGGCCGTCAAGGAAAGCCCAAAAACAAAGATCGCCTTATTAAAAACAGTGCTAAAAAACCAAGGCAACTATGGTTTTGGTGACACCCAGTATACAAGGATCATTACAAAACTTACACCTTTGTTCACTGATTTTAATCCTGTTAAACTTTCTAAAAAAGGAGTTGCTATTTTAGAGGGCAAGACTAGTTATTATTCTTGTATCCAAGAAAACACCGCCTATTTGGGCGGCGCCTTAAAATATAGTTTCCTATACAATTCAGAAACCAACCGTATATTAAAATTATAATATGAAGATTGGTTCATCCGAGCTCATCCTAAATGCCGATCATAGCATCTACCACCTTAATTTACTACCAGAAGACCTATCGGACACCATTATAACCGTTGGTGATCCGGATAGAGTCTCCTTGGTTTCCCAATATTTTGATACTATTGAACTTAAAAAAGGAAAAAGGGAATTCCATACCCATACCGGCACCTTAAAAGGCAAGCGCATTAGCGTTATTTCAACGGGTATAGGCACTGATAACATTGACATTGTACTGAACGAACTAGACGCTTTGGTCAATATCGATTTCAAAAGCAGAACGGTAAAAAAAAACCTCACTTCCCTGAATATTGTCCGGATTGGAACTTCGGGGGCGATACAGCCCCACATCCCTATAGATTCATTTTTGTTGAGCGAGCTTTCCATTGGGCTGGATAGTCTATTGCATTTTTATGATAGTAGCAGCATTCAGCACCACGAAATACAACAAGCATTTATACAGCATACCAATTGGTTCAAGGACAAGTCGACTCCCTATGTGGTCAGTTGTGATGAAGATTTGGCAAAAATTATGACATCGGACAAAATCCGATTTGGCTTTACCGCTACCAATGTCGGGTTCTATGGTCCGCAGGGACGCACACTACGATTAAAAACACAGGACGACAAATTGAATTCCAAACTTGCAAGTTTCAAATTTAAAGACAAACAAATATCCAATCTAGAAATGGAAACTTCTGGAATTTATGGGCTGTCGAAATTACTAGGCCACCGCGCCATTTCTTTAAACTGCATATTAGCCAATAGGAGTACAGGAGAATTTTCTGCCAAACCGGAAGAATCTATCCATGAACTGATTACATATACCTTAGACAAATTAACCAAAGGACTATAGGACAAGACCAAAGCTAATGTCAAGAGCAACTTTTGGAGCTCTGTAAAACGGCAGCTACCTTACCCTTAAATTCCTTGTTTTACATTAACATAACAAAATTAATATTGAAAAAAGTAACTATTATCGGTGTTCCGGAACATTTTAATTTCCCTTGGCATTTAGCCATCGAAGAAGGTGCCTTTGAGGCCCGTGGCATTCAACTAGAATGGACAGACATTCCTGAAGGAACGGGTAAAATGGCACAAATGCTGAAAGACCAAGAAACAGATTTAGCCATTATCCTTACCGAGGGAATCACCAAAAGCATCACAGAAGGCAATCCGTCCAAGATTGTACAAGAGTACATTGCCAGTCCACTTTTATGGGGAATCCATGTTGGCGCCAAAGGCGACATACACCAAATGGACGACCTCAAAGGTAAAAAAGCGGCCATAAGCAGGTATGGCAGCGGCAGCCATTTAATGGCTTATGTGAACGCCAAAAATCAGGGCTGGGACACAGAAGACCTAAACTTTGAAGTGATCAATAACCTCGATGGCGCCGTTGAAGCTTTAAGCGATGGCACTGCCGATTATTTCATGTGGGAAAGGTTTACAACCAAACCAATAGTAGATAAGGGCATTTTTAGACGAATTACGGATTGTCCTACCCCATGGCCTTGCTTCGTGATTGCGGCAACGGACAAATTCATAGCCGAGAATTCAGCCCTCTTAAACCACATTCTAGAAGTAATTAACAGCTACACGCTTGAATTTAAACAAATACCGAGTATAGATCGCACCATAGCCAATAATTACGGCCAGCAATTAGAGGATCTTCAGCAATGGCTCTCCCTCACGCGATGGAGCCAAATGAACCTTGCTCCCAATACCTTAAAGCAGGTTCAGGAAACGCTCATCGACTTAAATTTAATAAGCCAACGTTTGCCGTACGAGGACTTGGTATTTACCAAGAAATAAGCGGTCTGTTGGCTTGCTTCAAAATTTCATTGGTCATAGAAAAGTGCTTATTACCAAACCAATACCCTCTATTGGCACTTAAGGGTGAAGGGTGTCCGGAAGTTAAGATATGATGTTTTTTAGCATCTATTAATTTTGCCTTCTTTTTAGCAAAACCTCCCCATAGTAAAAACACTATTCCCTCCTTTTCTTGGGAAACTTTTTCGATAACAGCATCGGTAAAAGTTTCCCATCCTTGTTTTTGATGGCTAGCAGCCTCCTTCTCACGTACGGTTAAGGTGGCATTTAACAATAAGACCCCTTGTTTTGCCCAAGCCTCCAGATTACCACTAAGCGGATATGTTTTGCCCAAATCTGATTCCATTTCCTTAAAAATATTCATTAGGGATGGCGGATGCCCTACCCCCTCATTCACCGAAAAACAAAGGCCATTGGCCTGGCCCGGACCATGATAAGGGTCTTGCCCCAAAATAACCACCTTGGTATCTTGAAAATTGCAGAAGTCAAAGGCCGCAAAAATAGCTTCCTTCTTAGGATAGCAAACATGCTTGGCATACTCTTGCTTTACAAAATCATTTAAATCGGAGAAATAAGGTTTTTTAAGTTCAGATTGTAACGGCTTTTGCCAACTTGGATGAAGATCAAAAATCATTTATGAAGATAATTAAGGTGTTAGGGTACTTGGTCGCACCTCCGCCAAAATTAATCAAAAACTAAACAATGTGAAAAAGAAACAAAACCACTTCTTGTAAGAAGCGTTAATTCAAAGCTCCACGGCCCTAAGCGGCATTTAACCTCGCCCTGACAATATATTTCAAAATAAACAGTGATTGACCCCTATTGCAAAAGATTAAGCCGCTCTCGAACCAAGGCAAACAACAAAGGCACCCTACTAGGTGCCTTCTTATTTAATACCGCAGCTCTTAAAGCTATTGCTTTACGAATTCATCGCAGAGATTATAAATTCCTTGAATTCCTTGGAAATTGGAATCAAGGTATCGTTTATCAAGATATCCCTGGAGTTGATCGCGTCGATATGATCTACATTGACGATGTACGATTTGTGTGCCCTGTAAAATTTATGCTGAGGCAACTTTTCCAAATAATCTTTTAAAGGGGAGCGAACCAAAAACTTTTTATCGACCGTATTTACTTCCAAATACACATTGTCGGCTTTGATAAACTTAATATCCCCAAACTGGATTCGATAATATAAATGCTGTTTTTTTACAAAGATCGAATCCTTCAGCACCTTATTAGACATTAACTTATCATCTTCCTCTTCGTCCTTTTCCCCATTCTTTTTTATTTCTGTAAAATTGGATAGGGCGATTTCTATCGAGGTATAAAGATCCTGTTGTTCAAAAGGCTTTACCAAATAACCATTCGGCTTTACTGTTTTTGCATTTTCAACAGTAGCTCTATCCGAATTCGAAGTAACGAATATAAAGGGAATACTATAGTTTTCCCTGATGTGTTTTCCTAAATCTATACCTGTTTTATCAGAAGCTAAAATAATGTCTATCAGTACTAAATCGACCTCTTTATTTTTTAATACTTCTACAGCTTGTTCATATACGATAACATTGTCAACTATTTCGTATCCAATTTCTTCCAACATCGATTGCATGTCATCGGCAATTATGACATTATCCTCTACAATAAGTATTCTGATTGGTTGTTCCACGGCATAAGTTTTAGTTGGTTAGTACTCAAACTTACAAAAAATTATAATAACTAAAATAAAACAATAGGGCCAATAAAAAAGTACTCAGCGCTAATTTTTTAAGTTCCGGATCTAACAAAACGGTGTTTTTGGTTTTCAACACCTTCCTTAAATGTATGAATATAGTAATAAAAGCCAATAAATGTAGGGCATTTAACCAGCTTTGAAAATTTAGGATCGTAAATACCAGCATGGCCAAAAAACTCAAAACGATCAAAAACGTATGATATATTTTTCCTTTTTCAACACCAATTTTAACAATAATCGTGTTTTTATTCGCTAGTTTATCGGACTTATAGTCGCGTAAATTATTCAAATTCAGCACCCCTGTACTCAACAGGCCTATGGTAATAGCCGGAAAAATACCCATATACTCCATGGATTTAGTATATAGGAACATGGCTCCCAATACCCCGAGCAATCCAAAAAAAAGAAAAACAAAAACATCCCCTAAGCCTCTATATCCGTAAGCCGACTCTCCCACCGTATACCTAATGGCCGCCCAAATACTAAGGGCCCCTAAGCCGCCAAAGATGGCAATGTATTTTAAATTTTCGGCACCAAAAGCGTAAAACAACAAACTTATCACTAACAATATACAGATCACCACAGCGGTGATAATACCGTTTTTCAACTCCTTCCGGGACAGGAGACCACTTTGGTAGGCTCGTTTTGGACCTACCCGATTTTCATTGTCTGTGCCTTTTACTCCATCCCCGTAATCATTGGCAAAATTTGAGGTAACCTGAAATCCGATTGTAGTACATACGGCAAGGATAAAAATGCCGATATTAAATTCACCGTACATTCTCCCTAAAACAGTACCTACAATGATACCCGATAGAGAAAGGGGAAGTGTTCTTAATCGCGCTGCGTTAAGCCAAGCTTTTATTTTCAACAAACTAGTAGGGTTCTTCTATTTCTATTCGTTTTCCATCTCTGTATGAGGCCACAAAGGCGTCTTTAAACCCCATATTGATCAACTGATATCTAAAGGAGCGTGCCTCTTCCAAGGTTTCAAAATTCCCCAAGGAATAAGAATAAAAAGGATTGGCCTTTGCAAATAGGGTATTTCCCAAAGACTCCGAGGATAAGGTTATATTGTTATCAACGAAGGTTTTTACCTGAACGGAATATATTTTTTCTTTATTCAAGAACCTTTTAGCCAAATAAAATTCGTGCAACAGACTAAGTTCCTCGTTTTGCTTTTTAATATTTTCAATTCGTCTTTTTATAATATCCAAACTATCGATTAAACCAATAACCTCTAGACTGTTACGATACTGTTGATTGGACGATTTAACAAAACCGGCATTATACGATAAAGCCACCATACCGCCAATCAGGAAAAGTCCAGTCACTATCCCTAAAACGTTACGTTGTATCTTGCTTCGTTTTAACTCCTTATTCTTGTGCTTTATTTGATCTAAAAGGCGATCATTTATAATTTGCGCCTTATCAATATCCTTGTGCAATTCTAACAAATCGCTTTCTTCAATGAATGGCATAAATACTTAAGTTTTAATATAAAAATACGTTTCTTTCGCTATTTAAAAGCAATGGTTCATGTTTCGATAAAAGAAGGCTCCTTCATCGAACTCCTTCACAGCAAATGCTCCTGCCTAGGACAACAACTGTTTTATTCAATCAGGTGAATACTGTCTGATTTAATTTCAATTTTACGTTCCTTGTAAAGGGCTCCAATTCCTTTTTTAAAGGTTTTTTTACTCATTTGAAGCTGCCTTTTGATATCTTCAGGATCCGATTTATCGTGAAGGTTCAGTTTGCCTCCATGGGCTAACAGTTTTTCATAGATAAGGTTGGCCGCCGGTTCCAAGCTTTGGTATCCTATTGGTTGTAGGGCTACATCTAACTTATTATCGGGTCTTATATGCTTAATATATCCTTTTAACTTATCGCCTACCGCTACCTTTTTAAATACTTCGTTAGCATAGACAAGTCCCTTATGTTGGTTATTGACAATAACTTCCCATCCTAAATCGGTAAACCTGGTCACCACTAAATCAACCTCGTCCAATACCTTTACGGTTAAGAGATCGTTTGATAAAAATTTATCCAACTTATTAGAAGCCACCAAACGGTTGGTCTTTTCATCCAAATAACAATGCACTACATACCATTGTCCTTCCTGCATTTTATTTCGTTGCTCGCGAAACGGCACTAATAAATGCTTCTCTAGTCCCCAATCCATAAAAGCACCAAAATCATTAACCTCTGCTACTTCCAGTAATTGAAACTGATCTACCATCACAAACGGTTCCAATGTAGTGGCTACTATACGTTCTTCATGATCTAAATAACAGAATACATTTATGAAATCTCCTATTTCAAATTCCTCTGGCACATATTTATTGGGAAGCAGAACATCATTCCCTTCTTCATCTCCTAAAAAGAGACCCACGCTGGTATCTCTTAATATTTCTAAATTGCTATATTTTCCTAATGCTATCATGCTACAAAAATACATTTAAAAAGAATCATGCGTACAAAAAAAGCCGCTCTTTTTAAAGAACGGCCCATATCTCTATATACAACTTATTATTTGCTATATATAGCTTCTTTTTTAAAGTGTTTCGTCAACATATAATAGACAACCGCTCGGTGCTTACTTTTCACCGAAGACCCGTATTTGTCGACAACATTCTTTATTTCTTCCATCAAAGCTGGACTATCACTTAATCCTAATTTTTTAATAAGGAAGTTATTCTTTACGGTTTCCAACTCCTTGTCATCTGAACCAGAAACTTTGGAGGCATCCAAGTTATAAATAGAGGGCCCCAAACCAATGGTTACCTTGGTCAACAAGTCCAAATCTGGAGCTTCACCAAATTTTTCTTTAATATCTGCTGCGTACTTTTCGATTAATTCGTCTCTTTTGCTCATAATTTAGAAGGTTCTATTTATTGAATGGTTTATTTTGTTCTAAGATATGAAATCAAAATAATTAAGCAAAATTTTATCATTTATAAGTCTAGGGGTAGAAACCTCAAGAATTTTTGGCCTCTCCGAGGGCCGGTAAAATTTTTCAAGAGCATCTTTTAGAGCATCCTCATCTGAAACCCGCCCATACTCAAAGCCATACATTGTAGCTAAAGGCTCAATATTTAACTGGTGCGTCGTCTCAAAAAATGTTTCGAAATTTTCGGTCTCTGCCCTCCCTGGTAATATTCTAAATATCCCGCCTCCATTATTATTGATCACTATAATCCTAAAATCAGGACGGATATAACGATTCCACATAGCGTTGCTATCATACAAAAAACTTAAATCGCCTGTGATAAGCAATGTTGGGCTGTTATCGTAAAGAGCTGCTCCAATAGCCGTAGAAGTACTGCCATCTATTCCACTTGTCCCACGATTACAAAACACCCGTATAGAAGTATCCAAATCAAAAAGCTGCGCATAGCGAACCGTAGAACTATTCGCCAACTGCAATTGATACTCTTGTGGAATGGTTTTTATTATATCGTTAAAAACCAACATGTCGGAAAAAGGTATTTCCGATATAAAGGCCTGTCTTTTTAACTCGTATCCCCGTCTTTTTTTGGCCCATTTCTGATGATAAGTACTTTCTAAAGGACTGGATAATGAAAACAGTTCCTTAAAAAAATTATTGGGATCCGTTTTAAAATGCTTTTTCAGACAAAAGAAGGTGTTATAGGCTTTTTTAGCATCTACATGCCAATGATGACTGGGAGAATAGCTTCTTAAGAAAGCCTTTACCTTTTTAGAAACAATAAGCCCCCCTAGGGTCAGGACGATATCGGGTTGCAACTCCTTAAACAGTTCTTCTTTCTGGTCCGATTTTTCGATAGGCGCAATGATACTATCGATACTTGCAAAAAAATTGTCGTGATGAAGATTTGAAGTGCTTTCCGTAAAAACGATTACCGATGGATCTTCGCCCAGAACCTTTAAATACGATTCCATGATCGTATTGGGATAGTTTACGCCTACCAATACAATTTTACGAGCCGCAGTAGACCATATTTTTGCCACTTCTTTTAAGTCGTCCGTCCAAGGATCATTTTCGATCGCTTCCACGGCCACTTTTGGGGCTACCGTAGCATGTTCCAAAACATCATACAAGGGCTCTTCAAATGGAACATTAATGTGAACTGGGCAATTTTGAGACAACACCTCTTTAAAGGCCTGATTTAATTCCCCATCGTTATAGTGCTGCACTCTAGCTTGGGCGTCACTAGGGCTAAGCCCTAAAAGCTGTTCGGGAGCATACTTTTTTATCTTATCCGTAGCATGATAGACATCTTGCTTTAAATTGGCCGTATATCCGATATGATTTTTAAAAACATTTTCTTGCCTAATAGTCTGCCCATCCCCTATATCTACCTTATACCCAGGTCTGTCTGCAGTGAGGACCACCAAGGGGATATCACTGTAAAAAGCTTCAGAAATAGCGGGATAATAATTTAAAAGCGCACTGCCCGAGGAACACAAAAGAACGACCGGCTTTCTTGTTTGTTGAGCAATCCCAAGAGCAAAAAAGGCAGCACAACGTTCGTCTACAATGCTAAAACACTTAAAATAAGGGTCTTCTGAAAACCCTATGGTCAGAGGGGCATTTCGGGAGCCCGGAGAAATTATAACGTTTTTTATACCCCTTGCCTTGCAGTGGTACACAACAGATTGTGCGGTAGGAATGCTCGAATATTTCATGGTGACAAAAATACAACGCCACCAATTCTAAAACCAACGGAAAGCCCTAATAGTTTTTATTAAAAAGCACATTCAGCATTGTTCCACTTTTATGCTTGGTTTCCTTCCATTCGTCCTCTGGCACCGAGCCATTGGTAATACCACCTCCTACGTATATCATCACTTTCTTATCTTGCCATTGCAAACACCTTAGGTTAACATACAAGGCCGTCTTGTTCTTTACGGTTCTATACACCCTGTTTTCCTGATTACGCCTAGGTTGGGGCCTTCTCTGATCTTCCCTGAAGTTCAGCTCCCCCAAAAAGCCCGTATAATACTCCCTATTGTAGTTTTCATTATTTAGGATAAAGGTCTTGGCCTTTAATTTTGGTAATCCACATACTGCCGGTGTAGGATGCAAGGCACTAATAATTTCCTTTAACCCACAGCTTCCTATTAGGCCAGATACCGAAGTCTTTAAATGCCATAAATTACCTGCCCGTACAGCCGTAGTATCCGAGACGGTCATGGAAGTTACTTTATCGGCAAGTGCAGCTTCTATAAATTCGGTTACCATTCCTTGTTCTTCTAGCTCCTTTTTGTCCCATTGTGGCCCTTGCTCACCTACAGCCAACTTGGTCCCTGCCAAGGACATGGTCTTAAAACGCTTGTTCTCGGTTTGCAATAACATTTCTGGGGTAGCTCCCAGCCACAGCCCTACGGAAGGATGGTACCAGATATAACAGAATGCACTGGGATATTTTCGCAACAGGGCATGGAAAGTTTCCAGCGGGGTTTTAACCGTATCTACCTCTAATTTTCTAGACAAAACAACCTTGTCCAAAGTACCTTCGGCTATTTCATCCAGGCCTTTCTCTATCATCTGAAGGTGGAAATCTTTATCCAAATCGTCAAATTCCGAGAAAATTGTAGTTTCGTTTAACAACTTGTTTTCCTGTGGATACGCTACTGAAAGAAACTCGTCTTTTTTTAATAAAACAGGACTTTGTTCGCCATCGAAAGGAGCAAATACAAAGCCGCTTTCCCGAAAATCCTCTACAAAATACAATTCCTTGTCTTTTTGAAAAATAGCCTTCACCGTTACCTCCTTCGGATGACGATAGGCCACCAACGGATATCCCTTTTCTAATTGATCCTTTATCCGGTCCAGAAAGTTTAAAAACATATTATTTCTTTTGAAGTGCTATGGTAGTTAATTTGCAAACAGAGATTAGGTTATTTTGTGTATCCGTAATTTTTATGTCCCATATTTGAGTAGTACGCCCTTTGTGTACAATGGTAGCCTTTGCATAAACATCTCCCTCACGAATACTCTTTACATGATTGGCCGACACCTCTATTCCCCTCACACTTAACTCCTTTGTATTCATAAAGATATGTGCCGCCATACTACCTACACTTTCGGCAAGGGCCACAGACGCCCCGCCGTGCAATACTCCTTCTGGCTGATGAACCTTAGAAGAAACCGGCATTTTTGCAACTAAAAAATTCTCGCCAACATCGGTATAAACTATCCCCAATGTCTCCATTAAAGTCCCCTTACTAGTATCGTTACAAATTTTAAGAATCTTTTCCTTATATTCCTTCATTGCTAGTTTTTTTTTGTAAAATTAAGCAATACCAAGCCAACAAAAGTGTTCCTTTATATCAGATTTAAGATTTATGAAGCCAATAGAAAAACAAATCTCCTACACCACTACCAATACCTACCTCAGCCTAAATACTTTAGACAAAAACACTAAAAATGTGTGGATAGTTTTTCATGGAATAGGTTTTCTCAGTAAATATTTTTTGAACTATTTTTCCCAGCTCCCCAGGGATATAAATTATATCATTGCCCCCCAAGCGCCCTCTAAATATTATCTAAACAACGAATATAAGCGTGTTGGTGCAAGTTGGCTTACCAAAGAGAATAGAGCGTTGGAAACAAAAAACATCCTTTCATACCTAGATAACTTATACCAATCAGAAAATATACCATCACATTGCAAGCTTATTATTTTGGGCTTTTCCCAGGGCGTATCCATTGCCAGCCGATGGGTAGCACATAGTAAAATCCCCTGCCATCAACTCTGTCTATATGCCGGAGGGATTCCGGCAGAACTAAAACCCGAGGATTTTCATTTTTTAAAAGAACATTCTACTCAAATAAAAATCATTTACGGTGACCAAGACCCCTTACTGTCTGGCCAACGGTTACAGCAAGAAAAAACAAAAATAGACACTTTGTTCCAGGGTAAAGCACAATTTATAAGCTTTGAAGGCGGCCATGTCATAAACAAAGACCTTATTAATAACCTGGCAGAATAACCTATAACCACCACTAGCGCAGAAACCCTATTATATTATTACATACCAATTATTTACTTCCTTGTTTTAACAACGTCCGAAATTCCAAACCAAAACGTTTGAAATTTTTGATTAACAAAAATCAGGCCCTGTTTTATAAATATCCTAGCAGCGAAACTGATTGATTTTTAGGATTAAAAACCATTAATCCAAGCATTTTTTCGTACTTTTAAAAGACTACTTTCCGAGCTATAATTCGGATAATGGACTCCGTAATTAATTTGGTCCTTATAAATTTTTATCCCTTACAGCACGTACAGAGACCCAGTAAATAAGCTTGTCAATGAAATAATAAAAAATCCCCCAAAAAAATATCGAGCTGTCACTTGGTATTTAAATTTGGAATCCGACTGGAATTCCAATTAACTTTAAACTAAGTTGTATGAATATTGGATTGGAGAAATATCGGTATTATTTTGAGACATTACGAGAAAATCCCTTATTTAAAGATATCAGCAACGAATCTCTTGCTGCACTACTAAAGATATCTACTAGCCTGTATTGGGAAAAAAAAACCTGTATATTAGATACCGATAATACTTTTCATAAATTTTATATCATCATTTTCGGCAAGGTTAAAGTTTATAATTTCGACCCACAAAACAACCGGGAACTTACCCTGAATATTTTAACCGACAGCGATATCTTCAATGTATGTACCCTAATTAACGGCGACAGCAGCATACTCTTTTACGAGGCCTTGGAATTTACCGAAGTATTATGGATCCCAATAGATCAAATGCGGCAATGGATGGCAGACAATCCTGCCATATACAAACCGTTCTTAAGCTATGTTGTTAAGAAAACAGAAAAGCTAGAAGTGGCTGTTTCAGATTTATGCCTAAAAAACACATCGACCCGTTTGGCCAACCTTTTGGTGCAACATTTAAATATAGCAACCAATAAAATTGAAGTTATAAACGGACTCTCCCATGATGAATTGGCCGCATTGATAGGCACTACCAGAGCCGTGTTAAACAGACATCTACAAGAATTTAAGGAAGACGGCATTCTAAAAATTAAAAGAAAAAATATAGAAATCATAGACCTTCCACTACTGATACAAAAGATGCATACCACCTCTACAGCGACAGCTTATTTCAAAAATTAGCAGCGTTAATTTATTCTTAAAGAATCTGTAACTGCTACCTACGTAGCACTTTAAACAGCCATTTGCCAGTAATTTTATATAGTATTAATATTAAAACCCAATTATTATGAAAAATACATTAATGTTACTCGGTATACTAGGTTTTAGTCTCATGGGATTTTCCCAGGTAACCGACAACGATAAAGAAGCAAAAGAAGTAAAACTGGAAGAGGTAACCGTTACCCCTATCGTGAATTTTTCGTATCAAAATTTGGTGCGTGAAGACACAACCCCAGATTATGTTCAAAACCTACAGGACGAGGTAGCCAGATACGACGTTACTCAAGATCCTAATTTTAACGGAGACTATGAGGCTTATGAGGTTATTTTTTCACAAACCAATGGCCGCATCATTGCTACTTATGACCAAGATGGAAAAGTAATTTCTACCTTTGAAAAATTCAAAAATGTTACGCCACCAGAATCGGTTCGAAACAGCATTTACGAATTATATCCTAATTGGACCATCCATAAGGATATTTATAGGGTTACCTATTTTCAAGGAGAAGATGTAAAAAAGATTTATCAATTACAGGTTAGAAAAGACAACCAAAAAAAGAATATAAAAGTAGACACTAAAGGCAATATTCTTTAAACACTACAACTTTCAATAGCTTTCTAAACAAACCCATATACTGTACATGTAGCCATGTACAGTATATTAATTTCCGCAATACTCACACAACTGCGCAGAGCATATCAACTTGTTACACCCAAAGTATTTAAAAAGAAAATCCGTTCTGTCTAGAGCGCTTACTTTTTACTCTTGACGCCTTCGTTTTCAAAATACTTAATTTTCCGACTGATATAGGTATTGTCGGGCGTAATGACTTGTCTTATCCAATTTCCTTTCTCTCCACTGTCAAACTGGTAAATATAATTCTTTACAGATTCTGCTTTCCCTTTTTTAGTCTTCACCGAAACCAAGACATTGTTAGCATCATAGGTATAAAACTTGCTTTCCAAGGGAACAAAACCGTTTTGTTCCTCGCGATATACTTCTTTTTTCTCGTACAACAACGCTCCATTATTGGAGTAAATTTGCTCAAAAGCCAAATGCGGTTCTCCTTCTAGGTATTCCTTGGTATGTACCTTTTTCTGTTCTTTCTTATTGGATGCTTTAATGGTAGCGGTCGTTACGGTTTTAAGAATAACATCATTTAAATAAAATGTCTTGGTAAACGCCCCATTTTTCTCTTCGTAGGTAACGGTCGTTTCATCTATACCGCTATCGTTCATACGTTTAATGGTTTTTAGTTTCCCAGCTTCATTATAAACATATTCGTATTGATCTAAAAACTCCTTGTCATAGGAAAATATCCGTTCTGTTACTTTTTTGACATCAGTGGTATCTGTTTTATAAAAATTGGCAATAGAGGTATTTTTAACAAATTGGCCATCCCTGTAATTTTCCAATCTCTTTTCCAAAACACTGTTGCCCTGAAGTTTATAAATAGTAATATCGTAATCGGACTCATTGTAACGGGTCACGGATTTAATCAAATACCCTTGTTTATTAAACACATATTCTTCTTTCCCATAACTCGTAATCACCATACAGGATTGTACGGGTCCTTTCAGATCAAAATCCTTCACCGTAAACACTTCCAATTCTTGCGCCATAGCCACTGGTGCAAAAAAGAGAGTCCCTACACTTAATAACGCGCAAAATATAGCTGTAACGATTTTTTTTTCCATACCTCAAAATTAGGCTTAATTAAGCCATAATAAAAACAATTTCCACAACAAAATAAGGTATTAACATTAAAGGAGCGCCCCAATATTTTGTTTAAAAACCACCATTTAAGATCGCCATGGGCTTCTAGGTGAATCCAATCCAAATTTGGATAAAATTATGGGATTTCAAGAACTGTTGCGGTTATCTAGCCCTTTACTTCCTGAAAAGGAAGAATTCCCTAAGGGCTCCATATTTTCCTGTGCCAATATTCCTATAAAGGTACATTCTGCCATGTTTCCTTTTAAAACCGGCACATTTTTATGCGTTAGGGACCGCGGCGGCATCCCCGCAGCACAGCAAGGGATAGAGCCAAGGGCCCGCCCGAGGAAGGAGGGAACGCCCAAAATATTTTAATATAGGTCTACGGGAAAACGGAAAGAATTCTCGCTTTTTTCACCCACCATAACAGCTTGTAGGCATCTAAAATAGGGCGCTGTAAATAAGCTAAAAAAACAAAAACCCCTTCAAAATTTCTTTTGAAGGGGTTCGTTATATAAATAAGATCAGTGATTACTTCACTTCTTCAAAATCTACATCTTCTACATTGTCGGCATCTTTCTTAGTGTCACCGCCAGCTGCATCAGCACCTGCAGGAGCACCTTGCTGTGCTTCTGCTTGAGCTTTGTACATTTCTTCTGAAGCTACTTTCCACGCTTCGTTAATTTTATCCAAAGCAGGAGTAATGACAGCTATATCTTTAGACTCATAAGCAGCCTTAAGTTCAGTCAATGCTTCTTCGATAGGCTTTTTCTTTTCGTCAGATAATTTTTCGCCAAATTCAGCCAATTGCTTTTCTGTTTGGAAAATCATTCCATCTGCTTCATTCAATTTATCGGCAGTTTCCTTAGCTTTTTTATCTGCTTCAGCGTTCGCTTCAGCCTCGGCCTTCATTTTTTTGATTTCTTCTTCGGTCAAACCAGAAGAAGCTTCAATTCTAATGTCCTGGCTTTTGTTGGTAGCTTTATCCGTAGCAGATACTTTAATAATACCATTGGCATCAATATCAAAAGTCACCTCAATTTGTGGTGTTCCTCTTTGTGCTGGTGGAATACCGTCTAAATGGAAACGTCCAATAGTTTTGTTATCCTTGGCCATTGGGCGCTCTCCTTGCAATACATGGATTTCTACCGATGGCTGATTGTCTGCTGCCGTAGAGAATATCTGAGATTTTTTAGTAGGGATAGTCGTGTTAGCTTCGATTAATTTCGTCATAACACTTCCCATAGTTTCAATACCTAGAGACAAAGGAGTAACATCTAATAACAATACATCCTTTACATCTCCGGTAAGTACACCACCTTGAATAGCAGCACCAACGGCAACTACCTCATCTGGGTTTACTCCTTTAGATGGTTTTTTTCCGAAGAATTTTTCTACTGCTTCTTGTACTGCAGGAATTCTTGTAGAACCACCAACTAAAATAATCTCATCAATATCGCTCTTAGACAATCCAGCTGCTTTTAAGGCAGAAGCACAAGGAGCGATAGTTCTTTCTACTAAATCAGCAATTAATTGCTCAAATTTAGATTTTGTCAATGTACGCACCAAATGCTTAGGTCCTGTAGCAGTTGCTGTAACATATGGCAAGTTTACTTCTGTCTGTCCTGTAGAAGACAATTCTATTTTTGCTTTTTCAGCAGCCTCTCTCAAACGCTGCAAAGCCATTGCGTCTTTACGCAAGTCAATTCCTTCCTCAGCGTTAAACTCATCGGCCAACCAATCAATGATTTTTTGGTCAACATCATCACCACCTAAATGGGTATCTCCTTCAGTAGACAATACTTCAAAAACACCATCTCCTAATTCCAAGATAGAAACATCATGTGTACCACCACCAAAATCAAAAACAACGATTTTTTGATCGGTATCTTTCTTGTCCATACCGTAAGCCAAAGAAGCAGCGGTTGGTTCGTTAATAATACGCTCTACTGTTAAACCGGCTATTTCACCAGCCTCCTTGGTAGCTTGTCTTTGCGCATCGTTAAAATAAGCAGGAACAGTAATTACCGCTCTACTAACAGTTTGCCCCAAGTAATCCTCAGCAGTCTTCTTCATTTTTTGAAGAATCATTGCAGACAATTCTTGTGGCGAATATAAACGACCATCGATATCTACTCTAGGCGTATCGTTATCTCCTTTTACCACTTTATAAGGTACTCTATCGGCTTCACTAGAAGACTCAGTGAATTTGTTCCCCATAAAACGTTTGATGGAATAAATGGTTTTCTCCGGGTTCGTTACCGCCTGTCTTTTTGCAGGATCTCCTACCTTAATCTCTCCGCCATCTACAAATGCAATTACAGATGGAGTAGTTCTTTTTCCTTCTGCATTTGGAATTACAACAGCTTCGTTACCTTCCATTACAGAAACACAAGAGTTTGTTGTTCCTAAATCTATTCCAATAATTTTACTCATTTTTATATATTTACTATGTTGAAAATTCTTTTAATACTCGTGCTATATAAGTCAAGGATTGTGCCATGACATCAAATATGACAAGGTGTCATAAACATTGTCTTGTTTTGGACAAAATCCCAAGGTTATTAGGGGTATTATGGCATTACCCCATGGCATTAAAAGTGCCACGGGGTCGTGCTTTTCATTGCTAGTCTATGTATTTGCCCTAAAAAGCAAACACATAGAGCTATACATTGCAATCACTAATGCAAAAAAAACTCGCTCCCTAAAGCCTTATTTTTATTGGTGCATTATTGGCACAATTGCACCACAGCTGCTACTGGCAATCTACGCCCACACCCTTATGGGGCCATATTTGTTTTTAACAAGCTCAGCAATCCCCCTTTTTAAAACAGCACCTCCCCTTCCTTAGATTAGCTGCATACTTTCTTAAATACATTCAAAAAAAACACACCTTAAATCTCAAGTACACATAATAAAGCGATCCATTTAAACCCCTTGGTTTTTTGAGGAAAACACATTCTACTTTTACAATTTATAGTCATACCTTTACTTAAAATTTTAAGGAATATAGTCCATGGAATGCATTAGTGTTTTCGATATGCTCAAAATAGGAGTTGGCCCTTCGAGCTCCCACACTTTAGGACCTTGGCGAGCTGCCGAACGATTTATTAAAAAACTGAAAAAGAAAAAAGTATTTGATTCAGTAACCCACATAAAAATATCTACCTATGGGTCTTTATCCCTGACAGGGAAAGGACACGCTACCGATTTAGCCATTATGCTAGGGCTAACAGGTGCCGATCCGGTAACCATCCCTATAGAAAACATCGGTAGTATCATACAGGGCATTCGGGATAATAAAAGCCTAAAATTAAACAATGCCTTAACCATACCCTTCGACCCTAAAACGGATATTGTCTTCGAAAAGGAATTCTTGCCATTCCATGCCAACGGAATGATCTTTGAAGCTACTTTAGATAGCGGCAAACAATTAAAGCAAACCTATTATTCTATCGGTGGGGGCTTTGTTGTCCGGGAAGCCCGTACCAAGGCCATCAAAAAGATCAAGGAGTTTAAATCCTTCCCTTATCCCGTACAAAATGGCGCCCAACTTTTGGCCAGCTGCAAAGAACACCAAAAATCAATTTCGGAATTGGTATTGGAAAACGAACGCTCGTTAAGAACCGATGCCGAAATAGACGAGGGACTGCGACATATTTGGGATACCATGTTAGAATGCATGTATATTGGCTGCCATACGGAAGGACATTTGCCAGGCGGATTACATGTTCGCAGACGCGCCTACGATTCTCACCAAAAGCTAATAGGCGACCTCCCTTATGACTCTCCCCAAGAATGGCTCCTAACCATCAGAAAAACAGAGGTTAAATTTAGAGCTATCCTAAAATGGGTAAGTTGCTTTGCCCTTAGTGTAAATGAAGTAAACGCCTCCTTGGGAAGAGTAGTAACAGCGCCTACCAACGGAAGTGCAGGGGTAATTCCTGCCGTACTGATGTATTATATGGTCATCGAAAACCACCAGGCCGACTTTGAGCACGTTAAAAAATTCCTTTTGGTCGCCGGAGAAATCGGCAGTATCTTCAAAAAAGGTGCTACCATTTCAGCCGCCATGGGAGGCTGCCAAGCAGAAATCGGTGTGTCATCTGCCATGGCTGCCGCTGCCCTAACAGAGCTCATGGGAGGTACGCCCGAACAAGTAACCATGGCCGCGGAAATTGCCATGGAACACCACTTGGGACTTACCTGTGACCCTATTGGCGGATTGGTACAGATCCCCTGCATTGAACGCAACTCTATGGGGGCTATTAAAGCCATAAACGCGGCAGAATTAGCCCTAGACTCGAACCCTAACAATGCCAAAGTTCCCTTAGACAAGGTTGTAAACACCATGTGGGAAACTGCCAAGGACATGAATACAAAATACAAAGAAACTTCTGAAGGCGGATTGGCCGTTGGAGTTAATTTAAGTGATTGTTAAGGAATAGAAATTGTTAAAAAATGACCTGAATTGTCAAATGAATTAAAAAACCGAGCTACGACGATTGTGACAAGCTGTACCATCCTCACTTACAAGAAGTAGCCCTATAAAAAAAGTATCTCGATGAACAGTTACTTGAATAGTGTAAAAAAGCAATTTGAATATTACAAATCGCTTGGAGAAAAAACCATGGATCAGCTTCCCGATGAAATGCTTTTCTGGATTCCCACAACAGAAAGCAACAGCATTGCCATGATCGTAAAACACCTTCATGGCAATATGCGCTCTAGATGGACGGACTTCTTAACGGCCGATGGTGAAAAAGATTGGCGAAACAGAGCTGCCGAATTTAACAATGACACCACTGCCAAGCCTGCTGCAATGGCACAATGGAACCAAGGTTGGGAATGTCTTTTTAACGCCTTGGACGCTTTAAAAGAAAACGATTTAGAGAGAGTCGTTTATATCCGAAATATGGGGCATACCGTCATAGAGGCCATCAACCGTCAATTATGCCACTACTCCTATCATATTGGACAAATTGTATTTTTAGGCAAAATGATACAAAATCAGAAATGGCAGCCCCTTTCTATACCCAAAGAAGCTTCCGAACAGTACAATAGCGACAAGCTTTCGAAAGGTAAAAGAACTCAGCATTTTACCGACGATCTATAAGAATATTTCCGTAACTATATAAGACCTGTTTTAATTAAGGACAAGCCCTTAAAACTAAGTACTAACATATAGGCCAACTGACACGGAGGTAAGGGCCGTGGAAAATCTTAAACATCCACGTCCCATAGGAAAATCTCGTTTTCTTATAGTTAGACAGGGCATACTGTACTTAAAAATTTAAATCCAAGAAATCGTTCTTTCCTCTTAATTCTTTGAAGAAAACTTTTCCTTTTGAATTAGCATCCCCTAAATTAGAATTATTTTTACTCCCTACCCCTAACCCTCTTTTTATGAAAACATTGTGGAACAGTAGCATAGATAAAGATTTTAGAGAAGAACATCAAATCTCCAACGATTTTTACTATCACCACGATTTAGACAATAATGACAATTTTTCACCCAATGACCAATGGCTGGTTTATGACACCCGAACCACGGAAGGTGGTATAGGCGCTAACGCCACTATTGAAAAAATCAATATAGAAACAGGCGAAAAGGTCGTATTATACCACCTCAGCCAAAACACAGTATACGGTCTTGGTGTAGGTGCGGCCAGTTATGCCCATAAGCACAACCAAGTAATATTTATTCATGGCCTTTTCAATTGCAATAAAAACACCCCTTATGAACAATGGCGGAGGACAGGGGTAATCGTCAAGGACAACCACCCTGGCACCCCGATTTTTATGGATGCCCGAGACACGAACCATCCTTTTACTGCTGGAGCATTGAGAGGAGGCACCCATCGTCATGAATGGAGCGCCGACGATCGATGGATAGGCTTTACCTATAATGATGCGGTGATGAAAAAACTAGAAGACCAAACAGGAATTCACCAAAATCTGAGAACTATCGGCGTTTCTAAGAGGCATCGCCCCATATCGCCCGACAACACCAAGCCTGGCGAACAAGTTTCGGCCGAATGGTTTAGTGTTTTGGTAGCACAAGTTACGGTAAACCCAAGACCAGGGAGCGATGACATTAGCAATGCAGCCGGCGATAGTTGGATAGGAAAGTCCGGATACAAAAAACCGGACGGCACCCGGCAAATGGCTAGAGGGTTTATAGGAACTGTAAAAAACAACGAAGGCAAAGACATAGACGAGGTCTTTGTGGTTAATATTCCGGAAAACATTCATATTCCAGGAGATAACGGCCCCTTGGAAGGAACAGAAACAACAATGCCATCGCCGCCACAGGGTGCCTATCAACAAAGACTTACCTATACGGCAGCAACTGACTTCCCAGGCTGTCAAGGTATTGTACGATCGGCATTCGATGGCAGTATGCTAAGCTTTACGGCCTTCGATAAGAACAACATTAAGCAGGTGTTTACCATTTCACCCTTGGGAGGATCTCCCGTACAACGAACCTTCCACGCTTCCCATGTACAAGGTAGCGTGCGTTGGCATCCTAGCAAATACCGCTTTTGCTATGTATGGCAAAACGCTCTAGTAAGTGTTCATATAGAAAAAAACGAAACCCTTATGTTGACCCGGCCAGGGGAATATCCGCCGACCAACCTAGTATGGTCACATGATGGAAAAAAAATCGCCTATAATAAAATTGTAGCCCATAAAACAAGTACTGCTGTAAAACAGATTTTTATCATTCATATATGACAACAACCCTATTTAGGGGTAAAAATCTCATTTATTGAATTTTAAGGATCTCTAGCTCTAAAAAACTGTTTATTTAAAGCCAAAATTTTCGGTCTCCGGCAGTTTTACAACAAATCTCCTTACTTTTATCCCGTCAAAAAAAAAACAAAACAAATGTCTGTTGCTAAAAAAGAATACAAAAGAGTTACTGTAAAATCTCTCGTGGATATGAAAAAACACGGGGAGAAAATATCCATGTTAACTGCCTATGATTATTCCATGGCCAAAATAGTGGACGCGGCACAGGTAGATGTTATTTTAGTTGGTGATTCTGCCAGTAATGTAATGGCGGGTCATGAAACTACGCTCCCCATCACTTTAGATCAAATGATCTACCACGCTTCGTCTGTGATCAGAGCCGTAAAACGTGCCTTAGTTGTGGTAGACCTTCCTTTTGGAAGTTACCAAAGCGACCCTAAAGAAGCCTTGAGATCGGCGATCAGAATCATGAAAGAAAGCGGTGGCCACGCCGTTAAATTAGAGGGTGGAAGCGAAATTAAAGAATCGATCAAAAGAATATTGAACGCCGGAATCCCGGTAATGGGGCATTTAGGCCTTACCCCGCAATCTATTTACAAATTCGGAACCTATACCGTTAGGGCTAGGGAAGAAGAAGAAGCGGAAAAATTAATAGAAGATGCTAAATTCTTGGAGAAAGCTGGATGTTTCAGTATTGTCCTGGAAAAAATTCCAGCCGATTTGGCCAAAAAAGTAGCCGAAAGCGTTTCTATTCCTATTATCGGGATCGGAGCAGGAAACGGTGTCGATGGCCAGGTATTGGTAGTACACGATTTACTGGGAATTACGCAAGAGTTTAACCCTAGATTTTTACGCCGATATTTAAACCTTTACGAAGAAATGGGGAATGCCATTTCTCAATATGTCGAGGATGTAAAATCGAAAGACTTTCCCAACGACGAAGAACAATATTAAAAAACACCCGAGGCAGCATGCCCTAGGCGCTGCCTTGGAAAAGTTTTTATTTTCTTAACTAGTATCATCTTAAAATACAAGCCTCAGGTGTCTTTAAAAATTATATCAAACGCTAAGAATCTTCAAGTCATTTATGAAGACAACCACCTTATAGCCATTAATAAAAGAGCTGGTGATATTGTACAGGGCGATAAAACAGGAGACGCTCCTTTAAGTGAGGTGGTCAAAGAATATCTCAAAACCAAACACAACAAACCTGGAAATGTTTATTTAGGGGTAGCTCATAGATTGGACAGGCCCACAACCGGAATTGTTGTTTTTGCCAAAACCTCAAAAGCCCTACCGAGACTCAACAAGCTTTTCGCAGAGAAAGATGCCAAAAAAACATATTGGGCCGTGGTACAACAGTGCCCAGAAACAGCACAAGAAACACTGGTTCATTGGCTTAAAAGAAATACCAAACAAAACAAATCGTACGCCCATATAAAGGAAGTAGCAGAAAGTAAGAAGGCCATATTAGAATATAAGGTCATTAAAAAACTAGATCGTTATTTTTTATTGGAAGTAGATTTAAAAACCGGAAGACACCATCAAATTAGGGCGCAACTCACCGCTATTGGCTGTCCGATAAAGGGCGATTTAAAGTATGGTTTCGACCGAAGCAATAAAGACGGTAGTATTCATTTGCACGCCAGACAACTTTCTTTTATCCATCCGGTAAAAAAGGAGTTGCTGAATCTAATAGCCCCCCTTCCCAACGATAGTATCTGGAAAGCATGTTCGCCATAAGGCTAAACGCATCCTATATTTTTAACGCCCTTTTCCTCCTTTGGTTTTAGAGAAAAGTAAGCATGTATGCTCTTAATTATGGCCAAAATAAAGAAAGCCTTGGATGATATTGTAAGTACACATTCGCGCCCAAGGCTTTCGTAATAATAAAAAAACCGCTAAGCAGCCATCTTTTATAACACTTTTTAAAAAACCAACCCTTAACTGTCACTTGTATCAGTCACTCTATCGGGTAAGCGCCAAAGCCTTCTCTTTAATGATTTCCGAAACTGGCCTGTTTTGCAAATGGCTTTCTAGCCAAGAAATAATATCCAAATATAAAAAAGCACGTTTTTCGTAAGGGTGGTTTTCATATTTTTTTAATTGATCGTAAAGTTTCTGAAATTCATTGGGCAATTCATGAGGAAAAATATCCCCTAAACGCCTTAAAAATTTAATCATTTCTTTTTGAACGGCATGTAAGTCGTTCATTTTCAATAAAAATTTATAAGTGCTTTTTAATTGCACCTCTAAATGATAATCCATCCCCGCCTCATAATGGGCGATTAAACTTAACACTCGAGCAAAGCACATTAAATCTTCTCGCATTTTAAGATTTTTGTTATTGATGATGCGCTTTAGGTATTGAATACATGTTTTATTATCCCCTATTCCAAAATACAGACAGGCAATTTTATAATAGAGCACCATGATATGGTGTTCGTCTATCCTTTCTTTGTGCTTATTAATTCCGTATTCTACAATCTTCACCAAATACAATCCCTTTTCAAAATTACCCTCTAAAAAATGAAGGTTTAGTTTGTTGGAGGTCAGGTAAAGAAATCCTAGAGAGGAAATATTATCGTTTTTTGGAAAATCCTCGCTTTCGACCATTTTCTCCAACTTCTCCAAGGTCTCTTTAAACTGCGAGCTGTACTTTACAAAAAACAAGGATTCTAACAAGTAGTTGTTGGCCTTAAGGAAGAAAACAGGATTTAAATTGATCATCTCTTTATTGTCATAAAAAAGATCTACCCATTTACTGGAATATTTGTAGCAGGACAAAAAGTCTTGGGTTAAAAAACTGTACCACAGATGCGCCTTGTACAGCCAAAGTTTTTCCCGAAAGCCTAAATCCTCTATTTTGTATTTAGGCAATTGTTTCTTAAAATATTTCTGAATCCTCTTAATATCCTCGTCGCTTCTTGCATACCCTATCTTCAGCATCTGCCCGTACAATTGCAGGGACAGATTGGATAACTTACTGGTCATCACGTTTTGGGCCGACAGTTTTTTGGCTTGTAAGGCAAGCTCGTCTGCCCTATCGGGAATACTACGGGTTATATATTGGGTCTCAATAACCTTTTCGAATTCTACTATCTCATAGGCTACGTTTTTTTCTTCATTTTCAATAGCGATCAATTTGGCCTTATCCAATATTTTGAGACTCTGCTTATAGAGCCCTTTTTGGTACAGGATGGTCGCAAAATCTAATTGCTCCCGAATCTGCACCCTAATATTTTGATTTACCGGGTTAAGCCTAAGACTTACCAATATTTGTTTGTATAAATGTGCCTTAAGATTGGATAGTTGAGCCTTCTTGACGATCCCGTTTTCTAGGATTACCTTTTCGTCATAAACTTTAATCTTATCCAATAAATTAAATAAAGCAAGAAATTTAGCATCGGTATTCACCCCCAAACGTCCAACGTATAATTTAAATTGTCGTTTTTCTGACTTAGAAAGCGATTTAACCAATACAAATAATGCATCTTTATGTGCATTTGTCATCGTAATAAAAAAGGTTTATATTGTTGATATTCAGTTATTTACATAGTAGTGAAAGTTATTTAACGTTGTAAATAACCTTTTCTGAACCAGGCTAACAAACCTAGTAGCACTATATTCGTATTGCGTCCATAAAATTACGTAATTATAATGAGTAAAGATAAGGTACAAATATTTGATACAACACTTAGGGATGGGGAACAAGTGCCTGGCTGTAAATTAGACACTGCCCAAAAATTGGTAATAGCCGAAAGGTTAGACCTATTAGGGGTAGATATTATTGAAGCAGGGTTTCCTATTTCTAGTCCTGGAGACTTTAATTCTGTACAAGAAATTTCAAAAATCGTTAAAAACGCGACCGTTTGTGGGCTGACCCGTGCGGTTAAGAAAGATATTGAAGTTGCCGCAGAAGCCTTAAAATACGCTGTAAAACCTAGGATACACACTGGAATTGGAACCTCAGAATCGCATATTAAATTTAAATTCAACTCCAATAAAGATGCTATTATCGAACGAGCTGTAGAGGCTGTTAGGTATGCCAAGACTTTTGTGGAAGATGTAGAGTTTTATGCCGAAGATGCTGGTAGAACAGACAATGAGTTTTTAGCTAGGGTTTGCGAAGCTGTTATAAAAGCGGGAGCAACGGTACTGAACATTCCTGATACTACAGGATATTGTTTACCCGATGAATACGGCGCTAAAATGAAGTATTTAAAAGAAAATGTAACTGGTATCCACAAGGCTATCCTTTCTTGTCATTGTCACAATGACCTAGGGTTGGCAACGGCAAATTCTATTGCGGGGGTTATCAATGGTGCACGACAAATTGAATGTACCATTAATGGTATTGGCGAAAGAGCTGGGAACACCGCCTTGGAAGAGGTTGTTATGATCTTAAGACAACATCCTTACTTAAACCTAGACACCAATGTAAACAGCAAGTTGTTGTACGATACAAGCCAAATGGTTTCTCAAAAAATGGGAATGTTAGTACAGCCCAATAAGGCGATCGTTGGAGCAAATGCTTTTGCGCATAGCTCTGGGATTCACCAAGATGGCGTTATAAAAAACAGGGAAACTTACGAGATAATGGATCCTGCCGATGTAGGTGTGAACGAATCTTCTATAGTTCTTACTGCCCGTAGCGGTAGAGCTGCCTTGGCCTATAGAGCCAAAAATGTTGGTTATGAATTGACAAAAATCCAATTGGATACCGTTTATGATGAGTTTTTAAAATTTGCAGATCTAAAAAAAGAGATCCAAGATGACGATATTCATGAAATTATTGTTGCCTCGGGTATAACAATTGAAACTACAGCTTAAATGAATCTAAAAATTGCTCTTTTGGGTGGTGACGGCATAGGTCCGGAAGTCCTCAGCCAGTCTATAAAATGTTTGCATGCAGTTGAAGAGACCTTCAACCATCATTTTACCTATACCGAAGGATTAATAGGAGCTGCCGCTATGGATAAATTTGGCACGCCCCTACCCAAGGAAACCATTGCGCTTTGCACGGAAGCCGATGCTATATTATTTGGAGCAATTGGAACCCTCAAATACGATGAAAACCCTAGTGCAAAAATAAGGCCCGAACAAGGTTTGCTGCAGTTAAGGACAGAATTAAAACTCTTTACCAATATTAGACCGGTAAAAGTTTTCCCTACCCTGATCGACAAATCTCCGCTAAAAAAGAATATTATTTTTGGTACGGACTTCGTTATTTACAGGGAATTGACGGGTGGTATTTATTTTGGCGAGAAAAAATTAAATCCAGAAGGAACAGTAGCCTCGGACTTGTGCGAGTATTCAGAAAAAGAAATTAGCAGAATTGCGCATTTAGCCTTTAAAGCGGCAAAAAACAGAAGAAAAAAACTAACCTTGGTCGATAAGGCCAACGTTATGGAATCTTCTAGATTATGGCGTAAAGTGGTTACAAAAATAGGAGAAAGTTATCCCGAAGTGGAACTCGACTTTTTATTTGTAGACAATGCTGCGATGCAGATGATGTTAGACCCTAGCCATTTTGATGTGATTCTTACGGAAAACATGTTTGGAGACATCTTATCTGATCAAGGAAGTGCAATTTGTGGCTCTAAAGGCTTACTGCCATCGGCATCTATAGGGAACGAACACGCTATGTTTGAACCTTTTCACGGATCTTATCCACAAGCTGAAGGGAAAAACATTGCCAATCCGGTTGCCTCTATTCTTTCTACAGCCATGATGCTAAATCATTTAGGTCTCGATGAAGAAGCCCGTGCGATAGTTGCCGCAGTAAAGAAAGCCTTGCGCAAAAACATTGTTACTGTAGATCTGAACCCAGATAGCAAATACGGTACCGAAGAAGTCGGAGATTTTATCGCTAAAAACATTATTGATAGCGACGATGACTTTAATTATAATTATGAAAATATCGGATTAGGAAAATCTACCATTATATAGATACCTTCCGTCCCGATATTTCCATCATCATAAAAACGGATTTTTAAGGTTTTATTCCTCTAATAACGGAGTGATAAGCCCTTGGAAATCCGTTTTAAATTTCCCATAAATCTCTGCAGTAGCCGCCCCATTGAAGCCGGTATATTTTTTCCTTACCTGTCACGACTTATCGACAATCTACGTCCTAGGGCACGACAAAATATGCATTCACATGGTTAATTTATCTTGCGCTCATTTTTTTTGGACATTCCGTATTGCAACAAAAAACCTGAGTATTTTGCCCCTACCCCTTTCAGTATATTGATAGCTTTAAAAGCCTACTCCCTCCTCTTAGGGCACCGAAGAAGTCGAAGATTTTATCCCTGAAAACTTTATAGACGGGGACGATGACTTTAATGATAATTATGAAAATATCGGATAAGGAAAACCTACTATTAAACAGATACCTTTCGTCCCGATATTTCCATCATCATAAAAACGGATTTTTAGGGTTTTATTCCTCTAACAACTTAGCGATAACCCCTTGGAAATCTGTTTTAAATTTCTCATAAATCTCTCCGGTAGCCGGGCCATTGAAGCCGGTATATATTTTCCTTACTTGTCCAGACTTGTCGATAATAAGCGTCGTAGGGTACGATAAAATATGATTTAACATCGGTAATTTATCTTGCGCTAAATTTTTATTGGAACTTCCGTATTGCGCCAATAATACGGGATATTTTATACCTACTCGTTCCTTTAACCTATTGATAGCCTTAAAAGCCATTTCCTTGCTCTTAGAGTATTCAAAAGCCAGCGCTACCACTTCCAAAGCATCTTCTTGGTGCTCTTCCATAAAGTCTACCAAAAACATGGTTTCATCCAAACAATTAGGACACCAAGTACCCATAATCTGAACAACAACCACCTTGTCTTTAAAGTTTTCATCTTCCAAGGAAACAATCTGATCGTCGGTATTAGGAAAGGCAAAATTAAATTTCTCGTATCCTTCCTTTAAAAAGGTAAGGGAATCTTCACTTGGAAGCTCAAAGTTTTCATTCCGTTGCGCCGTAAAAGGCTCTTTAAAATGATTCCCCGAATAGAACACTCCGTTAAGAGTACTATCGGTTATTTTGGCAGCAAATAAGTAGGCATGGGCCCCATCAAAGGCAGATAGCCTCACAGAATCACCGTATTGTATTCCTTGTAAAAATCTATAATCACCGGTAGTGGTTCTAAAGGTACCCGTCACTTGGTCACCGCGCTGTTTAAAAATTCCTTTGGCCATGGTACTATCAATGGTTCCTGGACCGAAGACAACCTCCCAATCTCCCGAAATATTTTGTCCCGGACTCGGTTTTCCTGTTTTATCAAAGCGTTCTTTGATTCCGAAAGTTGCCTCAAATGCCACATTTCGACCTAAAGACTCGTTAATAAAATTGCCTATTATACTGTTTTCCGTAAAGTTCCCAGAAAAATAGCTTTCAAAAACTGGCATCTTAATTACTATAGAGTCTCCTGAAATTTCTATCTCATTTATTTCAATAGTTTCCTCATCATTATAAACAAACATAGAATATGCACCTAAGGGCGATTTTTCGAGCTTAAAATTAAAAGGAAGTTTCTGCTCCTTTGTAACTTCTAACTCTCCAAGCCACATGCCTTGGGACAATACTTTATTATTTTTCTCATTACAAGAGTTCAATAAAATCAAAAAGGAAAGAAAAAAAAATGTAAATAAATATTTCATGGATATGTTTACTAATTAATAGCCCCAAAGATAAAGCTGAATTTTTTATATGGAATAAAAAATAGAACAATTCGCCCTATTACCTATTGAATGTCTAATAGCATTGTTTTATCTTTGAGCCCTCTAATAATTATCGATGAAAATATCTTACAACTGGCTAAAACAGTTTTTAAAAATTGATTGGGATGCAAACAAGACCGCCGAACTCTTAACCGACCTTGGTTTAGAAGTAGAAGGCATCACTCCCTATGAATCCGTAAAAGGTGGACTGAAGGGAATTGTTGTAGGGAATGTTTTAACCTGCGCACAACACCCTAATGCCGATAAATTAAAATTAACCACTGTAGATATAGGTCTTCCAGCCCCTCTACAAATCGTCTGTGGCGCCCCTAATATCGCTGCAGGACAAAATGTACCAGTGGCTACTATAGGCACTACCCTATATACGGCCGAAGGTGACGCTTGGACCATTAAGAAGGGAAAGATCCGGGGAGAGGAAAGTTTTGGCATGATCTGTTCCGAAGTCGAATTAGGGCTTGGAGAAAGTCATGATGGCATCATGGTCTTAGATGAAAAGCTAAAGGCAGGAACACCTTGTGCCGAAATTTTTGAGGTCGAAAATGACGAGGTTTTTGAAATTGGCCTTACTCCTAATAGAGCCGATGCCATGAGTCATTTTGGTGTTGCCAGAGATTTAAAGGCAGGTTTTAAACAAAAAGACATCCTTAAGGAACTTATTACACCGCCAGTTTCCCATTTCAATATCACCAATAGATCCTTGAAAGTAGATGTTGAAGTAAAAAACAATACGCTAGCGCCAAGGTATTCTGGAATCACCATTAGCAATATGGTAGTTCAGCCATCTCCAACTTGGCTAAAAAACAGATTGCTTTCTATAGGTATTACACCGAAAAACAACGTAGTAGACGCTACTAATTACGTGTTACACGAATTAGGCCAACCTCTACATGCCTTTGATGCCGCAAAAATCAAGGATAACAAAATAATAGTTCAAACCCTTCCAAAAGGCACCAAGTTCACTACTCTCGATGGTATTGAGAGAACTTTAAGCGAAGAAGATTTAATGATATGCGATAGCGAAAAACCGCTTTGCATTGCAGGGGTATTTGGAGGAGAAAACTCTGGAGTTACCGAATTTACCCAAAGCATATTTTTAGAAAGTGCCTACTTTAATCCGGTCTCTGTTCGTAAAACTGCAAAAAGACACGGACTTAATACCGATGCTTCTTTCCGTTTCGAGAGAGGTATAGATATTGACAACGTAGAGTACAGCCTTAAACGGGCAGCCTTATTGATCCACGAAATCACCGGTGGAGATATCACTTCGGATATCGTAGACATCTATCCTAAGAAAAAAGACGATTACCATGTATTCTTAACCTTCGATAAGATCAACAAGTTAATTGGACAGGAAATCCCTAAGGATACGATAAAATCTATTTTAGCGTCCTTGGATATTAAGGTTAAAAACATCACCGAATCGGGTCTAGGACTCTCCATTCCTTTTTACAGGGTAGACGTACAAAGAGAAGTCGATGTTATTGAGGAAATCCTAAGGGTTTTTGGCTACAACAATGTAGAATTCAAGGAGAAATTAAACGCTTCCGTAGCCACCACTTCTAAATTCGAAGATTATAAGATTCAAAACATCATTGGCAACCTTTTGGCAGCTCAAGGATTCAATGAAATATTATGTAACAGTCTTACATCACCTGCCTATACCGAACTTTCCGAAGATTTTAAATCGGAACAAAATGTCGTGATGCTAAATCCCCTTAGCACAGATTTATCGGTCATGAGGCAATCTATGCTGTTTTCTGGCCTAGAAGCGATAGCATACAACAGCAATCGAAAAAAACCAAACTTGAAATTTTTCGAATTTGGAAAAACCTACCATCAATATGATAGCAAAAGAATAGAGAACAAACACCTAAGCCTTCTTATCACAGGAAACAGATTAGAAGACAGCTGGACGAATTCCCCTAAGAAATCGGACTTCTTCTATTTAAAAGCTATTACCGAAAACGCCTTAAGTCGTTTAGGACTCAACCACTTAAACTCACAACCGCTTACCCTAGATATTTACTCGGAAGGAATTACCCTAAAATACGCGAAAAAGGAAATTGTAAGCTTAGGGGTTATCAAGAAATCGATTTTAAAGGCATTCGATATCAAACAAGAAGTATTGTACGCCGATTTTAATTGGGACAATATTTTGGATGCCATCCTTAATACCGAAATTGTATTTAAGGAAATTCCAAAATATCCTGAGGTAAAACGAGATTTTGCTTTATTGATAGACGAAAACGTAAGCTTTAAACAGATCTACGATATCGCCTTAGAAACGGAAAAGAAATTATTGACCAATATCAATCTATTTGATGTATACACTGGAAGTAATTTGCCGCAAGGAAAAAAATCTTATGCCGTAAGCTATACATTATTAGACGAAAAGGGCACCCTGACAGACAAGAAAATAGACAAGATTATGAACAAGTTACAACAGCGTTACGCTACAGACCTTGGTGCCGAATTAAGGTAAGTTGTGCATCACAATCGTTTGTAACCACACAAATTACAAATAAAAACCGTTATTTCTTTACGAACAGCAGTAATGCCAGTCCCGAGAAAATAACGGTTTTTTTATTCGCTATCTATCACTGTAACCCCCTAACAACCCAACCCGGCGTTCAAATAAGTGTTTTCGTCCTTCCTTGGCCATACACCCCTTACTCCCAAGGATATATTTACTACTTCCTATAGAATTGCTCTTCCAGCATACTAAAATAGCCTTCTCCCCCCCCCTTTTTCGATCACAACAACAGAACGGAATAAGCCTTTTAACAAGCCGTTTTTATAGCGTTAATTAACTATACTAGAGTTTGCCTATTGAATTAAATCGCCACCGACAGTACTCATTGTATTCATTATTCAACAACGGCTTTCATCACTTAAAGCATTCCCCTGCTAAGATTATAACAGGGAGCAGCAATAGCGAACTTTTATAATTTTAATAGCCTCGCTATTGAAAAGAAACCCGAAATTCCTTAACTTTATAAGGAGGACTAATTGAAATGGTGATGCTACTAGAGAAAACCAACATTCAGAAAAAGCTCTTCCAAGAGAAGGAGAAAGAAAACCAGGCGCAACAACTCATTGCCGAGGTTTATAAGCTTTTATCCGAAGACGAGGATATTCGAAAAAGAATTAGCGCCACACTAAGCTCCAAAAACAATAGCAGCTCCAATTCCTTCAAGTTCGATTTATTGGACACCAAAGAAATATACCATATAAGCCATATTAAAAAAATAGCGATAAATTATAGGCTTCGGTTTTTAGACGTTCGGTATTTTAAAGGCCCACTGCCTTCTGAGGTTATTTCCAAAATAAAAGGGCTGGAAAAACTTCACAATACCGAACTAAAGGGATTTAAAATCTTGGCTCCTTCCAAACTCTTTATCCTAGAAGACAGAGACGATCCTGTTTTATTTGCACCCATTGGGAACGATTACTACTACTTAATACACAAATGGGGAACAGACCTTCACCCCCTTAGGAAACTAATGATGTGGCCCTTTAAAAACTTCCCCAACCTATTAGTTACCATCATCTCTTGTAGCTATTTGTTAACCGTGGTTATTCCATCGGGCTTGTTTACCAAAAACCTTACCACCCCTGAGTTCTGGATTCTCTTCTTTTTTATGTTTAAAACTACGGCCTTTATCTGCCTGTATTACGGGGTAGCGAAAGGAAAAAATTTCAATTCTTCCATTTGGAACAGTAAATACATAAAACCCTAACTGATTTCTACATAACTTATCGGCGCCAACTGCGATAAAACCGAACCGAGGATAAATATGGTGCTTTATCACCATCACTCCGATCGAAAAACTATGACGTTATCACTGGCATCCCAAAATAGGTTCGACATCAAGCACAGCTTCTTTTAAAGCCCAATAGACATGCCCTTATTTAAATTTTCACCTACACCGATCAATTAAAAACACCCAGTTGGCATCAAAATACCCACTAGTTGCCATTTAGTTTCATTTTTACTAATCTGCGTTAGGGACCGCGGCGGCATCCCCGCAGCAGAGCAAGGGATATAGCCAAGTGCCCGCCCGACGAAGGAGGGAACGCCCAAATCACTTTCATTCAAACATAGACTTACTTCCAAAAAGTAAACGTAAAGGAAATAAAAAAAGCTGCCTTTTAAGACAGCTTTAAATTTATGGTAAAAATTCTTGGACAAGAATCCCAGGAACACCTTAGGCATTCACGACGTACATTTTCTCGCGTTGCTCTTTAATAGATTTATCTGACATATACTCATCAAAAGTCAGATACCTATCGATACATCCTTTAGGCGTCAATTCGATCACCCTATTACCAACAGTTTCTGCAAACTCATGATCATGGGTAGAGAAAAGCACTGTTCCTTTAAAGTTTTTCAAGGAATTGTTAAAAGTAGTAATACTTTCCAAGTCCAAGTGGTTCGTAGGCTCGTCCAACATTAAAACGTTGGCACGCATCAACATCATTCTACTAAGCATACAACGCACTTTTTCTCCTCCGGATAATACCGTACATTTTTTTAAGGCTTCTTCTCCGCTAAAGAGCATTTTTCCTAAAAAGCCCCTAATACTTACCTCTTCTCTTTCTTCCTCAGTTTTGGCATATTGTCTTAACCAGTCTACCAAATTTAGATCACTGTTAAAGAAGGGTGAATTGTCTGCCGGCAAATAAGATTGCGTGGTAGTAATACCCCACTGATAAGTTCCGTTATCGGCTTTTCTATTATTGTTCAAGATCTCGTAAAAGGCAGTAACGGCCCTGGAATCCTTCGAAATAACCACCACCTTATCACCTTTGGCCAAATTGATATTTACATCCTGAAACAACACTTCTCCTTCTTCGGTAGAAGCGGCAAGTTTTTCGATATTCAATATCTGGTCACCAGCTTCTCTCTCTCTTTCAAAAATAATGGCCGGATAACGTCTGCTCGAAGGCTTAATATCTTCGATCTTTAATTTGGACAACATTTTTTTACGGGAAGTAGCCTGCTTACTCTTAGCGACGTTTGCACTGAAACGCATAATAAACTCCTGTAACTCCTTGGCCTTTTCCTCAGATTTTTTGTTCTGCTGCGCTCTTTGTCTAGCTGCCAATTGACTACTCTCGTACCAGAAAGTATAATTCCCAGAATAAAGGTTCATCTTTCCAAAATCGATATCTCCAATATGCGTACATACTGAATCTAAAAAGTGCCTGTCGTGAGACACCACTATTACTGTATTCTCATAATTGGCAAGGAAATGCTCTAACCAGCTAATGGTTTCATAATCCAGGTCGTTGGTAGGCTCATCCATAATAAGCACATCCGGGTTTCCAAAAAGTGCCTGGGCCAATAATACCCTCACCTTTAATTTAGAATCCATATCGGCCATTAAGCTATAATGAAACTCCTCGGTAATTCCTAAGTTCGATAGCATTGCTGCAGCATTACTATCTGCGTTCCAACCGTTCATTTCTTCGAACTGCACCTGCAACTCTCCTATTCTTTCGGCATTTTCATCACTATAATCAGCATAAAGAGCATCAATCTCACTTTTAATGTCGAACAAAGGCTTATTTCCCATGACAACACTTTCCAAAACAGTGTACTCATCATAGGCGTTGTGATTTTGCTCTAAGATAGACATACGCTTTCCAGGCTCTAAATGAACATGTCCGGAAGTTGGATCTATCTGTCCGGAAAGAATTCTTAAGAAAGTAGATTTACCTGCGCCGTTGGCACCAATAACCCCATAACAATTTCCTTGTGTAAAGGCTACGTTTACTTCATCGAAAAGAATTCTTTTCCCGAATTGTACAGATAAATTTGATACAGATAGCATAAATGAAATTTTAAATTTTGTGCAAAAATAACAAAATAAACCCGCTAAGCCAACTATATTAGTACCCATTACCATCTAATACAATGAAGTACCATGGCTATTTTATCTCGAACCCTGTAGTTTTAACTCACAATTAACAAGCTGTGTCTTTTGAGTTTAGTAGATTTGTTTACAATAAAGTTGCTATTCTAATATGAATAAACCTTTACTCTATACTTTTTTATTCGCACTTATTAGCTGCGGTACTAAAGAAAAAAAATCCTCTAGTGCATATTTTGCTGGTGAAATTGTTAACCCCACGAGCGATTATGTCGTACTTTATAAAGACGAGGTCGTTATAGACTCCGCCAAACTAAACCAAGACAACCGATTCTCCATAACATTAGACTCTGTAGCCGAAGGACTATACCATTTTAACCACAGTCCGGAATTGCAATATGTATATCTTGAACAAGGTGACAGTCTCATGATCCGATTAAATACCAAGGATTTTGATGAGTCCCTAATTTTTTCCGGCACAGGAGATGAAATCAATAACTTTTTGCTGGAACTATTCCTTAGCACAGAAGACGAACCCAATAAAATACTCCCACTTTACAGCCTTGAGCCAAGCGAATTTTGTAAAAAAATAGACTCTTTACGAAGCATAAAATTTAAATTGCTAAACGAACTAAGCAAAGAGGCACAGTTATCTAAAAACGCTTTGGAAATAGCAACGGCCAGCATAGACTACCATTACTATACCTACAAGGAACGCTATCCTTTTTGGAACAGGATCAGGAATGCTAAGAAAGAAATCACCACGGTTCCGGAACATTTTTACACCTATAGAAAAGATTTGGAATATGACAACAACAAACTAACCTATCTAAGACCCTATTACAATTTTATGAAGAACCATTTTGACAACTTGTCCTATATGAGTTGCAAGGATGGCTGCCTTGAAAACCACCATAGCATTGTAAAGAACAAACTTCATTTCAACCAGCACAAGCTGCAATTGATAAACGATTTGGTAACAGAAAAAGGGCTGCGTGACAACCTTTTTAGGAATGTTGCCATGGATTACTTAATCAACGCTCATGAGGGAGATGAAAACAATAAAATTTTCATCAATGATTTCCGAAAATTGGCGCAAAACAATAAACATCACAAAGAAATAGAATTGTTGTACCAAGGAGTCATCAACCTACAACCTTCCAGTAAACTGCCCAATATCTCTGTTATTAATGCCGAGGGCATTTCGGTTACTCTCCAAGAAATAGCGGACAAGGAAAAGAATGCGGTGTTTTATTTCTGGACAGACGCCCAAAGAATGCACTTTGAAGGCATAAAAAAACGCGTGTCCCAATTGGCAGTAAGCAAACCAGAATATACCTTTATCGGAATCAATTGCAACACCGATCCAGCTCGATGGCAATACGTACTTAACACCAGCAACTTGGATACCAGCAAACAGTACAGATCCGATGATTTTGAGAATTTAAAAAACGCTTTGGTCCTAAAGAGCTTAAACAAAGGCATTATTACCAAGGACGGTGTTATTATAGACGCCTTCGCCGACATTTATAGCAGTTTCTAACAGAACAATATTAAAAGCGCTGTGTTCAAATGCAATGCAGCAAGACCGATTCCCTAGACTAACAGCTCCTATTAAAATTATTTGGGCGTTCCCTCGTTCCTCGGGCGGGCACTTCGCTATATCCCTTGCTTTGCTGCGGGGATGCCGCTACGGTCCCTAACGCGGAATAAGATAGCCATGTCAAATTCATTAAAAGAAATAGCTTTTACTTGATCCTTGATCCCCAAAACCATTATAAACAAAAAAAGTCCCTGAGAAATAAACCCCTGGGACTTTTTTTATAGTTGTTAAGGAAAATTAGTTTCCTTTGTTGTAGTCTTCTAAAAACTTAGCCAAACCACTGTCTGTTAAAGGGTGTTTTAACAATCCTTCAATAGCAGATAAAGGTCCAGTAATAACATCTGATCCAAGTTTAGCACAGTCAATAACGTGCATTGTGTGTCTTACAGATGCCGCTAAGATTTGAGTTTCGAACTGGTAGTTGTCATAAACTAGTCTAATATCAGATATCAGGTTCAATCCGTCTGTAGAAATATCATCTAATCTTCCGATAAAAGGAGATACATACGTTGCTCCAGCCTTAGCAGCCAATAACGCTTGTCCTACCGAAAAAACCAACGTACAATTGGTTCTTATTCCTTTATTAGAAAAATACTTTATCGCTTTTACACCATCTTTGATCATAGGAACTTTCACTACGATCTGCTCATGCAACTCAGCCAACTCTTCCCCTTCTTTAACCATAGAAGCGAAATCAGTAGAAATCACCTCAGCAGAAACATCACCGTCAACGATATTACAGATATCCACATAATGCTTTAAGATATTGTTTCTTCCTGTAATTCCTTCCTTAGCCATCAAAGACGGATTAGTGGTTACACCATCTAAAACCCCTAATTCTTGGGCTTCCTTTATTTGAGCCAAGTTTGCTGTGTCAATAAAAAATTTCATCTTATTTGCTATTTTTAATTAATGTATGAAAGGAAACACTAAAAATAATGCCCTTTCTTTAAGATTCGTAAAATTACAATTTATAATGATTCATCAATAGTTTCTCGTACATTTTGTCTGGTAAAACTTTTTTGAGAAACAATGAGAATTTTTGCATAAACTCTCCCACCTTATAATGGACCTTAGGATTAGCCGTATTTATGATCCTAAGCACCATATGTGCCACCAACATAGGATCCTGACCATGATCTACATGCTCATTCATCATCTTTAGAGTGTTCCCGTAAGGCAATTGATACGGTGAGCTTTCTACAACCGGTACGTGATAACGCCCAGAAGCAATATTGGTCGCAAAATCGCCAGGTGCTAAATTAGTGAAAGAAATTCCAAACCCTTTAGTCTCCATACGCAGCGCTTCGGTCACCAGCTCCAACGCACCTTTACTAGCCGAATAAATCCCTCTATACGGCAATCCCATATAACCCGCTATAGAAGTAATATTTATAACCAGTCCCGATTTTTGCTTTCGCATATGCGGCAATACAGCTTTGGACACATGCAAGGGTCCATTAAAATTAGTATCAAAGGCCTTTAAAATTTCTTCATGAGGAGTTTCTTCTATTGGTCCGGTAATCCCTACGCCAGCATTATTAACCAACACATCTATCCTTCCTTCCTTTGCTATGAGCTGGGAAACTGCCCCTTGAATGGTTTTCACATCCCTAACATCGAGCTCCAAAAGCTCAAACTCCTTAAAATCCGGATACCTTGACAGGTTTCTTGTAGTGCCATAGACTTTAAAACCCTTAGATTTTAAAAAAACTCCTATAGATTTCCCTATTCCAGACGAACCTCCTGTAATCAGTACAACTTTACCTTCCATCACCATTTGTATAAGCTGGCAAAATAACAAATAAATGTACAATTTTAAGAGAAAAGAATGGATTAAAATTCTGTTGGGACAACAACTGAACTTCGAAGTGTTTGTTCAGTTTCGGGTACAAAAAAAGGCAAGCTACCTACATCGCACCGCTACAACCATATACCCTTGCTGCGTTCCCGCCCTGGGGGATTCTACAGGAGCTGGTCGTGTAGGACTTGCCGAGTGCAAAGATACACTCTTTTCTTTTTTTTCCAATCATTTTTTGGTCTAATTTTTATTAAATAACTTGCCTATACAATTTTAAAATACCTTTTCAACGATATTGGATTGATTATAAATCAACTACGAATAAATTGGATTCGATATAAATTTGAAAAAAAAATAAAAAAATTACTTTTATTTAATTTTGAGCAGTAAATTTCTGTTATTACACACCTAAACACTACTATATAATGAACATTTTAAAGTACCACCTAACATGCTTAGTCCCTATTTTTTTCATGGCTTGTGGTGGAAATCCAGATCCCGCTTCACTTTTCGAAATACAAATAGAGGGCAACAAAACCGAGTTTCAACAAAATGAAACCGTAGGAATTAAACTCAATCCGCTAAAAAACCAAACTGTAGATAAAGTTGTCTATAAACTAAACGACAAGGAAATAAATGTTAATGACGGTAAAATTCACCTTAATGAAGCAGTTCTTGGCTCTAAAACACTCTCTGCTACGGTTACTTATGAAGGCAATACCGTAGCGGTAGAAAAAAAATTAAAAATTTTAGCAGAAAAGGCACCGGTAATCTATACCTATGACATCATCAACGAATATCCGCACGATATAAATGCCTATACCCAAGGATTAGAATTTTATAAGGACACCCTATACGAGAGCACCGGAAGAAATGGATATTCTTCACTGCGCAAAGTGGACTATAAAACGGGAGAAATCCTTCAAAAAATAGACTTAGAGAACACCTATTTTGGAGAAGGCATTACCATTTTAGATGAAAAAATCTATCAACTTACATGGCGTAATGGTATCGGATTTATTTATGACCTCAATAGTTTTCAAAAAACAGGCAGCTTTAAATACAATCAAAGCAAGGAAGGCTGGGGACTTTGCAATGATGGACAGAAAATTTTCAAAAGCGATGGTACGGAAAAAATTTGGATCCTAAACAAAGAAACCTTGGCAGAGGAAAGTTTTCTGGAAACTGTCACCAATAAATCCATTTTCAACAAGGCTAATGAGCTAGAATATGTAGATGGTAAAATATATGCCAATGTATACCAAAAGGAAAGCATGATGATTATTGATGCCAAAAGCGGGGCTATTGAAGGTGTTGTTAATTTTGGCGGCCTAAAAGACAAGGTAAAGCAGCATGAAAACCTAGACGTCCTAAACGGTGTGGCCTATCACCCTGAAAGGAAGACCTTTTTTATCACCGGAAAAAATTGGAGCAAGTTATTTGAAGTTAAAATACACAAGAAATAATGAAATCCTTTCAAAAAACCATCACCGTAGTCGCAGACGATTTAGACGATTTAAACCACGTAAACAATGTAAGGTATGTACAATGGATGCAAGATATCGCCAAAGAGCATTGGCAAACCAAAGCACCACAAGAATTGCTGAGCACTACTGCCTGGGTGGTATTAACCCATCATATCACTTATAAAAGCGCCGCGAAACTAAATGATGAAATCCTGATTAAAACATATATAGACAAAAGCAAAGGAGCGATCAGCATTAGAATTGTAGAAATGTACAACAAGCACAACGATCAGCTCCTTGTTAAATCTAAAACAGAATGGTGTCTCTTAAACGCAGAGACCTTTAAACCTATGCGAATCTCAAAAGAGATCGAAGATGTGTTTATTGACAACAATTAATAGACTCTCTCTACTTTCTTTTTATCAACCAACAAGGCCTTTTATCCCTACTTCACTAAAAAAGATACTTATTGGTTGACTACGCACAGAAACCCTAGTTTTTCTATGGCTAAAACCTAGGGTATTATAGCAAACACTTCTTAAATTGTAGCAAAACACCAATACTATGGAGTTTAGCTATACTATTATAGATTCTGATGCCACTTCGAACCTACAACTTCAGCACTTTTTAAAGGAATACGAGAACTTTAACCCGCATTATTCACCAAGAGTTTTTTCTTCAAGGAATTTGAGGATAAATTTTGCATTCCCTGGATTAAGGAAATTTTCCGGGATAGTTTTCCAGCTGTTAGATGAACCTTCTGTAAATTTTAGTGCAGATATGACTATTTTTAGTCCTGATATTGCTGAAATTTCCCGATAAGGCATAGGTATCCCAAGACTGATAAACAGTGAGATGAGTAACTTTTAGCCAGAGAGCAATTCCTGGAATAGATGCTGGTACACAAAGGCTTTGGAGAGCCGGTAATAAATTCTTCTTTTGGTTATTTTAATGGTAGCACCTATTTTCAGCA
>NZ_FQYX01000029.1 GCF_900141935.1 Arenibacter nanhaiticus | reverse complement strand
ATGCCCCAAATGGTCTTTTAATTGTGTATTCCTGTTGCCATTTTCTGTGTATTCCTATTTACCGAAAACTGTGCAGATTTAATTTCCGATTACACAAGATCTACATCGTAAGGAGTATGCAACAGAGAACAAGAAGAAGCTATACAGAGTTTGTCCTTACTAACTTTTTGTGATGCCTTTTTTATAAGATCCAATGAGGCTTCGTAATTATTCTTCCAGATATTTCTTCCATCAACCACTCCCAAAGACAACAGTTGCTTTCCTGTGAAAGCCGGCGATTCCAAGATATCGTCCAACTGTAAGGGACACCTAATCAAATCTAAATGTAAGGCATAGACCGGAAGCTGTAAAACCGTCTCTAAATTGTCGCCATAACAGTCAAAATAATTGGTCAGGATAATTTTTAACTCCGGAAATTTTTCTGCTAATTGCGCATACAAGCTTACTATAGCCGTTCTTTCCCTATCGCTTAAATCTAGCGACAAGCAAGGCTCATCTACCTGAATGTATTCTGCCCCTGCCAAGGCTAATTGTTCTAACAATTCAAAAAACACAGGCAAAAGCCTATCGAGTAATTCGATCCTATGAAAGCCCTCTTCTTTTTCCTTTCCTAAATAAAGATAGGTAACAGGGGAAATCAGCACCGGTTTCGTAAAGATTCCCAAGTCCGATGCTTGTTTAAACTCCTCTACGGCCTTCAAAGACAATAGTTCAAAGGACTGATTTTTTGTAAACTCCGGTACTATATAATGATAATTAGTATCGAACCATTTGGTCATTTCCATTGCAGTGATATCAAAACCATCTTTTTGGATCCCTTTTGCCATAGCAAAATAAAGATCTACATCAGATTTACTTCTTTTAACTCCATGAAATCGAGAAGGTATACAACCAAAAATCATGCTAGCATCGAGTATTTGGTCATAAAACGAAAAGTCATTAGACGGAATTAGATCAATGCCGGCACTTTTCTGCAATAGCCAATTCTCTTTACGAAGCTCATTCCCCACTTGTATTAATTCATTTGCGGTAATTTGGTCTTTCCAATATTTTTCGGAAGCCTTTTTTAGTTCTCTATTGCCACCAATTCTTGGGAAGCCTAAAAGGTTTGTTTTCATTTTTACAGTATTATATTTTCTCCTGCAAAGCTTGTATTTTAATAGGAATTATCCTTATAATTGTGTTTTTTTAGATAATTCATCTATACATGACCTATATTATGGTTGCTTATTCTTTTTAAGGAAGTAACAGGACACTAAACAGAAAAATATTCCATGACAGATTTAGACAAGATTGACATTCAAATTTTAAATTTATTACAACATAATTCTAACCTCACTACCAAGGAGCTGTCCAATAAGGTAAACCTATCTACCACCCCCGTTTTTGAACGAGTGAAGCGTTTGGAAAAAAACGGATACATAAAAAAATATGTAGCCATTTTAGATGCTGAAAAACTAGACAAAGGCCTCACGGTTTTTTGCAACATTACCTTAAAACAACACACCAAGGAAATAGGTAATAAGTTTGTTCGGGACATAGCGGCTATAAAAGAGGTGACCGAATGCTACAATATTTCTGGTGATTATGATTTTTTATTAAAGGTGATGGTCAAGGACATGAAACATTACCAAGATTTTGTACTAAACAGTTTGGGATCGGTAAAAAATATCGGCAGCGCCCACAGCACCTTTGTCATGGGAGATATAAAAAATACCTACGCTGTACCTATTTAGTTAATGTAAGAACTAGAAACTATAAATCTTTTAAATAAGCCACAAAAAAAGCCTTGTCTTTTAGACAAGGCTTTGTATTTTTGGGTGGAAGACCGGGTTCGAACCGGCGACCTCTGGAACCACAATCCAGCGCTCTAACCAGCTGAGCTACAACCACCATTTGTAAGCGGTGGCAAAGATAACCCTTTTTATTAAATATCCCAATATCTATGGGGATTATTAAAGTAAAAAATTAAAGTTTTTATGAGGATTTACAAGGGGTAACATTTATTTCTTGCAAGGAGTTTTTAGAATCCATTCCTAATGTTTTTATAACCATAATTTTACAGTCTACAACACACCTTCCTAGCGTGTCCGAGACCACACGAAACAAATATTATGCATCGAAAAAAAATTAGGCGAGTATGGCTAAATATCAATAATCGGGTGTGAATTTATTTCATTATTACGCGTTAGGGAGCGCGGCGGCATCCCCGAAGCAGAGCGAGGGATATAGCCAAGAGCCCGACCGACGCAGTCGGGAACGCCCAAATTATTTTTGATATGGCCTTAAGGGCTTTTATAAAGAATAGAAATTATTGCAAAATCCCCACAACATGTGACCAGATCTTGGATCCCTCCTAATTCGTTAAAAATGAGACACAAAAAAAGCCCTGTCTAAAAGACAAGGCTTTGCATTTTTGGGTGGAAGACCGGGTTCGAACCGGCGACCTCTGGAACCACAATCCAGCGCTCTAACCAGCTGAGCTACAACCACCATTTGTAAGCGGTGGCAAAGATAGTTCTTTTCATTAATCTTCCAAATAATAATCGCCTTTTTTTTAAAAAAAATATAATATCCCTTCCATAACAAATAATTGAGAATATTTTCAAAAATAATTCAACTTTATCGACTAAATGCATATTTTTATTGTTTAAACACCAAAAAAACAGGTTTACACAACAAAATCTCTGAGTGTATTCTTACAATTACATACCTTTAAGCTCTTAATCTATTTTTGAAATGTATACACCAACAAGAATCTTTCTTCCCTTAAGGTCAAGATTCATAAAATACTATTTCTTCCTGTTTTGCGTATGCTATCTTTCCCAAGTGAGCATGGCACAAACCGCTCATCACAATAGCACCAAAAACAAGCTTTTGGCTATAGAGGCTTCGAAAAACTTTTCCGCAATAGATACCACTTATATTAATTTGTTAAATGAGCTTGGGAACGAGCAGCTTTTTAAAAATAATGACAGCCTGCTCTTATTAAGCAAAAAAGCTTTATCGCTGAGCAAAAAGGCCAATTACCCTTATGGCACCGGTGAATCTTTGTTGGGGATAGGACAATACTACGCGGGTACCGGCGAAATGTTAACTGCCATTTTGAAATATGAGGAGGCCCTTTTAGCCATTAGCACCTACAACTTCCCTAAATTAAGATTCCGAATCCTGTCTGACCTTGCCATGACAAGAAGCTATCAAGGAAATCTAGCCGAGGCCCTTGCAACGTACATGACCGCTTTAGAATTGGCAGAGAAAGAGGATCAAAAGTATTGGATGTCGGTTGCCAAAGACAATATAGGCTCTTTATACTCTTCTCTCAATGATTACGATCAAGCAATAAAATACTATACTAGATCTCTGAAAATACAGGAAGCATTGGGAAATGACTTGCATTCAGCAGAAACCCAAAGCAATTTAGCGGCCGCTCTTACCAAAGCAGGAAAATTGGATGAAGCTTTAGAGTACCTAAACCCCAGTATTAAGATCTTTGAAAAAAACGACAAAATAGGTTGGTTGGCCTTTTGCTATGAAACAAAGGGGCAAATATTTATTGATAAAGGTTTATTTAATACCGCTTTAAAATGGTACGAAAAAGCAGCTGCTTTACATGAACAAATAGACGAGAAAAAAGAAAAAGTGTTTGTTTTAAACGGAATGGCCAAAGCATATTTAGGCCTTAAAAACTCTACGCTTTCCGAACAATACGCTATCGAAGCTTTAACATTATCAGAACAAATAAAATTTATCGAAGGAGTACAAGAAAGCACAAAAACACTGTATAGGATCAACAAAGCGGAAAATAACTTTGAAACTTCTTTAAATTACTTTGAACACTACATTACACTGTCAGATTCTATTGCTAGAAAAGAAAATCAACTGGCCTTAGATCTCTTAAAAACCAAAAAATCCTTTCAGCAGCAAAGAGAGGCTTTAATTAAAGAAAACGAAAAAGCCCTGGCCCAACAACGCTTTTACATATATTTAGCTTTGGCCTTTTTATTCATTATGGTAGTGGTTTCTCTTCTAATTGCTAGAGGTAAAAAAATACAGAAAAATATAATTAATGAATTAAACAAGCAAAAAAAGAATTTAGAATTACGAAAAGAAGAGCTTCAATTTGCCAACGATACCAAGAACAAGCTGTTTTCTATTATTGCGCATGATCTACGCGGCCCAATGGGGGCTCTCGATGGGCTCTTAGCATTATTAATGAGCGGAGATTTGAAAAATTCTGAATTTAAGGCCCTGCTGCCCAAACTAAAAGCCGACGTTAACAACCTTTCTTTTACCCTTAACAACTTACTTAGTTGGGGCAAGACGCAATTAAACGGTACCACTACTACCAGAACAAACACCAATTTACATCGATTGGTGAATGAAAATATTGTTTTACTACACAAACTTTCGGATTCAAAATCGATTACTATCGAAAATACACTTCCTAAAAAGACAGTGCTTTGGTCGGATAAAGATCAGTTAGATATTGTGATAAGGAACCTTTTGAGTAATGCTATAAAATTTACCCCCAACAACGGAAAAATCACGGTGGGCGTCAAAGACTTAAATGGTTTTATAGAGGTATTTATCAAAGATACCGGCGTAGGAATGACCAAGGAGATTCAGGAAAAAATACTATTAAAGGATTCGCATTTTACAAGCTACGGTACCAACCATGAAAAGGGCACAGGCTTAGGTTTATCACTGTGCAAAGAAATGCTTTCTAGAAACGGAGGATCCCTACAAGTACGAAGTATTATAGGAGAAGGCTCTACTTTTTATTTCACCATCCCCAAGGGCAAAAAAGGATTGAAAAAGACAGCCTAAATAAGGCTGTCCAAACTTTTTACCGCCACATATCTTTCGGCCGTAAACCCTTCGCCATATTCGACACCGATAAGCCTTCCTAAATCACGAGCTCTATAGTTAACGCTATCCGTGAAATTTCTACTACTGATAGGTGTTTCTGGCTCTTTGCTATTTGGATCAAAAAACTGTGAGGAATACGCCATAATAGCCTTTTCTTTTACACTTATATAATTGGACACCTCCACAACGAAATCAGGTTCCAAATTTTTCCACTGAATATAGTGGTATACCTGTTTGGGACGCCATGGCTCTTGCCATAGCTCTTCGCCATATAATTTGGTATCTATTTTCTTTAAGCCGCTTAAAAAACAAGCATCACTAACGAGTTTACTGCCTTTAGCATGATCTATATGGCGATCGTCCACGGCATTGCACAAGACAATCTCTGGCCGATACTTCCTGATCATTTCAATTACTTTCAGCTGATGTTGAGCATCGTTCACAAAAAAGCCGTCGGCAAATTCCATGTTCTCTCGTACCACTACCCCTAATATTTCAGCTGCTTTTGCCGCTTCCCTATCTCTAATTTCGGCAGAGCCACGAGTCCCTAACTCTCCTCTGGTCAAATCGATGATTCCTACTTTTTTTCCGCTGGCCACTTCTTTTGCTATGGTAGCCCCAGCTCCCAATTCTGCATCGTCGGGGTGGGCGCCAAACACCAATATATCTAATTTCACAAGCTTACATTTAAAGGGTTACATCAATAATTTAACACTATAATCAAGGGCAGCTGTAACCAAGGCCATCCTAATTATTTAAAAAACTTTTACCGTCTTTTTGGATTTAGGCAAAGATATTGCTTAAAAAGGGTAATGCTTTAGAAGCCGATCCTTTTTTTTTAGCATTCCGTTGGGATACTAAAGTAATATTTTCTGACTGCTTTTGTATTCAGAGAATCCCTAAGATCTAAGGTAATTTTAAAGTTGAATTTGATTTTACATTTTCCAAGGCTTGGTCGATATCTGCCATCAGATCTTCTACTTCTTCGATTCCCACGGAAAACCGTATTAGCCCATCGGCTATTCCCTGACGTTTTCTCTCTTCTGCACTCAATAAGGCGTGAGAGGTTTTTGTCGGAGAAAGCATGGTACTCTCTACCCCTGCCAAACTCATGGAAGACTTTATAAGCTTTAGGGATTTTTGAAATTCTGAAGCATCGATTCCTTCTTTTAGTACAAAAGACAGCATTCCGCCAAATCCCTTCATTTGAGCCTTGGCTATTTCATGATCGGGATGAGAAGGCAAGCCTGGATAATATACAGTTTCTATATCCTTATGCTCGGCCAAATACGCTGCCATTTCTAGGGCATTTTTATTTTGTGCACGGACCCGTATGCCCATGGTTTTTATACTTCTCTCTAGGAGCCATACGGTATAATCACTTAAGCTACCGCCCAGATTCTTGCCCAAATGGAATATACGGTGAATATAGTCTTCCGTAGTGGCCACTGCCCCTGCCAGTATATCCGAATGCCCTCCCATATACTTCGTTGCACTATGGATAACCACATCGACCCCAAAGTCTATGGGGTTTTGGTTTACAGGACTAGCAAAGGTATTATCAATCATAGATATGATATTGTGTTTTTTACACAGAGCAGATACCGCATTTAAATCGGTAATGGTCAACAAGGGATTCGATGGGGTTTCGATATAAATCACCTTTGTATTCTCCTGAATTTTAGCTTCAAAATCCGCCACCTTCAGACCATCGGTAAAAGAATAAGAAATACCAAATTTACCAAACTCTTCGGTCACTAAATTATAGGTCCCCCCATACAGGGTTTTCTGTAATACCACATGGTCGCCTGCTTGCAAAAAAGCTAACAAGGAAGTACTAATTGCCGCCATTCCGCTACCAAAAATCAAAGCTGCTTCGGCATGCTCCAAAGCGGCTATTTTTTGAGCCAAGGCTACTTGATTAGGGGTGTTAAAATACCGTGGATAACGCTTTACAGCTACCTCTTCAAAGGCATAGGACGTGCTCATATACAATGGCGACACCGCACCTTTATAAACGGTATCTTCTAATTCACCAAAATGAGTACATATGGTGTTGATTCCTTTTTTTCGTTCTGCCATAACTATGAATGAGATTGATTGTACGTGTTTAAAATTACAAAAAAATCATCGGAAACGTTTTTTATACACCCCAGTTATTTAGCCACGACCACGGCTCGTTTTTTGTGCCCAACGCCACAGTGGATCGCAAAAAAAATGTCCTAGGGGTACCCCTAGGACATTTTAGATCTTTTCTTAAGAAATCGGAAAAATAGAACTTATTTAGAATAAAATATTTTATATCTCCAATAGCTCACCGCCCCTAGAATGACTACTCCAACTACAGTATAGTAAATAAAGGAAGGGGTAATCACCTGTGCCCCACTAGCGTAACTATGCAGCCCTACCAAATAAAAATTCACCCCAAAATAGGTCATCATTATGCTCCCAAAAGCTACAACACTCAGGAAATTAAACATCCAACGTCCTCTTAAACCAGGAACTAATCTGGTATGTATCACAAAGGCATATACCATAATAGAAATCAGGGCCCAAGTTTCCTTAGGGTCCCATCCCCAATAACGGCCCCAACTCTCATTGGCCCATTGTCCTCCTAAGAAGTTTCCTATGGTCAACATCACCAAACCTGTCGTCAAGGACAATTCATTAATTATAGTGAGTTCCTGAATATTTATTGCCATTCTTTCCTTGTTCTTTTCATTGGTAATCACCATCAAAATCAAACAAACAACCCCTAATATCATCCCTACTGTAAGCGGACCATAGCTACCAACGATCACCGCAACATGGATCATTAACCAATAACTATCCAAAACAGGTTGTAGATTGGCTATAGCAGGATCTACCCAGCTCTGATGTGCTATCCATAACAACATAGCGGTCACAAAAGTAGATGCCGCTACGGTCATATTACTCTTGGTTGTAAATAATAACCCCATTCCCAAGGTTGCCCATGACACATATAGTATACTTTCATAAGCATCACTCCAAGGAGCGTGTCCAGAGATATACCATCTCATAATAAGACCTGCCGTATGAGCTGCAAAAAACAAGTATATAATTACCTTTAAAGCGCTTACACTAATAGTATACACCTTTCTTTCCTTAATAATTTGGAATACCAATATGGTAAACATCAGAAACCCTACCAAGGCATAATATTTATACAGCTTGTTAAAAACATCAGCTTTATTATAAAAAATTTCGGCCTTTACCTTATTTTCTGAAGGCAAGACTTCACTGCCGTGATTTTCTTGGTTCTTTTTAAAAGCTGCCAGTAATTTATCGGCTTCCGAATAATCTCCGCTCTTTTTGGCTTTTTGCAAGCTCATTAGATAGAATGGTATGGAATTCTTAATAAAATTACCGTAAAGGGAGTCTTGAACTTCAAATTGTCCCCCACGATATTCAATCGCAGAAATCCATTTATTGTTTTCGTGGTTCAACAGTGGAAATATTTTTACAATTTCGCCACTTAAGGCCCTGTTCAACAATACCAAGCGCCCATCTATATCTTTAAAATCCTGCTCAAATTTATTAGGGGTATTGGTACTATAAGCATCCTTTAGATAAGGTGCTAATTTGTATTGCCCCTTGCTATCAAAGAAATCGGTAGCCTTTACATATCGCTTTCCTTCCGCAACGCCAATAATTTTTCTCAGACTGTCGTTCTGACCTTTTTTGTCCAAAGCAATAAATTCGGTATTGTACCATGCGGCCGGATTCAGCATCATGGAAAGAAATACCTGATCAGAATTGAAATCCATAAACTTATCCTTTAGGCTCAACTTCCTTAAGAGCTCTGAAGAAAAGGTATTTATAGGCTTCATTCTACCCCCTTCATCCTGTATGACCAATTTGGCAAACTCTGCCGCATGTGCTTTGGACGGGGTGATAGCGTGCAACAAAGAATCGATCTCCTGTGCCGTAGGCATGTTGCCATGCTCATGCTCACCTGCAGGTTTTTCCTGAGCCATAACATTTAACCCTAGTCCTAAGGCCAATACAGCTACTATCTTCGTTCTTTTCTTTTTTAATTTTTCTAAAGATTCTCCTAGATCTTTAAATCTTGTCTTACCAAAAAACATAATTCCCATTAGGCCTGCATACAGTAAAAAATATCCAATATACGTAATCCATGTTCCCCAAAAATCGTGGTTTACAGATAGTACGGTCCCTTTTTCATCTGGGTGAAAACTCGCCTGAAAGAAGCGGTACCCCTTATGGTCTAATATATGGTTCATATAAATATCGTAATCAAACGGACGCTCGTCCTCAATGGTCACCTTACTCATAAAGGAAGAGTAACTGTTTTCTGTTCCTGGATGTCTTTCTGCAATGAAATCGTTCAATTTAACGCCAAAGGGCAACTGATATACCTTTGAACCATAACTCATATTAAACTTTAATCCGCCTACTTCAAAATTCCCCGAAAAATTCGATGTCCCTCTGGCGCCCAATAATTTCTTTCGCACCGTTTCACCATTACTAGTAACATCTAGGACTAGCGCATTAAGGTCATTTTCTGTTTTTTCATCTTCAGGAATGGCAACAACACCATAAGAACCTTTTACCATAGGATCTGGAATTACGAATTGCATTCCTGCCATGTTGTATAAAGAGCGTAATTGTAAGGTTTGCAAGCTATCCTTGGTTACCGTTCCCTGAAATTGGTCGGCCATCCTCATAAAGTTCCCTTCGAAGGGCGACATTATTTGAAACTCTCCGTCCTTACCGATAATATTAATAGCGCCTTCCGTCATTTTATTCAGGGAAAAAAGCACATTGTGTATACTAGAAACTTGTCCGTTTTCTAAATAGTGATCATGTCTGTCCCCATCACCGGCTTCGACAATTTTTAAATATTCTTTTCCATTGGCATCTTCTACAAGTCCTTCTTTGGCACCTTCAATAAAGTCGACATAAGAAACCTTAAAGTCCTGATCGTTATAATCATATTTCCAAGGTAAATTGGATCTCTGTGCTTCGGGAGTCACCAAAATAGCGTCTTCCAAAATCTTTCGCCTAGGCTCGCCGTCAATTTCTCCATCAACATAAACAGTCAAGTACGTTTTGTCAGAATAAAACACATTCTCGGTTTCTCCTTCTCGTATCGGCATTACGCCTTCAAAACTTATATATCTAGTAACAAAGGCTCCTACAATAATAAGGATCCAAGAAAGGTGTAGTAGTAATACGGCCCATTTTTCTAAACGCAATAATTTATAACGAGCAATATTGCCTATAAAATTAATTACAAAGAACACCATGATAGCTTCGAACCAAGTGGTGTTGTACACCCAAATTCTGGCGGTATCTGTACTATACCAGCTTTCAATAAAGGTTCCAAAGGCCATCGCAGTTGCAAAAACAATGTACAAAACTGCCATTAAACGGGTAGAAAAGAAAAACTTTTTAAAGAGTTCGGTCATCTTACAAGGAAAAGGTTAAATTTAAAATTGCGAAAATACGTCTTTCTATAGGTATAAATATCAAATCTTTTGTTAATTGACGCGTATTTTTCACTTTTAATTAAATATGTTACACAAAACTATCTTCCTCAATAATTGACAGGCGCACTACAAGAATGAACTTTAGGTATTCCTAATAAATGCTCCTTTAAATTCACCTTAAAAGTATGCCCCCCCTTCCGACGGTTGCTCCTACACCTTAATGAAAATGCCGGAATAAAAAACTTCTTAAAAAGAACCATTGCGTTTTTGATTTAATATTTACTTTTGGGCATGATTTCGATTGTAATTTTAGGCAGCGGGAATGTTGCCGAACATTTGTTGGATACTTTTTTGCAGTTTGATACGATAGTGGTCAAACAACTCATTGGTCGCAGTGAAACCTCGATTTCTTCCTTTACCAACAAAACTGTAACCAGTATTGGATATGATGCTATTGAAGAAGCAGACGTATATATTATAGCTGTTAGCGACGATGCTATAGCCGAAGTGGCCGAAAAACTTGCCCAAAAACAAGGCCTCGTAGTACACACTTCCGGTAGTGTCCCCATGCAGGGGTTGCACCCTAAAAATAGAAGAGGCGTTTTTTACCCTTTACAGACTTTTAGCCCAGGTAAGAAAATAGATTTCAAAAGCGTGCCTATCTGTATAGAAGCAGAAAACCAAAAAGACATAACCTTATTACAACAATTGGCTGCTATTATCTCGGATAAGGTATTTGAAATTTCTAGTGAACAGCGAAAAAGCATTCATTTGGCCGCAGTTTTTGTCAATAATTTCACCAATCACCTCTTTCACATTGGTCAGCAAGTATGCCAGGAAAATGAAGTGCCGTTTGAGGTGTTGCTGCCCTTAATTAAAGAAACGGTTCAAAAATTAGAACAGTTGTCTCCCTATGACGCCCAAACGGGACCCGCCAGGCGAAACGATAGCAACACCCTGGAAAGACACCAAAATCAACTCAATAAGAATATTTATAAAGATATTTACAGCTTGTTAAGTAAATCGATTAAAGAAACCTATGGACAAAAGTTATAAAGAACTATTAGAAAACATTACCACCTTTGTATTTGATGTGGACGGAGTTTTTACCGATGGCTCCGTAATGATTACCTCGGAAGGTGAATTATTAAGAACGATGAGTATTAAAGACGGCTATGCCGTCAAGGTCGCAATTCAAAAAGGCTACAATGTTTGTATCATTTCTGGTGGTACCAATGAAGGAGTCAGGGTTCGCTTACGTGGCCTGGGCGTTACCGATATCCATATGGGGGCCCATCATAAAATAGATCCTTTTGACGAATACCTGGACGTTTACAATATAGATCCTAAAAACGTTCTTTATATGGGCGACGACATCCCCGACATCCCCCCTATGGAATTGGCAGGACTACCTACGTGCCCACAAAATGCAGTACCGGAAGTGAAAGGGGTTGCCAAATACATTTCGCATAAGAACGGTGGCGATGGCTGTGTTCGCGATGTTATTGAACAAGTCTTAAAGGTTAGAGGCGATTGGATGGAAAATTTTAGTGCTAAAAACGATTAAAATGATGCTACAGGAAAAACTTTCCGGCTATCAGATCATCTTAGCTTCTGGTTCCCCAAGAAGACAACAATTTTTTAGGGAATTGGGCATAGATTTCTGGGTTCAGGCCAAACCAGTAGACGAAGTATACCCCTTACATTTACAAGGAGCACAAATATCGGACTATTTGTCGGAACTAAAAGCAGCTGCCTTTGAGGATAGCTTAGAAGAGATGGATATTCTAGTGACCTCCGACACCGTGGTATGGCACCAGAACAAATCCTTGGCAAAACCTGCCAATGAACAAGAGGCTTTTCAAATGCTAAAAACCTTGTCCAATGACTGGCATGAGGTGATTACATCGGTATGTTTTACAACCCTTAAAAAACAAGAAACCGTCAACCATACCACCAAAGTAAAATTTAAGGAGCTCAGCGAAGATGAAATCTGGTATTACATAAAAAACTACAAGCCATTTGATAAGGCCGGAGGCTACGGAATACAAGAGTGGATAGGACTGATCGGTATTGAAGAAATCAAAGGTTCCTACGCCAATGTAGTAGGTTTACCCACTCATTTGGTGTACAAAACGTTAATGCGCATGGTTGGGTAAATTATTTTAAATATTTTTATGGAAACCATACTTCATGAAAATGTCCAAAATAGCTCAAGTAATACCATTGTTGGCCTTTTCTGTTTTGCTTACCGCCTGTAATCAAACCTCTAAAAAAGAGGATAAAAACATGGAGGCAACAACCAAAAGAGAAAAGGTCACTTCCAAGCCCACCGCACAACGCTCTGAAGAATTTAAAAAGTACTGGTATAGCGGAACGGCAGAAATCAGCTCTTATACCCTAGAACAAGCCCGCTATGGAGAAATAAGGGAAGGAAGCGCTGTACTTGTATATGTAACCGAACCCTTTTTGGCAGACAAACAAGTCAAGGCCGATGAGCACCACCCCGATAATATTCCAGTATTAAAACTAAATAGCACCAAAAACTTCCTAACCGGAATTTACCCCTACTCTGTCATGAATAGTAGTTTTTATCCGGTGTCCGACCAACAACACGCCCTAAAACTAACGACCTCGGTACAGGAATGGTGTGGCCATGTTTATGTACAATTAAATAATAGGAAACAGTTTAATGTGGAGTCTTTCTCTTATTTTGCCTCCGAAGGGGATCAAAAATTACAGTTGGAAAAAACTCATTTGGAAAACGAAATATGGAATAAAATACGGATCGACCCCAATAACTTGCCTTTAGGAACAATAACCATGATTCCGTCCATGGAATACTTGCGTTTTTCACATCAAGAATTAAAAGCCTACGAAGCTACCGCCTCTATAAGCAACGATGTTGGCCAAAAAACCTATACGTTGCACTACCCCAAACTCAATAGAACATTGCGTATTAGCTTTAATACCGCCTTCCCATATCATATTGAAGGCTGGACAGAAAGCTATAAAAGCGGCTTCGGCCCTAATGCTCAGATACTTACTTCCAAGGCTTCAAAAATTAAAACTTTAAACCGTGCATATTGGAAAGAAAATCAAAATAGGCATGTATTTTTGCGTGATAGTTTAGGATTATAATTTATGGAAACATTTTTAATTACCTATGATGAACAAATCTTAGGGACCGTCATTTTAGTTGTAATATTGCTTGTTCTAAAGTATTTGGGAGCGAAAGCAATTAAAAAAGTCGGAAAACTTAGTGATATCCACGAGGTGAGAACCAGACTTATTATTAAATTTTCTAATATTACCGTCACTTTTATAGGGATCGTGGCCCTCACCTTCGTTTGGGGGGTGGATTTTCAGAAATTAGGATTGATTTTTTCTTCGGTCTTTGCCGTTATTGGTGTAGCCCTATTTGCCCAATGGTCTATTTTAAGCAATATCACTTCGGGTATTATCTTATTCTTTTCCTTTCCTTTTAAAATTGGTGACCGGATTAAAATATTGGACAAGGAAGTAGATCTCAACGATGAAATTTTCTTCATTGACGATATTCGTGGTTTTCATGTGCATCTTCGAAGGTCCAATGGGGAACTGATGACCTATCCCAACAACTTAATGCTACAAAAAGCAGTAGTTTTAATTCAGACTTATGAGGATTCAAAAGACAGCACGGATGATTTATAAGCAATTAGCGTTGTTTTAAAAAACTATCCTTTATATCTTTCTCTATTTATAAAATCTATTAAATAAACGATATGCGCACTGTTTTGGCTTCCCTTATAGGACTACTTTTTTTTCATAGCACTGTTATCTCACAAGCCCCTATAAAAACCAGTGTTACCGATATTTACCATTCGCTTCAGAAATTAAATTTTTTAGGAACCGCCTTGTATATCGCCGCTCACCCCGACGATGAAAACACCCGGTTAATTTCCTACCTATCAAACGAAGTCAAAGCTCAAACCGGCTACTTATCCCTAACCCGTGGCGATGGTGGACAGAATTTAATAGGCCCAGAATTACGAGAGTTATTGGGAACCCTAAGGACACAGGAATTACTGGCGGCACGAAGAATCGACGGGGGAGAACAATTCTTTACCAGAGCCAATGATTTTGGCTACTCCAAACATCCTAATGAAACTTTAAAAATATGGGATAAGGAGGCTGTTTTAAATGATGTAGTTTGGATTATACGGAATTTTAAACCAGATGTTATTATCAATCGGTTCGATCATAGAAGCCCAGGAACTACCCATGGCCATCATACCTCATCGGCCATGTTGAGTGTCGAAGCTTTTGATTTGGCCAACGATCCATCCGTATTCCCCAATCAATTGGAGTCCACAGAAGTTTGGCAACCAAAACGACTATTTTTTAATACCTCTTGGTGGTTTTACGGCAGCGAAGATAAATTTTTAAAAGCCAATAAATCCAATATGCTATCGTTAGATGTAGGGGTCTATTATCCTTTAAAAGGTTTATCCAACAACGAAATTGCCGCTTTGGCCAGTAGCCAACACCTATGCCAAGGCTTTGGTAGACTAAGTAACAGGGGAAGTGAAAAGGAATACCTTGAAGTGCTAAAGGGCAATACTCCCAAGGATCCTACCAATGTATTCGAGGGAATAGACACCAGCTGGTCTCGTATAGAAGGCGGTGAGGCGGTAGGTGAAATTTTGTACGCCTTGGAAAAGGAATTCGATTTCACCAATCCGGCCAAACACTTACCGGCCTTATTAAAGGCCCATAAGGCCATACAAGAACTGAAAGACGAGCATTGGAAATCTTTAAAAACTAAAGCCTTAGAAAATATCATCTTGGACATAAACGGCTTGTACCTAGAGGCATCAGCGACAGCCCCCCATATGTATCCCGGCGGTAATCTTCCCATCAATATCGAAGTGCTTAATAGAAGCAGCAATGCCGTAACTCTAAAATCGATCTCCATTGCCAATGGGCAGGAAGAAAATAAAAACATCGTCTTAAAAGAAAACAACAAGGAATCTTTTCAGATGAATTTAGACATTCCAAAAAACACCCCTTATACCACGCCTTATTGGTTGACCGAAAAAGGAAGTATTGGAATGTATACCGTAAAAGATCAAGATTTGATTGGCAGACCAGAGTCCCCTGCGGCTTTTGAAGTTACTTTTGAATTAACACCGAACGGTTACCCAATCCGTATTAAAAAACCCGTTGTGTACCGGTATTCAAAACCCGATAAAGGAGAATTATATCAAGACTTCGTTGTGTTGCCTAAAGCTTCGGCCAGCATTAAGGATAAGGTCTTAATTTTCCCAAATGATCAGCCAAAGCTTATTCCCGTGACCATAAAGGCACATAAAGACAACCTAAAAGGCGAAATTCAACTCCATTATGGGAAAGGATGGCAAGTAGATAAAGAAGTGCAATTTTTTAATATTGAAAAGAAGGGCGATCAAACAACTATTAGCTTTCAATTGTCCCCTCCTACCGAAGAAGACGAGAGCTATGTTTCTCCAATAATTAAAGTCAACGGGGAAGAGATCTCTAAAGAATTAATAGAAATTTCTTACGACCATATCCCTAAACAAAGGGTGCTTCTTCCTACTGAAACCAAAGTGGTCAGAATAAATATCGATAAGGCCGGTGAACATATCGGATATATTGTAGGGGCTGGAGATGATATTCCGGAAAGCTTGGAACAAATAGGATATAAAGTTCATAAAATTGATCCCTTGACCATCAAAAGCAGAACCTTATCTCAATTCGATGCTGTCGTTGTTGGGATCAGGGCGTATAATGTGAATGCCGATCTAAAATTCAAACAACCTTATTTGATGGATTATGTAAAAGAAGGCGGTAATCTCATAGTTCAATACAATACGGTCGATAGAAGTGGTAAAGGCATCGAAAACTTGGCTCCTTACCCCCTTTCCTTGTCACGGGATAGAGTAACGGAAGAAAATTCTGCCGTAGAAATTCTTGCTAAAAACCATCCGGTGGTAACCACGCCCAACATAATTACTGCGAAGGATTTTGACGGATGGGTCCAAGAAAGAGGCCTGTATTTTCCCCACCAATGGTCCAATGAATTTACCCCTATTTTATCCATGCACGACCAAGGAGAAGAAGCCTTAAAAGGCAGTCTTTTAGTAGCCCCATTTGGTAAAGGATATTATATGTATACCGGCTTAAGTTTCTTTAGGGAATTGCCCGCCGGGGTCCCAGGGGCCTTTAAGCTATTTGCTAATATGCTTTCGCTGGATAAAGAGAAAAACAACAAAAAAAACCCATAAATACTTCCCTATGCTCAATAAGTTTGAATGGAAAAAAGAATATACCTTGGTAATTGTCATGAATATAATTTACATCCTTGTTTTTTATTTTATAATGACCGGAAATTCTTAATATGGCAAGTTTAGACTGGATTATTCTTTGCGGAACCCTTCTCTTTATTGTTGCTTTTGGAGTTTGGAAGACTAAGGGAAGTAAAGACGTTAAAGATTATGTTTTAGGCGGAAGCGATGCTAAATGGGGCACCATAGGCCTGTCTGTTATGGCTACCCAGGCCAGTGCCATTACCTTTTTATCTACCCCAGGACAGGCGTTTCACGACGGAATGGGCTTTGTTCAATTCTATTTTGGACTCCCCATAGCCATGATTATCATTTCCATTGTATTTGTTCCCATCTACCATAGGCTCAAAGTATATACGGCCTATGAATTCTTGGAAAATCGATTCGATGTAAAGACAAGAACCCTTGCAGCCTTGCTCTTTTTAATCCAACGCGGACTCTCGGCCGGAATAACCATTTTTGCTCCTTCTATAATTCTATCGGCAGTATTGGGATGGGATTTAAAGACCCTTAATATCATCATAGGTATTTTAGTTATTATCTATACGGTATCTGGAGGAACGAAAGCGGTAAGTGTCACCCAAAAGCAGCAGATGTTTGTAATCATGTGCGGAATGTTCATGGCCTTCTTTTTTATCATGAAGTACCTACCAGATGATATCACCTTTAACAAAGCCCTTAAAATTGCTGGTGCCAGCGATAAATTAAACATCTTGGATTTTAGTTTTAACACCACTAGCCGCTATACCTTTTGGAGTGGTGTTACCGGTGGGCTATTCCTAGCCTTGGCCTATTTTGGCACCGATCAGAGTCAGGTACAACGTTATCTGTCCGGGAAAACAGTACGAGAAAGTCAGCTTGGACTAATTTTTAACGGCCTATTAAAAATCCCCATGCAATTTTTTATTCTATTGGTAGGGGTTATGGTCTTTGTATTTTTCCAGTACAACCATTCGCCATTAAATTTCAATCCGGCGGCCACCAATGCTATCGCCAATTCGGCTTACGCCAAGGAATACCAACTTTTAGAAGAAGCGCACTTACGTTTGGAAGCCGAAAAAAGAATGGCTCAGAACAAATTTTCTACAGCCCTGGACCTTAAGGAATACGGCGCCACGGAAGAAGCCAAAAAGAAAATCGTCAATATCAATAAAATAGAACGCACGAATAGGGATTCGGCAAAAGCTCTTATCAAAAAAGCCGATGAAACGGTTGAAACCAATGATAAGGACTATGTTTTTATCCATTTTATATTAAATTATCTCCCGAAAGGGCTTATTGGTTTATTGTTGGCAGTAATTCTATCGGCAGCCATGTCCTCTACGGCATCCGAATTAAACGCTTTGGGCACCATTACCGCCTTAGATCTTTATCAGCGCAATACCAAGGGCGCCTTAACCCAAGCGCATTACGTAAAAATGTCGAAAATATTTACCTTGCTGTGGGGAATAATAGCCATTTTGATCGCCAATATTGCCAACCTTTTTGACAACCTAATACAGTTGGTAAATATCATCGGTTCCATCTTTTACGGCAATGTCCTTGGCATTTTTCTAATCGCCTTCTTCCTTAAATTTATAAAAGGCAATGCGGTATTTGTTGCTGCACTGATAACCCAAGTAATTATTATCTGGGGATTTAGCGATGACTGGATGTCTTATCTATGGTTAAATGCCTTTGGTTGTGGCCTTGTTATTTCTTTAGCAACTATTCTCGAAGGTTTTAATCGATTTATATCAACCTCTTCTACCCCAAAATAGTATCGCAGTTAGGCTTCTTATGTAGAATAAGCGATTGTGGAGTTCCGTAATTAAGTCAGGGTAATTTATAATTCCGATGGCTTTTAAGAGTACGGTTTTGGGCGTTCCCCCCTTCGGCGGTCGCGCCCTTGGCTATATCCCTTGCTCCGCTGCGGGGATGCCGCCGCGGTCCCTAACGCAGATACCGGCCAAAATGGAGCAGCCTGATCATGTTCCTATTGGTTACCAAATCAATTGGAGAATTTGGCAGTAAGAAGAAAAAAAATACGATAGGGAAATTAGATAAAACAATGCAGCATGGTACAAGGGCCGAAGTGATAAGAGGCCTTCGAAGGAACACCATCTGCCTGTCCGTCAAGGAAGTACATACAATTACCATAAAAAAGCTCGCCGTTTGGCGAGCTTTTTAACTTAGAAAGTATCGATTTACTTGCCTCCCCACTCTTTCAGGGAATCTTTGTTCATCTTAATATAATCCTCATTCCCTGCGGCTTGCGAAGCAGCCAAGGATTCTTTTGCAGCGGCGATAGCGCCTTTTTTATCACCAGCTTTGGCATAGATCAAAGATTTTTGCCTTAATTGCCAAAAAGCAGGCTTTGGAGTCATACTCATGGCCTTATCCATCCATTCTTTGGCCTTGTTAATATCCTTACCAGCATTCATATAATATACAGCAGCCGCATAATAATCTCCAGCACCTGGTCCTGCCATGGCTTTTTCTATCCCTTTCATAACTGCCTTATCGGTTGGCACCTCAAACTTTACGCCTACATAGGTATTTTCCCAAAGCATCCCTAAAGTGGCCGAAGTATCCGAGAGGTCATCTATAGAAATGGTAAAAGTCTCTATAGGCGATTCCATGGTATGTACGGCAGCAGTAGTCTTGGCTGCCACTTTACTTTCATCCCATTGTGCCGGGGTTCCTCCCCCTTCGGTATCGGTATAAAAATAGACATCCCAAGAAGTTGCTGTAGGTTTGGTAAAAATAGCATAAGAACCAGCAGTAAGCTCCTGCCCACCTATCATTACATTTTCACTAAAACTAATGGTAGTCCTTGCATTGGCACCCGTACGCCAAATTTTATCAAAAGGGACCAAGTCGCCAAATATAGTTCTCCCACGCATGGAAGGTCTAGAGTATTCTACCGTAACTTCGGTTAATCCAACAGTCTGACTCAACTTGGCAGCCGGACTTGGTTGTGGTGTCATTATCTGGGCCTGCATCCCGGCAGAAGCTAAAACAGATACGACCAAAAGTGCTAATTTTTTCATTTTTCCTAAGGTTTTTAAGATTTTCACTAATTTACGAATTAAAAAGATACCGCTTACGGCTATAATTAAACATCCATCCTTTAAATTATTTACAATAATTAAAGCGATACAGCCTAGCTATGATCCAATGTCATAAAATTATAGTGTGAAAAACCCATAGAATGGCATCACTCAATATATAGCTGCCTTTCTAATAACAAAGACACTCTATAAGCTCGGGGTTAATATCCATGCCAGCGTACTTAAATTTATTTTTTGTTCATTCTTTAACTTAATTTGTTAAACAAAATAACTATATTTGTGTAAATTACGCTATGAAATTATATCAACTTCATGCCAAACAATCACTTCCCATTTCCACCGAGGAGGCTTGGGATTTTTTGTCCAGACCAGAGAACCTTAAAATCATCACTCCGCCACATATGGGATTCCATATTCTCTCAGGAAACGGCAAAAAAATGTTTCCCGGACAGATTATTCAATATAAAGTCTCTCCTTTTAAAGGGTATACTACCAAATGGGTAACAGAAATAACCCATATAAAGGAAGGCGAATACTTTGTGGACGAACAGCGTTTTGGTCCTTATGCCTTGTGGCATCACAAGCATTTTATACATCCCATTACAGGAGGTGTTACAATGGAAGATATCATCGACTATAAAATTCCCTTCGGAATCTTGGGACAACTTGTCCACCCTATTATTGTTAAAAAACAACTTCGGAAAATCTTTAGTTATAGGGAACAAAAACTTACCGAGCTATTTGGCAACATTGCAGAAAAACCGGCAGAATTTAAATTAAAATCGTTCTGATATGAGAAAAAACATACTAATGATCGGCGGTTCTAAAGGGATCGGGTTTGCAGTTGCGAAACTATTATCGCAAGAGCACACCCTTTACATTGCCTCAAGGGACCGGGGAGATTTAGGTGAAGTAGCGCATCATATCCCTTTCGATGTTACCACGGACGATCTAGACCCTACTAGCTTGCCCAATGAGTTACATGGAGTTATATATTTACCAGGGAGCATTAACCTAAAGCCTTTTAAAATGTTAGACACCGATACCTTTTATAAGGATATGGAGCTTAATTTTTTTGGCTTGGTAAAGGTTATTAAAGCTATCATCCACAAAATGGCCGAAGGGGCTAGTATGGTATTCTTTAGCAGCGTTGCCGTTAAAATAGGAATGCCCTTTCATACGAGTGTTGCCGCTTCCAAAGGGGCTATTGAAGGTTTTGCCAAATCCTTAGCCGCAGAATATGCGCCAAAAATACGGGTTAATGTCATTGCGCCTTCCCTAACAGACACTCCATTAGCTTCCCGATTTTTGAGCAATGATAAAAAACGTGAGCTTATGGCCAATCGCCATCCCTTAAAGAAAATTGGATCTCCATTGGATATGGCCAATATTGCAGTATTCCTATTGAGTGATGACAGCGCATGGATGAGCGGACAGGTCATTGGTGTCGATGGAGGTCTATCGACCTTAAATGTTACCTGATATAATATGTACCAATTCTTTTAGATTCCTTATATTCATAGCAATCAGGAATAAACGCCCCACAATAAAACCACTTCCTTGCCACTTACAAGGACACACTATACTTTGACATGCAGAAAAAAGTTTCTATTTTTTGGTTCAGACGAGACCTACGCCTAGACGATAATACTGGTTTTCTTGCCGCCTTAAAAGCAGGTGTACCGGTATTACCGATTTTTATATATGACCAAGAAATTTTGGAACAACTCCCTAAAGATGATGCTCGGGTTAGCTTTATTTATAGTTCCTTACAAAAAATACAGCTTCAGCTTCAACAACAAAATGCTTCGTTAGCTACTTTTTACGGAACACCCACAACTGTCTTTCAACAGCTTTTGCAGGAATTTGAGCTTCAAGAAGTGTACACTAATGAGGATTATGAACCCTATGCAAGAAAGAGAGATCATGAGATCTTTACGCTGCTGCAAGCCCATCACATTCCCTTTAACACCTACAAGGATCAGGTTGTATTTGATAAATCGGAGGTTGTAAAAAAAGACCACACCCCTTATTTGGTGTATACTCCCTATAAGAATCGCTGGAAACAAAAATTCAATCCAGAAAAAGATCTCCAGCTCCAGGACAGCCTTAAGCACCTTGGAAATGTTTTAAAAAACACAGACCTACCCTTTGTTTCCCTTTCGGATATAGGTTTTACCCCTTCCTCCATTCGAGTTCCAGATTATGATTTAAGTCCACCCCTAATCCAAAATTATGAGGCTAGGCGAAATTACCCTTCTATAGAATACGGCACCTCCAGATCAGGGCCACATTTACGCTTTGGAACCCTTTCGATACGTACAGCGGTAAAAAAAGCCATTGCGGAACAAAACGAAGTCTTTTGGAACGAACTCATTTGGCGCGAATTTTTTATGCAGATCCTTTGGCATTTTCCCCATACCGTTCATAAATCCTTTAAGCCAAAATACGATCGCATCCTGTGGCGGAACCAAGAAGGGGAATTTGAAAAATGGAAAAACGGAGTTACGGGCTATGCCTTGGTAGATGCCGGAATGCGAGAGCTGAATGCCACCGGCTATATGCACAATCGGGTGCGTATGTTGGCAGCAAGTTTTTTATGCAAACATTTACTGATCGATTGGCGTTGGGGAGAAGCCTATTTTGCAGAAAAATTATTGGATTACGACTTGAGTGCCAACGTGGGAAATTGGCAATGGGCCGCCGGTTGTGGTGTAGATGCTGCCCCTTACTTTCGGATATTTAACCCTATGACCCAAATAGAAAAATTCGATAAACAGAAAGACTATATAAAGAAATGGGTTCCGGAATGGCAAGAACTTACCTATCCCAAAAGAATGGTAGATCATAAAGAAGCTCGCGAACGCTGCTTAAAAGTGTACAAAGCGGCACTGACATAAGTTTTTTTAGTAACTTTATTTGCATGCATCCCTTAAAATTGGAATAAATTAACACACCCCATCATGGCCGAAAACAAAACGAAACCTACTTCAAATTCCGTGACTACTTTTCTAAATGCTTGCGAACCCGAGCAAAAACGCCTAGAGGCCTGGGAATTAGTTGCATTGTTTCAAAAAACCACAGGCGAAACCGCCGTCATGTGGGGCGAAAGTATTGTGGGATTTGGGAAGTATCACTATAAATACAAAACTGGAAGAGAGGGAGATATGTTATTGACCGGATTTTCACCTCGCAAGCAAAACTTCTCCATATACATCATGGCCGGATTTCCTAAATATCAGCATTTACTCGAAAAATTAGGGCCCCATAAAACCGGAAAATCTTGCTTGTACATAAAACGGCTTTCCGATATTGATCTAAATGTCCTCGGCGAGTTGATAAAAACCTCCTTTGAAACCTTCAAAGATAAAAAATGGCCCTAAAGCCAGTCCCTGAGCATATCGATTAAATAGACCACTAAAAAACAAAAACCGTGAAGAACTTCACCAAATATTTAAAGACCAAAGCGCAAGTTTCCGAAGAAAACTTTGAGCTACTGATAAAAAAAGTTACGGTAAAAAAAATAGCGAAAGGCACCGTTATTTTAAGGCCCGAAGAAGTTTGTAAATTTTCTTTTTTTGTTGAAAAAGGCCTTTTAAGATCTTATACCATTAACACCTCGGGAAAAGAGCACATCCTTCAATTTGGTTCCGAAAACTGGATTGTGGCCGACCGTAGCAGTGCCTTTTTTAACGAACCATCCGAGCTGTTTATAGATGCTATAGAAGATTCGGAGGTGGTACTCATTGGAGCCGATTTCATAGAACAGGCCAGTGAGATCAGCCAATATTTCCGAAAATATAACCAGATAGCCCTTCAAAACCATATTCGCCACCAACAGAAAAGAATTAATCTTTTGTTGAGTGCTTCGGCAGAAACCAGGTATATGAATTTTATACAACTTTATCCCGACCTCATCAGCAGGGTCCCTCAATGGATGATAGCCTCCTATCTGGGGATAACGCCCGAAAGTTTAAGCAGGGTACGCAAAGAAATGGCAAAAAAGCCTTTGAAGTAGTACTAAAACTTTCTTATCATGGATCAATGCCCAGGCTTTAAATACTCCCTAACTTTGGTTGTAATTAAATAGAAAAGACCATGAGCAGAAAAAATATAGAAATCGTAGTAGCCCCAAAAACACCACATTATGTAGGGGATGGATTTAGAGTACACAATTTTATCCCCAGCGGGTATCATTTGGATATGGAAAGGATGAATCCTTTTATTTTAATGGATTATAATGCTCCGTTCTATTTTCCCCCTACCGATAAACCACGTGGCGTAAGTGTGCACCCCCACCGCGGTTTTGAAACCGTCACCATTGCCTATAAGGGTAGGATTGCCCACCATGACAGTGCCGGAAATAGCGGAGTTATTAAGGAAGGTGATGTGCAATGGATGACAGCTGCCGCTGGAATATTGCATAAAGAATACCATGAAACCGAATTTAGCAAGGCTGGGGGCGAATTTCAAATGGTTCAATTGTGGGTGAATCTTCCTGCAAAGGATAAAATGTCGGCTCCAAAATACCAAGGTATTACCCATGACCAAATACACAAATACGAATTGGCCGGCAAAAACGGTCTCGTTGAAGTTATTGCAGGGAATTATAAAGGGATTCAAGGAACCGCAACTACCTTTACGCCGGTAAATCTATTAAACACCCGATTAAACAAAGGCGCAAAAACCGACTTTAGCTTCCCTAGCAACTATAACACTGCCCTTTTAGTTTTGGAGGGTGAAATAAAGGTAAACGATACAGAAGTTGTGCCGACAGATCATTTCGTTTTGTTCGAAAACAAGGGGGAGGATTTTGTGGTAGAAGCAATGGAAAACGCCATTATCCTTGTTCTTAGTGGAGCACCCATCAACGAACCTATTGCGGCCCAAGGTCCATTTGTCATGAATACGCGTAGCGAATTGATACAGGCCATAGAAGATTACAATCTGGGAAAATTTGGCTATTTGGAAGAATAGTTTTACCGGCGACAACCGCAACATTCAATAAAACCGGTCAGCCCTAATCAGGGAAGCACAGCATTGTTTTATGCTAATTGGTCATTGTTAGCCGAATGCCGCGTAAGCTATTGCAGCGGCATCCTTTTTTAGCGGGCTCGGCCCGCTAAAAAAGATACAGCGAAAAGAGCGACCCGATAGGGAAACGCCCAAAATAAAATTCTCTCAAAAAAATATTTAATCCGCACATAAACAAACTTTTATCAGTTTCTAAAACAACACCTTAGCATACTTTTCCTATAAATTTAAGTACCTTTATAACAGTGACCGCTACCTTGTAAATACGTTTCAAAGACAATTTAAGTCACAGAAAACAATACTATTAATTGGACTAATAACTTAAAATCATGGCTAGTAATGAGATTAAAAAAGAATATACCAATGGTGAGATTACCGTGGTTTGGAAACCGAAAAAATGCATACACTCTGGGATTTGCGTAAAAACCTTGCCACAGGTGTACAACCCAAAAGAAAATCCTTGGGTAAAACCCCATAATGCTACTACGGACTCCCTTAAAGCCCAGATATCCAATTGTCCTTCGGGTGCCTTGTCCTTTTATATCAACGAAGAAAAAAACAGTCCACACGCCTAAATTACGCCTCTAAAAAAAATAAAATATAGCTACTTCTAAAAAAATAATGATGGCAATTGGGATATTAGTTATGGAACGTGAACCTTTAATAGGTTGCTTTTTGTAAATTACTTTGGCAAAACAAAATGTCAAGAAGTTTATTCCATGAAAAAGTACTTATCCATTGGTTATAGCCTAATTTTAGGGGTAATAAGTTGTAATGAGAACAAAGAAACTACTCATATAGACCCTGTAAATTGGGATAGCAAATATATTTCCGTGCCGGAAAAAGATTCTTTGATCAAGGGCAGCTCGTACCTCTCCGTCTATTCTTCTATATACGACGGCACGGAGAAGGTGCTACACCACTTAACGGCTACCACAAGCATCCGCAATATAAACCCTACCGATTCTATTTATATTTTAAAAGCGGCATATTACAATACCGAGGGCGCTATGCTACGGACTTATTTTAAGAAACCTATTTTCCTTAAACCCCTAGAAACCATAGAGATTGTCATAGACCAAGACGACAAACACGGCGGCCCCGGAGCCAATTTCATTTTTGATTGGGCGGTAAAGCCCAAAGATCACGAGCCCATTTTTGAAGCCGTCATGATTTCCACAACGGGACAACAAGGTATTTCCTTTACGACACAAGGAATAAAATTATGAGTGCTTCTTAATAAGCTCCCAATAACATTAGTATAGGTACGATAATTGCGATTTTCGCATTCTAGGGATGTTAAAATAATGTATATTTAAAACTATAAACCGTTCTTCAAAAAAGCGCTATAAACCGTAGGCACTTTTTTAAGATGAGTTAAATTGCCCTAGAAATAAAACCTTTTAACATTTGTCCAACCCCTTTTTAATGATATTAATAAGATGAGTTTTTTACACAGTATCCCAGAAAGTATTTTTGAAACTATAGGTATCACGGCCGGTTTGGGCGCTTGTTTTGTCATTGCCATTCAGGTGTACAAAGAGTTTAAATTTAAAGGTCTTAGCAGTCTTTCTTACGGCTTTGTTTTTGGGTGGGTCTTTATATACCTCTTTTGGTGTTTTTACGGAATTCGCTTCAATACGGTAGCCCTATGGCTTACAAATGGCATTGCCGTGGTACTGCAAACAACCCTTTGCTTTATAGTGGTCAGAAAAAGAAAACTTTATGCAAACTAGCAAGTAGCAGCTACTTTAACTACCGCCTATGAAATTAAGAACAATACCCTTTTTATGGTTTTTTCTACTGCTCGTTATTCTAGATCTATGGGTAGGCACGTCCGATTTTACCGGTTTTCGTCAGCTAACAAAACCATTAATTCTTACCGCATTACTCCTTTATTTTGGTCATTTTGGAAAATCCCTGCCAAAATCTATCTATAGACCTACCCTTTTGGCCCTTTTATTTTCGTTACTGGGTGATATCTTTTTGCTTTATGACACCCAATATGAGCTGTTTTTTATTTTGGGCCTAGGGTCCTTTTTTATGGCCCATCTCTGTTACGCCCTGGTTTTTTTTAATCAACGAAGCCCACAACTCCCTAAAGGTTTTTGGTTTGTCCTTAGCCTTCTTATTACTTACGGAAGCACCCTATACTTAGTATTAGCAGAAAAACTAGGTGCCTTAAAAATTCCGGTGCTACTCTATATCCTAGGAATATTGACCATGGCCATCACCGCTTTTGCAAGAAAAAAAGAGGGTCGCCCTAAACCTTATACCCTTGTTTTTACTGGGGCTTTATTCTTTATAGTTTCCGATAGTATTTTAGCGGTCAACAAATTTTTAACGGCTGTACCTTGGTCACACCTCTTGGTAATGGGCACCTATGCCGTGGCACAATACCTTATTGTGATGGGGTTGTTAGGAACGAAATCAAAATCAAGAGCTACTTCTAAAGTAATTAGCTAGATGTTTATAGCATACTATTTTGAGCGTTACCCCCTTCGGCGGTCGGGCTCTTGGCTTTATCCCTTGCGCTGCTGCGGGGATGCCGCCGCGATCCCTAACGCAAAATGATATTAAAATAAAGGAAAAGACCTTGGGAACGGTCTTAATTTTTAAAGGCACAGGCCAACTAAGCGCATCTTCTTAATATAAATCAACGCCCATCTTACTCCTTGGTATATCAATAGGATTTTAGGGCAAGTATGCTAAAATGCGCCCCCTTTTTTTTATACTAGTTACCTTTCTGTAGACGTCATTACTTTTGGACTTTTCTTTTACCTAACTTATAGGCTACCAACCTTGTTTTTTATGAAACAATTCCTCTTTTAATTTTTATCGCTCAATATTCTATTACTTATGGACAGGGATTTGACTTTAGTATAGACCATTCTTCCCTACTTGTAGCGGACTCAAAAGCTACGGGCGATTTTTATGCGGACGCCATACAGCTAGAAGAAATTCCACATCCCGATAATTCGCCTGGATTTAGATGGGTTCTAATTCAAGGCAGCACTCAATTGCATCTTATCCTAAAAGATACGGTACCCATCAAAAAACACAAATCCATGCACCTATGCCTGTCGACTCAATAACTAAAAGCATTTATCGATTATCTGGAGCAGCACAAAGTCCCTTATGAAGATTGGCGCGGGAAGAAAAATGCCATTACAATGCGGACCGACGGGGAGCAACAAATATACCATCAGGATCCCGAAGGTTATTGGATAGAAATCAATACCGCAAAACATCCCTAAATTTTTCTAGGCGCGCATAAAAAAAAGAATTCTTAGACTGGGTGCCTAAGAAGCCTTATAATTTATAACAGAAAATTCGTTTTCTACTGGAGTCGGGTTATCTTCGCCCCTATAGCACGTAAACGTGTATCGATATTTTCATATCCACGGTCTATCTGTTCAATATTGTGAATGGTCGATGTTCCTTTTGCCGAGAGCGCCGCAATAAGCAGGGATACTCCGGCCCGTATATCTGGAGAAACCATCGTAGTAGCTTTTAGGGTCGATTTAAAATCGTGCCCTATAACCGTAGCCCTATGCGGATCGCAAAGAATAATCTTTGCCCCCATATCTATTAATTTATCGACAAAAAACAAGCGGCTTTCAAACATTTTTTGATGAATAAGCACTTCTCCTTTTGCCTGGGTAGCCATTACTAAAATTATACTCAACAAATCTGGCGTTAACCCTGGCCATGGCGCATCGGCTATGGTCAATATAGACCCATCGATATAATTTTGAATTTCATAACCGTCCTTATGTTCAGGAATTACAATATCGTCGCCTTGGCGCTCTAACTGTATTCCCAATTTTTTAAATACGGTAGGTATCTGTCCAAGGTCGTCCCAATGAACATTTTTTATGGTCAGGTGACTTCTGGTCATCGCAGCCAGTCCAATCCAGCTACCGATTTCTATCATATCGGGAAGCATTCTATGTTCGGTACCCCCGAGAGAATCTACACCTTCTATTTCCAAAAGGTTAGAGCCGATGCCATTTATTTTGGCGCCCATTCTATTGAGCATTTTACATAGTTGCTGCAAATAAGGTTCACAAGCGGCATTGTAAATGGTTGTTTTTCCTTCTGCCAAAACCGCAGCCATAACAATATTGGCTGTTCCGGTTACCGAAGCTTCATCTAACAACATATAGGTACCTGTAAGCTTTTCAGCTTCTACCCCATAAAAATGCTCTTCTTTGTTGTACCTAAAAGTAGCTCCTAACTTTATAAAGCCTTCAAAATGGGTATCCAACCTTCGTCGGCCAATTTTGTCACCGCCCGGTTTTGGAATATATCCTTTTCCAAATCGCGCCAATAAAGGTCCAACCAGCATTATAGAGCCTCGCAATCCTCTTCCGTCCTCTTTGAACTGGGCAGATTGCAGATAGTCTAAGTTAAGGTTGTCAGCTTTAAAGGAATAAGTGCCCTTGGCTTTCTTTTGAGTTTTCACCCCCAAGTCCTCCAACAAGGAAATTAGCTTATTTACATCGACAATATCTGGAATGTTGCTGATGGTTACTTCTTCGGATGTGAGTAAAACGGCACACAGAATTTGTAATGCCTCATTTTTTGCCCCTTGTGGTGTAATTTCACCATGCAATTGATGGCCACCTTCAATTATAAATGTCCCCATTAAGCGTTGAGAAAATTAGTATCGCTTTTTACTGCGAGTGTGAGTTCTTTGTGTTTTTTTACCAGAAGTGGTTTTTGGTGATTTGGCGACCCTATTCTTAAGAAACTGTCCGCTATCGGTTAAGTTTTCACCTTCCTTAGCTAGGTCAATTTGCCCATCGCTCAACTCGTATAAGTGTTTAAATATGGCCTTGTCCTCTACGGTATCCTTGTTCCAATTTAAATAGCACTTCTTCATATGATTGGCTATGGCATATTCCAAGCCGTCTCTCATATCCCCTTTTTCCCAATTGACTGCCACATCGATCATCCTTTTTATGTTATTCCCATAAAAGCGATATTTTGGAAAATTCTGTGGGTATTTTAAAGGTTCGGGCCGTTTCTGAAGTGTTTCTTTTGAAGTTACCGGAAAAGGAGAATCTACATTCAACTTAAAATCGGACATTATGAATAATTGATCCCAAAGTTTATGATGAAAATCGGGCACATCCCTCAAATGAGGCTGTATATTTCCCATTACACTTATTATAGCTTGGGCTACCCGATTACGCTCTTCATCGTCTTCTATGGAAATGGCATGATCGACCATTTTCTGAAAATGACGGCCATATTCGGGAATAATGAGCTTTGTACGCTCAGTATTGTATTCTAAGTTTTCTACTAAATTCAAATTGAAATATTTTTACTTAAAAATTTAAGACAAGGAAGTATTCTTGTACGCATGCAAAATAACAAAAATATGCCACAAAAACTATTTTAAAGTGAGATTACCCCTTTTACAGCCCCTACTTGTTTGTATTTATGAATGACTTCGTCTGGACTCTTAAGGTTTACAGTAATCGAAAGACTGGTATACTTGGCGTTCTTAGATTGCTTTGTTTCTATTACAGCCCCTGTATTATCAAAAATTTTTTCGATCTGGCTAATTTTTCCAGCATCGGTGGGCACAATAAATTTGTATAGGTAATCTGAAGGCCACTTTGTTCCTTGGGACAATTGTTCCTTTAACCTGATATAAAACTCGTCTGATTTTTCTTGATCCATAGCAATGTTTTTGCAAATATATAAAGTATCCTTGGCAATTTTTTAGTCTTAGGGGTATTTCATTACTTTGCAGTAGCATTTTATCCCTAAAAAAGGAAAATCCAAAATCATAACAATTGAAGACCAAAAAAATTGTCATCACAGGAGGTCCCAGCACCGGGAAAACATCTATAATAGATACAATTGCAGAGAAGGGCTTTTTTTGCTTCGAGGAAATATCCAGGGAAATTACCTTAGAAGCGAGAAAACAAGGTATTCCGCAATTATTCGTTTCGGACCCGTTATTGTTTAGCGAACGGATTATGGAGGGAAGGATAAAACAATACCAAGAGGCCGAAAAAATAGCACAACCTTTAGTTTTCTTAGACCGTGGCATTCCGGACGTATTGGCTTATATGGATTGTTTTGGACAGCCTTATGAAAATAAGTTTATTACGGCCACCACCTCTTTTGTCTACGATCAAGTATTTTTATTACCGCCTTGGCAAGAGATTCATGCTTCGGACAACGAGCGATACGAGAATTTTGAAGAAGCCTTGCGCATACACACCTATTTAGAAAAAACCTATAGGTATTACGGTTACAACATCATCATGGTGCCTAAGGATACCGTAGACCAAAGGGTTAACTTTATCCTTAACCATATAAAAAACGTATAGTGCCCCAGCACCCAAAAGAAATTTTACAAGAATTCTGGGGGTATCCAGAATTCCGAAACTCTCAGGAAGAGATTATCAATGCCGTTCTTGACGGTAGGGATGTTATGGCATTGCTGCCCACCGGCGGCGGAAAATCACTTTGTTATCAGGTTCCGGCACTTGCAAAAGATGGTATTTGCATTGTCGTATCTCCTTTGATTGCCCTGATCAACAACCAAGTAGATGCCTTAAAAAAACGCGGGATTAAAGCACTTGCCCTCACTGGCGGAATTTCTTTTGAGGAAGTTAACAACCTATTGGACAACTGCCTGTACGGCAAGTATAAATTTTTATACCTATCCCCAGAAAGGCTTCAGCAAGAATTGGTACAAAATAGGATACGCCAAATGGATGTAAATCTTATCGCCATAGATGAAGCACATTGTATTTCGCAATGGGGAAATGATTTCAGACCAGCCTACTTAGACTGTATCATTTTACGTGAACTTGCACCAAGCGCACCTGTGATAGCCCTTACGGCTACAGCGACAGAAGTTGTGGTACAAGACATGATGAGCAACCTAAAATTTGAAGCCCCCCTTCTTATTAAAGATTCCTTTTCCAGAGATAATATTTCCTTTTCTGTCTGTTGGGAAGAAGATAAAAGATACCGTCTAAAACAGTTGTGCAGCGAAACAAAAACAAGTATCATCATATATGTTCGCAGCAGGCGAATGACACAGGAAGTCGCCAACTTTCTTCACCAACAAGGGTTTAAGGTTACTTTATTTCATGGCGGCATCCCCAAAAAGGAAAAAAAAGAACGTTTAAACAATTGGCTTCAGAACAAGATTCAGGTTATGGTAGCCACCAATGCATTTGGAATGGGTATAGACAAACCAGACGTGGGCCTGGTAGTACATTACCAAATTCCGGACAGTATGGAAAACTACTTTCAGGAAGCCGGAAGAGCAGGTAGGGACGGCAGCCCGGCAAAAGCTGTATTAATCACCAATAAGGCAGATGAAATTCAGGTCAGAAATCAGTTTTTAAGTGTGTTGCCAGATATTGCCTTCGTTAAATTACTGTACAATAAACTGAACAACTATTTTCAAATCTCCTTTGGCGAAGGCACCGAAGAAACATTTCAATTGCCTTTTAATGCCTTTTGCAGTACCTATAAGTTAAACCCCATTACCACCTATAACGGTTTGCGGATTTTAGACCAAAATTCGGTCATTGCCTTGTCCGAATCTTTTTCTAGAAGAACGAGTATCCGTTTTATATGTACTAAGAACAGCATCTTTAACTATTTGGACCTACATCCAAAGCAAGCTCCTATCATCCAGACCATTCTAAGAACCTATGGGGGGATTTTTGATTTTGACACCAAAATCAACACCTTGTTAATTTCAAAAAAAACCAATTCTTCGGAAAAGTACGTTATATCGATTTTGGAACAATTAAAAAAAGACGACTTAATCGAATACCACGCACAACATAGCGATCTGGAAATTAGTTTTTTAGTTCCCAGAGAAGACGATAGAACCATTAATATATTTGCTAAAAAAATAACACAGTTACAAAAGATAAAAACAGACAATATAGAAAGCATCATTTCCTTTATAAAAAACGACTCCATTTGTAGAAACAAGCAACTATTGGCTTATTTTGGAGAAAAAGGGAGCGAAAATTGCGGGAAATGCGATGTATGCCTTCGGCCTAAAAATTTAAACGGAGATATTATCCGAATCATTAAACAAGAAATTTTACCACTTTTAAAATCAGGCCCTCAAAATTCTAGAGCCATCATAGAGACCCTTATATACAAGGAAGTCAATATTATTTTGGCACTACAAGAATTGTTGGAAGAGGGTACAATAAAGATAAACGCGGTAAACCAATACGAAATAAACAAAGTATGAGCAAGCTAAGAATAGTATTTATGGGTACCCCCGATTTTGCCGTGGCAATTTTAGATTCCCTTATTGCGAACAACTATGAGGTTGTCGGAGTCATTACTGCTCCCGACAAACCGGCGGGAAGAGGCCGAAAGCTTCACGAATCGGCTGTAAAGGTATACGCCAAAGAAAAGGGACTCACCCTTTTGCAACCCACTAATTTAAAACAAGAAGAGTTTTTAAACCAGCTCAGTGATCTTAAGGCCGATCTTCAGATTGTGGTTGCTTTTAGAATGTTACCACGAGAAGTATGGCAAATGCCAGCACTAGGCACCTTTAACCTACACGCGTCTTTACTGCCACAATACCGCGGTGCAGCCCCCATAAACTGGGCCATTATCAATGGAGAGACAGAAACTGGGGTGACCACCTTTTTTATAGATGACAAAATTGATACCGGAGAAATTTTACTCCAGAAAAAAACAACTATAGACAAGGACGATACAGCAGGGATCCTGCATGATAAACTGATGTACTTGGGCGCCGATTTAGTTGTAGAAACCGTAAAACGAATAGAAAACAAAGACATAGTTCCTAGCAAGCAACAGGATAACAACGCCTTAAAGGAAGCCTACAAAATACACAAGGACACTTGTGAAATTGATTGGTCGCAACCTATAAAAAATATTTACGATAAAATAAGAGGCTTAAGCCCCTACCCCACTTCGTGGACTACCCTGTATAATGGAGAGGACGAATTGTTCTTAAAAATCTACACCGCTTCCATGGAAGAAGCGGAGCATGATTTAAAAACAGGTTCGCTATTTTTTAACAAATCCCAGATAAAAGTAGCGGTCGATGGAGGGTTTATAGCGCTATTGGAGATACAATTACCAGGGAAACGAAAAATGGCCACAAAAGATGTTTTAAACGGTTTAAAGTTAAAAAACGAGGCCTATGTTGGCTAAACCCCCATGTACATTGAGGGTGCCGGGAAAAGTAAAAAACCTCTTACGTTATTAACAAACAATCAAAGTTATTAACAAAATAATGGATTTCCCCCTATTTTACTTGCGTTACTGACAAATCCGTATAAATTTGTTGAAGTATTAAAGTTTAAACAATAACAATTAATTTAACAAAATTATGAACAAAACAGAATTAATCGATGCAATGGCAGCTGATGCTGGCATTACAAAAGCTGCGGCAAAAAAAGCATTAGAATCTTTTTTAGGAAATGTTGAAGGTTCATTGAAAAAAGGCGATAGAGTTTCTCTAGTAGGATTCGGATCTTGGTCAGTTTCTCAAAGAAATGCTAGAGAAGGAAGAAACCCATCTACTGGTAAGACAATCCAAATTGAAGCTAAAAATGTTGTTAAGTTTAAAGCAGGAGCTGATTTAAGCAACGCTGTAAACTAGTCATAATTACCCGATAATTTAAAAGCACTTCTTCCAAGAGGTGCTTTTTTTTTTGAAAAATTCTTTAGACTTAAAAAGAAATGTTTTATTTTAGAGACTAGAACTACTAAATGATGGTTGAAGTAAAACCAAAAAAAGGAACCCTTTTGATTGCTGAACCGACTCTTTACGGAGACGTGTCCTTTAACAGATCAATTGTTTTATTGGCAGAACACGGTGAGGAAGGCTCTATTGGATTCATCCTTAACAAACCGTTAGATTACACCATCAACGACCTTGTAAAGGAAATTGAGACACCATTTAAAGTCTATAACGGTGGTCCTGTAGAACAAGACAATCTATATTTTATTCATAAGGTTCCTCATCTAATTGAAAACAGCATCGAAATATCGGACGGTATATTTTGGGGCGGAGATTTTGGGTCCATAGTCGACCTGATCAATCAAAATATTATTGGCGAAGATGATATCCGCTTCTTTTTAGGGTACTCTGGCTGGTCTTCCCTCCAATTGAATGAAGAGCTAAGCTCTAAGTCTTGGATAGTAGTAGAGAATGTATATGAAAGTAATATCATTCAAAAATCGCCCAATGCCTTTTGGAAAGAAAAAATGGTAGAACTTGGGGGCAATTACCTTATTTGGTCGAATGCCCCGGAAAATCCAAATTTAAACTAATTCAACCTAGCTGCAGCGTTAAGCTTTCCTAACAAATCTGCTGCCACAGTACTACCGTATTCCTTTTTCCTATATTTTGTTATCGGCTGTATTCCTACAATAGCATTAGTGATAAACAATTCATCAGCTTTTTGCAACTCAAATGGGGAAATAGCCGATTCTTCAAATTCATACCCTTCCAAAGCGCCAAGGATACCGATCAATTTTTTCCTGATGATACCATTTAAGCAACCATCTTTTACCGATGGGGTTTTAATCAGGTTTCCCTTTACCAAAAACACATTGCCATTAAGGGCCTCTACCACTCTTTTATCTTGATTGAGCAACAGGCAGTTTTGGTATCCGTTTTCGCTTGCAAAAACGCTCCCAACAACATTTATGATCTTATTATTGGTCTTTAGAGTAGAAAGCATGTCTGCATTGACATAAAAATCTTTAAACAACTCCACCTCGTACGCACCTTCATTTAATATAAAAAACGGTGTATTTAGGGCATTAGCCTCTACGATATAAGAGATGTCATTGGTTTTTGGAAGGTATAAGCCCCCGTTGTTCCTGAACACGGTAAAGCGGATCCTGACCGGTTTACTTTGTAGGTTGTTAGCGTTAACGGTAGCCAATATTTGTTCTTCTAAAAACTCCATGGAAAAATTCATGGGAATTTCCATTCTTAGAATCCGCATAGAGGCCATTAGCCTTAGGTAGTGGTCTTCCAAAAAAAACACCTTGTTGTTCACAACCCTAATTGCTTCGAACAACGCATCGCCATAACGAAGCCCCCTATTTTCTTGATTTAAAAAATAGGAGTCTTTTGAATGTAAGTTGCCATTAAAATTAATCATAAGAAAAGCCTTGATTTATCAAGGCCAAAGATACATTTTATTCAATAAAAGAGACTAGGCCGAACCTAAAACCTGCTTTAGACTCGATACCTGGTTCTGCCATAGCATCTTAGCTTCATCCTCCTCGCCTTCTTCGGCAAAATCGGTGATAAACAAGGAAACATCCTTGGTAATTTCATCGACAATGATTCGCATTTCGAAAAAACTATCGTCTTCTTCGGCAAGCCATTTAAATTTTACGAACTCATCGCTTTTTCTCTTTAGCAACTTCGCCTCCTCTTCGGAACCGTCCCATATAAAACTAAACATTTCTCCTCTAGAATTTACATTGTCTGCAAACCACTCGGACAAGCCCGATGGAGTTGAAATATACTGATATAGTAGTTGCGGAGAAGCGTGTATTACAAACTCAACTTCAAATTTAATTTTATCGTTCATCCTTAATCTTATTTACGTCGGACAATATATATATTTCTACATGATTAAAAAATTTATGGGGGTAGAATATTTTTTTTAAAAAAAATTTTGACAATTGAAAAATAGAACTATCTTTGCACCCGCTAAGCAATAGCAGTAACACGGCGAGGTAGCTCAGTTGGTTAGAGCGTCGGATTCATAACCCGGAGGTCACGAGTTCAACTCTCGTTCTCGCTACTAGTAAATACAGGCAACCCAGGAGATTCATCTTCTGGGTTTTTTTATTAGGTAAAACATAGGTAAAACATTTTGACCCCTATATTGCCTATTATCCAACAACTTATACATTTTCAAAACGTCTTTTTCTTTTGCCATTAAACTGTTTCCGGTTGTGCTTTTAAGGGTTTTTCAATAGCCAATTGATCCCTGATTTTATAATTCAAAATTCGCATTTAGAATAACACATCTTTTAAAAACCTGAATAATTTGAATAATTTCACTCTATCCCGCCTCGTCTTTTTCTCTTTTCTATACAATAATAAGATCCGCTTTATATTATTTTTCTTAATTAATTAGTCGCCGTATTATATAGCTGTTATATTTTATTAGGAATTTTTCTAGGCATAATTTTTTTTTTTGTTCTATTCGATAAAAAAATTCCTGAAACTAGCAAAACATCATTCCGAATACAGTGAAACAAAACACAAATAAAAAAAGGGCCTATAAAAGCACTTCATCAGCAAAGGAGAAGTATCCTTCCCTGGTTAGGATGATACTATCCAGTGTGGAGATATCCAATAATTTGGAAGCATCCTTCAATTTGGTTGAGATTTGCTTATCGGCTTCCGAGGGATTTTAAGTTCCCTGAAGGGTGATTAATGCACCATGATTATACTACTTGTTTTAATCAGTACTACTTTGCCGGAGTACGTCTTTTACCGAGATCAGGCATCCGCTATCGGTTCCAGAGGTTAGATGGTGAACGTTTACCACCTGATTTTTTCGGTTCAGATGAATGACCGGTTCACTTCCTCGTGATCGTCCAAAATATCCTCGAAGTAAGGATAAATGAAAGTTCTCACGTCACAGGAAGCGGTTATCTTAAACGTAGGTAGAGTGGTCCTTTTGTAAATAGCCATTATTTTTCCATGATAGTAAATTTTTAAGATTATGCGGCCAACACAATCAACAGCAGCGCAGCGGTGCGGATAAGTCCATGTGGAGATTTTAAAAAATTGCGGTGGGTTCCCCCGATAGGAGGGATACCTTATTTTTTCTAATACTACATGGACTGGGCAAAGGCGGCTTGATTAACTTGCAGCATAGTCATGAAAATTGACTTATTAGGTCTCGGCAATTCCTTCGACCTACTAAGATATTCGATCTAATAAAAACCGGGATTGAATTTATCCCCATAAAACAATAGAGGCCTAATTGGAACCAATAAGTAACAGGCTGGTAGTTGGGATCGATAGATTCTGGAACCAGGAGCCTATAAAATTAAGAATCCATAAATGGAAGACTCCTACTCCACTCCTTTTGTTCCGGAGTTGCTAAGGAACAACTCATCATAGATCTTCATTTTTAGCTCAAAGGAAGGTCGCGGATCGATCTTCTTTTTGTTTTTTAGTATTTCGTAGTGCAGATGATACCCCGTTGAACTTCCCGTATCCCCTACCGTACCAATAATCTGGTGCTGAGCTATCGTCTCTCCTTTATAGACCAGCACCTTTTCCAAGTGCCCGTATAAAGTTTCAAAACCAAAACGATGCCGCATGACAATATAGGTACCATACCCCTTTTTGGAATACACGACCTCCTTAACGGTACCAGATGCTGTTGCATGCACCTTTGTTCCGGCTGGGGCGGCCAAATCGATCCCATAATGTTTTTTCTCATTTTCCGAAATGGGATGAATTCGCCTGCCGTAGTTACTTGAAATTGAATAATCGCCTTTTCCCAAGGGTACGGCAGCGGGAAATTGTGCTAGCAAATTTGGCCGGTACTTTAGGTATGTCTCCAATGAGCCCATGTATGAGTAATCCGGGATGCGATACAGAAAACCTATTATTCGCTCTTCGATAGCCATCAACAATCGCTCCCGTTCCCTTTCTGTACCCTCCCCTGCAGTTCTGCTGGAATGCAAGTTCATTTTTAAACGTTCCTCATATAAATTCATCGTTTTCACGGCATCTTCCAGCTGCTGGACAGATTTACCCGGACTATTCTGAACAACATAGAAAAGACTAATGACCATGAGCACTACAAAGTAGCCCAAGTCAGCTTTTCCGAAAACCATATTGGTTTCCAGCTCTTTAGCACCGACTTTTTTACTCCAAAAACCAAAGGAAGTGAAAAATTTCATATATTTGTATTTATATACAAAAATACTAATTATATACATATTAATACAAAATTAATATTCTATGGACAACTGGCTTACAAAAGACCACCTAATACACCTCCCCAACCTTTTCGAATATTTAGGGTTCCAACTCCTCCGCTCTGAGGACACCTACCTGTTATTTGAAAAGGGCGGGAAGCATTGCATAACCATCCACACGGAGAAGGGATATTTCTATTATACGGTACAACGCCCTCAGGAAAAACTTGCCGCCTCAGACCTAATTACGGATCATGTATCCAAAATGGAAGGGGCTAAAGAAGAATTGATTTGGGACAAGGTTGCTAAGTATTATGACCAAGTGTTGGAAAAAAAATCCCTTCTCATAGCCAATAACCCAAACCTTGGGTTTAAAAAAGTTGGAATGGATTTCAACCATTTTCATTCTTATCGAAAACCAATGGAAGAGCCATTGAATGAGGAGCTGAACAAGATAGAGAATGACGGCCCTTTTTCCGAGCGCATATACCTCAGTGAGGAAGGAGATCCCCTGTTTCCACTGTTCAATTTACAGAATGAGATCTGCGGCTACTTCCGTGATTTGGGCAAGGAGGTAGTCCCTTATAGGGAGTCGGCCATTGGGCACTCCCTATGGTATTCCAATATCCCCAAGAAAATAGAAGGTCTATTTCTATTTAGCAACCCCAAGGAAGCCCTGGCCTTCCACAAGAAATTCCGATTGGAAAATGTGGTCTATCTCGCCTTGGGCACCCTTAATCACACGACCACCAATATACTATTCCAAATACAGCGGATTACAAAAGTGGATAAACTGTATCTGAGTTTCACGGGCCAAGGAAAGATAGATGGGTATTTACGGGACCTGCAATTACTCACCTACCTACAGGGTTCCAAGCTGCGACTGACCCATACCGACCGTACGCTTATGGTACGGTTCCCCATTGGAACTGATAGATCCTTTACCCGATTATACGATCATATAAGGCGTTATAACAAGGCATTGGCCCAAAGAATGCTGGAGTACAATAAAATCCTCGACCAAAACATACTCAACAAATTCAGTATTCTAATTTCCAAGGACAATGGCGACCTTAGGGTGCGATTGCCTATAGAATCGCACGCGATCAAGGTTTTCGTCTGGTCCTATTACAAAAACTACCTAAACAAAACGGTCGATATTCTAAAACCACGATCCGCGAATTGGAATGCCGAATGGGAAAATACGTGCAACCAGGTCAATGAAGGGAAGGAGGTGCCATTGAAAGAATATAGAATAGCGCTTTAAAATGAAAAGAGGACGCTCCCGCCCTCTTTTCTTCAAATTCCGTAACTCACAAATCACTCCTGATCTGAAAGTTATTCAAAGGTAACAAATTCAAATTCCGTAACAATTAAAATCACTCAAAAATGGAAAATCAAGTAGAAAATACAGTTCAAAAAGTATTCGTCTTTGTCAATCAAGTATGGCACAAGGGTGAAGCCGTATCCACAGATGATGCCACCTTTAAAATAAAGACCATTAACCATCCTCCCTTTGAAATGTCAATAGACAGCATTCATGTGGAAGTCCGAAAAACCAAGGATCAACAATTCGCTATGGCCGATGCCAAAAGACGGTTAGAAGGAGCTTATATAAGTTTTGAAAAGTTAGCGCATAATATTCAAGAGAATATCTTGGAGGGCAAGGAAGCGTTAATAACGACCACCTATATAAAAGACGGAAAATTAAAAGAAACCGTAAAGATGGTTCAAATGCTCTACCACCCAATCTATGGTTCCAAATTGGACGTGCAGATAAAACGCACCGAGCCTGTTAAATGGAAGGAAGCAAATGCCTATGGGTACCAGTTCACCAAGGAGGAATACCATGCCATGGTGCAAGAGGGGAAGACCGTCCTGTTTACAGGAAGTTCCTTGGATGGGGAGACCTTTCAAAAACTAGCCTATTATGAGCCAAAACTAAATAACATCCGCACCAAGTCTACCGTATCTGCCAATATGTATGTTCTGGGCCAACAGCTAACCGCATCCCAAGCGGAAAAACTGAACCAGGGCAAAGAGGTGCATATAACGATACGAAAAACGCAAAAAGGGCCTTTGACCTATAGGGTAAGATGGAGTGCAAAGAGCCAACGTTTTCTTTATAGAAATTGCGAACCAATAGAACAACAAAAGACAACTATGTCGACACCTGCTGAAACAAAAAAGAATCAGCTTAACAATACCTTAAACGGGTAGGTTTTTTTTTGCAAATAACCAATGGCCGGCCTACAACATAGGTCGGCTTTTATTTCTTCGCCATGAATGGGCCAAATTACATAGATGATCCACAACACTATAAAAGATTAATCTCAAAAATCAATTCTGAGGTTAACTTTCCTTTTTTCCTTCATCGAAATGACTATAGTTTAATAAAGAAAAGTGCGAGCTCCATGGAGTTTAAAAATTCTAGGGATCGCATTGTACTGCATATCGGCCGAGATCCGGTAACCTATTTCAATCGCAATGATTCCCAGGATAAGGGGCTTTTTTTCAAATACCTATTAAAGCGGAGCGACAACTTTTACGTGGCCGTTCGGGAAGGACTAAAAATTGCGAATATCAGCGAGCAATCGGTCTGTATCCCCATAAAGAAAAGACAGACTACTTCCAAAAACAAACCCTTGGAGCTACGTTTTACTATTGCCCCCTTGGAAAATCCCGCTTACCTACTGAATCAAAGAGGAATTTCTATAGCTACCTTAAAGAGCGTAAACTTTTGCGGTCGTATCTATAATGCCTACCCCAATAAAAAGAATGGGCGTAAAATAGCGAACATCGCCTTTCCCAAATACGATTTGGCGGGCAGGCCACAAAATTACATGCTTTTTAACCAGTCTTATAGGAGCAAAAAGGAGAATAGAATAAAAAAGTTTCGTCTTGTGCTCAACCGAAAGGACCATTTCTTATTTTATTCCACCCCCATAAAATGTCCCTCTGCCATAGTAGTAGCTGAAAGCGCCGTAGACCTACTCTCCTACCACCAACTCCATGGAAGCCCTCAATATTTTTATGTTTCTTTCAGCGGAAACGTCTACACCCAAAAACTCGTTTTTTTCAATCAATTAACCGCCCCCTTTTTCGATTCCAACAAGACGATCATAAAATCTATCATGGACAACGATAGTAAGGGATACGAGTTCGATATAAAATTGCTCACAAGTCTATTAAATTTTCATAATCAGGATCTCCAGGCAGAAGCACTGTTTCGACGCGGAGATGTTGACTTTTCCATTAACTACTCCGACGGTAGCAGAAATAAATTAAGCATTCATACACAGCGTTTAGCGAAAACAATAACTCCCATGGTACAAAGGAGTTTGGTCCAATGGATAAAATCCCATGATAAAATAGTGTTAAAATTCTCCTTAAAGGAGATGATGGACTTCCCTCAGGAGGAGGGAAAAAAACATCCTTTCAAGGCACTTATAGAAACCATTAGCTCTGTTTATTTACCCTTTAACATCACCGTCCATAAATCAATTGGAAAAGACTGGAACGAAGACCTCATGGATTCCAGTAAGGAAATTTATCATAAGTTGGAAACCGTTGCCCCCAATATCATGGCCATTGGAGATAAAATAACTATAAAAGTCTGGTTAGGAAACCATAGCCCCGGCAGTATAGGAACTATTAAAGCCCTTAACGATGACTGTGTTAGATGCGAATTTGGCCCAGGGGATAGCGAAACGATTCCCTTTAATTATATCAAGGAGCATTTTACTAAGCGAACATCCCTTGTCCCGATCACTTGGAAAAAGGACCTAATGAGAGACCATCATGCGCCATACCTTAAAATGGACCGGTAGGATGCTTTTTGGATTACATCGATAAAGGTAATGCTTCTTTTAACCAGCTTGATATTCGACTTATAAAACCTTGAAAGGAAGGCGTGTTTACAAAACGATACCATTATGAACAACCAGAACTTGGCATTTTCGGCCATGCTACTTTCAGTAAGTTTCTTTGTAATATTGGGGATTATCCCATATTACCCACTGCTGCAATACCTTGAACTGGATTCGCCCCTTTTCGGAATGGTTCATGATTTTTTAGGACGGTTCAAGACATTACAAAAGCCTTTTCTCAGCAGGTCCTTATTGCTATTGATTGTTTTGGGGAGCGTTATGCTCTATAACCCCAGGAAAAAAGAAAGTAGCTCCCTTGTCACCGGATTTGTATATTTTTCATTCGGCGCCCTACTACTGTTTATTACGGCATATTTTAAGGCATACCAAATTCCCATACTTGGGTACTCCCTTTTCTTGTACTGCATTGGGTTTTTATTTTCGGTTATAGGAGCCGTTCACTTATTCCAAGTTATGGACTTTACCAACGAAGCCGAGGAAGATCCATTTAACGAACAGAACGAGTCTTTCCGGCAAATGGAAGAAAAGATAGATACCAAATATTCTGTAAACATACCTTATGAGTATCGCTATAGGGGGCAACTCCGCAAAGGATGGGTGAACTTCGTGAACCTGTTTCGGGCTTTGTTGGTCATAGGCACCCCAGGTAGTGGGAAGTCCTTTGCCTTGATCGAAGAGATCATAGAACAGATGATCACAAAAAACTATACCATGCTGATCTACGATTTTAAGTTTGATACTCTTAGTAAAATCGCCTACAATTATTGGCGCCGTAAAAAGGAGCTACCTCATGAAGCGGACCCATTACATAGGCTACCCGAATTTTACATCTTGAGCTTTGACAACATTGAGAAATCGCACCGCTGTAATCCTATAGACCCCTACCTGATGCAAAACCAGACGGACGCTTCGGATGCTGCTACTATTATCATGAAGAACCTGAACAGGGAATGGATCAAACGCGGTGATTTTTTCTCCAAAAGCGCCATTAGTTTTGTAGCGGGACTCATCTGGTATTTAAAAAAGAAATCCGAGGAAACAGGAGAATACATCTGTACCCTACCCCATGTGATTACCTTATCTACCATAAACATAGAATATCTCTTGGAAATTATGATGCAGGAAGTAGAAGTTCGTAGTTTAATGATTCCCTTCAAGGATGCCATGGAGCGAAAAGCAGGTCAGCAATTGGCTGGACAGACCGCCAGTGCCCAGATTTCCCTTTCGATGTTGGCCAGCAAGGAAATCTATTATATCATGACCGGTAACGATTTCCAATTGGATATCAACAACCCGCAAAGCCCAAAAATAGTCTGCATCCAAAACAATCCCGACCGCTCTGAAATATACGCTGCGCCCATTGGACTGTACATTAACAAAGCGCTACAGGTGGTGAACAAACCGGGGTGTAGGCCAATGGGTCTGATCTTGGATGAACTCCCCACCGTTTTCATTATGGGACTACGTAGGATTATCGATACCGGACGGGCCCACTACGTAGCCACCGTACTGGGCATACAGAGTATCTCCCAACTAATAGCCGATTACGGCAGAGAACTGGCAGAGGTCATTTTTGACAATTGCTCCAATGTCTTCAGTGGTGCTGCGAAAGGAGAAACCGCTCGTCGGATCAGTGAAATTTTTGGCCGTATCCATCAGGAAAAAAGAAGCAAGGCGGTTTCTAACCAGGATACTACGGTCAATTTTAGCACCATCCTATCGTCCTTGCTTCCAAAGAGCAAGATAACGAGTATGTCCACTGGCCATTTTGCAGGTATTGTGGCGGATACCTTTGAGCACCCGATAACACAAAAACTATGTTGTGGATTGTTAAAGCCCAACATGGAGGCAAAGAAAATACAGGACAAATACGAACTACCTTCACCCACCCAATTTATAAATAAACACCATCAGGAATTGGTAGCCTCCAAAATGACCGTTCTACAAAATCTCAATTTTTTTGAAGTAATAAAACATCTGGATTTTGGTCAGAGGGATCATAGGAAGTTCTATGGCAAGTACCTCGATCAATTTACCAAGGAACGGTACAGTAACCCTATAAAACAAATGCAGTTTATCCCAATAGCCCGTGAAATAAAACTATTTGACCACCTACATAAATTAAAGAGCCTTACAATAGAAGATACCGATACAATAAATTCTATAAAAAAGTTTATTACCGCTCTAGTGGACCGTATGTTCATAGAACAGGAAAAAAACAGGGTATTGGAGAAAAATTTTATGAAAGTGATCCAGGATATCAATACTCTGGTGGAACGGGAGTATTCTCGATGCACAGGAAAAAAACCCAAGTTACCGATATTTGATAAAACCAAGATAGGCGGTGAAATAGGTACGTCTTTGGAAAAAAACGATCTTATCGCCAAGGGTTTTATTACCGATTTTCATAGCAGGGCCAAAAAGGCATTGGCAGATTCATTCCGTAAGCAGTATGAAATACCTAACTTTGGAAAGTTTACCGAAGCCAATCAATTGGAGCCTGGAAATGTTACAGAGAAAGATTTGGAAAGCTTATTCTCCAGCTTTCCTATAATAATGGATATGGAAAATTAATAATTTGAAACATGAAAGACATATACGAGCTGATGAAAGCCCCTACTGAGGATTTTACCTACATCAGTGAACGATTAAAATTGATACGTGAAGAACTGATAACGAAAGATACCGGTAATCGGCGTACGAGCGCATTTTCCATAAAAGCCATTACAGAGCGATTTGACATGGACTACAATACCTTGGTCAATGTAGAACGTGGGGCCATCTCCTTAACAACCATCAAATTGATATTATACTACTATTCCCTAGGGTATAATCCGGCATGGATCCTTACGGAAGACAACGAGTTTATCCCAAAGACCAATATTGGTGAAAATGTCGTCTATCAAGCCGATGTACAAGAGGAATACAAGGAAATGGAAGCCGCTATCGTAACTGCTTTGACCGAGTTTAAAAAGAAGATTTAAAAAGGATCCTCCAACCTACTGTCACTTCAATGGACAACAATATTTAAGGGGGAGAGTCCTTCTCCCCTACCCCTATCCTGCTATCCTACAACGATGAGAGTTTTTGTTGTAAACCTTACTCTTTTTCAATAAGTGTAGTTACAATTTACCAAAGCTTGATGCCTAATCCTACCCTTTCATACCATTTATAGTCCATGTTGATTGCCTCAAATAAAACAGCTTCTTTTTTAATAAAAAAAACCCTACATTAGTTAATTCTAAAATAGATGTATAGTAACTTGTTACTATACAAGTACGTTAGCGGTAACTTGCTATAAAAATTAAGAGCAGCATCGGGACTTCCTTTTTTTGCTGCCTACCCTATAGTTTTACCAATCGGTACGAAAGCAGTACGTTTATCAGGGCAGCAAAAAAACTACGGTCTGTAAATCGCACTATCAGGATTTCAGTAGGTATTGGGATTTAAAATAGAGCAACGACAGGGCTCATCCTTTTGCCGCCAGTACGCAAGCAGTACGCTGTTCGAATTTTGGCTTGCCAGTATCTGCCAAAGTTTTATAGAAGATTAAATTTTGTTTATGTCCGCCCAGATATGCGCCGGATTGAATATGCGGCAAATCCCCGGGGATTGTTCCATTAGTTTTTCCTCTGGGGTATGGTCAGCGCAGCAAGCAACCGCTAACAATACCTATAATTCAGTCTTGCCTTTTCCAAAAGATAAAATTGCTTACTTTTATTCCAGCACGATTCCGATCATGTAAAATCCTGTCGGATTCCCAGACCGAAATCATAGCTAAAACGTTGTGCATAATGCAAAAAATCGTTCTAAAATTCAACATTTGAACTAAAAAAGCCAACCGCACAAACAGCACATTTATTTTTTTTGCCAACGCGAAATACCAACGCTAAAAAAATAAAAGAGCTGTTTTTCGCCAACGCTCGAAAAAAATGATACATTAGGAAAATGCAAACTGAAGAAGAAATCCTAAAAATAAAAAAAGTAAAAAACACCGCAGTCAGAACTGTGGTTTTACGACATCTTTTGAGCCAAGAAAAAGCCCAATCTTTAAAAGATATTGAAAACGCATTGGCATATACTGACAGAAGTTCGATTTTCAGAACGCTGAAAACATTTGAGGAAAACAAAGTTATCCACAGCATTGAAGATGGTTCTGGAATGACCAAATATGCGGTTTGTGCCAAAGGCTGTAACTGCGACCCAAAGGATTTGCACTATCATTTTTACTGTACAAACTGCGATAAAACATTCTGCCTTTTCGATGTTCCAATTCCTCAAATTGAACTTCCTCAAAACTTCAAACTACAACAAGCTAATATGGTTGTAAAAGGCTTGTGCGACAACTGCAACAAGTAATCTTTGCAATCGAGTTGCAGTAAAAGGAATTTACATTTGTACTATTCTTTTAAATCAGAATAAGCAGATGAAAAACATATTTTTAAACACATTATTTTTATTCGTATCAATCATATCGTTCTCACAGACGAGCGATATTTCCATTTCTGTTAGCGATGCAGGAACCAACGAACCATTATTGGGTGCTACCGTCTATTTTGAAGAATTAGCAAAAGGAGCAGTAACAGATTTTTACGGAATTGCCACATTTACAGAAATCCCAAATGGAAACCACATTATAAAAATTTCATACATAGGCTTCAAAACCATAGAAACTACTATTGATGTTGGAACAAAAAAGGAGTTCGCTTTCAAGCTCGAATCTGGAGGTAATGAACTTGACGAAGTTGTCATACAATCTTCAAGAAGTACACGAACTGTTAGAAAAATTCCAACTCGAATTGAATTTATTGGAGCGGAAGAATTAGGCGAAAAAGCAGTAATGAACCCGACAAATATTTCAATGGTACTTCGAGAAAGTACAGGCATACAGATGCAACAAACTTCGTTAAGTAGCGGAAATACCAACATTAGAATTCAAGGTCTCGATGGACGCTATACACAACTTTTGAGAGATGGATTTCCACTTTATGGCGGTTTTTCCAGCGGTTTGAGTATTTTACAAATTCCGCCATTAGACTTAAAACAATTTGAAATAATAAAAGGAAGTTCATCAACGCTTTATGGTGGTGGTGCAATTGCAGGTTTGATAAATATGGTTTCCAAAACACCAGACGAAGAACCTGCTTTGGATATTATGTTGACACAAACCCAAGCTCTGGGAAGTACAGCAAATGTATTTTACAGCAAACGGAATGAAAAATTTGGTGTTTCACTTTATGGTTCAGGTCATTATCAAAAAGCGTATGACCCAGAAGATGATGACTTTAGTAACTTGCCAAAAACAACTTCGATTTCATTCAACCCAAAGTTCTTTTATTATCCATCGGAAAAAACAACATTTTGGTTTGGCTTAAACGGAACGTATGACGACAGAATTGGTGGCGACATCACAAAAATTGAAAGTGGCGAAAATGGCATCCATCAATATACCGAAGAAAACGTATCGAAAAGATTGAGCAGTCAAGCGGTTTACGAAACTCAAATAGATTCCGTCAGTTCATTAACTATCAAAAATAGTATCTCGTTCTTCGACAGAGAACTGACCATTCCCGATTTTACATTTGACGGTAAACAAACCAATACATTCACGGAAATAAACTATCAAAAGTCAGCCAATAAAACAGATTGGATTTTTGGAGCAAACCTATATACTTCTGATTTTGATGAAAATGATAATGCAACTTTGCAACGCGACCAAACAGATATAACTTATGGAGCATTTGCAAATAACATTTATGACATTTCGGATAATTGGATTTTGGAAACAGGATTGCGAGCAGATTACAATACTGATTTTGGCTTTTTTCCGCTTCCACGAGTTTCATTGCTATACAAAAACGATAGTGGATTTTCGAGCAGAATTGGTGGTGGATTAGGTTACAAAATTCCAGATATTTTTACAGAAGAGGCGGAATTTATCAATTTTGAAAATGTACTTGGTATTGATAAATCTTCACTAAATGCGGAACGTTCTTACGGTGTAAATCTTGATTTCAACTATCAAACACGTTTATTTGAAACCGTTGGTTTTTCTATTAATCAACTGTTTTATGTAACTGCGATTAATGATGCATTACTGTTAAATTCAACTGATAATGGATTTTTCCAATTTGAGAATGCAACAGATGAAATTTTGAGCAAAGGTGCTGAAACAAACATCAAGTTTACCTATAAAGATTTTCGTTGGTTCTTGAATTATGCACTCATTGACACAAAATTGAATTATTTGGCTGGAAATCCACAAAAACCGCTAACTGCAAAACATAACGCAGGAAGTGTTTTGATGTACGAATCTGAAAAATGGCGAATCGGTTACGAAACGTTTTACACAGGAAAACAATTTTTGTCTAATGGAACAGAAACAACCGACTTCATAACAATGGGTTTTGTGGCAATGCGAAATTTTAAATGGGGAACAACGTTTGTGAATTTTGAAAACTTTACGGACAGAAGACAAAGCAGGTTTTCGCCATTGGTTTTGCCACCACACGACAATCCAGAATTTTCCGAAATTTATGCACCAACAGACGGTTTTATATTTAGCGTTGGAGTAATAATCAAACCTTTTGGAAACGAAGATGACGACTAAAATGAACAAAACGATATTTGAAATCAGTAAGATGGATTGTCCTTCCGAGGAAAATCTTATACGAATGAAATTGGATGGAATCCAAGAAATCAAAAATCTCGATTTTGACATTCCCAACCGAAAATTGACCGTTTTTCACGATGGTCATAACGACCAAATTGAAAAGTCAATTATCGAATTAAAATTAGGCGGAAAGAAAATCTCGACCGAAGAAACCAACAAAAAAGATTTTGTAGAAAACACCAACCAAAAAAAGCTACTTTGGATTGTACTGGCGATAAATTTTGTCTTCTTCATTATCGAAATGACCACAGGGCTCATCTCGAAATCAATGGGATTGGTTGCCGATAGTTTGGATATGCTTGCCGACAGTTTTGTTTACGGAATTAGCTTGTTTGCGGTTGGCGGAACGTTGATTAAGAAAAAACGGATTGCAAAAATTGCAGGCTATTTTCAGATAACACTTGCGATTATCGGATTTGTGGAAGTGTTGAGAAGATTTTTTGGAGCCGAGAAACTTCCCGATTTTTCAACGATGATTATCGTTTCGATTTTAGCACTTATCGCAAACGGAATTTGTCTTTACATTTTGCAAAAGTCAAAGAGCAAAGAAGAGGCACATATGAAAGCGAGTATGATTTTTACTTCCAATGACGTGATTATCAATTTGGGAGTAATAATCGCAGGAATTTTAGTGAATTGGCTAAATTCCAACAAACCTGATTTGATTATCGGAACAATCGTTTTTATAGTGGTAATACAAGGTGCATTTCGGATTTTGAAATTAAGTAAGTAATCGGAATTGCCAACGCTGAAAGCCATACACATTTACAGTCGCTCAAGCCATCGCACCACCAAAACTGTAAAAGAATATGTCTTGCCAACGCTCAATTTAGAACTAAATAACAAACATCGGAAAACCAAGCAAAACGTGAAAAGCACTATGCACAACAATGTATCCTATGAAAAGCACTAGTCCAGTTCTCTAAAGTTAATATTTTATCCTTTAACTATCTCATAATATTAGTTTTAAGCGTATTGAATTATGAATGAGGCTGTGCATCATTTAAAATTCAATACCATATAACTTGCTCGGCATCCTATATGTGATCCTCGTCTTAGCAGAAGTGGTCACCAGCATCTGTATGATTATAAGTTATAATAAGCCTGGTCACTTGCTAACCGATGTGATACATGGGTAATGTCCACCTACATTGTTTTGTGATCCAAGCAAATCTACTATTCTTGGTGAGCTTAGTTATTGTATTACCGTTCATCCTCTTAATTTTATTCCAATACCCCTATCACATAAGGGGTCTCCGTCTTTATTAC
>NZ_FQYX01000076.1 GCF_900141935.1 Arenibacter nanhaiticus | reverse complement strand
AAAAAAGACCTGATAGTTGGCCTTGGCTGCATCATTTTTAAATTAACAATTCATTCTAATGGCCAGTAATCGGTAACCAGTATTCAGTTATGGAGTTATCGAGTTATCTTGTTATGGAGTTATCGAGTTATCTTGTTATGGTAATATGAGGTTTAAAATGTTCTAGCTCTGGATAAAAGAAAAGAGAGAAGAGAGAAGAGAAAAAAGAGTAATCAGTACCTCCCCGGCCGAATCGCGGGACTATCGGCCAATATGACTTTTCAAAAAACGGAATAGGTTAATGATTATGAACTAACCAACCGTAAACAAGCTAATACAAAGCTCCTAAAATCGCTCAAATCATCAGACTACCCGTAACAAAGCAAGCGCAGCTAAAAATCCTGATTCGCAGAGGACCGAGAAGGAAATGCAACGATTTGCATTTACCTCGAGGGGCCAGATGGCGCGTTGGCCATGGCGGCAGTCATTTTCAATTAGCAATAAGTTCAAAGAGGTAAGAAAATAGAGAAGAGAAACAACCTAACCATAATCAAGCTAAGACAAATTTTCCGGCATTAATAAAATCATGAGTGTACTAAAACCAAAGCCAGCGCAGCTAAAACCCCTGATTCGCACAGGACCGAGAAGGAAATGCAACGACTTACATTTACGCCGAGGGGCCATTTTCAATTACCAATTTCACAATAACCAATTAACAATTGGAAAAAAGTGAAGACTATTCGTAAGAGTTTAACTTTGTGAAACAACCTATCCATAAACAAACTATGACAAATTTTCCGGGATTAATAAAATCATGAGTGTACTAAAAATAAAGCCAGCGCAGCTAATTGCCCTGATTCGCAGAATAGGTTTCAAAAGCTCCGAGACCAGGAGCTGAGGTACGAGGCGACGCGGAGTTTTGAAACCAGTTTTCGACCTCGGTGTCGAAAAATTCATCGAATAAGGCGTCTTTTCTTTTGTTTCGTTTTCTTTGGACGAGCAAAGAAAATGAAAAAGAAGCGGACAGATTAAACTATCAGGAACTGTCCTTAAAAAAGGAAAAACAACCATAATAAAAAAATTCTCGTGGCTCAAAAATGCGGACTCCGTCGAAGTGACAAGGAAAAAGCCCCTATGTGTCTACAATCCCTCCTAGTTCATTAAAAGACTATCAGCTCCTCAGTTTACACAAAACCCAATTTTCAAATTCCCTAGTCTTCAAATTCTCAAATTAAACAAATCCCTACCACATCATAATAACCCATTATATCATAATCCTTTGGCAAAAAGTTAATTGAAACTCTATAGTTTTCAAGGAAACGAATACCCTATTATAAAATACCAACATCCCCCTTACTCCCCCTTCAAAAGGGGGAATTAAATAGAAATAGCCTTTAATTCAGTAGCAATTAATTAAAAGGTATTACCAAAAGGAGAAAAAAGTCCCATCTGTCAACAATCCATATAAACAGGGTTAATTAAACCACTAAAATTTTCAAGAAAACAACCACCTAACAGAATAATCCCCCCCTCAAAGCATTGGGAAACCCCACGAGGGAACCTTGTTATCCTGTTATGGAGTTACCGAGTTATCTTGTTATCAAGTTATGAATATGTTGTGCTTTTATTTTTCCCTATCCCTGCCCTATTTTAATTTTCGTTCAAATCAAGTACTTTTTA
>NZ_FQYX01000008.1 GCF_900141935.1 Arenibacter nanhaiticus | reverse complement strand
GACAAAATCCTCATAGGGAAGTAGTTTCTTCCCACGATTGGTCTGCTTGGTAAGGAATTCTTCGTATTCCGATTCGCTCATTGCTAGGTACTTTGATACCGTACGCCTATCGAGCAAAAGGAATTCACTGATCCTGCTCTTGGAATGCCCTTCACGGTGCATTCGATGGATTTCATAATAAATCATAAATTTGGCTAAATACACATTCATAGAATTGCTGGTTTTGGTGAACCAGCAATATTAGCTTTTAGACCATTTGGGGCATGCCCCAAATGGTCTTTTAATTGTGTATTCCTGTTGCCATTTTCTGTGTATTCCTATTTACCGAAAACTGTGCAGATTTAATTTCCGATTACAGATGAACATAAATCGTTCCCGCTATATGTCCTATAAGATAAAAAGTCTGCTGTATTTACTAGCTTTTATAGCATCTACCGTTTTGTATATAAGTCTTGAGCCAGAAAATAACCCCGAGCAAAATGTTGAACATTTAGAACCCCAGGTAAAAGAGATTGAACATTTAGATTCCAAGGAAGTGGTTCAATCAAAAGAAAAATTAAAAGATTTGCAATAATTTTTATCCACATTCTTACTCCAACACCCCCCATCATATAGGAAAAACCCTAAGACTGTAGGGCCTTCTCCAAGGTTACTTTCCTCGTTTCCCTCACATTTACAGTACTTAACGTTTTTCTCGTTTTTAAACCAAATCCTTTTTTTCTAGTCTTACCTATATAACATAAAAAGGTATCACTATGAAAAATGCTATTATAGTATTCGCAATGTTAATAGGATTCACTGCGATGGCACAAAAAGAAGGACTACAAAAAAATGCTAGAGAGACAAGACAGCAAATGACTCCCGAGCAAATAGCGACCTTACAGACAAAAAAAATGACCCTTGCACTGGACTTAAGTCCGGCTCAAGAAAAACAATTGATGACCCTTAACTTAAAAGCAGCCAAAGAACGCAGCAAGAAAATGCAAGAGCGAAAGGCTTCAAAGGCCAAAGGTGAAGAGGCTAAGCTATCCGCGGAACAAGGTTACGATTTAAGAACAGAAATGCTCGATCGTAAAATAGCGCACCAAAGAAATTTAAAAACAATCTTGTCACCGGAACAATTTTCAACCTGGCAAAAAATGGCCCGTAAAGGCCATTCAAAAAGACGTAAAGCAAGAGGACATTCTGAAGGACACAAAGAAAGAGGCGATCATCATAGAAACGGCAACCATAGGAAGTAATAAAATCTCTCTAATAAAATAAAAAAGGCCCTATGTGCACAATGCTCCTAGGGCCTTTTTATTATATTCTATTAAATTATTTAAGCGTTGGTGCTATCGTATCTAGTGCCAAAATGGTGGCATCCAAATCCTCGTAAGACAGTGCATCGTTTAAGAAATAACTTTCAAAGGCACTCGGTGGCAGGTATACCCCATGGTTCAACATCCCATGGAAATACTTCTTAAAAAAGTCATTATTACCTTTAACCGAAGTTTTAAAATCAACCACTGGTTCATCGGTAAAATGTACGGACATCATAGAACCCAGTCTATTCATCTGGTACACTACTCCATGTGTATCCAAGACTTTTTCTATCCCTTTGGCCAAGTATTCGGTCTTTTCGGCCAAACTTTGAAACACTTCTGGATGTTCATTTAATTGGGTCAGCATCGCTAATCCGGCACTCATCGCCAAAGGATTCCCGCTTAAGGTCCCTGCTTGGTACACAGGTCCCTCTGGTGCCAAATAGGCCATAATTTCGTTCCTGGCAGCGAAGGCCCCTACTGGTAATCCGCCACCGATAACCTTTCCAAAGGTTACAATATCGGCATCGATCCCCAAAACTTCTTGAGCACCTCCTTTTCCCAGTCGGAATCCGGTCATTACCTCATCAAAGATCAATAAGATCCCTTCTTGGGTACATAGCTCACGAAGTCCTTTAATAAAACTATCACTTGGGATAATACAGCCCATGTTCCCTGCAACAGGCTCAATGATCACGGCGGCAATTTCTCCCTTGTTCGCTGTGGTCAGGGCTTTTACGCTCTCCAGATCATTGTACTCTGCCAAGAGCGTATCTTTGGCCGTTCCTTGGGTGACCCCTGGGCTATTAGGGCTTCCAAAAGTAACGGCACCACTACCGGCCTGAATTAAAAATGAATCGGAATGCCCATGGTAGCAACCCGCAAATTTTATGATTTTATCTTTACCGGTATAGCCTCGGGCCAACCGAATAGCACTCATACAAGCTTCTGTACCGCTATTTACGAAACGGATCTTATCAATATTGGGCACCATAGAAACCGCCAATTTTGCCAATTGTGTTTCTATTTCTGTTGGCATTCCGAAAGAAGTCCCTTTTTTGGCCTTCTCGATTACTGCATTGATTACGGGCTCATGGGCATGTCCTAAAATTAACGGCCCCCAAGAGGCTATGTAATCTATTAGCCGATTGCCGTCTTCATCGTACAAATAGGCTCCTTTGGCTTCCTTAACAAAAATAGGAGTACCTCCAACAGCTTTAAATGCCCTCACTGGAGAGTTTACACCACCAGGAATATATTGCTGGGCCTCTTCAAATAAAGCACTACTTCTTTTATAGATCATGTATAATTTATTTTAATTCTGATGTAACGTTCAGTTTTTGTCCAATGGCCAAATTACTGTTCTTCATATTGTTCAACTTCATCAATTCTGGAATGGACACAAAATATCTTTTTGAAATCGAATATAGGGTATCGCCTTTTTCAACGATATGGATTTTGTGATTCGTTGTCCTAGATTCTCTCTTGGCCAGAGGCCCCTTCCCTAGAACTTCCCTATCATATTTATCTAATTGATATCGTTCTATTATGGAAATTAATTTTTCAGGATAGCGTTTATCGGTAGCATAACCTGCCTTTTGCAAGCCATGTGCCCAAGATTTATAATCGTCGTGGTCTAAACTGAACAAGGAAGCGTACCTAGCCCTTGTGGTTAAAAATATGCTGTGATCTCTAAAGGAATACATGGGGTGGTTATACTTTCTAAAACACTCTCCCTTTTCATCATCATCGTGATGGTCGTAATCTCCGGTCCAACCAGTATGGCATTTTATCCCAAAGTGGTTATTGGTCTTTGCACTTAATGCGCCCTTCCCTGCCCCACTCTCCAAAATTCCCTGTGCTAGGGTAATGCTCGCTGGAATCCCATAGGCTATCATTTCAAATTTCGCCATTTCCGCAAAGGTTTCTATATACTCTCCAACAGAATTCACGGAAAACTTTACAAACTCCCCTGAATCTTCGGGCAGCGCATAAAGTCCATCGTCGGCTTTTTTGTTTTCTACTTTCCGCTCTCGATCTACCTTGGAAACTACAGATTTCCTAACAGGCTTTTTGCTATGGGCTGCTTTTCTCTTGGCCCCGCAACTCGACAAAAACATCCCTAAAAGGACAACAATTACAACTCTTTTTATCATATGCAGATATTTATTGTTTTATAACGGTCATACTTCGGCTGCACTCAGTACAAGCATGTAATTCCCATTGTTGAATTCGTATTGGCGATCAGTTTTTGGTCGTGGCCATTTCATACTTTCAATAATGGTAGATTCTTCTTTTTTAGTACCAAGTTCATTCCTTGAATTCCTTGGAGCCCTCCGCTATGGATGGCTAAAATTTTGGTGCCAGGACTAAAATAATCTCGTTGTACAAGATCGATGATCCCATATAGCAATTTTCCGGTATACACCGGATCTAAGGGCACCCCCGTTTTATCTTTAAAATTATTTATAAAATTCACTAGGGATTCGCTTACCTTGGCATATCCTCCAAAATGGTAGTCTGTTATAAGCTGCCAATTTTCCTTGGTAACAAATTTACAAATATCCTTTTTCAGAAAATCGCCCTTCAAAGCAGGAAAACCAAGGATTCTTTGTGAAGGGTCCGATGCTTCTATAATTCCGGCCAAGGTACCACCAGTGCCGGCACTAGAACAAATTACATCAAAGTCCTTATCGGAAGAAGTCAATATTTCCGCACACCCTTTTACCGCCAATGCATTGGTGCCTCCTTCGGGAATAATATAACAAGGCCCCACCGCTTCCTTTAGTTTTTCGATAAAAGTGTTGTCGGTTTTATCCCTATATTGGATTCTTGTTATAAACTTAAACTCCATTCCCTGTTCACTAGCCATCCTAAGGGTAGGGTTTTGCCTCCATTGATCTACCAGCTCTTCTCCACGAATGACGCCAATGGTTTTAAGCCCTGCTGTTTTTCCGGCATAGGCTGTAGCAGCAATGTGATTGGAATATGCTCCTCCAAAAGTCAGTAAAGTTGTCGCCCCCTTTTCCTGGGCCTCCAGAACATTATACTTTAATTTCCGGTATTTATTTCCGGAAATAAACGGATGGATCTGATCTTCCCTTTTTATAAAAAGAGAAATCTGCTTATCCGTTAACATAGATAGGTTTATTTCCTGATTTAATACCTGCACCATGGACATTTTTCAGACCCAAAGATATTTAATAAAGCTAAATGGTCTTCGTTCTTTTAAGTAATTTAAATTTTTTTCGTTTTGATAGGCTTCTCGTTCAAAACTTATATTACGGTATGCCTTATAACGATCAAAATATATTAAAAGTTTAAGAAACCCCTCAAAGACATAAATAACATAAAAAAGAACAAGGAGCAATTCACTTTGTTGTTTTAAATGTATTCTTTCATGATTCAAAAGAACCAAATCCTTTTTTAAGGCGCGGTTTTTTACAATGATAAACGGCCATAGAGCGAGCCCTATATAGTCCTTATAAAAAAAATACTTGAATACTATAATCATGGTGAATTACTTTAGGGCCTATAAAAGTTTAGTCCCTAGGAGAAAGAATTTAGCGAACTCGCTTACTGCCAAAATAGTGTTTTTAAGTTTCTTTAAATGCCAAACTCTGTTAAAAAGCCATCATACCCTATATCGTTTCAAAAATATTGATATAAATTTACAAAAATGAAGAAAATTATACCATTAGAGGAAGGCGATTTTTATCTTTCGGAAGAAGGCTACAAAGTCTTTACCCAACAATTCCATTTAAAACGGGGCTACTGTTGCGAAAGTGGCTGTAGGCATTGCCCTTATGGCTACAGCCGAAAAACAAACACACAGGGCTGATAATAAGGCATTCGGCATGATTATTGATGTTTTTCCTATAGAATATTCTAAGTTATAACTCAAAATAAAAACAGCTATGAAAAATATTAAATTTTTATTCCTCCCCGCCCTGATGTTGTTTTTTATTAGTTCTTGTACCTCTATTCAGGTAGTATCGGACTACGATAAAGAGGCCAATTTTAATTCGTTCAAAACCTATGCTTTTTATAAAACAGGTATTGATAAGGCCCAAATTTCCGATTTGGACAAAAAAAGGATTTTAAAAGCCATAGACACTGAGATGAGTGCCAGAGGTTTTATAAAATCTGACGATCCAGACATGTTACTGAGTATTTTTACAAAAGAAAAACAACAGGTAGATGTCTACAATAATTATTGGGGCGGCGGTTATTACGGCTGGGGATGGCATCCCTACTACTGGGGAGGGCCATGGACAGGCAACAACGTGAGCACCAGAACAGAAGGATCCCTTTACATTGACATCATCGATGCCAAAAACAAGGAATTGGTTTGGCAAGGAAGAGGCGTGGGAACCCTGCACAATATTAGAAATATGGAAAAAAAGGAACAACGCATCAAAGAATTTGTTTCAGAAATACTAGAAGCCTACCCCCCAGGAAGATCTATGAAATAACACATAAAAAAAACCGCTCCAAAAAGCGGTTTTTTTATGTTTGGTCCTAACTCCTTTGTGGGAATGTCTCAATGTTATATTAAAAGCCATGAACTTTTAGGTCTCAATAAGTTTGAAATACACCTTGCGTTGGATCTTCATGGTTTTTTGTAACTTTAGATTCATAAAACCTTTATTATGTCTTTCCAGAGCAACCCTATACTAGACAAGCTACCAGAACATTTAAAGCAATATATAAAGCCTCAAAACTACGACGACTACTCGGCCATTGACCAGGCAGTATGGCGATATGTAATGCGAAAAAATGTGGATTACTTAAGCAAGGTTGCCCATAACAGCTATTTGGAAGGCCTAAGAAAAACAGGGATCTCTATAGATTATATTCCCAATATGTATGGTATGAACCGCATATTAAAAGATCTAGGCTGGGCGGCCGTTGCAGTTGACGGATTTATTCCTCCTGCTGCTTTTATGGAGTTCCAAGCGTATAATGTCCTAGTCATTGCTTCCGATATCCGACAATTAGAACATATTGAGTACACTCCTGCTCCCGACATTATTCACGAAGGAGCAGGCCATGCCCCTATTATTGCCAATCCGGAATACGCAGAATACCTTAGAAGGTTTGGTGAAATTGGATGCAAAGCCCTATCGAGTGCCAAGGACTATGAACTATATGAGGCGGTACGCTACCTTTCTATCATAAAAGAAGCCGAAGGCACACCGCAAGAAAAGATTGATAAGGCAGAGCAAGCAATAGAAGCACTTCAAAAGAATATGGGAGCCCCCAGCGAAATGGCCCTGATCCGTAACCTACATTGGTGGACGGTAGAATACGGCTTAATAGGAACTGTGGAAAACCCTAAAATATACGGTGCCGGTCTCTTATCATCCATCGGGGAAAGTGCCTGGTGTATGACCGATAAGGTAAAAAAAATACCCTACACTATCGAAGCCGTGCATACGTCCTTTGATATTACGAAACCACAGCCTCAATTGTTTGTGACTCCCGATTTTGCTTTTCTAAATCAGGTATTGGAAGAATTCACCAATACCATGTCGTTGCGAAAGGGAGGTTTAGAAGGACTGAGGAAGCTTATAGACTCTAAAGAATTAGGCACTATAGAATTGAGTACGGGGCTACAGATATCGGGTTATTTTGAAAGTGCCATCGCCCATGACGACAAACCTGTTTATGTACAAACAAAGGGAAAAACAGCTCTTTCTTATCGAGAAAAAGAATTGATCGGCCATGGTACCAATCAGCATTCCGATGGATTTGGCTCGCCAATTGGGAAATTAAAGGGGATCAATCTCGCCATAGAAGATATGAGTCCACGCGATTTAAAGGCCTATGATATCTATGAAGGAAAAGAGGTAAGCCTAGAATTTATCGGGAACATCTGCGTAAGGGGAAAGATCATAACAGGAACTAGAAACCTAAAGGGCGAAATTATCCTTATCACCTTGGACAATTGTACCGTTACCCATGGCGAAACTATTCTTTTTAAACCCGCATGGGGATTATACCATATGGCCGTAGGAGAAAATATCACCTCGGTATTCAACGGACCTGCAGACATAAAAAGCTTCGATTTGGTTACCCATAAAATAACCAACACCACTATTAAATCTCCAAAAAGCAAAAAAAGATTAGCCTTAGAGCAATTGTACCAACAGGTAAGGGACTTTAGAGAGGGAACAAACCTTACCATCTCTAGAAATAAGGTCTTCCAAGAAATTAAAAACAATTACCCCGACGACTGGCTTTTATCCGTGGAATTGTACGAATTGGCGAAAACCAATGGTGATGAATCCTTTGCTGATGACATCCTTTTACACCTGGAAGCCATAAAAGAACACAAACCAACAGTTGGTCATTTAATAGATGACGGCATCGATTTGGTGAATAAGGCCTTGGTTTCTTAATTCAATCCTTAAAAAGAAGTTCTGGTAAATCCTCGGATACGGTTTGATCTTGATATTTTAAGGTCCACCCCATACTATTGGTTACAATATAAAATTTGGAGAGTTCGCTTATCAATCTATTCCTGGCATTGGATTTTAAGGAGGAAGCTTCTATTTTCTTCTGCAAAGATGCATTGACCGCCTTTTTAATCTTGTTGTAATCTTCGGCCTTAAACGGATTTAAATAATCGGCCGTAAGGTCGTAATACTCAAAATCTGGATAGATTTTAACCTCCGCAGGAGGCAGACTCAGGATTCGCAGCATTTTTTGGCTTTGGTCTATTTCAAAGCTTATCAGACTAAGATCGTAAGCAATATTTACCTCAGCATTCACCACTACAAGGGCTTTTTTATCTGCTGTAAGTAAAGGGCCGAACAGTTTTTGAGAATCCTTATAGGTATATACTTCGGAAAAATGGCCCTCCGTAACGATAAGCTTCGACACATTGTCTATCTGCTTTTGCAGCAGCATGGAATTTTCCTGAAGAACGGACGCCTCCTTTTCGTTGGTTTTCCATGATTTAAAGACCAAAAAGGCCGCCAATATCATTACTACACCTATGAGTACTTTTTTCATGCCCTTAAAACTTCATAAATGAATGATCGCTTTGTAGCTGCTGTATTTTTTGCTCCAAAGCCTGTAAAAATTTCAGGTGTTTTTCTGCCTTGGGGTTAAAAGGCCTGTGCTGCAACCCCTTCTGAACAGTATCGACTTTTTTCATGATGGCAGCGGTGCTATCGGAAAGGCATACCTCACGGAATTTCTCCCAAATATAATTTATAGCCAAGGCGTTAGGATGTACCATATCCTCGCTATAGAAGCGGTAATCGCGCAATTCGTCCATCATAATCTCATATGAAGGAAAGTAAGACAGCTGATCTTGGCAGCATACTTTATGAAGGGCCGTTATTAAATGAGCCTTGCTTCGTTGGTTTTCTATAAAACCATCCTTTAAATGACGTATTGGGGAAATGGTAAATATCGGCCTGCAATTTTTGTTGACCGCTTTTATTTGGGCAATAATATTCTCCAGGCTGGCCACGATATCATCGACCTCCAAGATTTCTTTGGAAAATTCCGCTTGGGGCACTTTATGACAATTTGCTACCACGGCATCGGTTGTACGATTGCGATATACCCAGGCAGTCCCTAGAGTTATGATAATATGGCTTGCTTCTGACAACTGAGTAGCTGTTTGTGCCAAACCATCATTAAGTTTTTGTAGCAATGCCTCTTTGCCAATATCGCTAAGTGCAGAATGCGCATCATAACAATGCCAACGTTCATTGAAATAGAAAACATCCCTGTCCGAATACTCCTTAGCACCAATGGCATTTACCACAAGGTTCTCTATGGCTTTGGGATGAAACAATATTCCAAAAGGGTTTTGCAATGCCCTAAATTTAAAATGGGCGAATTTCTCGCCCATATTTTCTACGAAGCAAGACCCCAATAACAGCAACCGACTATTGTAATCAATAGGATCGGGCATTTTCTTTAGCTGTATTTGGGTCTGTAGTTTCATGCGTACTAATACTTCTGTTTCCCTTATGAATTCACTATAACGAACGCCGAGCTTGTAACTCTTACCCGCCTATCCCAGATAACCCTTTGCCTTTTCCAAGGCTTCGGCAATACCGTTAGGATTTTTACCTCCTGCCGTAGCAAAGAAAGGTTGCCCCCCTCCTCCACCTTGGATATATTTCCCTAATTCGCGAACGATGGTTCCGGCATTGAGATTTTTTTGTGCTACCAATTCTTTCGAAATATAACAAGACAACAGTGCTTTCCCGTCATTTTCCGCGGCGAACAATAAGAAAAGGTTGTCCTTATTATTTCCCATTTCAAAAGCGATGTCTTTAATTCCTGCAGCATCCAAACTTAATTGTTTGGCCAAAAACTGAATCCCGTTTACTTCGGTCAACTCTTGTAACAACTCTCCTTTTAAGTTTTTTGCTTTTTCTTTTAAAAGCGCTTCAACCTGCTTTTTCAACAGAGAATTTTCTTCTTGCAAAGCTGTCACGGATTTTACCGGATCGGCCGTATTGTTCAACAAGTCCTTTATTTCGAACAACATCTTGTTGTTTTCGGAATAAAAATCCTTTACCGCATCGGAGGTAATCGCTTCAATTCTTCGAATACCTGCTGCCACGGCCCCTTCGGACTTGATCTTAAAATGCCATATATCGCCAGTATTCTTTACGTGCGTTCCTCCACATAGCTCTACTGACTGCCCAAAACGGATCGTTCTTACTGCATCGCCGTACTTTTCTCCGAACAGAGCCATGGCACCCTGCTCTAAAGCTTCCTCCATAGGAATGTTCCTATTTTCTACTAAGGGCAAATTACCGCTAATTCGGGCATTCACAAAATTCTCTACTTCCCTTAATTCGTCTACCGTTAATTTTGCAAAATGCGAAAAATCGAATCGCAGATATTTGGAGTGTACTGCCGATCCTTTTTGTTCTACATGCTCTCCCAACACCTCACGTAGCGCTTGGTGCAACAAATGGGTAGCCGTATGGTTAGCGGCGGTTCTTTGGCGTTGCTTCTTATCGACAACCGCCTTAAATTTATCGGTCAGGGTGGCCGGAAGTTCTTTAGAGAAATGTACAATTTCGTTATTTTCTCTTTTCGTATCCAAGATATAGACCACATCACCGTTCACAAGTTCCAAGTAACCTTTATCGCCTACTTGTCCTCCTCCTTCCGGATAAAAAGGCGTTAGGTTAAATACCATTTGGAACTGCTCGCCTTCTTTTTTAGAGGTTACTTTTCTATATTTCACCAACTTTACGCTGGCCTCTAGCATATCGTAGCCTACAAATTCTTGTTCGTTATCACTATCGAGCACCACCCAGTCTTCCTTCGATACTTCGGAGGCAGACCTAGAACGTTTTTTTTGTTCTTGCATGGCAATTTCAAAGCCTTTTTCATCGAGCTCATATCCGCGCTCTCCAAGAATTAAGGCTGTTAAATCTATGGGAAAACCAAAAGTATCATAAAGCTCGAATGCTTTTCTACCGTCTATCGTTTTTCCCTTGTTGCTAGCGACTATATTATCGAGCAACACCAATCCTTGATCCAATGTCTTTAAAAAGGAGTGTTCCTCTTCTTTCACTACATTCTCTATCAATTGCCTTTGATCTCTTAATTCTGGGAAGGCGTCTCCCATAGTATCCGAAAGAACTTTTACCAATCGGTACATAAATGGCTCCTTGGTATCAAGGAAGGTAAATCCGTATCTAATGGCGCGCCTTAAGATTCTGCGGATAACATATCCCGCCCCGGTATTACTTGGCAACTGTCCGTCTGCTATAGAAAAGGACACGGCCCTGATATGGTCTGCAATTACTCTAATGGCTATGTCTACAGCCTCGTCTTTTGCATATTTAGCACTGGTAATAGTTTCTATTTCGCGAATGATCGGGGTAAACACATCGGTATCGTAGTTAGATTGTACCCCTTGCATCACCATACAAAGACGTTCAAATCCCATTCCGGTATCTACGTGTTTGGAAGGCAAGGATTCTAAATCGCCGTTGGCCCTCCTATTATATTGCATAAATACCAAGTTCCATATTTCTACTACCTGCGGATGGTCTTGGTTTACAAGGCTCGCTCCAGGTACTTTTGCCTTTTCTTCGGCAGGGCGAATATCGACATGAATCTCTGAACAAGGTCCACATGGTCCTTGGTCGCCCATTTCCCAAAAATTATCTTTTTTGTTTCCATAAAGGATCTTGTCTTCTGCTACGATTTTACGCCATAATTCTAAGGCTTCTTCATCTTTTGCCAAGTTATCCTTATCTGTACTCCCTTCAAAAACGGTCACGTACAGACAGTCCTTATCTATCTTACATACTTCTGTTAAAAATTCCCAGGCCCATGCAATAGCTTCTTCTTTAAAGTAATCGCCAAAACTCCAGTTCCCCAACATTTCGAACATCGTATGATGGTAGGTATCCTTCCCCACCTCTTCCAAATCGTTATGTTTCCCGCTTACCCTCAAACATTTCTGAGTATCTACGACTCTTGTCTCCTTAGGGATAGAATTCCCTAAAAAGAACTCCTTAAACTGATTCATACCCGCATTGGTAAACATCAGTGTAGGGTCGTCTTTTATGACCATGGGTGCCGAAGGCACTATCCTATGTGATTTTTCCTTAAAAAATTCTAAAAAATTGGCTCTTATGTCTTGGGATTTCATCTAATTTGATAAGCTTTTTATAATTTTAACAGTTCGTAGCAAACATTTATTAAATTTGCCTGTTATCTAAAGTTACAATGGCAAAAATAGCATAAATTACATTCATGTCTAAGGTAAAATATTATTACGATCCAGACACCTTATCTTATCGAAAGATAGAGGCTAAGAAAACGACTAGATTCAGGAACATTTCCTTATTTGTTCTTGGGTCCTTTATGTTTGGTCTCCTCGGACTTATTTTTCTCTTAAACACCAATTTAATCAATACGCCCAAAGAACTTTCTCTTCAGCGCGAAGTTAAAAACTACGAGTTACAATTTGAACTTTTAAACAAAAAAATGGGCCAGATGGAACAGGTTTTGGCCAATATTGAAGAAAGGGACAATAATATTTACCGTTTGTATTTTGAAGCCAATCCTATTCCGGAAGAGCAACGCCGTGCCGGTTTTGGGGGTGTAAACCGTTACAACGCTCTGGAAGGCTTTAACAACTCGGAAATGATCATCGCAACGAGCAAACGTTTGGACATCATTCAAAAACAAATGGTCATTCAATCCAAATCTTTGGACGAAATCACCAAACTTGCAGGGGAAAAAGAAAAACTCTTGGCTTCCATTCCGGCCATCCAACCAATTACCAATAAAGAACTTACCCGAATGGCTTCTGGCTACGGCTGGCGTTCGGATCCGTTTACCAAGGCCCGAAAAATGCATTGGGGAATGGATTTCACCGCGCCAAAAGGCACTCCGGTCTATGCCTCTGGCGACGGTAAAATATCGAGGGCAGACAATAACTCCTCTGGGTACGGCAAACATATAAGAATAGAGCACGGATATGGCTATATGAGTCTATACGGCCATTTAAGCCAATACAACGTTAAACCAGGACAGAAAGTAAAAAGAGGCGACCTAATTGGGTTTGTCGGGAGTACCGGCCGTTCGCAAGCACCCCATTTACATTATGAGGTATGGAAAGACGACCAGCGTACCAACCCCATTAATTTCTATTACGGAAGTTTAACGGCCGAAGAATTTGAAAATATGCTGAAACTAGCCAATCAAGAAAACCAATCCTTGGATTAATGCATATAGATCTTCCAGAGAAACGATATTACAGTATTGGCGAGGTTGCCGATGCCTTTGAGGTAAACACTTCCCTCATTCGGTTTTGGGAAAAGGAATTTGATGTGCTCAAGCCTAAGAAGAATGCAAAGGGCAATAGAAAGTTTACCCCACAGGACATTAAAAACCTACAGCTGATTTACCACTTGGTAAAAGAACGTGGTTTTACCTTAGAAGGCGCAAAATTACACCTAAAGGAAGATAAGTCTAAAACCCTATCTACTTTTGATGTCATCCAAAAACTGGAAAAGGTAAAAGCAGAACTAATAAAAATCAAAAATCAACTTTAAAAATTTAAACATCCCCTATTATGAAAAAATGGTTAATTGCCTTAGGTATTATTCTTGTTTTGGCTTTTGGTTTATACCGATGGGCCGTAAACTTTAACAACACTGCCATTGAGCTTAAAGAAAGCTCTACCCAGAACTGGGCCAACGTAGAAAGTGCTTACCAAAGAAGGAACGACCTGATTGGCAATCTTGTGAAAACCGTACAGGGAGCTGCAGATTTTGAAAAGAACACCTTAACAGATGTTATTGAAGCAAGAGCAAAAGCTACTTCGGTAAGCATTGACCCAACGAATATTACACCGGAACAATTGGCCAAGTTCAATGAAGTACAAGGTGGACTTAGCGGTGCTTTAAAGAGCCTATTGGTAACGGTAGAGCGCTACCCAGAATTAAAGGCCAACCAAAATTTCCTGGAATTACAAGCACAGTTAGAAGGAACCGAAAACAGAATTAATGTAGAGCGCAACAGGTTTAACGAAACGGTAATGCCCTATAACAAGCATATAAAGATATTCCCGAATTCTATTTTGGCCGGCGTTTTCGACTTTAAGGAATTGGCTTATTTTAAAGCAGATGCAGGAGCCGAAAAAGCACCAGAAGTAAATTTCGAATTCAACTAAAACAAGTCCCATGACAGAAGTAGAAAAGTTTTTAACCCCCGAGGACGAACAGGAGATAGTGAATACAATTGTCCAGGCTGAAAAAAACACTTCTGGCGAAATCAGGGTTCACATAGAAGGGCATACCGACCTAGATCATTTTGACCGAGCCAAGGAGGTTTTCCATTTTTTGAAAATGGACAATACCAAGGAAGAAAACGGGGTACTGATCTACGTGGCCGTTAACGACAAAAAGTTTGTTATTTTCGGCGATAGCGGCATCAACAAGGTAGTACCCAATAACTTTTGGGATGCTACCAAAGACGTCATTCAGGACCAATTTAAAAAAGGAAACTTTAAACAAGGAATAATCGATGGTATTTTACAAGCAGGGGAAGCGTTGCAAAAACATTTCCCCTGGAACCACGACACCACAAATGAACTTAGTAATGAAGTTTCTAAAGCATAGCTTACTTTTAGTATTATTTTTACATTTCTCCTTTGGCTTTGGCCAATTTCCAATTCCGGAGAAACCAAAACTACAAGAACAAACCAGTGTTTATGATTATATAAACCTATTGTCTTCCGAACAAAAAAACAGTTTGGAACAAAAGCTGATCCGCTATTCGGACAGTACCTCTACCCAGATCGTCATTGCAATAATTGCCTCTACCGAAGGCGAAAACATTAACTATCTGGGTGCCCAATGGGGGCAAAAATGGGGCATTGGCCAAGCAAAGGAAGACAATGGCCTATTGGTTATCTTAGCCAAGGACGACCGAAAAATAGCCATTAATACCGGCTATGGTATTGAACACCTTATCACCGATGCCCTTTCTAAAAGAATTATTGAAAGGGTCATTATCCCAGAATTTAAACGGAACAATTTTTATGGGGGACTGAACAAAGGAAGTGATGCCATTTTTATGGCCCTCAATGGCGAATTTAAACAAGGTCTTACAAAAGCCAAGGACAAGGGGTTTCCTTTTGAATCCTTCTTGCCGTTCATTATATTTTTCGTGATCCTCATTATTCTATCTGCCAGAAGTGGCGGTAAGGGCAACAACAGGGGCGGTGGCCGTTCTAAAGGAATGGACCTGCTCGATATTATTATCCTAAGCAGCATGGGGCGCGGCGGCTATGGCGGCGGGTCATCGGGGGGCGGATTTAGCGGTGGCGGCGGAGGCTTCGGCGGTGGCTTTGGAGGCGGAGGCTTTGGAGGAGGAGGCTTTGGAGGAGGAGGCTCCTCGGGGAGCTGGTAAATTTGCCAAGGGAACGCACCAAACCTAAAAACTGACAATAGTGACCATCAATCAACAACATCAAAAGAAAATCCCCTAGAGAAGTTTTAAACAACAACTTCCCTATGGGATTTTTAAATCTGTATACCAGCGCTACCTTTTATAATGGATAGCAGCCACCATTATATGGGCCAAGGGTACGATTCGGCCCCTAATTTGCGTTAGGGATCGCGGCGGCATCCCCGCAGCAAGGCAAGGGATATAGCCAAGAGCCCGCCCGACGAAGGCGGGAACGCCCAAAGCAACAGTACAAGGCCTATCGTACTTTAAACAGGCCCATGCCCTAAACCGCCTTTCAATACCTTTTCCTTCTTAAAGGGGCTCGTGAAAGCCTTACCGCATCCTGCCCATGGATCTCTTTCCACCAAATTGGTCGAACTTATAAGAGAAACTCGCCATAAAATACTGTTGCAGCACGGTTCCTTGGAAATCCTGAATATAATCGTCTCCCGTAGAGCGTCTGGTATTGATATTTTGATCGAGCAAATCGTACGCCAAAAGTTTTAAGGTCCCTTTTTTATCCATCACCTGAAGCCCCAAACTCATATTCCAAAAGATGGCATCCTTTTTAAAACCTGGCCCCACATTGTCATTGTAACTATAGGTGATATCATTCTCCCAAATAATATTTTTTGGCCAATAAGAGCTCAGTTTTAAACTGGCATTTTGAGCGGTTACTTTTACATCTTCATAACCTTCCAGACTGTATTTGGTTTGGTCTATAGCGAGACCGTAGCCTGGCTCAATTTCTATCAATTCCTTATAGTTAAAGGTTGTAGACACCCTAGGATACATCCCAAAACTCTTGGCCTTTATTTTCGCGCCATTGGAGTAGCTTACAGATTGCCCAAAATTTATACTTGGCCTTACATTAAATTTTAAGGTGTATACACTATCTTTTTTAATCTGTTTGGAATATCCCATCCCCATATAGCCGTTGTAATTACCATTTACATTGGTATACCTGGTAGTCCTTAAAAAGTTCTCATCGATGACAGAAATAGAAGAAACCCTATCGTCTTGTATATTGAGGCCTGAATAGACATATACCCCACTGCGTTCTTTCCAATTATAATCGCTGTAATAAAAATTTACACCGTGATTTACCGATGGCAATAAATTAGGATTCCCAATTACGATATTAAGCGGATTACTAACATTAGGAACTGGCTGCAATTGATTAATGGACGGCAAACTCAAATTTGAATTATAGCGTAGATGAATCCGTTTATTCTTGCCAAGCATATAGCGCGCACTACTTCTAAACAACAGGTTTGTATACGCATTGGAAAAAGAGGTCTGCTGTAAGTAGTCCTGATTGCTAAGCTCGGAAAACTTATAGGTAGCGTAGATATCAAAGGAGAATTTTTCTCCGTTCTTACGAATTCCCAGGGAAGGAGAATGCTGGATATTCTTAAAGTTAAAATCGGAACTCAGCTCCATATTAAAATTGGTGTACCCAAAATCGTCTTCATTATAATCAAATACCTCTTTGGTATTATCGCTGCGCTCATCTGCATACTCATAACCAAGATCTAAAAATAACTCTTTTGTCAAAGGCTGCCTATACCCTCCCTCTAGCTGGTAGGCATTCCCTTTATTATTTACGTGGGCACGTTGGTCCAAAGTTTCTTCGTTCTCTTCGTCACCGAACAAGCTGCGAATAGAATTTAGGTTCGATAGGTTTGTATTTTCCGTATTTCTATTGAAAAAGGAAAGGGTAACAAACCTCCCTAGGGTATCGAGTTTTTTCATAAGGTTAATGCGGTTCGAATAATTCCTAACCACGCCATCGCTGGTCGTAGCCTGCTCATTACTATTAATAAGATCGCCAGCTTGGTTCCTAGAGGTCTCTTTACTTGTATAGTAGGAGTTTGTTCGGTTAACGTTCAATTTGGGCTGTACAGATACGCGAAAAGTCTCATCTATATCATACTCTAAGCTAGCGCCCCCCCTATTGGAATTGGTACTCCCGTTAAAACTAGTTTCGGACTCGGAAAAATACCTATTCTCGGGCAGTAAATTTTCCCTAAAGGTTTTCTGATTATTATAAGAGTCCTCATAAGAAAACAGATAATTACCATCGGCCTTATAAGTTCCTTTTTCAGAGTTCGCATAACTGCCTCCTATACTCGAAGATGTGGTAATTCCATTGCCAGAACCTGGGCTACCTGCCATGTTATATCGGCGACTGTTCCCTCCCAAGCCTTCGAGTTCATCGTAAGAAAAACCAGAACTGTTTATATTGTTGGAACCGGTAATTACACTAACACGCTCCTTATCATTAAAGTAGTTCAGCACCCCGTTTAGCTGATATCTGTCATCTGTGCCATAGGCCGCGGCTACCCTACCCATGACCCCTTTGTTCTTATCCTTTTTAATGGTCAGGTTAATGGTTTTTGTTTCCCCGTCACTATCTTCCCCGGTAAACTCTTGTTTCTTTGTTTTGGTATCGGTTATCTGAATTTTACTGATTATATCCTTTGGCAAACTTTTGGTAGCCACCTTAGGATCATTGCTAAAAAAGACCTGACCGTTTACCAGCACCTGGTTCACTTCCTTACCATATACCGTTATTTTTCCATCACTGGCTACGTCTACGCCCGGTAATTTCTTAAGCACATCTTCTACCGAAGCATCGGGCCTAGTTTTAAACGAATCGGCATTAAATTCAAGGGTATCTTTTTTTATGCTAATGGGCACTCTGTCGGCCACCAGCTGAACCCCATCCAATTCCTGGGCCTGCTCTTGCAAATGAAGTTCTCCCAGCTCTAGTACTTCTTTAGGTTTTACATTAACAACCAATGGCTCGTAGCCGTTAAAAGTAATAAAAACCTTTAATTCGGAAAGTTTTGTTTTCCCTTCCAGGTCAAAAACACCCTTCTCATTGGTAATGGTATAGGACACCAAGGAACTGTCCTTTATAGATTCGGCATATATGGTCGATGCCTCTAAGGGTAGTTTTGAAAGAGCATCGACTACTTTTCCACGAATGGAAAAATCTTGGGAAAAAGCAGCGGTAGAAAAAACAAGAATTAAAGAAAGCAGAATTTTCTTCATGAAATACAAACTGTTATTTGGTTAATTATCAGGGCTCAAAACCGTCTAAATTAAAGTAAGCACCTACAGCACACAAAGGTTTAACAGAATTTTGGGAGCAACTGACCTCATATGAATTCCTTGATAAATCAAAAAAAAAGCAGCTCAGGCAGCGGAGTATAGCGTTTAAAAATCATACCCTTTCCAGGGCTATGTTCCAAAATTGCTACATTCGCCCGGTATACCGTTGGTGTAGTACGGCAATACTTTGGGCGTTCCCTCCTTCGTCGGGCGGGCCCTTGGCTGTATCCCTTGCCTTGCTGCGGGGATGCCGCCGCGGTCCCTAACGCGGAACAATGTGAGTATGTAGGCAGATTTAAGCCAAGAAAAGCAATTGGAAACAAAAAACCCTTGACATACTGCCAAGGGTTTTGCTATAGTAATGTAACAATGTTTTACTTCTTCCTCATAAAAATAGATACTGGAACTCCGGTAAAATCGAAATGTTCCCTTAGTTTGTTTTCCAAGAAACGTTTGTACGGATCTCTCACATACTGGGGTAAATTACAGAAAAATGCAAATTGTGGGTAAGGAGTGGGCAACTGAGTACAGAATTTTATTTTAACGTATTTATCCTTGTATGCTGGTGGGGGATAATTTTCAATGATCGGCAACATAATATCGTTCAGTTTTCTTGTCACCACCTTTTTTCCTCTGTTTTCATACACCTGTACAGCAGTTTCTATAGCTTTATAGATTCGCTGTTTTGTCAGTACGGAAACAAAAAGAATAGGAACATCCGTAAAAGGAGATATGGCATTATGGATTTTTTTGGTATATTCTTTTATACTGTTCGTTTCCTTATCCTCTACCAAATCCCATTTATTCACCAAAATAACGATCCCTTTATTATTTCGCTGGGCCAACCAGAAAATATTCTCTACCTGTCCGTCAAAACCACGTGTAGCATCGAGCATAAGGATACAAACATCAGAATGTTCAATAGCCCTTACAGAACGCATTACAGAATAAAATTCCAAATCTTCGTGAACTTTAGACTTTCTTCGGATACCAGCTGTATCTACCAGATTAAACTCGAATCCAAAACGATTGTACCGTGTATCGATACTATCTCTTGTGGTTCCTGCAATATCGGTAACGATATAACGCTCTTCCCCAATAAGGGCATTAATAAAGGACGATTTCCCTGCATTAGGTCTACCGACCACTGCAAAACGCGGTAAATTATCTTCTTGCTTTTCTTTTTCCGGCAATACTTTTACCAGGTCATCTAAAAGATCACCGGTACCACTACCGTTAATACTGGCAATGGTATAGTATTCTCCTAGACCAAGAGAATAAAACTCCACCGCATCCTCACTTCTTTTATTATTATCGACTTTATTGACTACTAAAAACACAGGTTTATCTACCCGTCTTAATAATTTGGCGACATCTTCATCCATCCCGGTAACTCCGGTTTCAACATCTACCATAAATATAATAGCATCGGCTTCGCCGATGGCTAGTTCTACTTGCTTATCGATTTCCTTCTCGAAAACATCATCACTCCCCAGCACATATCCCCCGGTATCGATAAGGGAAAATTCTACTCCGTTCCATTCGCTTTTACCATAGTGACGATCACGGGTAACCCCACTAACAGCGTCGACAATCGCTTCTCTACGTTGAATAAGTCGATTAAAAAAAGTTGATTTGCCTACATTAGGTCTTCCTACAATGGCTACAATAGCACTCATACTAATAATTTGATGCAAAAGTACTATTTAAATCCGAAGAAATATAGTATCTTTTTATCCTACTTCGTTATACCGAAAAAGTGACCGTCATTTCCAATGAAATTGCCTCAGGCTCAAGGTTTAAAATAACACATCCCCTATCGAAGGAAAAAACGCTTGCGTCCTTCGAAAAAAGCAGGGTTCCCCCGTTTATTGTCAAGCGATCTGACGACCATATTTTTATAAAATTCAACGCTCAAGCGTCCCACTTTTGGTCGCCTCAACTACAATTAGAAATTTTAGAAAAAGACAAGGACCACTGTCTTATTTGCGGATTATTCGGTCCAAACCCCACATTGTGGACGTTTTTTATGTTCTTACACTTTGGTGCCGTCACCTTGCTGATCCTTATTGCCATATGGGCTTATACCCATCATGTGCTACACAAAGCCATAGCACTGCAAATAGGACTATTTGCTTTTGTTCTTGCCCTTTGGATGGGGCTATACTTTTTTGGCCTTCACGGAAAAAGAAAAGGGAAGCCACAAGTCGCGGAATTGGTTCTTTTTATAAAAAAAACATTAAAAAACCCCTAATCAACTGTAGTCGATTAGGGGCTGGTTTTCACAATTTCAAGGATTAATTATTATATCCAAATCGCTTTAATTGGTTAGGATTGCTCCTCCAATTTTTATTCACTTTTACGTACAATTCTAGATGTACCTGTTTATCGAAGAATTTCTCCAGATCCTTTCTGGCTTCAACCCCTACCCTTTTTAAGGCGGCACCTTTATGACCAATAATAATTCCTTTTTGCGTTTCGCGCTCTACCATAATTACTGCCCTCATTCGGATAATTTTTTCATCTTCGAAAAACTCTTCCGTTTCTATTTCTACCGCATATGGAATTTCCTTTTTGTAAAACTGAAGGATTTTTTCACGAATCGTTTCATTTACAAAAAAACGTTCGGGCTTATCGGTCAACTGATCTTTAGGGTAATAGGCAGGTGCTTCTGGCAAAAGCTCTATAATGCGCAAAAAGACCTCCTTTACATTAAAATTCTGCAAGGCAGAGATAGGGTGAATTTCTGCTTTGGGCAATTGTTCTTGCCAGTATTGTACTTGCTCTTCCAATATTCCCTGCTGGGATACATCAATTTTATTTAGAAGCAACAATACAGGGATAGGGCTATTTTTAATTTTTTCGAAGAAACGCTCATCTTTTAGGGCCTTCTCTCCTATTTCTACCATATAAATTAAAACATCCGCATCATCAAAGGCCGACTTTACGAAGTCCATCATAGAAGACTGCAATTCATAGGCAGGCTTAATAATACCGGGGGTATCGGAAAGTATCACCTGAAAATCTTCTCCATTGACAATTCCTAATATACGGTGACGGGTTGTTTGTGCTTTGGAGGTGATTATGGATAATTTTTCACCTACAAAGGCATTCATAAGGGTAGATTTCCCTACGTTGGGATTTCCTATAATATTTACAAATCCTGCTTTATGAGACATGTTCTCTTTTTATCTTTTATAAGTGCAAAGGTAGTGGAATCCTTGTATTTAAATCATAATAAAGCCTAAAATTACATATAACACAACCGTGATGAGTCCGCCTATAAGGGCATATGGCAATTGGGTATTGATATGATCTATATGGTCACTGGCCGAAGCCATAGAAGAAATAATAGAGGTATCGGATATTGGAGAGCAATGATCCCCAAATATCCCGCCTCCCAAAGTAGCAGCGACCACTAAGGCCAGTGGGGCTCCGTGAATTTCTGCCATAGGGATCGCAATGGCCATCATAATGGCAAAGGTTCCCCAAGAGGTACCGGTAGAAAAGGCCACAAAGGAACTGATCACGAAAATAATAGCCGGTAAAAATGAAGGGGACAACCATTCCTTGGACCAATTGGCCACAAACGGCCCTGTCCCCAATTCGATACAGGCATCACCAATGGCAAAAGCCAATAACATCAACAAGGCCAAGGGCATTAACTCACTAATCCCTTTTAAACCCAAATCGACCATCTCTTTGGTTTTCATAATTCCTTGTGCCCTATACAAAACCATGGCTACTATAATTGCGGTGAGCACCGCGTATAAAACGGAAGAAGACCCCGATCCGTTTCCGATAGCTTTAAACACATGATCGGAAAAGGAAACAGCATTCTCAACAGCATCCCAACCGGTAAACGCCAAATTGATAGGCATCATGAAAACCATGGTGGCCAAGGGAACTATCATATTATATGCCTTAGCCTTTATTCCTTTTTTAGACTCAAAAGAGGTTACCTCACTAGATAGCATAGGCTTGGCACTGTCATTTAATAATTTCCCAGTCTCGCGTGTCCGCTTTTCGGCTTTGGCCATGGGACCAATATCTTTTTTTGAAATTATGACTATAAATACTAAAAGGATAGCCAGAATGGGATAAAAATTATAGGCCATCGAGGAAATCATAAGTCCGAATGGATTTTCTATACCTTGGGTCAGCAGTAAGCCCATAATAAATGCACCCCAGGCATTAAAAGGGATTAAAATAGAAGATGGCGCAGAACTAGAATCGGCGATATAGGCCAATTTTTCCCTTGGAATTTTCAACTTATCAAAGATAGGACGATATAAGGTACCTACTGTGAGGGAGCTTATACTCGTTTCTACGAATAATAGAATACCTGTAAACATGGCTAAAAGTTGTACCACTACCCTACTATATCCACTTTGTTTTTTTTCAAAATAGGCGATAAGCTTGTTTAATTCGTTCACAAACCCTTCTACTCCCTTAGAATACTGAATAAACAGCAACAGGGCTCCTACTAGGGCACTAAACATGATGGTTCTTGTATTTCCGGCCGATTTAAATACATTTACCAGACCTTCTAACGCTGCAAGGGTCCCGGTCAAAAAATTCCAATCGTTGATGATCACCCAAGAAATCCAGATCCCAAAAAGCAGGGCTATATACACCTGTTTAGTCCTGAGGGCCAATACAATAGCTATTACTGGTGGTAAAATGGAAAGAAAACCGTAGGTGTCCATAAATAAGGGGCGAATTAAAATTGCAGGTTAGTCATCAATAAAGGGTACAAAATAGAAAGATTTTAGAAACTAGACTACAACATCCTCATTTTTAAAACTCAGCGCAAGCTTCTAAAAAATATTTTAAATTTTAATGGTTTAATATTTGGCAGAATGATAAAAGGGCGTACCTTTGCAGCATATATCGCGGGATAGAGCAGTAGGTAGCTCGTCGGGCTCATAACCCGAAGGTCACTGGTTCGAGTCCAGTTCCCGCTACTAGTAAAAACAAGGGTTTCAAGAGATTGAAGCCCTTTTTTTATTTCCTACCTAAAACATTCCTAAAACATTTTGTTTATTTTAATTAAAAGAAAATAATAATTGTCTCACATAGGGAGATAATAGATTTCTCTAAGACAGACCAATGAATGTAAAACACCACAACAGTTAAAGCAACAATAATCGAACATGTGATCCTTTTCAATAATTTCAATTTTTCGTATTGATTTGAAAGCAGTTCACCCTTAATATCCTTTTCAAGCTCATTTTTAATTTCATTCAGTTCACTTACATTTTCTATTTTCGCCTGAAACCTAACTATCTCTTTATCAATTGAATCTAGTGACTCTTTTATATTTTTAAAAAATATTTTTCTTAAAAGAATAAAAAACAAATACCCTAAAACAAGCAACATAAAATTCTTTGCTAATGAGGGGGCTTCAAAATCGAGCCTACTAGCAAGAAATAAAAATGATACAGGTATTGCAAATAAATAGCTGGAGACTTTTCTTATTGCATCGTGTATTTTATCTGAAATTTCTTGAAAATAAATTACTGATGAAGTCTTAATTTTATCAAATGAAAACCCTTCCAAATATGCATCTAAACTGTGAAAGTAATTATCCTTAATTTGTTTAAACTCCTCCAGAATTATGGAGAAGTCCCTTCTTTTACGTGAATAGAAATCGACCAAATCATTTACGAATAATTTTTTCCTATCCTCACTATGTAATTCATTTGAAAATTGTTTAATGAAATTTTGTACATCTTCAACTGTAGATTTATTCAAATCTTTGACGGTATAGGATATTGGCAAAATGAGACTCTCGCCTATTTTATGAAAATAAAGCTCTAGTCCTGAAGCAGTTTCATTTTTGTTATCAGCTATTTTTTTTAAAAATGCAATTAATTCTAACACATTTCTGTAAGAGTTCATCAGAGCATGATCGTCTTCATATTTTGTGATATTTCCTTGATGTATATAAAAATCTGATAAATCAAAAGAATAGGGGTGCTTTTCGATAAGTTCGGAAAATGACTCAAAATAATTAGGAAACTCCCCACTAGCCAACTCTACCGAAATATCGTTGTATAAAAGTTGATCTAGTTGTTCACATCCATAAATTTTCCCAGCTTTATCCTTTATTTCGTAAATACTTTCTTCAAGGTTTTGAAGAAGGGAAATTTGTTCTTTAGATAAATTAATGATATCCCCTACGATATGAAAATCCTCTAACCGCTCATTCTTTAAGTCTTGTCTTATTTTTATGAAATCTTTTAATTCCATAATTAAAAATTTCTCAAAATATCCGCAGGAATATCTTTTATTACTATAGTATTTCCGACCTTCCGAATTTTTGTACCTCTCAATTTCCTGTCAAATTCTAAGGTGTATCCTTTCTCCTTAATAATTTCTTTTGTCAAAAACTTAATATGACTTTTTTGAGTAACCCTAAATGCTCCACTTACTTCTAAATCCTCATTCTGTTTTAAGTAATCCATGAAGTCCTCGGGCTCCATATCATTTATAAGCACTGAAATAGCTTTAATCTCCAAATCCTCGTCGTGGTCATACTTCTTTACCGAGTAATCATTTACTTTACTATAAACCTCTCGAACTTGCTCTCTCTTAAATTTCTTTTCCGTCATATAATTTGCCATAGCAAGTTTCAGTTTTTCAGTATTCTCTTTTGAGGAGGTTAAATCGGTACTACCAATAAATTTTTGAAAATAAATTGAAATTCCCCGAGTACCTTTAATAAAGGATAAATATTGTGGATCATCATTTTGCCATTTTGTAATATTCACACGGTTTGCCCGCGCCAGTTTATCGATATCCAGACTTTTCAATTTTTTCAAGGTCAGATTGGTATCATTTACTGAAAAACTTGTAGAGTTATCAAGCATTATTGTGATTAAAAAGTCTGACTTCTTGTCGGTGTAATCGATAAACACAACATAACCTCCAGTAGTTGTGGACTTATCAATTTCTTTTTCTAAAATATCCATCGCTGTTAATGAAAAATCATAAAACTGATTATCATTAAGATACCTTTTTACTAAACCTTGAAATGGATATATAACTTGATCTTCCTCAAAAATGCCGTATGTAGGATTTTTTGCTGCATAACTTTTGATAATCTTTTCTACAAATTCCTTTGTGTCATCGTTCACTGGTAATAAAGCATCAGAGGTTTTTAAAGAAGGTTTACCAAATTGTTCCTTAATAATTTGGTGTATTACAATATTTTTTAAAAGCATGGATATTTGGTTTGGTTGTATAAGATCACTTCAGAAAACAGAAAAAATATAAAAATATGAAATATCCTACAATTTTTAATTTCAAATAACAGTAAGTTAAAAAAAAGAACCCTTCTTCTCTCCCCCCTATATATAATAATGAACCCATAGTTGACTGACTCCGAAACCCAGCACTTTCTCCAAACCTTAAAGCGATATGCCCCAATCACTGTACTTCGAATAATCCGTAAACTCGTCCTTAAACCCGTTATAGGCTTCTTCCTCTTGGGAGGTGATAGGGCCCATAAGGGTATCCAGGGCGTTATAACCTGCCTGGAGTGTGTTGGTCTGCGCTCTACGGTCTCGCTCCGTGGCAACGGCCACCAAGGCCTCCTTGAATCCGTTTGCCAAATGGTGCTCTACGAGTTCGGGCGGCAAATTGGGCAATACATCTTCCAATAGGTAACTATAGGCCACCTGTTTATAAAGTCCGCGTTCCATTAAGTGCCCCATCCAAAGGTTTTTTAAATTGTCCTGTCCTTTGGCTATCATATTGTTCAGGATGATCGGCTGGGCGGCCATGGCACTGGGCAGCTCAGGGGATGATTGTAGATAGTCCTGCATTTTCGTTGAAAGGGCGATCGTTACCGAATGTTTGGAGTACATGGAGCCTATCCAGAGTTGTCCACTCTGCTCCTCAAAATAAAAGCCCCTGGCATTGAAAAAGGCAATATAGTCCCTTGGGGATTTCACAAAGGGCGCCTGCATCCGTACAGCATACCGATGGTAAGCCTGTAGGGCCATGGTATCGAAACGCTCCCTAAAGGTTGGGGCCATAGCGTGATAGAGCTTCGGAAATACCATAGGTAGAAATAGGGCGGTGGGACTTGGTCTAATCTCTTTGGCGGATTTGTCATGCAGCAGCCCTTCCAGCAACTTTTCATTTTCGCGTGCAAAACTAGGAGGGGTATACGAGTTTACACTCGTCTGCAGTAGGGTACTGCCTAGATCCAATGGCTCTTGGTGGAACTTGGAATTCGCATAAGTCAGTATTCCCTCATTGTATCGTACACCCAAACTTTGTACAAGCGCACCAAGGACCTCTCTTTGGTCCAGGGCACGTTGGAACAGTTGATCCCTGGCCCGCTGAATAAGATCGGCCTTCTTTTGCAATTCCTGCTTTTCCTTATTAATGGCGGAAATATAAAGCTTCTCACCAAAAGGATAGAAGTGGGAGGCGATTACCTTCCATAAGGTTTGATCATCGGTATGCAAGTATTTTTTAAGGAAGAGAAAACGCTCTGATTTCATCATTTCCCTAACCAAAACATCTAGGGGCGTTTTTAGGATATGCTCCGAGAACAGGGGCTTGTACCTCAGTTCCCTATAGGTCTTCTGGTAGACTTCCCGTATGCAGCGTTGGAACTCCAATTCCAATTGCCTGCTATTCATATACATTTGGGTGTGTTCGGTTTGGAACAAGTCGGGGTTCGCATGGATACCAAGGTCGCTCCCAATCTCATCGCTGCGCAGCACATAGCCCGTTTTATCATGGATGGTAAAATCCACCACCTCTCCCTGATCATTGTAGTTTAGCCTACAATCGAGCTTTTGATGGGAGCCTAAGATTTCGGGGAGGTGATTGGGACGGAGGGTCTTAAATAGTTTATAGGTAGTTTTTATTTGTTTTTCCAAACGCTTTTTTACCATGGGCAGTAAGGCCGATTGCTTGTTACGCTCGAAGACTTGTTGGAGTTTGGGACCGGAGAACTGGGGGTGTACGGTATAGCCCCCAATAAAACGGGATCGGTACCCTTCCTTGGTCGCAATGCCATAAGCCACCCCTACCCTATTGGAACGCTCCACCACCTTCAGCTGAATATGGTACTTTTCCAGTAGTTTGGCAAGCTGTTCAAAACTCCGCACCTTATGTTTTTGCAGGGTATTGTTCAGGATGTCCTGCATATAGTAGCGCACCCCGTTACTTTCTTGGGGATTAAACTGGGGCGTTTCCAGTTTGGGAAGCTCTCGGACCGTCCTTTTATTTGGAGAGGGGGAAAGCCCAAACTCTTTCTCCAGGTATTTCTGGGCGGCCATGCTCCTTCTATAGTCAAAGGAAAGGTTGATCTGGCTACAGTCCTCCCTGATGGTACTGGAAACAATGTGCACGTGCTCGTGTTCGGTATCGTGATGCCGCACCACAATAAAAGGCTGCTCCCCATAGCCCATATACTCCATATAGGCTTTGGACAGAGCCAAAAAGGTAGTATCGTCCAGGTGTTCGCCTCGGGGAAGGTTTAAGGTGGCATGTACGTAACGCTTTTCGGAGGCATGGCGGAAGCCCAGAAAGACGAGTACCTGTTCGAAGACCTTAAGATTGGTATCCGTATCGGAATAGGTATTGTGGAAGCCGAGGATGGTAGATTCCGGTTTCCCGAGGACGTACTTCAGTACGCCTTGCACTTTGTATCGATATAGGAGTCGTGCGATCATTATCGGTTGGTATTATCAATAATTCTATTCAATGTATGGACCAGTTCATTGGCCCTTTTCATTTCGTTTACAAGGCTTGCATTGGGGCTCCGACGGTTCTTGTAATGGGCCACTTTCACCAATTGATTGAGGTTGGTCCCTATTTTATTCAGTTGATAATTAACTATAGGCTTACTAAGAGGTAGTCCTGCCGTTTTTTCTACCTCCTTGTTCAGAATGAGGCTTCTCAAAAAAGGGCCCACCGTACCTCTTTTATGAAAGTCGACCTGATAGGACCGTAAAAGCGCCTTCACTTTCTCCAACTCCTCGGTATTGAACCGGAGCGTGATCGCATGCACACGCTTGCTCTCTCCCAACCGTTTCCTGCCGATGTTGCCAGTTGTCATTATTTTTCTTGTTTTTTACTGCCGAAGGCAGCCTTTCACTTCGTTAGAAGTAGGAGTTTTGCGTTGCGCAAAACATAACTTGCTATCCGTTAAAAACGGATAATGATATATAAATATAAAGAAGCAAAACACATTTTAAAAGACTTATTTACAATATCTTACAAGTCAAAATATTTAAGAACCAATAAAGAGCAGCCCTGGTTTATAATGGTCTTTAATTCATTTGAAAAAAATGGTAAAGAACATATTAAATAGGCTAGATTTCATAGCTAGGGAGAAAAAGGGCAAGGGATTTTTCTCCCCTTGTGCTTTTGTGCGGCCCCGAGGGTGTCGGGAAAGACTTCGGACGAGATCCTTCCCTGGCGGATTGGGAGAAATGTGGATAGGGGAAAGAATAGGTTCGTAAGATTGGCCCGACTGCCGCAGGGGCTTGGAAAAGATCCTTGTCCAGTCATATTACTTTTATTGTAGATTGATAAGTAGTGATTAATTACATACCACATAATTCGAAACAACGCAAACTACCCAGTTTCTGTCAAATAGACAACTATTTCATAAACACATTTTGGCAATTTATTCTACATATTAGATAAATTATTGATGCAAAATAATCTGTATATTGCCATACATTACCTACAACATAGTAAACAACCAGCCAAGAATGCAATCTAATTTTTACTTTCTAGAAGAAAATTATCCCAACTTATTTGCAATAAGTGAACTTTCGGAAAAACTGATATATATTGATCCAAGTTCGTCATTGACCAAGTCTCGATTATTTTCAGAAAAACTCAGTCAACTGGTATGGGAATTTGAAGCGTTAGGTGAGTTTTTAGGTTCCCAGAATGAGAGGATTTATCGATTATCCAATGCAAATGTCGCCCCGGATATTATTTCAAGTATTCTACATACCATAAGGAAGTCGGGCAATAAGGCTAGCCACGATGGGATAGGCTCTTTTCAGGAAGCCCACTTTATACTTAAAAAATGCTTTCAGTTAGCGAAATGGTTTTATGAAACCTACGAGCAAGACTATATTGAAAATTCTTCCTATATCCTTCCCGAAAAGCAAGATACGGCATCGGATGCTCTTTCTGAAAAGCTCGAAAAACTCTCTCAGGAACTGACCGATTATAAAAACAAGATTGCAGCTTTAAACAGCAGTAAAGAGGAAGTAGCATCCAGAAAGAAACGAAGTGACAATAGAGCACGGAATCTTGACCTTACCGAAGAGGACACTCGTCTTACCCTAATCGATCCAAAACTAAAGGAAGCAGGTTGGGAGTGCGATACACTCGCATTAAACTATAAAAAGAACAAAACACTACCCCAAAAAGGAAGAAATATGGCCATTGCCGAATGGCCCTGCGATGGTAAATGGGCAGACTATGCCTTATTTATAGGCACAACCCTATACGGAATTATTGAAGCCAAAAAATACGCCAACGATATTTCTACCGACTTAAGACAATCCAATATCTATGCTAAACGTATAGTTGAAACGGAGGATTTTGGAACCCTAGGAGAGTGGTCAGGTTATAAAGTACCCTTTTTATTCTCTACCAACGGCCGTGACTTCCTAGAGCAAATAAAAACAAAAAGTGGTATTTGGTTCTTAGATATACGAAAGGAGCGAAGTCACGCTAAACCTCTTAGAGGTTGGTTCTCTCCCAAAGGATTGGTGGACCTCTACGAGCGTGATATAGAAGCAGAAAATGAAAAGCTCGAAAAAAGTGATTATGACTATTTACAAGATAGTAATGTTCTTGGCCTAAGGGATTACCAGATAGAAGCTATCAAAAATGTAGAAAAAAACATAACCACCAATTTCGATAATAATCGTTCTTTATTGGTAATGGCCACAGGAACAGGAAAGACTAGGACCGTTATTGGGCTTTCCTACCGACTCATAAAATCGAATAGATTTAAGAGAATACTATTTCTTACGGATAGAAAACTTCTTGCACTACAGGCTTTTGGTAGTTATCAGGATAATAAGGTAGAAGGTATCAATACCTTTTCCGAAGTTTACCAAATGGAGTATGTAAAAACGCTTATTCCTGACTCCGAGACCCGTTTGCATTTTGCTACCGTACAAAGTATGGTCAAGCGATTATTCTATGGTGAGAATAAAGGTCTTTCTATAGACACCTATGACTGTATCATTATTGATGAGGCCCATCGTGGATACAATCTAGATAAGGAATTGGATGAAGAGGATTTGGAATTTAAAAATCAGGATGATTATGTAAGTCAATATAAAAAGGTTATCGAATATTTTAATGCATACATTATTGGTCTTACGGCTACGCCCGCCTTGCATACTACCGAGATATTTGGCAAACCAGTGTTCTCCTATTCTTATCGGCAAGCAGTTATTGACGGATTCCTTTCGGACCATGAGCCTCCTTATCGTATTAAAACACGATTAAGTGAGGAAGGCATCTTATGGAAAAAAGGGGAGCGTCCCAAGGTGTTTAATCCAGAAACCAATAAAATTGAGGAACTGGCGGAATTAGAAGACGATCTTTTGATTGAGATAGAACAGTTTAATAAGTTGGTGATCACCCCAGAGTTCAACCGAAAGGTAATACAACAACTTGTGAAACACCTAGACCCGGATAGCGAGGAAAAAACTTTAATATTTGCGGTCCGTGATTCACATGCCGATATGATTGTAGACATGCTATTTGAAGAGTTTTACAACATTGGTTTGGATGTACCTCAAAAGGCCATTCAAAAAATTACTGGTGCAGCCTATGACCCCGAACAATTAACCAAAGAATATAAAAACGAGAAGTATCCCAACATTGCAGTCACGGTAGATCTATTGACCACTGGTATTGATGTTCCCAAAATTTGTAATCTAGTTTTTTTACGACGTGTTGGGAGCCGAATTTTATATGAACAAATGATTGGGCGTGCAACCCGTTTGTGCCCAGAAATTGACAAAGAGGAATTTAAAATATTTGATGCGGTCCGAGTACATGAGGCCTTGCAAGACTACACCCAGATGAAACCTGTCAGCAATCCTAAAACAACTTTCACCCAATTGGTAAATGAACTGGATGACATCTCCTCTGACGAACGTATAAAAACCCAAGGGGAACAATTGATTGCAAAATTACAACGGAAGCGAAAAAAAATTGAAGAAGACAGTCTTGAGGAATTTATCTATATGGCCGGTGGTAAAGAGCCCAAAGAAGTAATACAAACTATTAAAAATGCCAGCGCAGAAGAAGTAAAAGCGATCATAAAAGAATTTAAGGGGCTATGGAACTACCTAGATAAGAAAGTATATAGGCCAAAGCATCAATTAGTCTCGGACCATGCCGATGAATATTTGGCAACAGAAAGAGATTATGGGAATGCCAAAAAACCTGAAGATTACATTGAGAACTTCAAGAATTTCCTTAAGGAAAATCAGAACAAAATAGCCGCCCTAAAGGTGATCGTTTCTAGCCCCAGTACTCTCGATAGACAATCACTTAAAGAATTACGGTTATTATTAGATCAGGAAGGTTACAACGCTAAAACCCTTAATGCCGCATGGCGAGATGTAAAAAATCAAGACATAGCGGCAGATATAATTGCTTACATTCGCACCTTGGCGTTGGATATCGATTTGGTGAGCCATGAAAATCGCGTAAACCGTGCTTTTGACAAAGTAAACACCATGAAACCATGGAACAAAATTCAACAAAAGTGGTTGGACCGTTTTCAAAAACAACTTTTGGCCGAAACCATATTGACCAAGGATGATCTAGACAAAGAGCCCTTTAAAAGTGAAGGCGGTTACAACAGAATAAATAAACAATTTGAGCAACAGTTGGATGATGTGTTAAAGACCATCAATGAGAATTTATATGTTGCCTAACAAAAGAAATGTAAACCAAATATGAGTGCAGACGAAATAGCAAATAAACTTTGGAACCTTTGTAATGTATTGCGAGATGATGGGGTTACCTATCACCAGTATTTAAACGAACTGACCTATATCCTTTTCCTTAAACTAAGTGAGGTAAGAGATTTTGAGCAACATATTCCGGAACATTATAGATGGCGTTCCTTTGTAGAGGAAACAGATAACACCGAATCCTTTCAACGGTATCGTAGCTTCTTGGCAGAAGTAAGTAATGAAACCACGAGCGCTAGCATTAAGGAAATCTATGCCAACGCTTCCACCAGTCTACGCAAACCCGTAAACTTCAACACCTTGGTGCAGGCCATTGATGACCTGGATTGGTATGAGGAGACGGACCGTGATGTCATGGGCGATATCTATGAAAGCCTATTGGAAAAGAATGCCGGCGAAAAGAAAAGTGGTGCCGGACAATACTTTACGCCCAGGCCTTTGATCAACATAATGGTAGAGCTTATGTCTCCAAAACTAGGAGAACGTTGGAACGATCCCGCAGCAGGTACCTTCGGCTTTATGATTTCAGCCGATGAACATTTACGCACCAAGTACGACAACTATTTCGATTTAAGTGAAAAGGATCGAAAATTCCAGGTAGAAAAGGCCTTTAGCGGGGTAGAATTGGTAGGGGATGCCCACCGTTTGGCGCTGATGAATGCCCGTTTACACGGTATGGAGAGTGAGATTATTCTAGGGGATACCCTCACTGAAATGGGCAAAGGTCTCAATGGCTTTGACGGTGTATTGGCCAATCCGCCTTTTGGGACCAAAAAAGGAGGAGAACGCCCAACCAGGGACGACTTCACTTACCCTACCAGTAACAAACAGCTAAACTTTTTACAGCATATATATAGAAGTTTAAAGAAGGACGGAAAGGCAAGGGCTGCGGTAGTATTGCCAGACAACGTGCTTTTTGAAGATGGCGACGGACAAAAGATCCGGCGTGACTTGATGGACAAATGTAATGTCCATACTATTCTAAGGCTTCCTACCGGTATATTCTATGCCGCTGGGGTAAAAACCAATGTTCTGTTTTTTACCAGAGGCACTACAGAAACCAAAAATACTAAGGGAGTGTGGTTTTATGATATGCGAACCAACGTACCCAGTTATGGCAAGCGTACCCCCTTTACCCGTGCTGCCTTTACTGATTTTATTGAGGCCTATACGGGAGGAGTCAAGCCCGAAACTTTGGCTAAAGAATTTGATGGCACTATTGACGAGACGGCTCGAAAAAAGATAGTTAATGAACGTTGGCAATATATTGACAGGGAAACTATTGCAAGGAAAAGCGATTCACTTGATTTAGGTCTAATTGCGGATGATAGTGTCAGCAACGGAGACGATCTGAGCGAGCCCATTGATATTGCAAAAGAAGCTTTAACAGAATTAGAAACCATTACCCAGCAGTTGCAGGCGATGATAAAAGAGTTGGGATAATGAGGAAAACAAAATTACCAATAAACTGGATTATTTCTGATATTGAAACGTGTATTGATATTTTAGATAATATTCGGAAGCCAATTAACGCAAAGGAAAGAGCTAAAAGGCAAGGTAAAATTCCATACTACGGAGCTACAGGAATTGCTGGAAATATTGATGATTATATTTTCGACGAGGAATTAGTTCTTCTTGGTGAAGATGGCGCTCCGTTTTTTGATAAAGGAAAAGATGTCGCCTATCTCATTAATGGAAAGTCATGGGTGAATAATCATGCCCATGTTCTTAGAGCAAAAACGTTTATTACATCCAACAAGTTCCTTTTACACTTTCTCAACCAGTTTAATTATGAAGGTTATGTTGGTGGTACGACTAGGTTAAAATTGAATCAAAGAAATTTAAAATCAATCCCATTACCCCTCCCACCCCGCCTCGAACAAGACCGTATTGTGGCTAAAGTCGATACGCTAATGGCCCAAATTGCAACCATGAAAAAAAGCATGGAGCGTATTCCTGAATTATTAAAGGATTTTAGACAGCAGGTATTGACGCAGGCGGTGACGGGGAAGTTGACGGAGGAGTGGCGCGGAAGTTCTACTGTCAAAGTAGAATCACCAATAATGATTGGAGAAACTTCCGAAAATTCGATTATAAGTTGGAAATGGATTAATCTAAATGAAATTGCAAAATTAGAATCTGGACATACTCCTAGAAAAAGTGTTCCAGAATACTGGGAAAATGGAGATATTCCTTGGATTAGTTTACAAGATATTAGGGCTGCACATGGTAAAATAATTATTGATACTAAATTTAAGCCAACAGCTTTGGGAATAGAGAATTCAAGCGCACGTTTACTACCGAAAGGAACTGTATGTTTTTCTAGGGATATTTCAGTTGGATACACCACAATTATGGGAAGTGAGATGGCCACAACTCAACATTTTGCGAACTGGATTTGCGGCGAAAAACTAAATAACCTGTATCTAATGTATGCCTTCATGTCATCAAGTAGTTACTTAGTTCATAAAGGGAAAGGTACCACTGTTAAAACTCTTTACTATAAAGATTTAAAAAAGATGATGCTCTATATGCCACCAATCGAAGAGCAGTCTAAAATAGTGATTTTGGTCGAAAATCTCTTAGCTAAAGCAGATGCCATAGAACAACAATACAAATCCTTAAAAGCTAAAATAGATACATTGCCACAAGCTATATTACATAAAGCTTTTAAAGGGGAGTTGGTGGAGCAATTGGAAAGTGATGGGGATGCTAGGGAGTTGTTGAGGGAGATTGAGGGGTTGAAGAAATTAAGTAAAGTTAAGTAACTAAAACACTATAAAAATAGCAATTTAGGGCACCTAGATTTGGCAAATAATGTAAAAAAATATTGATGAAATTAGCAGCAATATATATAAATGAAAACTATTTATTCGAAAATCCTTTTGTTCTAAATTTTGGTGGAAAATATATTTACGATGTTCACGAAAACTATAATGTATTAAGTATCAAGAGAAGGCCTAATAATCGGTTCATTAAGGATTTTTTCGATGATTCCGGCACACTCTTAAATGTATCTACAATCGTTGGCACCAATGGTGTTGGCAAAACCTCTTTAATGTATGAAATAGTAGAAAGCATTAATAGAAATAATAGTAATCACGTTATTATTTTCGAAGACGGTGAACTTGCAGTCTTCCATAATTTCATGAGAACAGATAAAAGCTTGGAAATACCTTTTCCTTTTGAAAATACTGAAGTTGATGTAAATACTATTTATTATAGTCCTTTTTTAGATTTTAAACCCACATTGAGTGGGGTCGACCTTAGCTTTGATAGTATTCTGGGAAAGGACTTGGAAACCCTTTCTTTTTTATCCCCACCTTCTGGATTTGTAATCCCAAAAGAAGTACTTAAACAAGCTAACTATAAGAGGATAAGGAATTTAAAGGTGTCAGACCTAGCAAGTCCTATAAAGGAAATCTTTGATTTTCCAGATGACAATCTACATAGAATAACATTTACTAGATATAGAATCGATGCCGACGAGTACGAGGTCTATTTCGAGAATACACCATCAGATTTTCGTCCTTTTTTGAAAGGTCTTTATACAAAGATAAAGATGGAAGCTAATGACATTAGAAATTCGAAGAGAGATACTGACAAGGATCAATTCATTCTTCAGAAAAACATGCTTAAAAATTACATTTTGATGGATGTTTTTTGTATCCTAATAAGGTTAATGGAAATTGAAAACACCTATCTAAGAGAAGGTCATTTTGAGAGCTTAGATAGCAATAATTTAGACGAAGTTCTCAAAAGCAGTGTAGCATTTGATCTTTTTAAAATATGGTTTAAAGATTATTATTATTATTCCAAAGGGGAAAATAAAAATTTACCTGATGAGGAGTTGTTAAAGCTATTAACTTTTCTGTTTGATTATATAGACAATATCGAATATAATAGTAATCAAAAAGGATCATTTTTTTTCGATTGGAGTCTAAAATCAATATTTCTTGAGACTGAAAAGGTAGACGAATTGTATGAGTTAGAACGTAAACTGATTAATAGTTTAGGTAAATATTATGCCATTATCGATTCAAATGACAATATTGAATATAGAACGGTTAACCAAATTCCAAACTATATCAATTTCGAGCCATCATCCAGAAATTTAAGTTCAGGAGAAACTGCGATGTTAAATCTATTTAGTAGGATTCACGAATATTTTGATATTAACGTGATATCAGAAATGCCAACGGAAAGAAAATACAAGCAGTATCTCTTATTATTAGATGAAGCAGATTTAGGTTTTCACCCTATTTGGAAAAGACATTTCGTTAAAACATTAATTGAGTTTTCAGCTAAATTGTTTCAAAGATTAGAAGCTAAGGTTCAAATTATTTTTACAACTCATGATGCTTTAACCTTAAGTGATTTGCCTTCGACCAACATAGTATATATTGATAAATCATCTAATAGCTCCTCAAGAACAATACTATCAGATTCAGACTCACAAAGGCCAAAACACTCCTTTGGGGCTAATCTTACGGACTTGTTAGCGGAATCCTTTTTTCTGGAAGACTCGCTTATGGGTGACTTCGCGAGAGACAAAATTCAAAATACAATTAATTGGCTTCGAGAGAAAAATCGAAACATTGAAAAAAAAGAATATCATAAAAGGATAATCAGTTTAGTTGATGAACCCATCTTACGTACCAAGTTAGAGGATATGTACTTTGAAGTATTCAAAGATGAACTGGACCAAGAAAGGAAAAAACAGCATTTATTAGATATAGCTCAACAATATGGTCTTGATATTAATTTTGAGAAGTCATGATTTACCTAGGAGAACAGAAGAAAGCTTTAAGTCGCTATAGTGAAGAAGTAATTTGTTGGTTGAAAATAAAACTCAAAGGAAAAACTTCGAAAACCAACCCTGACGGTCATAATTGTGGGCAAACAAGCTGTAAGGTCTGTTCTAGGCAATTTCAGATTAAAAATGATTTGAATCCAAACTTTGTTAGATTATTCACTGATAGAAACATCCATGCTATAATTTGTTCAAAGCCACGTGAATTAATTTTTAAGGAAGATATCTTATGTCAAATGTTCATTAGATTTGGTTACACTAAAGAGAAATTCAAGAATGAATGTGAAAAGCTTTTTGTCAAATCTGGTTATGAAGACTTTTTCTATAATACCTTAAATTATCGTTTGGCTGAATGGCTTAATATTCATACGTGCACTTATTGTAACCGACAGTACACAATGGTGATGCGAAAACCTAATGGGAATAAAGCAATGGTTCCTCAATTTGATCATTGGTTTGCCAAAAGTGAACACCCATTACTAGCTTTATCGTTTTACAATTTGATTCCTTCTTGTGGTATATGCAATAGCTCAATTAAATCAACCGCTACTTTGAGTTTAGATAACCACTTTCATCCATATGTTGACAATGAAATTTCAAATTCTTTTCGATTTAGCTACTTCGCTAAATCACCTAACGAATATGAGGTTATATGCAAAAGTATAGACCATTCAAGTTTAAAGGCACAAAACACAATAGATATATTGGAAACAAAACTTTTATATAAAGGCCATTCAAAAAAAGAACTTCAAGATTTGATTGACTTGCGTTACAAATATTCCGATAATTATTTGAATACTCTTTTACACAAAACATTTAATGGATTAGATGTAACTAAATCGGATAAATATCGCTTGCTTTTTGGTATCGAAATAGATGTGAAGAATTATCACAAAAGGCCTTTTAGTAAATTCAAAAAGGATATTGTTGATGAACTAATAAGTGCTACGAATAGAATTGAATCCTTTTGACATGTGGCGGAGGATGGGCTGGGTTAGAAATGTTGATTGTTATGTTAATAACTGACGATATATAAAGATAACCTATACCTCTATTTTTGTTAATTTCACCACAAAATAAACTTATAGGTTAACTATATTGAAAATATTACCTACATTTACAGAGCAAAATCAAGGAATTTGCACCATTTTGATACGAAAAGATGGTGTGGATGAACTTGAATACCTAGAAGAAATCTGGAATGACCCTGAATATCTTCTTAAGTTTTTTACTAAACGTAGGAACGACCTTTCTAAAGGTATTTATTCGAAATATACAGTCCATGAAGCTGTGCTTAAAACAATTAACGATGCCAACACACTATTTGATCAATTGTATGAGATAGCAGAAAAAGGTTTTACCGACCCTACGGACAACCTATCCCAAATGTTTCAACCGTTACACGAAAGGGACAAAAATCTTTTACAACCTTATGAACAATGCAAAGCATACGGTATTAAAATTAAAGATGGCTGGCTAAGGCTTTATGCAATTAGACTAGATTACAACACCTTTATAATAACAGGAGGCGGCATTAAGCTAGTAAGAACTATGCAAGAAGATAAGCTACTTGACCAAGAATTACAGAAATTAAAAAACACACAACAGTATCTCATAGAACAGGGCATTCTAGATGTAGATGATATTGAACAACACTCATAAAAAGAACAGTATGGCGAACAATTACAACAAAGATAAGTTCACGAAGTCCATCTCCAATAATCCTACCTCTAATTGGGCTAATGCCCATCGAAAGAGAAAGGCCGACCGTTCGTGGAAAAAGAACAGTGCCGTAATTGCCTTAAATGTGCTAACACTTTTAGATCAAAAAGGATGGACACAGGCACGTCTTGCCAAAGAAATGGGGATAAGCGCAGCCCAAGTGAGTAAGATCGTGAAAGGGCAAGTCAATTTCACCTTAGAAAGTATTTCTAACATTGAACAGGCACTTGGTACGAAGTTCATTAGCATAGACCTCATAGATCCTGAAAGAGACCAAAGAAATCATGCACAACTGATTGAATGGCTTGAAAAATCAAAACTCATTAGATCACCCAAGACTTCCAGGAAGGGATTGGCCAGCAACGTTGTGGTTAAAAAATCTTTCACAAATACACGCAGTGTACCCAGCAAAGAATTTAATATGACCGTCGTAGCAGATGATAATTTAAGACCAACTGGATAAATGGCAGATTATAATAGTTTAGGTTTTGCATTTGTAGGGTTGAAAACCGTACAATTTGCAACAAATGATAAAGCGTATAGAACTACCGGAGCTTTAGATCTTCAAACCAATATTGGATTCGCTTTGGATGAAGCAAATCGAATTTTAATTGTTGAGGTACAATTTGATTTCCTCAAAAAAAAAGATGCCCCCTTTTTAAAAATTGGCATACAGGGTCATTTCGAAATCGATGCTAAGGGCTGGAAACAGTTGTCTGAGAATAGTGATAATTCTATAATATTTCCACAAAAATTAATCACGCATTTCGTGGTGCTAACTATTGGTGCTGCAAGGGGTGCCTTGCACGCAAAAACCGAGGGAACCATTTACAATACTTATATTCTACCAACTGTGAATGTAGCCGAAGTAATAAACCATGACGTTACTTTCACCTCAGAAGGTATGGTTAAGGAGGAATAAGCCTATTTAAGATAGAAACACCTATTCAAAGAATTATCTATGTAGTTATTTCAATCGAAGAGATTTAAACTAAGCGCTAATTGCATATAAGACACTTCAATAAAACCCAGGCTCTTTAAGATGCCTAATAGTAATTCTAAGAATTCAAAACTGCATCCAAGGCATCATCCGCATCCCTATGGATAAAGTTAGCCTGATAATTAATGGTAGTCTGTAAATCGCTATGGCGGTATAACTTTTGTAACATCAGAGGCGAAATGGCGTCACCCGCGATATTCCCAAAAGAATGACGCGCAATGTGGTTGGAAAGATTCTTTTTAATTCCGCATTTTTCAGCTATTTGCTTCAAGCACTTATTGAGAGTTTTGGTGGCATTCCGTGATTTCACAAATATATCTCGTTTACTAGCTGTATTTGCCTTCTTTAGATAGGGAAAAATATAGTCCTCATGGGATAGTTGGGAAGACTTATACATATCCAATATTACCTTTGCCTTATCCGGAATCTTTAAACTCAAAGGCTTTTCGTTCTTGTTCATAACATAATATAGTCTACCGTCCTTAAGATCGGACCATTTCATTTGCAACACATCCGATATTCGTATACCCGCAAAATAATAAGAGAACAACCAGACATTCCGCGTATGCCACATAGCAGATTCCTCCTCCAGTTGCACATTTTCCAAACGCCCAATTTCCTCTCTATTTAAACCAATCTTATGGCCAGACTTAATTCGAATACGCTCCTTCTCTCCCGCAAACGGATAGTATTTGGCGTCCACTATTCCTTCCTTAATAGCAGCATTAAAAAGAGTACGTATAAATACAAGCTGATTCGTTACGGTTCTGGTTTTCTGATTTAAATATGAAATACAAAAAATTTTGTAATTGGTCAAAAAGGACTCTTTTATATCCTCAAAATACAGCGTGGTATCCTTCTCAAATTGACGCCTTACTTCATCTACAAAAGAGTATCCAGGTTTTCTAGATCTTCCCACACGTTTACGTCTACGCTCCTTAATCCCGTTTACAACAGTTTCCCGATCTTCAAATTTATTCCATTTCAAAAATTCCCGTAGGTTAAATAAGATTGAAAGATCGGATTTACAAACCGAAAATACCCCAGCTTGATACTTGTTTAACACCCGTTGAGCTCCGAATTGGAAAAAGGAAATCGCTCTACCCTTATGCTTTGCCCTATTTTTTATGTCGCTACTGGAGATGAAGTTTTTAGATCCTTCTGCCTCCAAAGCAATATTGTCAACTTCCAAAAGTTTCTTCAGTAGAAAGTTGTTTAGCCTAGCGGAGTTTGGACAAGACTTTTTTACTCTACAGAGATCATTATTCCAATGCTCTTCTAAAATATACTTACCTGTAAAAATGTATCGGGTTTTTCGATTTTGGGTAATGCGAACAGCCAAAGGGAAAGTACTATCCTTTTTTTGATCATGTTTCCAAAGCACTATCTTTATCGATGCCATTTTGACTTATTGGTTAGTTAAAGATACGACATCAAAATTTTTTTACCTAAAACATACTTAAAACATTTTGAGGTTTTACTTGGTTTTATATGGTTCCTAGATTTTTGTAAAACCCTGCATAACAGCTATTTAACTGTTTTCAAAGCCATATGAAACCATTATATATCGAGCTCATAACCCGAAGGTCACTGGTTCGAGTCCAGTTCCCGCTACAAATGAAACCAGCTAGCAATAGCTGGTTTTTTCGTTTTACGCAAAAGCAATGCGCGCATTCGCTTTGGAGGGAAACAAAAAACGGGCGCAAAGCGACCATGGTTTTCTTTGTAAAGCCACCCCCAAGGCCCTTTCCGCAGTGCAACGAAGGAAAGAATCCAGTTCCCGCTACTAAGAAAAGCCTCAAGTTTCCTTGAGGCTTTTTTATGTCTATTAGCGAAATCGGAAATTACTCCACAATTTCAGAACCATTTTTTCGCCAAATAGAATTGTCATGAAGGCAATAAAACCCGATGGCTTTCCCGTATTTTTTAGGCCCTTGATTAACCTTTGTTTTGCTTTGAGTATTTGTTGATTTTTAGAGCATAAAATTAATCTAGGACAAAATTGACCACCACCCCATTATGATCTACCAAGTTAATAGTATCCCAAAGATTGTGTTTTGCAAAAGCCAATGTGGGTTTTAGACCTTTACCTCTAAAATAGATCTGGTCAACACGTTTAATATAATCGTCTTGCCCTGGACAGCTAATCCCATTGCCCTTTTTATTCCCTTTTGGGAGAATTGCCCATGCATCATTAAAATGGGCATCCAATAGAAACTGTGTGGTTTGTGAACTATAGGTATAATCGCCAATCCTTTTTGACGTATTTGGGTATTCTGAAGCAGGTGGGCTGTTAAAATCACCAGCAAAAATAACCATATCATCTCCCGTTACTTTATTGATAAATGGCAATGCTACTTTACTAATTTCATCATCGGTAGTATGATTGCCTATTGATAAGTGCGTATTAAAAATATACAATGATTTTGCTTTCACCCTAATTTTAATACCTAAAACCCCTTTGCTCATTTTCTTTTCCTTTGTTTCTTGGGTGGCAAAGGTTTCTTCAATTGGAAATCTACTAAAAACGGCTAAAGGATATCCACTGTTATCCGAATTTGGCGCATAACCAGTAGTTCCATTAGGTTTGTAAAAAGCTGAATATAGATACCCTTTTGAGGAAAGATGTTTTTTAATAATTTCATATGATTGCTGATGCGGTGGTTTTTCCAAAGATACCTCTTGCAACAAAAGAACATCTGCATTATCCTCCGTTAGGTAATGTATTAATTGATCTACAGGATAGCCATGGGCGTGTTTCTCCCAAAATGGGATATCGGCAGGGTCCCAAATATTGAATGTTAAAACACGTAAATTCTCCTGTCCAATACCCTTCACTGTCACTGTCAAAACAAATAACAATAAAATAAATCTTGATATCATCTGTTTCATTTTAGCTGATAAACGGTTAAAAAGACTGCATAGCCAGAGCTAAACTTCCTTTGACAGGTGTTCCTTGTCCGTTCTCTAGCTTGGTCTTGCCCCATAATTCCACCGTTAAAAATGTTTCGGAATTGTATTCCAGCGCTAGCTCGAATTCTAGTTTTTAATGGCTTCTAGAACAGGTTTTCCTGTCCATTGTATTGGAATGTGCCTATCTGCATCCAAGAGCCGCAAAATTGTCGCGGGCGTATCATAGGTATTGATCGGTTGCTCAATGGAATGTCCTCTCTTTACATTTGGCCCCACCAATATCCATGGAATGATTATTTCTTCCATGGTACTACCACCGTGACTGGTACCAACACCACCGTGGTCAGACGTTACCAATATATTTACACTTGTACCTTCTTCTTTGTTGAGTGCATTGAGCTTTTCATAAAACGAACCTAGGGCATTATCTATCCGTCCAATTTCTTGATAATATTCGGCTGAACCATGACCAAATTTATGACCGGCACCGTCAACAGCATCTAGGTGGACAAACACAAATTTGGGACGTTCCTTTTTGAAATAGGCAAATGCCTTATCCAAAGATTCATTCATCTCCCCGGTTTTTTCTATATGATGCAAAACTTTGGTATTGAATAAATCCCTAATGGTGCCCCATTCGTGAAACACGCCTAGTTTAGCATTTGAATCCTCTTTTTTAATCATATCAAAAACCGAAGGAAAAAATCCGTCCCCATCTTTAATAGTGGCTTCAATACTATAGTCGTTAACACGCCATCCATTACTGGTTATACCGTGTTGTTCAGGGCCAGCACCTAAAAGCATGGAACCCCAATTGGGCCCACTACTAGTAGGCATAACACCTCTTGCTTTTAAGGAACTAGCTCCCTTTTTTACAAACATATCCATTGTAGGGGTGTTTGCTTTTGTTAATCCGTCTACACTCAAACCATCTATTCCTATTAAAAATACCGTAGTGGGTTTTTCCTTTAGAACCTTCCCTCTTCTAAGTTGGGTATTGGTTTGAGCAAAATTTGAGATTCCCTGTAGTAGGATAAACAGGCTTAGTAAACTTTTAAAAATTCTTTTCATTATTGGTCTGCTTTAAAAAAATAAATATTTCCTGCGAAATCGCATACATAAAATCCGTCAGCAGTAATTGCTGCGGAGGTAATCACAGGTACTCCTAGGTTAGTTTTCCATAACAATTGCCCTGTATCTGCCTTTATAACATATACATTGCCGTCCATAGCGCCAAATATTAAGTTTTCACCCACCAAAATGGGAGTGGTTTCCAAACTCTGTTGTTGGTCTGAAAAATAGGAAGGCGTATAGAATAAGGCGGGATCTACTTGAAATTCCCAATCCTTTTTTCCTGAATGTAAGTCAAACGAGGCTATACCTGGATGGGATCCAGAAAGAATGGCCTTGTCCTTCAACACTATAGGGGCCGAAGTACCTGTATGTTGCATGCCCGTGATAAAACTATGGACTGTCTTTCCGGTTTTGGGGTCCAGTTTATGAAATTTATCCTGTTCGGCCACCCAAAGATAATTGTCCCTGTAGCTCAGCACCCCATCCCTATAACGGAGTCCATCATCGTCCCTGGACCACATAAGTTCACCGGTATATCTGTTATGGGCATATATTGCTCCCCAATGCCGGGAAGCTATGAGCATATCCCCCGCGATAGTCATGGTTGGGGTAGTGCCTTCCCCACCGCTCCATGCAGTATTGCGCCATAGGGTTTTTCCAGAATCTGCGTCCAAAGCCGAAAGTGATTCGGCAAATCCGGTATATACAATTTTCCCGTCAGTAACCAGCCCCGTGATAAAGCCCGGAGCCCTATTGTATTTAAGATCTCGCTCCCAAACCAATTTTCCCGAGGCAATATCAATAGCGTAGGTATTTCCGATCATATCGGTAGCGATTACTTTTTCTTTCGCGATGACCATTTGGTTTTTAACCCCGTTCTTGGTCTTAAATCGCCACTTCTCGTTCCCAGAGGTGGCATCCCAACAAACTATAAAGCAATTTTCGGCATTACTATCGTCAAATCCTGCCGATAAGACATAATTACCTTTTACTACCGGTGAGCTCATGTAAATATTGCTCCCCACGTTGGCCGTCCACTTCATGGTATATGGCGTTCTTTGGTCCATATCCACTACGGGATGATGTTCCTTGTTACCTGCTAAATTGAACCATTCGGCCTTGGATCCATTTGTACCGCTGTTACCATCTAGGTTAAATTTTTCTTTTCTGTGCAGTATTTCCCCGCTGCGCAGGAATGCGTCGATCACCAAAAGAAATTCCTTTTCCTCCCCAGGTGAAACGGTCCCTCTCCAGTTCCAATCCGATGTTTTGGTCATGGATCTCCAATTGGTAGCGTCCAGGGAAGATTCCCAATTAAATCCTTCCTTTCCCCAAATACTATAGCGCACACTGTCTACCACCGCACCGCTATCGTACACATTGACGGACACTTCTATGTTTCCATCCGCATTTAATGTTAGTTTGTTCTTCTGGGGGCTCACAATTTGGATTTCCCTTTCCAAATGGCTCCATATCAGTTGGGATTTGGGGTTGCCCTTTTTGTCCACATCCACTACCCTAAAACTCGATGGTGAATGATCTATGCCTCCCTTGGCCAAAGTAGCAGTGCTATAGGATACTACGCCCGATTTACCATGCGTTTTCACCATGTTGATATGCCAATGTCCATATAACCATGCTTTCAAATTATAGTCCTCCAAAACAATGGACTCTTTTTTGTTCTTATTAAAAACAAAACTGTCTCCATTGGTAAGTAGATCATGGTTGAAAAACATTTTTGGTTGCTCTTTATCATAGGCCATCAATAAGTTCTGAAGCCAACCTCCAATATCCTCGTGGTCAAATCCTGGGGGGAAATCCCCTCCCATCATGGGTGTAATTACAAATAGTGTATTCCCTTCTTCGAAGGCATACCAGGCAGGGCCAAATTTCTCCTCAAAAAACTGCTCCCCATAATCGCCCTTTATCAGGTCATGATTTCCCAGGCAATAGTATATAGGCACTCCCAATTCCTTCTCTGTTAAATTCTTGGCATGCCAATCCATTCCAGATCTGTAACAGATATCCCCAGTATGGACCACAAAATCTGGCTTGTGTACCCTTATGTATTTTTTTAGATTATCTACCCAATCCCCATATTCAAACGTTTCGGTATCGGAGATTTGAACAAATTTTGTAGTCTCTTTATTCTCCTTTGTCCGAACCGCAAAATCATAGGAACTTATTTCAGGAGAAATAGCTATAAACCTTGTTTCTCCTTTATGCCCAGCACTGGGGTACCATGTTACAAAGCGTTGCTTCTTCCATCCCGGCAACAAAAAGCCACCATTGGAATCGGTCCTAACAACATGGTAACCGTCCGAAACTACCGCGTTTTGGACGCCCTCTTCAGAGGCATCCTTTATTCCGTTGTTGTTCTTATCGAGAAAAACATTTCCTTTTAGTTGAGCATTTCCCAGAAAATTGATCCCTAGAAACAATATTCCGAAAGAAAGTAATTTTAAATCTTTTAAAGGCTTCATGAAATTTGATATAATTATATTAATTAGCATTAGTAACTTAGGCCAACGGGGGCTACTTCCGATTAAAACAACCGGCTATTTAAGGTACAGACGATCGGATGAAAGCACCTGCTTTGGGATATTGGGCCCCTTAAAGAAAGTGTACAGACCGTATCCACCACCACTATTGTACCATTGTACCTCAATTTTGTGCCTGCCTTTTTTGAGCTCTACACTTCCCTTTTCTTCCCTAACACCATGGTTACCGTCATTGTTGACCACTTCAAAATTGTTCACAAAAAGTTTGCTTCCGTCATCCGAAGAAACAAAAAAGGTGTATTCACCTGGAACTTCCACCTCAAAATAGGTAGTAAAAACCATAGCCAACTGATCAACGCCATTTGGAAAGGTAAGGCCTTCAGAGGTAATTTCATAGGTAGTAAAGGTTTTGCCTACCTGTGACAAACTATCAAAGTTTGGCAATTTTTCTAAATTTTTCCCATAATAATACTTGGCCAAAATCCCGCGTCCCTCCGGATTGTCCAATACCCTAAAATAGGCTGTCTGAATATTACTTACCTCCTTATCCCCTTTAAACTTGCTAGCCTTCACCACTACCGAGCTGTCTAACTCAAAGGGAGCGGTGTATATATTGGCTCCTGAATGGGGGGCACTACCATCCAAAGTGTAGCGTATTTGAGTACCATCGGTAGGCACATCCATTTTAAGTAAGGGTTTTTCTGAAATATACAACCCTCCCGAGGGATTAAAATGTTTCCCGACGGGGTATATCCGTGGCGCTTTGATAAAACTTTTTGTCCCATATATTTCCGCGGGTTCGTCGTAACCTTCAAAAGCGCTCCTCACAGGCCAACCTACCCAAGCTTCGGGAACCGGAACCCCCAGGGCAAAAGCCACAGTAGGGGAATTATCTACGGTATTGACAGATTCTATTATTTGGTAGTTTCTTTTAACCCCAGGCCCCCTCATAATAAAAGGTATGGTCAATTCCTCTGGGGTATTGCCCCCGTGACCATTCCCGATACCTCCATGATCGGCCGTAAGAATTACCAAGGTTTTACTGGCCATTCCGGTCCGTTCCAAGGCTTGAAGGACTTCCCCGACATAGGTGTCAACTTCGGCCACTGCCTTATAATATGTTTCTGATCCATGGCCAAAGGAATGACCGGCCTGGTCCACATCATCAAAATGGACAAAAAAATAACGGGGCCTTTTTTCCTCAATGTACTGAGCAGCCAACGCTGCCGTTTCCTTTAATGTTTCGGTACTCCTTGCATAGTCCAAATGTTCTGGTTCATAGTAAATCCCAACACCATCCCATTGGTGAACGGTTCCCAGTTCGGCATGAGGTTCGGCCTTCCGGATCACCTTAAAAATAGTAGGGAACAGCTTTTTAGTGCCATCTGCGCTTACCAAGGGAGGTAGTTCAGGTTCCAGGGGATCGGAATCGTTCCCTGTTATCCCATGTTGTTCCGGGCCTGCCCCCATCAACACCGAGGCCCAATTTGGCCCTGAGCTTGTAGGCAATACCCCTCTTGCATTCATGGTGTAAGCCCCTTCCCGTATAAGGGCATCTATATTTGGGGTATGTGAATTTGCTATACCATTGGGACTTAAGGCATCTATCCCGATCACCAAAACGTGTTCTATACCATCGAGGCCCCCTCCTTCTTTTTTACAACTTGTAAATAAAGTGACGGAGACCACCACCGGTAAGAAAATTTTTTTTAAAATACCAACTCTATACATAGTATGTATCGCTATTATAATAATTTACCTTAGATTTCATAATTGCTCCTATTGTTTAAAATTTCAAGCCTGTTTATTATGATCTGCATTCAATCTTCACAAGATATTTTATTTGGATCGATTCAAATCCATTGAATAAAAGACAAGCCGTCCTCAATGATGGAACGACCTGCCTTAACAACTAACAAACCACTTTTATTTTTTTATTTTTAAGTATTTATTCTTCGAAGAGCTTAAGAACTTCATGTGCAGATAATACATAATCGAAAATCATAGTGTTCGAAACACTGCCTTCAATAAACTTAGAGCCATAAGACCCCGTTCCGTCTTGTGCTATATTAATAGGGTAACCACCATTCATACTACCAAACCCAGACATATCCTCAGTACCAACCGATGCCCCGTCCTGATATAGGGTAGCACTACCGTCCCTATCAAAAGTAGCAACTAGTAAATGCCATTCTCCATCATTAATATCATTCCCTGTAATGTCCATCCTATTAGCGCCATCACCGGCATTCAATTTCCAATTACTTCCTAAATAAGCAAAAACAAACCCTGCATTAGATCCACTTCCCCAGTTTTTATCTCCTATTATTGCGGGATCACTATTGTCTGCGGTAGTTTTCACCCAACATGCCACTGAAAAGTCTCCCTCAAATCTAAAATCTAAAGCACCTCCATCTTCGATGGTGGTATACTGGTCCCCAGAATCATCATAACTATATCCTAAATAACCACTACCAAAGTCGTTAAACTTAGAACCTCCATTTTGGGTAACTGCTAGATATTGATTGGCTCCAGAAGAGCTTATTAATGCTGCTCCTGTTGTCCCCAAGTTATAAACTTCTGTTTTTGTCAACACATAATCAAAAAGCTTCACATTAGCTACAGAACCTTCAAAGAAACTACCATAACTTCCCGTTCCATCTTGGGCTATATTTATAGGGTTACCACTGGTCATATCCGTTAGTCCCGAAATATCAGCTTCCCCTATGTTAACACCATCTTCGTATAAAGTCACTACACCATCCCTATCAAAAGTTGCCGCTATATTATGCCAATTGCCATCGTTAATGACATTGCCCGATAAATCAACTCTACCGCCACCGCCAGCATTTAACTTCCAATCTCCACCTGTATAGGCGAATACAAAACCAGGGTTAGAGCCGCTACCCCAATCTTTATCTCCAACCATAGATGGATCAGAATTAGTAGCTGTAGTTTTTACCCAGAACGATATCGAGAAGTCTTGAGTACCTCTAAAATTAAGTTCATCACCATCTACAGAGGAATATTGATCACTTCCATTATAATTAAACCCTAAAAGTGCATTTCCCAAATCATTTGCTTCGCTACCAGCTGTTGGGAACGTAGCAAAAGGTATGTGTTTGTTTGTTCCGTCCCTTTTAACCAATTCGAAACCTGAAGGTCCTTCAACTGGCGGTGGCGGATCTGCTAAAACGACCGTTATTGTCCATTCCAAAGCTTCGCCATCTGGAGTTTCAATCAAATACCTGTGGGGTGTTGTAAAATCGCCAACAGTACCTATGGCTGGTGCGCCAGCTATTGACGTAACGGATGCTCCGCGCTCTAATGTAACCTGGGAATATAACTGTGTAATATCTGCGGAATGCTTTATTTCAACATTAACCGTTTGTATTGCCTTATCAATTGTACAGGAAACCGTTAGATCCTTTAGAGTTGTTCTATTGTCCTTGATCTCACGCAGAAACATTTTAACCTCTTTAAAACTACTATCACTAAACTCCATTGACTCCACGGCTACATCACCATCACAACCATAGAAGAAAACAGAAGCAAGCAATACTGTGAATATATATTTTAAATTAAATCTCATAACTTTATTTTTTAATTTGACCATAATTCATGTTGCACCAAATTTTCATTGAGCAGAACTGCGGACTGCGGTATGGGTCTGTAATAATATTTTGGCTCAACAAATGTACCAGGTACATCCACTTCCCTGTCAAATATAATATGACCTTCATCACCATTGGTTAATGCTATATTTTCGTCTAAAGATATCTGGCTCAATCCTGGGTGGCTATTGCTTGCTGTCGCTAAATCTCCAGCAGTGGCAGCTACAATAACGTCTGGTTCATTATCACCCGTAACTTCAATTAACGTGTATGTTGCCCCATCTGGTTGAACGGTCATTTTTGGCACATACATACCTCTTTGCAGGTTTTCTGGTTTTCCATCGGTTGTAAAAATGGCGTCACCAACGTGCCAACGTATAATATCGGCATAACGTCTACCCTCACAAGCCAGTTCTACCCTTCGTTCCCTTCTAATTTCTAAAGCAGCTCCCTTATTAGCGACATCAATGTTTGGGTATCTTGCATCTAATAAAGGATCTACTGGAGCACTGGTTGTTAAATTTCCAGTTATACCAGCTCTTGAACGAATAGCATTAACGGTATTATCTAATATTGTATTTGTTAATGTGCCTAATTCTGAATGTGCTTCCGCATTAATTAATAAAACTTCCGCATATCGGAAAATAGGCAGGTCGTTATAACTAGCTCCCCAAGACCATCCATCTTCATCAAGAGGTGTAAACTTAACTTGTCCAAGGCCCCCAAAAGGCAATTTACCAACATAATCACTTTCGCTGCCGGGCATCCTCCAACCTGGGCTATTAATTGTTTGAGCCGCACGCGGGTCTCTATTAGAAAATGAATCCCTAAACTCAAGTGTTTTTAATTCTTCCAGTGTATAGGGAGTTCCATCTAGCTTCAGGTAGGTATCCAATAGATTTTGACTTGTACCGTATTGCCACTCTAAGCGTGTAAAGGCATTGTGTTCCCTTTTGTCGTTTTCATAGTCATCGTACAGGATAATTTCAGAATTGCCTTCCAAACTGTTACTTGTAAACAATTCAGTATAATCACCATGAAGGGAGAACCCACCTTCATCCATTAATTGTTGCGATGCATCTCTTGCTATTTCCAGCAAATAAGTATATTCAGAGGCACTTTTGCTAGTTAAATAAGCCGCTTCGGCAGCATTCTTCATCCCATATTTCCTAAAAGTGCCCTCATGCAAAGAAAACCTTGCCAAACTAGCTAATGCTGCCCATTTAGATACCCTTGTTTTACTACCATTAGACAACGAAAGGTGGTCTACTGCAAACTTCATATCTTTGATAATAGAGTCCACAACAAGCCCTCGTGTGTCTTTTGGTGCATACAGGTATTCTTCATCAGTAACATCAAGCGCCTTATTAAGCCAAGGCACATCACTAAATGTATTTACTTTATCTATATAAAACTGAGCCCTAAAGAATTTAGCAATGGCCTGATAATGCTTGACCTCAGCTTCGGTAGCATTAGGGGCGTTAGAGTTTTCCAAAAAAAAGTTTATACTTCTTAAGGCACTCCAACTATCTTTACTCCATCCATCTTGGGTTAAATCGCTTACAGCAGCACGTAGTAAATCCCATGTCGCATCCTTAGCTTCTCTTGTAGAAATATTATCTGTTCCTATGTCATCATAAGAAGATCCAATACCGCCGTAAAAACCGTTAGTATATAATTCTAAATCTGTAGCCGTGTTAAAGAAGGCTTCTTTACTAATACTATTTTCTGGATACCTTTCCAAAAAATCATCATTACATGAAAGCAACAAGCCCAGCATTAGCATTAATATTAAAATTTTCTTCATAATCTAAATTGTTAATGTTTTATATACCTAAATTCACCCCGATTGCAAATTTCTTTTGTTGGGGATACCCGCCTTGTCCACCTAAAGACTCGGGATCCATTCCAAACTTTATGATATCTGAAAACGTAAATAAGTTTTCTCCGGAAAAGAATAGACGCAGCGATCTCACATTGATCTTGTCCAATAAATTTTTCGGTAAAGAATAGCCAAACGATATATTTTTAACTCTAAAATAACTGGCATCTACCAAATACCTCGTTTGGGGTATCCCCAGCTCTGAATAATCTTCTGCTGCATAAGGCTTTAGACGCGGAAAATGTGCATTTGGATTTTCTGGTGTCCACACATTGTCTAAAATATGCTTCGATGGATTTGCCCATGGTTGGGCATATATCCCCCAAAAATAATGGCTGCCAGCACTAGGATAATAATCTTTTTTCCCAACACCCTGACCAAAGATTCTAAAATCAAAATTTTTCCAATTGGCATTAAACCCAATACCATATCTGTATCGATCTGCACTATTTCCTATAATGCTCCAATCTCCAGTATCACCAACGCGTTGAGAACCAAAGTTTATAATACCATCGCCATCTAAGTCTTTCCATTTCACATCGCCTACAGCAAAATAACGTATTTCGTCCGATGCTCTATGGTCTTGATACGCATGGTTTTGAACATCTTCCGGAGAGGTAAAAAAGCCATCTGAGGTTAATCCCCATATTTGACCAACTTCTCCTCCAACATACCAGTTATTAATATTAGCACTAGGGTTATCAAATTTTGTAATCCAAGTGCGGGAATCAGATAAATTTCCTGTTAAACTCAGCCAAAGGTCGTCTCCCCCCAGTTTAATACTCTCATTCCAGGTTAAGGTTACTCCCCAGCCTCTATTTTTTAAATCTGCCGCATTCGCTCTAGGTTCACTAGTCCCAAGAATTGCGGGCAATTCCTTAGACGCCGTTAACATATCTAGTGTTAAGCGCTCGTAAATATCAAATTGACCAAATATTTTACCATTAAACAATTCAATGTCCAACCCAAGGTTTTTTGTTTCTACAGTTTCCCAAGTTAAAGTACTTGACACAAGAGGCGGTTGGTATATGGCATCTCTCTCTGCCCCATCTAAAAGTTTACTTGTTCGCCCTATACCCAAGGTTGAAATATAGGGGTAATTACCTACGGTATCCGAACTCTGATTTCCTAAGCTACCCCAAGAGAAACGGGGCTTTAATAAATTGATTGTCGATTGGTTTTGCATAAACCCCTCTTTATCAATCCTCCATGCCATAGAAAAAGATGGATTGAACACAAACCTATCTGCCTTAGGGAAACGAGAGGTACCGTCATATCGCCCAGTAAGGTTTATAATATATTTACCGTCGTAATCGTACTCCAAGCGTCCAAAAGCGCCTCTTACAGCCCAATCTGAAAAACTATCTCCTACAAAGGCATCACCCGTTGCAAGATCAAGTGAAGGAAAATCCTCAGAAATCAATTGCTCTCTTGATGCGCTAAAAGCTTCAAAAACATTCTCCTCTTGGTTATATCCTAAAGTACCTCCTATATAATGTTTGCCTAAATCTTTGGTTAAGGTAGTATATAGGTTGATAGACTTGTAAACATAATCATCATTAGAGCGCGATGTAAATGTCGTCTGAGATTGTCCATACTCAATTTGTATCGGCTCATTTGGTCCATTTTTATAAGGTACTCCCTTTCTAAAATTAGATAAATTTTCATAGCCCTTTCTTACGGTATAATCTGCATTTACTTTCCATATATCTTTAATTAGCGAAAGCTCTCCCGCAAGTTGTGCAGTAAAAACATTATCAATTTCTTCTCTGCGCCCACCTTCTTTAGTAATCCCTATTAATCTGGCTCCAGCTCGAGTATAAGATCCATCTGGATTATATACTACCTCAGTTGTAGGTGTTCTGTTTAGTTCATGAAAATACCTATCTCTACTATATCCTGAAGGCTCATTATACTTTGTACTTTCCCAAGACGTATTATTCGAAACAGTTAACCAATCCGTTACATCAAAAGTTAGTTTACTTCTTAAGTTATATCTTTTAAACTTATCGGTTCCTTGTTTTATAGCGCCATCTTCACGTAAAGATCCTAACGAGAAAAAATATGAAATCCTATCTTCTTTCCCCGAAATAGATAGATTGCGATTAATTGACAATGCATTTTTAGCATACGCCTCATCAAACCAGTCTGTTGAACCAAAATACCGCCAAGTTCTTTGGTTTTTTGGGTCTAATGATACCGCAGGTGCTTGTCCCTCCCAAACTTGCGCAGCATAATTAAATTCCTCATCGGTGTATAAATTATAATACGGAAAAGCTGCTGTGTGTTTAGCCCTAAGCACAATTTCCGGATTTAATTCTACCTCTGGTAAAAACGTTGGAGCTCTAAGGGCTAAACTCTCAGAATAATCAATTTTCATTTTTCCCTTACCTTCTTTGGTTTTTACCATAAGCACACCAAAGGAGGCTCTTGCACCATAAATTGCTGCCGTAGAAGCATCTTTTAACACAGATATAGCCTCTATATCGGCAGGGTTCAATCTTGCTAGGTTTGCAGCGGTAGACGATACACCATCAATAATAATTAAAGGCGACCCACCATTAATAGATTCAAATCCCCTTATATTTATATTAGGCACAGAAGTAGCACGTCCATCTGCAATAGTAACATTCAAATTGGCTGCAGTACCTTGCAGTGCTTCTCCAACATTTCGAATAACCCTGTTTTCAAGATTTTTGGTACTTACCGTGCTTACAGCTCCAGATACTTTTGCCACCTTACTAGTTCCATACCCCACAAGAACTACTTCCTCAAGGGTTGACACATCGTCTTCCAGTATCACATTTATAGTGTTGGAGTCTCCAATTTTAAAACTTTGGGTCTTCATTCCTAAATACGAAAAGGCAATGACATCATTTCTTGAGACTTCAATCGAATAATTTCCGTCAAAATCCGATTGCACCCCTTTAGTGGTACCAACAACGATGATACTAACCCCAGGTAGTGGATTGCCCTCCATATCGGTTACAGTACCAGAGACAATATTCTGGACTATTGCTGTGGTTTGCTTTGAATTATTTGGTGTTTTAGGAGTAATTAATTTTGAAGGATCAGGCTTTAAAACAATATGCTTACCAACCACCTTATAAACTATATTGGTTCTTGTAAGTATCTTATCCAAAATAGTGGAAATTCGCTTTTCCTTTTCGTTTACCGATACTTTTTGCGACAAATCCAGAAAATCCGTGTTGAGGAAAAATTTAAATTCTGTTTGAGATTCAATTTCATCCAAGACACTTTGAACACTGACATTATTAAGTTTTAAGGATATTTTAGTGTCCTGCGAATACGAGTTTGCATGAATCTGCATTAATACAAGCAAAAATAATGTCGTTGTAAGTTTCACCTTTAAGCTAAGTTTAGGAATACCAATAGGATGGCATACTTTATTAAGTAGTTTTTTCATACCTTTGTTTGATGTTTTTGTTAAAAATTTAGTTTTTTAACTATTTAATTTAGCCGGGGAATGTTGCAAGCGTTTCCCGGTTTTTCAATGATTAAATAGTCTTCTTGTCAAGTTTTGTTTCTCTTCATTTTATGTGTACACTGGATTAAAGTTTATTTTATTATTAATTTCTTGTTTTCTATTACATATTTAACATTGTCACTCTCGTCCAATATTTCCATTACCTCCTCAATGGTCTCCTCATCAAAAACGGCATTATACCTTTTCTCGTCCAGAAGCTTATTTTCGTTGATAATTTGAATATTATAATGCCTTTCCAATTTTTTACGTATAACTTTAAATGGCGTATTGCGAAACACCATTCGTCCTGAAACCCAAGAAGTATAGCTATCTACTTCAACCTTTTTAATTGAAATCTTATTTTCAACCTTATTCCATGTTGCCATATGGCTAGGCTTTAAAATAGTTGAATGTTCCAGGGTAAAATGCTCCTTGGATTGGTACACACCAACCGACCCTTCTACCAAAACAGTATTAACACTTTCGTCTTCCGGATAGGAGCTTACATTAAACGCCGTGCCCAATGCTCTAACATTAACATTATCGGAACTCACAACAAATGGGTCTTTGCCTTTGGCCACCTCAAAAAATGCTTCTCCTGTTAAAAACACTTTTCTTTCCCTTCCTTGAATAAAATTTACCGGAAATTTCAAAGAACTCCCAGCATTGAGATAAACAAGGGTACCATCCGCGAGCAAAACTTGAATTTTTTTGCCATAGGGCACATTAAGTTCGTTAAAGACCAAATTCTTAGCCTTTGCCTTTGAAATTTTCCCTTGGTTTGCTTTAAGGAAATAGTTTAATGTATCACCCCTTTGTTCTCCAACAACTTCACCATTAGTATCTAAAAGGGTCTTGTTTCCGTTCCCTTTGATTACCTCTATATTTCCATTTCCTGTTTCTAGCGTAATAGCATCTTCTGTAGCCGGCAATAAGTTGTCCCCTTCACCAGTAAAGGTCAAAAAATAATATGCCCCTCCAAGAATACCTACAAAAAGAGCTGCATATTTAAGAATATGCTGAAACTGAACCCTGCGTTGCCGTTTTGCTATTCCTTTTTCCACAAACCGCCATGCGACTCCTTTATTTTTACTCATCTCAGATCTAATGGCCCAAACTTTTTTAAGGTCATAAAACATTTCTTTATGTTTTGGGTCGGACTTTATCCATTGAAAAAGTTTTTCAATTTCTTCTTCCGAGGCCTCCCCGGATAAATATTTCTCTATAGCCGATTGGTCCATTTAAATGTGTTTATACCCTAGGTACGTGTAAAATGGATTTTACCCTACATGGTATTGGCATTTTATTTTATGAAACTTGTAAAATAGAATTAAGATCAGAGACAGAAAGTTCCGATTGGCCATCATGAAAGAATATACCTATACAGAAAAGCTGATAGGGAATATAACTATTTGCGTAAGGGAGATTTGGCTCAAATTATAACCAAATTATTAAAGTATACTGTAGCCTTTCGAAAAAAGGCAAAACTGCACTACACGCTTAAATTAGAAAAAGGAGAATTTAAATTGAATTCTTAAAAATAGCATTGCTGAATCAAATAACATCAAGTTCTAAACGGTACTGAAAGCTTAAATAAAAAAATCAAATATTACGAATATCAGGAACACAATATAATCAGAAAGTTCTACCCGCAAATATTTTAGCGCCCTTGTAATATTTGCTTCCACGGCTTTAACAGAAACATTCAATTCTTCTGCTATTTCGCGATTTTTTTTATTCTCGTAACGGCTCTTGAGGAATACGTCCTTACATTTTCGAGGTAATTTTAAAATAGTTTTTTCCACTAAGGCCTCTAATTCCGCAAACGAAACATCATCAAAATTCATAGAGCTCAATACTTCCCTGTTGAACGCAATTTCACACTCATTCAATTTAAAGCTCTTATATCTATTTTTGACTGCCTGGTGTCTTAAAACATCCAAACATTGGGTTTTGGCGGACGTATATAAAAAAGATTTTACACCGCTCATTTTTTCTATCTTCCCTCTATTTAACCATAACTTTATAAATGCCTCTTGGGCCACGTTTTGGGCTTCGTCCTCATCGCCCAAGAACTGCGTACAAAAACCAGTAATCTTTCCAAAATAAAATTCAAAATAAAATTCAAATGCATGCCTATCTCCAGACTTAAAAGAGATAAACCTTTGCTTCTCCGAATTTAATTCTATTCTATCCATATTGAGTAACAATTAATGATTGATTTTCAAAAGATACACTTATTTTTTTTATTTTAAATAACTCCTTAACAGTATCAAAGTGTTCTTCTACAACATATTCACCACATTCCCCCATAAATATTGAACAGCAGGAGAATTTAAAATATTTGACAAAAAAACTTAATAGGTTTGAGAAACAGTTAATTTTATTAACAATTAAACATTGCTAAATTGTTATCTAATGATAAAAGTGTTTTGTTAAGGCCACCTCACTTTCGGGTGTAAAAAGAATAATCCTGATTCCCATTTCAGTGCCGAGATCTATTTCCATCAATAGCGTTCTAAACGTTTAAAAAGAAAAGTTTCATGTTCCTCGAAAGTTGGTTCCTGGAGCCTAAATAAAAAAACAAGAAAAACTCCATAAAGACCATCGCTAGCAAATGCTTCCCAAAGGCGACACCGGTAAGGGACAGGTTCCATGTGCAAAAGCCGGCATCGGAGGCCGTTTGTTTATTTCAACTGAAAAGTATACCATTTTAAATTAATTAACAATGGTACTTCTGTTCCAAGGGATATCCCTTGGAACAGAAGTACGGCGGGGACCTGGTACCATTTTTTTCTTTTTTCATTTGCTCATCATTTCTTTGGTTTCTTTTAATCGATAGGACTCCCCATTCATATTTATGAGATATGCCCTATGGGTCAACCGGTCTGCCAGGGCAGCCGTCAGCACAGGATCCCCGAAGATCTCTTCCCAACGTTCAAAGCCCAAATTGGTAGTGATGATGGTCGATCTACGTCCGGCCCTCAGGGAGAGGTGGTTGAACAATAGTTCGGATCCCTCCTTGTCAAAGGAGACATATCCAAATTCATCACAGATCACCAGATCGTATTTCTCAAAGCGGGCCTCGATTACCTTTAAGGTGCGCTGGGAATGTGATTCCCTGATCTGGGTCAACAGTTTGTGCACCGTGGTAAACAGTACCTTGTACCCCTGTAAACAAGCCTTCAGGCCAAGACCTACGGCAATATGGGTCTTGCCCGTGCCAGGGTTGCCGGCCAATATTATATTTTGCCCGGATTCGATAAAATCCAAGCGTTCCAATAAGGGGAGCTTCTCCATGGCGTTGGGAGGTAACTGCTCGCGCTTGAGCTCGTTCAAATACATTTTTGAAGGGAAATTGGCCTTTCTAATCTGGGATTTTTTACGGTTTTCCAAGCGTCCTTCATAGTCCATACGCTCAATGGCAGCTTCTTTGGCCAACACGCTGAAGTCCCTCCTAAATGCGGGCAACCGCAATTCCCTGCTGTAGTCCACAATACGTTCGTTGATCGTTTTTTCAATGGTTTTCTAATTTATTAGTGCGGATAATTCTTGTAATTGTGATTTGGCCATGGCAGTGGTATGGGTCCACGCCGGCATTTGAGGCGGTTGCTGCTTATTTCCCAGCAATGCTTTTATCTTTTCCGTGGTAATCTTATTTATAGGGTTTTGAGCAAGTTGTTTTACTACCTGTTCAAGCTTTTCATCGGTGACGGTATGCTGCCGGCAATAACTCTGTAGGTCGATAAAGTTGCGCGATTCCCCCATGAAATGGGCTTGGCAGAGTTGTTTCAAATATCCGGAACTGGCCAAGGCCATGCTCCCCGCCATGGCTCCGGGCTTGCGTTTAAAGATATCCAGATAATGATCGATCTTAATGATCCATTGGTGGCTCCGTTACCTTCGTTGGTGCATCGCTACCTTGCGGTTATCATGATAGAACCATAGGTTGTGGCTCATGATCTTGGCATCTACAAAAGCACCTACCAAATGGTCCGGTACCGAATACCGGTTGGTCTTGTAGCTTACCGTGGCGTATTTATCTACCCGGAGCGGAACCTGCTCGTAACAGAGCAATCTCTCCGGCGCCGCTCCCAGAGCACCCTTTTCATCGTCCAATAGTTCATTGGAGGTCTTTCCCGTAAGTTGTTGCTTGGTGTTGTTAAGGGTTGCTATGGTATGGGATAGCCAAGCGTTGGCCTGTTCTTGTAGCAGGGAAAAAATATCACACTTTTTGAGCATCTGCTTTCCAAGCCCCTGCTGCCTTTTTCTCTTCATTGGAAGCCAATACCTCGTCGATGGCCCGCTGTACTTCCTCAGTGAGTTTTAGCTTTGAACCCCTCTTTCCGTTATAAACCGGGGCCTCTGATAAAAAACCCGAGATTACATCCTGGGTAGACGAACCCGATGCCAATCGGTCTTCAAATTCGACAATGTATTTCTTTACCGTTTTTCTACTGATACCAAGCTCTCTGCTAATGGCTCGTTGACTTTTGCCTTCACGGTGGCTCTTTATTACAATTTCCTGTTTAGTATACATGCTTATCATTTTATGAACATCTATAGTTGGATGTTCAAGTTGGTAATAAGTGGTATACTTTTAGATTGAAATGTGGGGTAGTTTTATATTAATATATACATATAACACTTTGGGACAAAAAAAAAAAATCTTGAGCGCCAGTACATCAGTTTGATGAAAAGCGTGTGCTTTCTAGCAGCTTAACAAACCGAACAGGTTAGTTGGATGGTGATAGACTCATCTGAATGCAAAACCTAAAACCGCCCCGAAAGGCGGTTATACATGCTGACTTTGTAAGCCCTTTGACAAGTTTTGATATGAGCCTAATTAGTGTGTTTTGCCATTGTGCAAACTAAAGGAGAGGAGAATTCTACTACCCCCTCACAGCTTTATTATTTATTTGTTCAAACAACATTTTTTATACTTTTTCCCACTGCCGCAGGGGCAGGAATCATTTCGTCCAATTTTCGCTTCCGCTCTCACGGGCATTTGTGAGGAGGTTGAGAAATCGAAGAAATCTGCTGGCGGGCTGCTCAATTCGTCCCTGTAGCTGGCCCAAGTAGAGGTTATGATGTCGTAACGGTCTGCCATGGGTAGTATTTCTTTAACTTTATCATAGGTGTCAGGGTGCTCAAAGGCTTCCTTTACTTCTTTCCAGGCCCCGCAAATACCCTGAGACACTAACCCCCGTTCAAATAACTGTTCTATCTCTGGCAATAGCTCAGCACCATGGATGTCGATTACATTGCATATCAACAGCGCTATTACATCGCTGTCAATTACATTATCCTCTAGGCTGCTGTCCAAGAAAAATTGTATGACATCCCTATACCAGGTCAAAACCTCCTCGCGCCTTTCGGGATGGTGTAAGGCAAGCTGTTCCAATACATCCGTGATGGTAGTGCGGGCATAGGTGTCCAACCCGGGTGTATACATGAATTCTTTACATGCTTCCAGGTCATTGATGGCTATTTTGTAGATAGGCTCCCAAATGGCCGAAGTGAGAAAGTCACCTAAAAAAAGATCGAAATATGCATCGGACTGGCTTAGAACATCAAAAATGGTTTCCAAGCATTCTGCTGCCTCAAGTTCGCCTAGTAGATAAACAGCATGGACAACAAAATTCATCTTTTCCTCGTCCCATCCGTTTTCTTCATCCAACTTTTTAAAATAGCCATAGCGAACAATACTATCTAGTAAAACCAACTCTAGGTCATTAATAAGACTGTCCTTGGGGAGAGAGAGTATTTTGTTAAGTTTCTCCTCTCCAATGTATAGTCCATGGCTATAAAGCCAATCTATTTCTTCATGAATGAAATTTGGAGCTTTATTGGTGCTTGTAATTTTTTGTGATCTTGTTTTTACCGATATTCTAGTTTTTTGCTCCTTTTCAAAACGCTCATGGCCTGCTTTCATTGTGGCTGCAAAAATTTGTAACCTCGCCGTTTCGGTATCTTCAGAATCAGGTGCCAGTTCTTGCATAATATCGTATCGAATTTCCGCTTGCTCAATATCACCTATGGCGGTAAAATAAAGGGTGGCACATTTATAAAATGAAATTACCTCGTTTAAATGAAAGGTATCACGGTCTGGATATAGCGCTTTTAACTCCATTGCACTACCTAATATCTCGGGCATTTTATCGTATTCTTGTTTAAAGTAATACTCGTGTGCCAGGTTTAATTTTCCAAATAAATAATTAGGATGTTCTGCAATAATCCACTTATTCGTGTCATACATCTTCTCAGTTTCGTTCAACAGACCGTATAAGACAGATAAATAGTTTTTCAACTGCGGATTATCAGGATATTGGTCAATGGCATCCAACAATTTTTGCACGCTTGATCTTTTACCTTCTACTGCTAACTTGTGAAATCGTTCCAACTTACGCGATAACTCAAGCGTAATGGCATTTTGTTTGTCTAAAAAGGTTGGATCGGTGGTAATGTTATAACCAATTTTTATAATACTCATCTTATTTGTCTAATTATATGACTTGTTCTTTACCAAGCAACTATAAGTTATCTTGAAAATAATAGTCAAATTTAGATTTTTATAAACATAAATCAAGAAAGGTCTGTTTGTTATTTATTAAGAATCTAACCATGACTTTTGCATAAACACAACAATTGTTCTTGATCCCAAAAGAATTCAGCAACGGGGACACCAGAAAACAGCTCTTGGCCAGAAGTAGGTACCTGCTTTATAAATCACCTAACAACTGGACGCAAAACCAATCCGAGAGAAGTAAGATATTGTTTGCCCAATATCCCGATATAAAAATACTTCCTGAAATTGTTACAAGGCACAACTTTTAAGTTAGATCCCGAGAAACCCCGAAAAATGTTTTAGGAATGTTTTAGGTAAGAAATAAAAAAAGGGCCTCAATCTCTTGAAACCCTTGTCTTTACTAGTATCGGGAACTGGATTCTTTCCTTCGTTGTACTGCGGAAAGGGCCTTGGGGGGTGGCTTTACAAAGAAAACCATGGTCGCTTTGCGCCCGTTTTTTGTTTCCCTCCAAAGCGAATGCGCGCATTGCTTTTGCGTAAAACGAAAAAACCAGCTATTGCTAGCTGGTTTCCTTTGTAGCGGGAACTGGACTCGAACCAGTGACCTTCGGGTTATGAGCCCGACGAGCTACCTACTGCTCTATCCCGCGATATATGCTGCAAAAGTACAACTCTTTTTCACATACACCTAACTAAAGGCAAAAAAAATTATTTTTCTTTTTGTATCGAAAAAGTGCTGGGAAGTTCATAGACCTCGAGATCAAAATAAGGAACGGCAGCCAAGAGATGGTCAAAAATATCTGCAATAATATATTCGTAGTTTTCCCAGCGTTTATCACTGCTAAAAGCATAGATCTCTATGGGGATTCCCTGAGGGGTCGGACTCAATTGTCTTACCATAAGAGTCATTTTTTTATTGATGGCCGAATGGTTTTCCAAATAAGTTTCTACATATTTTCTAAAAACACCTATATTGGTAAGATTACGACCATTGATGACCAAAGACTTATCCCTATTATTTTCCGTATTATAACTATTTATCTTATCGTTTCTATCGGTAATATATCGTTGAATGATCTGAACTCTCTTTAGAGATTCTACCTCTTCAGAATTTAAAAATTTAATGCTATTTTGTTTTATGATAAGGGAACGTTTAATACGTCTACCGGCAGATTGTTCCATGCCTCTCCAGTTTTTAAAGGAATCCGAGATTAAGGCATACGTAGGAATGGTGGTAATGGTCTTGTCAAAATTTTGAACCTTAACAGTGGCTAGATTTATTTCCGTAACATTTCCATCTGCCCCATATTTATCAAAGGTAATCCAGTCCCCAATGCGTAACATATCATTAATACTCACCTGTATACTGGCTACCAAACCCAGGATAGAATCTTTAAAAATCAATAGAATAACAGCTGAAGCAGCACCAAGAGCGGTAAAAAACTTCCAAATGCTGGTCCCTGTTACTATAGCGAAGACCGTTAGGATACCTGCTATCCAAGCAAATATCATGAATACCTGAATATAACTGTTAATGGGCTTGTCTTTAAACCGCTCCAAGGTCTTTAGGTAATCATTGACACTTCGTAAGAGACTACTGATGATTTGAAGTGTTAATATGACCCCAATGACTAGGGTAAGTTTTGAACCTATACTTCCTAAATAAGAAAAATTAAGGAAGATAAAAGGTAGTGCCTCCCAAACCAATAACAATGGAATAATATGAGCAAAATACCTTGGTACTCGGTTAGTAACTAGGAAATTATCAAAATTTGTCTTCGATTTTCGAGCTATTCTGACAGTTATTATTCTCAGAACTTTCCAAATTAGGAGGTCCAATAAAAAGGCCAGCAGAACGGTAAGTATAAAGAGCCCGAAAAGATTCAGATATTCGGCGAGGCTTTGGGAAACTCCCATACTAGTTAGATAATCAATAAAAAATTGATTTTTTTGCTCAGTCATTGTAAAAGGGTTAAGGTAATTAGAAACAAAATTATCGTTTCGAAAATGAAAAAGCAACGTTAGGACAGCAAAAGATTGGAATATAAACTCAACATCTTATTTTAGTTTTTATTTCAACCAAAAACTGATTCCAATACTCCCTGAAGCTCTCATAAAGCTCACTTTTTCCTTATTGAAAAACCTCGAAAACCTGGCCCATAAGTTCTTAGGAATGTATGAATTTAAAATCCGGTTCTTATAATAATCTCTCTAGCTTAGGACTATAAAAAAAGCCTCAAGTTTCCTTGAAGCTTTTTCTTTGTAAGGCGAACAGTATTACAGTTCTTTTCTTAATGACCCGATTCACAAGAGCAGCCTGTACGGGTTTCGCCATGCCAGTCAAAAGCAGGAGCATAGTCGTTCATTTCCCAATAAAAGGCACCTCTTACTTTCTCATAATTCCCCACCTCGTTCATGGTTTGCGTATCGTATAGCCTACCGTTAATCATAGTGTAGATTACGGAATTGGAATTTTCAATCTTTTCGAGAGGATTTTTTTCCAAAACGATCAAATCTGCCAGCTTTCCTTTCTCTAGCGAGCCCAAATAATCGTCCATTCCCAAGTAATTGGCTCCATTTATGGTAGCGGCTTTTAAAGCTTCCATATTGGTCATTCCTCCTTGAGCCAGCATCCAAAGTTCCCAATGTGCTCCAAGGCCCTGTATTTGTCCGTGAGCGCCCAAGTTTACCTTAACCCCAGCATCTGCCAATTTCTTGACACTTTTTGAAACTAGGATATGGCCGTTTTCATATTCTTTTATCGGTGCCATGGTTCGATGCCTAGAACGAGCATCAATGATGCTTCTAGGGGTATACTTTAAAAGTTTTTCATCTTCCCATACATCGGTAGTCTGGTACCAGTAGTTTTCCCCGTTCAATCCGCCATAATTAACGATCAAGGTAGGGGTGTATCCGGTTTGGCTGGCAGCCCATAATTGGGCAACATCTTTATGCACAGTGGCCACGGGTATATTGTGTTCTATTCCGGTATGTCCGTCCAAAATCATGGACAAATTGTGAAAGAATGTGGAGCCTCCCTCCGGAACCACCGCTATCTCCTTTTCGTGGGCTGCTTTTATAATTTGCTGCCTTTGATCCCTTCTTGGCTGGTTGTAACTCTTTACAGAAAATGCTCCAAAAGCCTTTGTTCTGTGAATGGCCGAACGTGCATCGTCCAAATTATTGATAGTGGCCTTAAAATCTCCCTCTGCTCCATACAGTATAATCCCTGTAGAAAAGATCCTTGGGCCCACCATATTTCCGGCTCGAACCATTTCAGATTGTGAAAACACCATTTCAGTGTTTGCCGAAGGATCATGAGTCGTGGTAACACCATAGGCCAAATTGGTATAATATTGCCAATGTTTTTGTGGACTTATCCCGAATCTGAAATGTCCAAGGTGTGCGTGTACATCTATTAATCCGGGCATAATTGTTTTGCCACGTACATCAATGACCTTAGCATCGTTAGGGATGCTAACGACATTCTTGGCACCAAGGTCCATAATTTTGTTGTCCTTGATCAGCAGGGTCCCATTTTCTATGACCTTATCATCATCCATGGTAATGATTCTTGCTCCCGTAAAAGCTATAATCCCTTTTGGTTTATCCGTAGGTAGCGTTAGACCTATCTTAATGCCTAGGGTATCTAAGTGGGGTATGGACTCTGGAGCACCTTCCAAAAAGAGAAATCTTTGGTTTATGTCGGCACTAAAGTATGCATCACCTAGGGTCCAATTCAATTGGGTGCTATCGTCAGACCAATGCAAATTAATTCCGGCATCACGTGCTACTTGGGCCACAGGAACATTAGTCGCGTTTCCGTCCAATTCAATGGTATTCCCTGTCATGGGAAGGGCCGCAATATAAACTTTGTATAAATTGGTAAAGGCCACCCAGTTATCGTCTGGACTTGGAATAATTCTTTGTGCGTATTTAGATTTTACCAATTCTCTTGGTTCTTTCCCATCGAGGTTTACCGTTTTCAGGGTTTTGGTCAAATCTCCAAAAAGATACCCCCCAGTTTGGTAATATATTCTATCTGCATCCTTGTTAAAAGTGGGAAATTGACCTTCTTTTATAATCAATTTCTTGGTGGCCTTGATACCAGATTTTTTGGTCTTAACGACATCTAACATATAAATACCGGGTTCTTTGGTGTTTACATACCCCTGGTTTCCGTTTCCTTCCTCTTCTCGGTACACAATGCGATTAATGTCCTTTGGTGAAAATGAAGGCTCTCTGTATATGGCTTTCTCAGTAGTTAATTGCTCAGGTTTGTTTTTGGATGAGCTTAGATTCAACCTCTGTATAGCCCCCATATTTTCATCGTTCCATGTCACATAAACCAGGTATTTTCCGTCTTTAGAGAATGAGGGTTCAAATTCAAGATCCGTGCCCGAGCTAAGGCGTACTGGCTCACCCTTTGGAAGTGTCTTTTTCCATAAATACCCAGCCGCGTTAAAAATCAAGGTCTTACCATCCGGAGAGGTTACCGCGTGGCGTATGGCCTTTGGATTAAAGGTTTCCGGGGAAGGGTCGTTTTTAAATTTTAGGGCATTTACAATTTTGTGTTCTGCCGAAGCGGAAAAAGGAATCTCCTCAATCTCCAAGGAATCAATATCGATTTTTTTGATTTTCCCCTGCGCCCAGATAATAATGTGTTGATCATCTGGGGTGAAATTGAATCCCGTGAACGGCCCAAAGATGGCCCATGCTTCCTGCTGGTCTTTACTAAGTTGATCGTATAAAGGCCATTCCTTTCCTGAGTCGAGATCGTGTAGGTAAAGTACCGTTTTTTCTCTTACTCTTTTAACAAAAGCCATTAGCTTTCCGTCATGTGAAATCACCGGACGTATAGCACCTCCAGGACCACCGGTAACCCTTTCAATTTTGCCATTTTCTAGATTATATCTATTAATGACATAGATTTGGCTGTTAGGGTCCTTGTTATATTGAAAAAAACCTCCTGGGTACACGTCTTCGCTGAAGTATACGTACTTGCCGTCGGGTGATGCCCAAGGTTCGCCAGCATCTTGCTGATCGTTTTTCTTTTTGGTAAGCTGAATTCCCTTTCCACCAGATTTATGGTACATCCAAATTTCACCTGCTCCCAGGGAACGTGTTGCCGTAAAATGTTTACGACAGAAAATATAGTTCCCATCAACGGACCATACCGCATTGTTTACCAATCTAAAATCTTCATTGGTTATCTGCTTTGCATCGGTACCATCGGTATTCATGACCCATATATTGTCTCCCCCACCGGCATCGCTGGTAAAACTAATGCTTTTGCCATCTGGACTAAATCTAGGTTGTACCTCAAAGGCATGTCCTCCTCTGATCAGTGTGGCGTCACCACCAGTGATAGGAATCGTATAGATGTCACCAAGCATATCAAATACTATTTGAGTGCCATCTGGACTTACATCGAGGCTCATCCAAGAACCCTCGTCCGAAGTGATGGAAACATTTTTGTAAGGAAGCGCTGGAGTGGATACCTCCCAACTTTCTTTCTTGGCTTCCTCTTTATCTTGGGAATAGGAGGTTAGACAATTAAGTAAGATCAGTGCAAAAAGGATACTGTTTTTCATTGTTCTAATGAGTCGTTAATTATAGAATTTCCAAATGTACTTAATAGAAACATAATATGCGTTTTTCTTATTGAGTTTTGCCCTACAATGTTTTGGTTTGGCCCGCTAAAATTCCACAATTACTTGTTTTGTTTAATTTACCATAACAGCCATGGACACCTTAGTTATGGTTCAGGGTTTTGTACTTTACAACCTATGGACTTGTAACAACAAAATGGACGATCACCAAGGTTTAGCACATACATTTTTATATAATCCCGCGTTAGGGACCGCGGCGGCATCCCCGCAGCAGCGCAAGGGATATAGCCAAGGGCCCGCCCGAGGAAGGAGGGAACGCCCAAAGGGGTATATCAAAAACTAATAGATATATGAACCTGTCAGTATGAATAACTTCGTTACACGTTTTTTTAGATAGAATCTTATTGACGCTAAACCATAAATACAGGGCCTACCCCCTATTTTTATTGATATTATAAAATAATCCTAATTTTTTAAAACCTATCGATTATACAGTACCTTTACCAGCATTAATCATAAAATTTAAGAACCATGAAAAAATTATTAGTTTTATTTACTGTGTTCACTTTAACTGCTATCGGCGCTAATGCCCAAGCTATTTCCAACAATGCCTTGGGACTTAGAATTGGGGATAATGACGGTTTTGGAGGGGAAATCTCATACCAAAGGTTGCTTTCCGAAAATAACAGATTGGAATTTGATCTAGGTTGGAGGGATTCTAACAATGTAGATGCCTTTAAACTTGTAGGGTTGTACCAGTGGGTGATGAATATTGAAGGTGGCTTTAACTGGTTTGTTGGTGCTGGTGCCGGACTAGGTTCTTACGATTCTCCGAACGGGGATGGTACGTTTGCACTTATTGCAGGTGATATTGGAATTGAATACAATTTTGATTTCCCCCTTATATTGTCCTTGGATATGAGACCAGAACTTGGTTTTAATAATAGTTATTCAGATGATCTGGATTTAGATATTGCTTTGGGTATTAGATACCAATTCTAAATCATGGTTTCGGGAATTTGACACTGAGTACGGGCATTGACCTACCCAAGGGCTGAAGATTCCCAACAACACTTATCAAAGAGGTATCCACAAATGGATGCCTCTTTTTTTTTATACAACAGTATTTTAAATCGGATAGAATGGTTTTATAAGAGCGCTTCAACGGCCAACCAGGCCATTAATCCCCCTCCTATTTCCAAGGCTGCTTCGTCTATATCAAAAGTAGGCGTGTGCAATCCGGAAGTAATCCCTTTGTTTTCATTCCCAACCCCCAACAAATAAAAGCAGCCTTGACTTTTTTGTGTGTAAAAGGCAAAATCTTCTGCGGCCATCCATGGTGCTAGATCCACCACCTGAGATGCTCCCAAGTACCCTTTGGCACTGTTTTTCATTGTTTCGGTTAAGGCCATATCGTTCCGCAGATGAGGATATCCTTTGGGAATAGCTACGATACACTCCCCTCCCATTCCATCGGCAATTGCCGTTACCAATTTGGTTAATTTCTCAATGGCCTCTGTCCGCCAGTTTTCGTCAAAGGTTCTAAAAGTACCTTCAATAGTTACCTCATCGGGGATAACGTTATTGGCACCATCTCCAATAATTTTCCCAAAAGACAATACACTTGCTGTTTTGGGCGAAGCCATTCTACTGACCAGCTGTTGGGCCGCCACGATAATATGCGAAGCTATAAGAATAGGATCTATACATTCTTCGGGTACCGCTGCATGGCCGCCCTTGCCTTTTACGGTAAGGTATATTTCGTCCATGCTTGCCATAAACTGCCCCCCCCTAAAACCTACCGTTCCAACTGGCAAACTAGGCATAACGTGCTGCCCTACATGAGCGACCTCTCCCAAGGCCTTATAGGCAGGTTCTTTCATGACCAAGGTCGCTCCTCCGGGCATCAATTCTTCCCCGGGCTGAAACAATAATTTTATAGTTCCTGAAAATTCTGTTCGCAATTCAAATAAGATTCTTGCCGTTAGCAGCAAGGAAGTCATATGGACATCATGGCCACAGGCATGCATCACCCCTTCATTTTGGGAAGCATAGGACACCTTATTTTTTTCATGAATAGGAAGGGCATCCATATCGGCCCTTAGGAGTATTGTTTTCCCATTCTTTTTCCCTTCTATACTTGCCAATAGTCCGGTTCCCGCAACGGTTTCAATAGCATCTATTCCTATTGCCAACAATTGTGTTTTCACAAAAGCCCCTGTTTTATACTCCTTAAAGGAAAGCTCGGGACGGCTATGCAAATACCGCCTCACCGCTACATAGTCGTTCGCATACTCCTTTGCCAATTGTTTTATGTTCTCCTTTAATCCCATTTTCCATTACTAATTAAGTAAAAAGTCCTCAAAACCAACAGAATTCAGCTGTTGATAATTCCCCGGAACATCGGAAACCATAAAAAACTCCACTGCTGTATTCCGATTTTCTATAAAACCAGCCTTATCTTGTCCTCCTACACTGAAAGCCGAGGCATAGGCGTCGGCCATGCTTCCATTGGGAGCTATGGTGGTAACTTGTATATTATTACTCAACGCCATTCCGGTTTTTGGATCTATGATATGGGAGTAGCGTTTTCCATCTATCCATACATATTGATACAAATCGCCAGAAGTGGCTATTGCCCTGTTCTTTAATTTGATCTTTTGTATTATTTCCTTTCCTTCCTTGTTATAATAGCCAAAACCTACTATCCAATAATCTTTATCGACCGGTGGATCACTGACCCTAATATCGCCTCCCATGTCTACCATTGCCGATGAGATTCCGTTTTCTTGTAAAAGTTTGATCGCTTCATCGGCAGCATACCCTTTTCCGATCCCGCCCAAATCTAATTGCTTGGCGTCTCCTTGAATGCTTACCACATTTAGTGATGGAAATTGAATATTGTGATAGCCAGTTTTCTCCAAGGCCAGTTGTATCTGTTCTGTTGTCGGCAACACTTTTGTTTTTTTGGTCTCCTTCCAAAGCGCTATTAAAGGCCCTAGAGTGATATCGAATGCGCCATGGGTCTTTTGACTATAATGTACGGATAGCTGTAATATCTTGAACAAGTCGTCATGAACGGACACATTTGTTTTTGACGTTTTACTCAGTCTTGTCAGGTCGCTGTCGGGCAAATAATTACTCAAAACACCGTTCAGTTCATCGATCCTTTTAAAAACCAATTGTGCTATGGAATCGGGGTTCTGTTGAATTTCGGCATAGAAAACCAATCTAATTTGCGTACCCATCTGTTGGTGGGAATATTCAAATCTCGATTGCGAATTTGCTACCCCAAACCAAAGAAGAAAACACAAAATGACGTAATTCATTTTTTTCACACCCTCCTATTTCAATGGGTTTTGTTTTTTTAATTCCTAATAATCCAGAATAGCCTCAATAATCGCTCTTTTATACTACCTATTAAATTGGAGCTACTAGATCGTTATTTTACACAATAAAATTAATCCTTAGCATACCTCAAATCGAAATTTACGCTTACCTTTTCACCAACCACTATTTGGCCGAACATGGCTGTTGGCGGCTCTATATTATAGTCCAATAAATTTATTTCTTTATTCCCTTTTATAAAATACTCCTTGTCTACTTTGCGGATTTCACAGCTAAGGACAACATCCTTGGTCACCCCTGCAATGGTAAGCAAGCCTTTTATCGTACCCTTGGAAGCTGAGGCACCCTTTTCTGTTAGCGCCTTTAATTTAAACGTCACCTGGGGATGTTCTTCCATTTTTAGGGCGCTATGGAGCTTTTTATCCATAGACGCCCCACGTTCGCTATGGATCTTTTCTACTGTTACCTCTAAGCTAAGATCCTTGATAAGATTTTCTTTGTTTTGAATTGCACCCTTCATGGCATTGGCCTCCACCATCCAATCGCTTACTGTCGAGCTACCATTAATGGTGATCACACTTTTTGGGGATAAGGAATACGTTTCTTGTGCTTGGCTCATAAAAACCACTGTTAACAAAAGAAGCAACAACAATATGTTTTTCATGAATTTATTGTTTAAGGAAGTCTACATTCCCTTTAGGAGAGTAGTTCCGTGGTTGTTTATTTTAAATTTTCAATGGTTCTTAGGCCAAAATCCCATCCTAGGCCGTTTAGGAATCATTTTTATTCATCCAATACCGTCTGCCAAAATTTCTTTTGTTCTTCTGGGCTAGGCTGTACTTTTGGACTAACCAATCTAAATCCGATAAAATTAGAATCGGTATTCCACCAAAAGCTTTTAGGAATTTGCGGATCTCGCTTCTGTAATTTCAAGCTCGATGCTACTCTTCTTGAAGAACGCAATACCTCAGCATCATCGTCCCATGACCCTCCTCTGATTACTCTCGGGTGAATTACGGTAGGTTGTACCCACGGATTATTTGCTTTTGTCATAGCATAGGCATTTTCCTTGTATTCGTCCAAGGTCCATTCGGCGACATTGCCATGCATATCATACAAGCCCCAAGGGTTCGGCAATTTGGTACCTACCTTGGCATATTGATTATTGGCATTTTTATAATAAACCGCATAATCGTCTATTTTGGAAATATCGTCCCCAAAGGAATAAGCGGTATTAGTCCCTGCTTTGGCCGCATATTCCCATTCTGCCTCTGTTGGCAAACGGTAAAAAGTGCCCGTTACAGAACTTAACCACTTACAGAACACCAAGGCCGAGTAAGCAGACATACTAACGGCCGGATACCCTGCCTTCCCCATTCCATAAGAGGGGTCCTCATAAGGAGGACTGGGTCTGGTGATAGCATCCAAATCTGCCAGTTTGCCCTTATCCATTTCCTGAAACAACTCTCTATTTTGTTTATAAAAGAGCTCAAAAACATCCCAGGTTAGTTCATATTTCCCCATCCAAAAGGCATCAAGGGTCACTTCCTTTACTGGACCTTCATCAGCCTTCCTATTGGGCTCGGATGCTGGGCTCCCCATCATAAAACTTCCTTCGGGGATCAATACCATATCAAAGGAAATATCCGTGGCTGGAATATTTTCTGTAAACTCTTCCTTGGCTGCTAGTATATTCGGACTATTCTGAACCACAGTTTTTTGTGTTTTACAGGATTGTAGGGACATAAAAATAACTGGAACAAAAAACAAAGAAGAATTTCGTAAGCTGGGGTTGATTTTAAGCATAGGTTTGATCAATTAACGTCAATCAATAAAATTATTACTATTATTTGAAAAAAAATAAGAATAAGCTACATTTTACTTTAATTATTTAAAAGTTAGTGAGATATATTCCTTAAAAATTGTTCATATTTTTTGTAATATTGAATAAACCATAAAACTGCACCACGATGAAAACCAATTTCTTAGCAATTTTTCTAATAGGGATATTTTTTAATTGTCTTGTTGGTTATGGACAACTAAAAAAAATAGCTTCTGTAGAAGGCATAACCGAGTATAGGATGGATAATGGACTGAAGGTGTTATTATTTCCCGACAATTCTTCCCAGACAATTACCGTAAACATCACCTATTTGGTCGGTTCTCGTCATGAGGGGTATGGGGAAAAAGGCATGGCCCATCTTTTAGAGCATATGGTTTTTAAGGGCACGCCGAAGCATCCTGACATCCCCAAAGAATTAAGCGCTCGTGGAGCTCGCCCCAATGGCACTACTTGGTACGACAGAACCAATTACTTTGAATCCTTTAACGCAACGGATGACAATCTGGAATGGGCACTGGACTTAGAGGCCGATAGAATGGTGAATTCCTTTATCGCAAAAAAAGATCTTGACTCCGAATTCAGTGTCGTGAGAAATGAATTCGAGAGCGGCGAAAACAACCCTACCCGGGTACTTATGGAGAAAGTGATCAATACTGCTTTCGTATGGCACAACTATGGAAATTCTACCATAGGCAACCGTTCGGATATAGAGCGGGTACCCATTGAAAACCTAAAAGCATTTTATAAGAAATTTTATCGACCAGATAATGCGGTCCTAATGGTTACGGGGAAATTCGATGAGCGCAAAACCCTCTCCTTGATTGAGGAAAAATTTGGAAAAATTGAAAGCCCCTCAATCCCTTTAAGGGATTCCTACACGGAAGAACCTCCACAGGACGGGGAAAAAACCGTTCATATTAGCAGGGTCGGGGACTTACAAATTGCCTCGGCCTTGTATCATACTCCGGCTGGTTCCCATGAAGATTATGCCGCCATTTCTATAATAGAGAACATCCTTTCGGACGAACCCTCGGGCCGTTTGTACAAAGCATTGGTCGAAACCCAAAAAGCATCTTCTGTTTGGGCCTTCTCTCCTTTTACCAAGGAACCAGGCTTTCTTTATATCAATGTAGATATTCCTTCGGATAAAAATGCCAATGAGGCCGAAAAAATCCTAAAAAGCACTTTAGATGGCATAAGGGCTATCCCCATCACCCAACAAGAATTGGACAGAGCCAAGGCCAACCTGCTAAAACGCATCGATCAAATTAGCCGAAATTCGGCTTACCTAGGCACCTATATGAGCGAATTTATTGGAGCCGGCGATTGGCGACTTAATTTCATCCATAGGGACAGGATAGAAAATATGAGTTTGGAAATGATCAATGAGGTTGCTCAAAAATATTTTATTCCTACCAATAGGACCATCGGAAGATTTATTCCTAGCAAACATCCGGAGCGGGTTAGCATTGCCCATACCGAAAACCTAGATTCTCTTGTCTCCAATTACCAAGGCCGAGAAGATATGGGCACTGGGGAGTCGTTTGACGTTGCCTATGATGCGATACAAAAAAGGCTAGCCCTTGGAACCTTACCCAATGGTATTGAATACGGGATCATTGAAAAAAGCAACCGAGGAAATACGGTCAGGGTAAATTTTAGTATTCGCAACGGCAATGCCGTTTCCCTTTCTAACAAGGGGGTGTTGCCGTCTTTAACGGCCAGTATGCTCAACAAGGGCACTAAAAACAAAACAAGGCAGGAAATTGAGGATCAACTCAGCAAGCTAAAATCATCTATAAGCTTTAGGGCCAACAATGGAAACACCTACGTAAATGTAGTATCTACCGAGGAAAACCTAATGGCCTCCATGGCCCTAATGGCAGAAATGTTAAAAAGTCCGGCCTTTGAGCCCAAGGAATTGGAAAAATTAAAAACAGAACAGTTGGCCTATTTAGAAATGAATAGCAGCGAACCGCAATTCTTGGCCTCCAAACGCATGTCACAAATAGAAAACCGATTTGCAAAGGGCCACCCCCTATACAGCATGACCGTAGAAGAAGAAAAAGCCGCCATCAAAGAAACAACCATAGCGGCAATACAAAAATTTTATTCAGAATTTTATGGTTTAGGAAGGGCCATTATGGTCGGTATTGGCACTATGCAGGCCCAAGAAGTAAAGAATTTTATGGAAAAGGAATTTAGCGGTTTTAAAGGGAAACACCCTTACGAACGCTTAAAAGACCCCCATTTCCCCACTATAGCCATTAATGAAAATATAATCACCCCGGACAAAAAGAATGCCATGACCCTTGGTCGTTTACGTATAAAAATAAGCGATGTTCACCAAGATTATCCAGCGCTAAACATTGCCGCGACCATATTAGGAGGCGGATTCCTAAACTCGAGAATAGCCGAGCGATTACGTCAAAAAGATGGTGTTAGTTATGGGGCCGGCGCAGGGCTCCAAACCGATTCTAATATGGAGGATGAAAATTCTGCCATGTATTTATACGCTATATATGCCCCTGCCAATTACGACAAGGTGCAACTTGGCTTTAAAGAAGAAATTGATCGCTTTATAAATGAAGGCATCACCGAGGAAGAGCTTAAAAATGCCGTTAATGGATGGATACAGGAAGAAAATGTATCTAGGGCTAAAGACGGAGAACTGGCCAGTATCATTAATAATAACATCTTTTATAACCGAGGAATAGAATTTCAAAAATTATTGGAAAGGAAAATTAGCGAATTAACCGTTTCCGATGTTAATAAGGTGATTCAAAAATACATACAAGCTTTTGAAAATTGGACAGTGATCAATGCAGGGGACTTTCAAGCGCCATAGAAACCTTGGCACGCTCGATTCACCTTCAAATGGAAGGTTGCCTTAATGGAACACAATGATGCGTTAGGGACCGCGGCGGCATCCCCGCAGCAAAGCAAGGGATATAGCCAAGGGCCCGCCCGACGAAGGAGGGAACGCCCAAATTAGTAGGCCAATACTTAGGGATATTTAGAAAATAAACATATTCATTACTACATCCCGAATTTTTATTGATTTAGCCCTATAAAGACCGCCTATCTCGTTTGTGGTAGTCGATTTTTATAGGGCCAAATCAATTTTTTTTACCGTTCCAAATTTACAGCTGAAAAATACATAAGCTCTCCTTGATCAAAACTGAGGTTGACAGCGATAGGATTGCAACACACTTCACAGTCTTCTACATACGATTGTTTGGCGATAGAAGGATCTAACAAAAAGGAAATCTCTTCCCAGCAATACGGACATTGAAAATAGTGTTCGTACATTGTTTTTTAGTCTATATTTTCATCTTCAAATTTAGTATCGGCCATTCTTGTCTTATCGATCTCAAATTCCTTAAACCGGCTATCGGCTTTCTCTCTATCATAATCCAAGACCAACAGCTTGGTAGTATTTAAGTGTAGGATATTATCGAATGAAAAAATATTGTTATTCTGAATTTGAAGGACTTCTAAATTTGCCAACTGTCCAAATTCCCTTGGTATGGCACCCCCAAGATCATTGTTTGCAAGTACCAGTTCCTTTAGTTGCCCTAAATTTCCCAACTGTTTAGGGATAGCCCCGTTTAACCTATTTTGAAAAAGCCCCAAACGTTCTAATTTTACCAATGCTCCGATGCCATTTGGTATTTGACCGACGAGATCGTTACTAGATAAATTAAGCTCTTGTAAATTAGAAAGGCTCCCTATACTTTCTGGAATTTCGCCTGAAAAAAAATTATTGAATGCGATAAATTTCTCCAAAGACCCCATATGACCTATTTCCGTAGGGATAGGTCCATTTATTTGGTTCATCTCTATTTTTAAGAGCTGTAGTTTTCTTAGTTTCCCTATGCTTTTTGGCAATTCGCCCTTTAAATTATTAAAGGCCAAATTAAGCTCTTCCAAATGTTTTAGATCTCCTATCTGCTGCGGCAAGCTACCACTAAGGTTATTTCTAAAAAGGTCTACCCCCACTACTTTGTTGTTTTGAACACGAACCCCGTGCCAAGATGCGACATCCGTATTTAAGTCCCAGCCATGGACCCAGCTTTCGCCTTTGGTGTTCTCAAAAAGGGCTATTAAGGCGTTTTTTTCCTTTTTAGATACTTGCGCCTCTACAAAGCTGTGACATGCCAATAAACATATAAGAAGAGTCATTATAAACTTGGGGGCGAGTTTGTGGCAAACTGATTTCATATGTTGATATTTATTGGTTTTAAAGGTCATACTTCGGCTGCGCTCAGTACAAGCATATCATTCACATAACTGAATTCATATTTGCAACCAGTTTCCGGCCATGCTCATTTCATTTCTTTGCTTTTTATGGCACTTACTTAATAAGGCACTAGACAAGAAGTATTTACACCACAAACCTCGTTTATTCATAGATAAACAGCAAAAATACTCGACAACCAACCCTTTGCCCTATGATAATTGTGGTGAAACCCTTAAAACCTGTGGTAAAACCACAAAACACTAATTGGCGAATTTAACCTAAGAAACCTCTTCTAGCTCCATGGTCAACTCTTCCCACTCGGCCATTAGGGCTTCTAAATTTCTTTTTTTCTTCTCGTAATTCTCGAAAAAATCAGGTTTCGCCATCGTAGCGTCATAATCCTTCAGCAGGTCATCGTCTAAATCTGCGATCTGTTTTTCTAGCTTTGCTATGTCACTTTCAATATTACTCAGCTTATTCTTAAGAGCTTTAAGTTTCTTCTGCTCTTCAAAACTTAATTGTTTCTCTTGGGGCTTTTCCTTTTTAATGGTGATCGTCTGCTTTTTTTCTATAGCCCTAAAGTCTTCGACCTTTCGTTGCTCCAAGTAAAAATTAACATCCCCTAAATACTCTTTTATCTTACCGTCTTTAAACTCGTATACCTTATTGGTTAAGCCTTGTAAAAAATCCCTATCGTGAGACACCAATATCAGGGTCCCTTCAAAATTCTGCAGGGCTTGTTTCAGTACATTCTTCGATTTGATATCGAGGTGGTTGGTAGGTTCATCCATTACCAATACGTTAAAGGGCTGCAACAACATTTTGGCCAGGGCCAAACGGTTTCTTTCCCCTCCCGAAAGTACTTTTACGTATTTCTCTACATCATCGCCCCTAAATAAGAATGATCCCAGGATATCTCTTACCTTGCTCCTATTCTTTTCATTGGCGGCATCGATCATGGTATCCAATATAGTTTTGTTACCATCCAAATATTCTGCCTGATTCTGGGCAAAATATCCTATTTGCACGTTATGCCCTAATTTTAAATGTCCTTGGTGCTCTAGTTCTCCGACCATTATTTTGGCCAAGGTTGATTTTCCTTGTCCGTTCTGCCCGACAAAGGCGGTCTTAGAATCTCTTTCAATAAGAAGATCTATTCCTTGAAGAACATGTTTGTCTCCATAGCTTTTAGATAAATTTTCTATTTCGGTCACCACCTTTCCTGGAGTTACCGAAACTTGAAATCTCAAATTCATCACACTGTTATCGTCCTCATCGACTTCGATACGTTCTATCTTATCGAGCTTCTTTATAAGGGACTGCGCCATTGAGGCCTTCGTAGACTTGGCCCTAAATTTTTCGATCAGTCGCTCTGCCTGTTGTATTTCCTTGGCCTGATTTTTCTGGGCACTTAATTGTTGCTGTTTAATTTCGTTTCTAAGCACCAGATATTGGGAATAGGGTTTATTGTAATCGTAGATTCTACCCAAAGAAATCTCAATGGTACGGTTGGTAACGTTGTCCAGGAACATTTTATCGTGGGAAACGATCATTACCCCTCCTGTATAGCCTTTAAGATAGTTTTCTAACCATACGATTGACTCAATATCCAAGTGGTTGGTAGGCTCATCTAAAAGCAGCACATCGTTGCTTTGTAACAACAGCTTTGCCAACTCTATCCTCATTCGCCATCCTCCCGAAAAGGTTTCTGTTTTTTTATCAAAATCCTCTCGTCTAAACCCAAGTCCCAACAGCACTTTCTCGGTTTCTCCCTGGTAATTGTAACCGCCGAGTATTTCGTAGTGATGGGTTACATCGTTAAGATCAATAATTAGCTGATTATAGGCTTCACTTTCATAATCGGTTCGTTCTGCCAATTGATGGTTGATATCATCTAGACGCAACTCTAGGCTTTTTAATTCTTCGAAAGCCTGGTAGGCCTCTTCCAAAACAGTTCTTCCCAATTCAAAATCGACATCCTGGCGTAAGAAGCCCATTTTAATATCCTTATCAGAGGCTATTGTTCCAGAGTCGATAGGCATATCTTTGGACAATATTTTTAATAGGGTAGACTTCCCTGCCCCATTTTTTCCAATAAGTCCAACTCTATCACCGCTCAGCAATCGGAAAGAGATTTCTTCAAACAAGTATTCTCCACCAAAAGAAACAGAGAGGTTATGGATATTCAGCATAATTTGTAATATTGTATTATTAAATAGCTTTTCAATAACGTATTTTTGAAAAAACTTTTGCAAATGTTAAAAAAAGGAAGCAAACTCTACAGCATTTTAACAGGAACTTGTCCTAAGTGCCACGAAGAAAGCATGTATAAGGATAAAAACCCTTATAACATGCTTAATATATTTAAAATGCACGAGCGTTGTACCCAATGCCAAACAAAATACAAAATAGAACCTTCGTTCTTTTTTGGGGCCATGTATGTTAGTTATGGGGTAGGTGTTGCCTTTTCCGTTGCTGCCTTTATTATTTCCTTTGTATTTTTTGACACCACGCTATTGCAATCTTTTTACGCGATATTGGGCACCCTTTTCGTGTTCATGCCTATTATTATACGTGTCTCCCGTAACATTTGGATCAATTTCTTTATAAGTTACGATCCAAAAGCTACTAAAACTACTTCTTAAAGTGCTTTTTTGTAAACCGGGCAATATCTATTTCAGCATCTAAAGGGGTATTATTTTCTATATAACCATATAGTTTTTTAGCCGCTGTAGGACCAATCATTATACCACGAGTCCCCAGGCCGTTAAGAACGAACAAATTTCTATGAACCGGATGGCTGCCCACTAACGGGCGCCTATCGCCAACGGTAGGCCGTATTCCAGCTTCCTGGCCTACTACTTCGTAGTCGCATTTTAAAAAGGTATTTAACTTTTCTATCAGCTCTCGTCTAGATGCTTCTGTTGGGGTATTGGTTTTGTCCTTCCACTTGTAAGTAGCGCCCACTCTATACAGATCATCTCCCATAGGGATGACAAAAACCGAAGATTTAATAACATTTTCCTCCTTCAATTTAGGAGCCTTTATCGTTAACAACTCTCCTTTGGTACCATTGAGGGGCAAATAGTTAAAATACGGATTGTGATGAAGCCCGAATCCGGTTGCAAACACCAAATATTTGGCCTTTTTACCGTTGTAGGTTACACTGTCGTCCTGTATTTCGAGGGCATCAAAAGAAAAGGTTTCTTGTAAGAACCTATTGGATTCTTTCAAATAATGAGCATAGGAGCTTAATAGTTTTGGGGTGTCCAATCTGCCGGTATGTAAAACTTCGCCATACCCAAACGGCGCTTCTATACTAGCATTATTATTGACCCGTATTTTGGTAGATAGGTAGGGTGCCAAACTGGGTTTGTCGGCCGCCTCAAACCATAAGTTTTGTTCCTCTATGGAGGCAAAACGCCTCAATACAGGAACTTTATAATCTAAAGTCGTGTTTAATTTTCTTTCTATAGCGTTATAAAATGGAATGGCTTCCGTTAACTGCTCATGTGCGTCCCATGCCAGGGTAAATCGCTTTAAAATCACCGGATTGTACAATCCGCCTGCCACCACGGACGAGGTTTGGGAATTGTCACTGATCGCCATAAAAGACTTGCCGTTCCTATCCAAATGCTCACAAAAGGAAATTCCCGCTAATCCCAAGCCTACTACCAAATAATCTACCATAGGCCCAAAGGTAGTGAAAGGCACAAAAAAAGAGGCTATCTTAGAAAGATAACCTCTTTTTTTATATAGATAAAGTGAATTTTTGTTATAGGTTCTTAGTAAGCCCACATATCTTGTTCCCTATCCCTGATGGTTTCTTTGATACGTTTGGCTTCTAACAACTGAAACAAGGCATTATCGGAAATATAATCTTTTACACTACGGTCTCCATGCACGTTGTCTTCCTTATAAATAGTGGCATTGAAGCGCCTAGAGTTCAACAACATATCAAAAGAAATTGGCTGGGCAGAGTTCCGTTGGTTAAATACCTTTGCCTCGTGCAAAATTTGTCGTGCACTTGGGTACCATACCCAGAACAAAGGCACTTTTGCTTCTTCCAAATCCATGGAATCATCATCTATAAAGTTAACATCCGGGGCCACTGGGGCAATCCCCAGCAAGCGGTATTTAAGTTCCCCTTGTCTTTTATCGAAATACCAGATTCCCTTAATAAGGTACTCCTCTAAATCTGCTGCGACAATATTACGTCTGTTGATATATTCTGGAGAAACCTGTTCCCCTGCGTTGTACTGCTCATACCCCATATCGGTGGTATCTACCTTTTGCAAAGTAGCCTCTAGATCTTTAAACTCTCTTTTTTCGGTAAAATAGGAGTCTACATAAATATCCTTTAACCTTCCATTTTTAATGTTTTTAATCAGCACATCGTACAAAGACCTTCTATCGGCACCAATATCAATGGTATCCAATGGGTAGTACAATGGGAAATTAACGCGCTCGTCCAAATCTATCACTTCCCATACGGTTTTGGACCAAAGGATATCCCTATCGTCTACATAACCGTATTTTAGCGGAGCGTCATTGTCTTTCTCCTTCTGTGCTTCCGTTTTTTTACCAATTTGTTCCGGCTTTTTGGCATTTAAAATATTTGCCTGTGCCGAAAGAGATATCGGTAACAGCGTTACAGCACCAATTAATAAAACATTCTTCCAATTCATCTGTTAAAATTTATAGTTCTTATAGTTCAGATGTAATATCCAGTACATATTGTAGCAGCGTCACTATGTACTGGTTTATGTTACAAAATCACTAGCTCCTAGTTGGTGATCTCCACAACTACCGGAGATACTTTTTTAAGCTTATAGTTTTTATTATTCGTAATATACGCTTCTATATCGAATATTTGAACGGCATCACCCCGACCTGCTCTTTGTAAGGCAGACTTGGCTCTAGCATCCAGTTTATTTCCGTTTACGCTCACTGTTGGCTGTCCCGGCACCTTAAATTTAAATCCGCTTACGGCAAGGTTTAGATCAAAATCGAAGTCTTCTAAAAGAGCCCCCACCGTAGCAATTTCCAAATTATTTTTACCCATTTTAGCAGTTCCGGACTCCCCTCTGATAGATCCCGAAGGTCTAGGGATATCTTTGATCCTAAATTCTGAAGAAGTCCTTATCGTTTGTCCGTCTGGAAGTTTTCCTGAGGCCGTAATAGAAACTGTTCTTCCCGTACCAGGATTCATAACATACTTACTACCGCTTTGTTTGCTTAGTCCCGCAGCGGAAGCACTCACATTGTTATCCGGAATTCCCGGAATGGATATGGTAATAGGGTTTGCCACCCCACGGTACACGACATTCATTTTATCGGCCGAAATAACGGCCGCATTTGGCTTGGTAATGGTTGCAAAGGTAGACGATACTGGCACCTCGGTACGCTCCCCATCTTGTAAGAACACCAAATTACCTTCTATCTTGTGATCACCGGCACTACCAGCGCTCACCATTAATCTAACTTTTCCGTCTTCTATAGCATAGTCCGTACCTTCCACCAATTTTCTACCATCCAAGGTTAAATTCACCTCATTCGGTTTTGTCGAGGCATCTTTACGGCCTAAAACAATGTTTCCGACAAACTTTTCCCCTGCGTAAAAAGCAGACTTCTCCTGCTCTAAAAGAGTGGTATAATTGGTCATGGACACTTCACTGCTCAACTGGCCTTGTAACATTGCTTTTAAAGCGTCTTCTTCGGTAGCCTTAACATCGGCCTGCAAAGAGGTGATTTTTGTCAAGGAAGCCACCAATGGATACCCTTCAAAGTTGTAGTTCAACCAATCCTGTTTAGAACCGTCCCTTTTTTCTACTTTTCCATTGGCATCGCCAGTCTCGAACCTGGATTGTACAGACGACCTGACATCTTTTAATTCCTCGGGCATAGCCTCGGAGACCTGGGTGCGGTATGCTATCAATTTATCCAAGAATTCTTTCCCTTCCTGACTTAAATTATCTCCTTGAAAAAACCGTTGATCCAAGAAATCGGTCTTGTCCATCACTTGATAGTCCTTAGGATCCTTCACATCGGCCATCATCTCTTTTTTCAGTCCTTCTAGATAGAGGTAATACTCCTGAGACAATTCCTTTATTCTTTTTGCATCCTCTAAAAGGGGACCAAATTTTTCTTTATTTTCCGAGGCTTTGGTTTCTAATCCACTAAGGAAAGCCATGTTATTTTCGGTCGTCTTAATATTAGACGCTTCTAACTTTTCGTTCATAAGACCGAAAGCCGAAAGCACTTCCTTTCCCATGTTTAAGGCCAACATCGCGATGAAAATCAAATACATAAGATTAATCATCTTCTGACGTGGTGTATCTTTTCCTCCTGCCATTTTCTAATTAGTTTTAATTGTTAAATTGATTTGGGTTTGGTTATGATAACCACTAACTAGTTTCTGTTCATGGCAGATAACATTCCTCCATACACTCCATTTAAGGACGACAAATTGGTAGCCAAGGATTGCATTTGCTCTTTCAGAGCGCTAGAATTTTGGACTACTTCTTCGTTAATGGTCGCTTGCCTGCTTGCACTTTCCAATTGTACTTTGTAAAGACTGTTCAATGATTCCATTTGCGCTGCCGCCTGGACCATTTCATCGGAATATTTCTTTGTAGACTCCATAGCATCCACTGTTGGGGCAATCCCTTTGGCTGCTCCTTCAAAATTTCTAATGCTAGAGCCAAGACTCTCCATAAGGTGGGCATCTACCCCAGCCTCTTTTAATAATTCGTCCAATTTTTTAGACAAGGAGGCTTCTGCTTCCTTCGTTTCGGCAATGGCATTAGTTTTCCCTGCGGAAGCTCCTCCGTTTAACTCTGGGTATACCAAAGACCAATCGTATTCGTCATCTACGGGCTCAAAAGCACTGATCGCAAAAATTAATGCCTCGGTTATAAGACCTACCGCCAACAATAATCCTCCCGTAAGGGGGCCAAACTGCCAATGAAGAATTTTAAACAATGCTCCAATAATTACCACCGAAGCTCCAAGGCCATAGGCCATATTAAATAGTTTTTTTGTTGATTTTGATTGCGCCATGATTTTAGTTTTTAATTAGGTTACATAAATAATAAGTATTTGATACATAGGTTAAGTTTTTATGCTTTTACCTGGTGGTAGCATCTTCCTCTCCCATATAGTCTTGCACGGTTCTAAAACCGATATAACTACGGGCAGAATCCTGATACTCATAATCCCTGGTACTTACCTGTAGGAAGTAAGCAACATCTTTCCATGATCCTCCTCGAATAACCTTCCTGGCATTCTGGTTAGACCCGGCATTAGGGTTCATGGTAGAAACATATTCGTAAGAATTTGCGTCATAACTACTGTTGGTCCATTCCGATACGTTTCCGGCCATATTGTACAAATTGTAATCATTGGGTTCATACGACTTTGCCTCTACGGTATACAGGGCCTGGTCGGCAGCATAATCGCCACGATTAGGCTTAAAGTTCGCCATAAAGCAACCTGTATCTCCTATTACATAAGGCCCTCCCCAAGGATAGGTACCTCCTTCGATACCCCCTCTGGCAGCATACTCCCATTCGGCTTCCGTAGGTAGTCTAAATTGGTTTACGAATTGCTTCCCCTTACTTTTTTGATCGTCATTCTTATACTTGGTACGCCAGTTACAGAATGCTTTTGCCTGTTGCCAAGTAACACCTACCACTGGGTAATCGCTATAGGCATCGTGCCAAAAGTAATCGTTGTGCATAGGTTCGTTATAAGAATATTCAAAATCCTTGATCCATACCGTTGTATCTGGATAAATGCTAAGCTCTTCCTGACGAATAAAATCTTTTCTTTTACCAGATTTTGCGCGGGCAGCTGCTTCGATATCCATCCAGCTGTACTTATATTTTAGTTTTTTAACATCGATAGAACTTAAGCCATTATAAGACTCTTCCAAGGGCAGATAAATAGAATCGATCATAATCTCCGCATAATATTCATCCGGATATTTAGCTACGTCCCAAATTAGGTCTATCTTCTTATTAAGAGCTCTTTCCTCATACCCTGTAGTTCCCATCCCGGCATAATTATCGAGCATATACTTATCATATACGGATGCTCTTGTAGTATCGGCATCTTTGAAAGCATATCTTCCAATACCGCCATCGTCAGGACCTAACCCCAATTCATCGGCAAGAATGGCTAATTTAGTTCTGGTGATAGAATCCTTTACCCACTCGACAAACTGTCTGTATTCACTATTGGTAATTTCCGTATCATCCATATAAAAAGAACGTACGGTAACGGTTTTAGTAGGTGCATTCAGAACTTGGGCCATATCCTCTTCGGCCTTACCCATGATAAAAGATCCGCGTGGGATTAACTCCATACCATAAGGCTTTTCGGGGTACCATTTTTTTCCCTTGACTCCGACTAGTTCTCCTTTTGTCTTGGACCCACAACTTGCGAGTAAAAAAACAAATGCTATAGATAACAACAATAGCTTCTTCATACTTTAGGTTAAATTTCGATTATGATTATAAATGCCAACACAATTACTATTCTTAAAACTACTTTTTAAATAATTTATTGTTTAAAACAATCTATCCTCTTAAAATTAATTGATTAATTAAATCCTTTTTTATAGGCTTTAAACCATCTTTCAGGAATATTCTGGTTACAGGCCTCTAAATAATCGGCCTCAGTGCACGGTAATAACGCAGGTGAATATATTTTAGTATGGGAACTTAAAACAGAAGGCACTTCTACCCACCACCTTTCGGTAAGATGACTTTTAAAAAAGACCAATGACCTATCTTCGGTAGGAACAGTGTACTTCGTAAAATCATTGCTATCACTAGTAGGCTCTTCCACTATCCTAAAATTAACGCCTTCGATAAAATACCAGATGATTTGTGCCATCAACTGAAAAGACTGATTTGAGTTTTCTATCTCGTAGATTCCGAATACGGATACCTTTTCACTAATTCCGGCATACCGTGCAATGGCACAGATTTCGCGCCCAGTAAATCCGTTTGGAGAAAAACTATCGGAATACCCAATATCTGCCGATCTTATTGCGCGGGCATCCATACTCACCAAATTAGCATTTCTAAGCACCGGCTCAGCCAAGCTAATATCCGAAATTATTTCGCCAAGCCTATAGGCATCAAAAAAAAGCCGATCCATTAAGTCTATTTCTTCCTGAGAGTTAAAATAGCTTTGGTAGCCTATATTGGAAAAATTAAAAAGATTATTGGGCTTGTCGGTAATAATTTTACTCATATAAGAATGAGCAGCTATAATATTTTCGTCCATCCCAAAGTCGAACCTACTATCAATGGCCACCAAATTGACCATTTCTTTTAAACCATCAAAGGCCCTATAGGTAGCATAGGTAATGTCTTGGGTGGCCCCTATCACCACAGGAACTATATTGTCTTGTAACAGTTGAGCCACTACCTCTTTCACAACAAAATAGGTGTCTGCTATAGAGTTCCCCTCTTCTATATCTCCCAAATCTATTATAGAAACATTCCAGTTCCCCTTCATCAGCGCATATAACTGCAATCTGATCTGGGATAAATCCAATCGCTCGGATTTAGTCTCCAATGCATTCCTAGACTCGTTCACCCCCAAAACAGCAAGGTTTACCTTGTCTAATTCTGGTAGCCCATAACGAGCAGTATGCTTATTAATATGCCTTCCCAGTGCTTGGGAAGGCAATTGTTCACAATGGTCCAATACCTGTTCACTAACAGGTACCAAAAAATCGAATGCCATATTATTTTTTAGCCTTAGGCTTTGGTTTTGCCTTTGTTTTTTTCTTGGGCGTCTTTTTCTCTATCAGCGCAATCGCCTCTTTCAGTGGAAAATTGGCAGCATCAATATCCTTCGATAACTCAACCTTTATTTTTCCCTTTATTATATTATGCCTTCCCCATCGAGCCTTTTCTATTCTGATTCCTTCTTCTGGCCAGTCCTGGACAACCTTGTCTATCTCCTTTTGTTTTTTTATTTCTATAAGCTCTTCGATATCGGCCTTACTTAGATTATCGTAATCGTATTTCTTGCTTACATTGATAAAAATCCCATTCCATTTTATAAACGGACCAAACCTTCCTACGCCCTTGGTCACTTCGTGACCTTCATACTCGGCAATCGGAGCATCGGCTTTTTGTTTTGCCTTTATAAGTTCAATGGCCCTGTCCATGCCTATGTCCATGGCGCTCTCGTCTTTATCCAAAGAAATAAATTTCTTTCCAAAACGGATATAAGGTCCAAACCTTCCCACATTTGCTTCTACTTCTTCTCCCTCATATTCACCTAAGGATCTTGGGAGCTTAAACAACTCCATTGCTTCTTCAAAACTAATGGAGGCCAAGGACTGCTCTGGCAACAAGCTCGCAAAAGTCGGCTTCTCCTCGTCATCAACAGTTCCTATCTGTACCATGGGGCCAAAACGCCCTAAACGTACAGAAACTTGTTTCCCCGTTTTTGGGTCGGTCCCCAAAATACGTTCACCACTGGCCCTATCTGCATTTTCTTCTACATGTAATACTTTAGGATGAAAGTCACTGTAAAAATCCTTCATCACTTTCTTCCAGTCTTCACCTCCAGAGGCAATTTCATCAAAATCCTCCTCTACCTTAGCCGTAAAGTGATAATCTAATATACCTTCAAAATGACTAACCAAAAAGTCGGTTACGATAACACCTATATCTGTAGGTACCATCTTTCCTTTATCCGACCCTACGTTTTCCGAAAGGTTCTTGGTAGCGACCTTATTGGACTCAAGAACAAGCTGTACATATTTTCGTTCTACCCCTTCTATCGTTCCCTTTTCTATATAACCCCTATTTTGAATGGTAGAAATAGTTGGCGCATAGGTCGACGGTCTTCCAATTCCCAATTCTTCGAGTTTTTTAACCAAAGACGCTTCAGAAAATCTGTAAGGCGCTCTAGAGAAACGTTCGGTAGCGGTGATATAGTTGTTTAATATCTCTTCACCTTCCTTCATGGCAGGAAGCATTCCTTCTTGCTCTTCAGCATTGTCCTCGTCATCGGTTCCTTCCAAGTAAACTTTTAAGAACCCGTCAAACTTAATCACCTCTCCATTGGCCGTAAAGGCTTCATTATGGGTATCTGTTTTTATCCTAACGTTGGTACGTTCCAATTCTGCATCACTCATTTGAGATGCCAGGGTACGTTTCCAAATAAGTTCGTATAATTTAGCCTGATCCCTTTCTAAGGATGGCGATTGATTGGTCATTTCTGTAGGGCGAATGGCTTCGTGGGCCTCCTGTGCACCTTTAGATTTACCCGTAAAACTTCTTTCCTTACTATATTTTTTTCCATAATTGGAAATAATGGCTTCTCTGGCAGCATCAATAGCCTCCTTTGAAAGGTTGACACTATCGGTTCTCATATAAGTAATAAGTCCGGCCTCGTACAAACGTTGGGCCACCTGCATGGTTCTGGAAACCGAAAAATATAATTTACGCGAAGCTTCCTGTTGTAAGGTAGAAGTCGTAAAAGGAGCGGCCGGTGATTTCTTGGCCGGCTTTTTATCTAGACTGGCAATAGAGAAATTAGCCCCTATATTTTGTTTTAAAAAGGCTTCTGCCTCTTCTTTACTCGCAAAAGTCTTATTAAGTTTTGCGTTAAATACGTTGCCCTCCGCAGTTTTGAACGATGCCGCCACCCTAAAAGAAGCTTCTGGGGTAAAGGATTCTATATCGCGTTCGCGCTCAACAATTAAACGCACCGCTACAGATTGTACCCGACCGGCAGAAAGCCCCGGTTTGATCTTTTTCCATAAAACTGGCGAAAGTTCGTATCCCACCAATCTATCCAATACCCTTCTTGCCTGTTGGGCATTTACTAGATTAAAATTAATCTCCCTTGGATTTTCAATAGCCTTTTGAATGGCCGATTTGGTAATGGAATTAAAAACAATCCGTTTGGTCTTGTCTTTATCCAATTTAAGCTCTTCGGCCAAATGCCAAGAAATGGCCTCTCCCTCACGGTCTTCATCACTCGCTAACCATATCGTTTCTGCCTTACTCGCTAAATCCTTTAATTTTTTAACAAGGGCTTTTTTATCGCTATCAACAATATATTTAGGCGTAAAATCATTCTCGACATCTACCCCCAATTCTTTGGAAGGCAAATCGGCAATATGCCCAAAACTGGACTCTACCTTAAAGTCTTTACCTAAAAATTTCTCTATTGTTTTCGCTTTAGCCGGAGACTCTACGATTACTAAATTCTTTGCCATTAACTTGTTTTTGGATACACAAAAGTATACCAATTTTTTTATTTATAAGATTATCATTTCCTAAGGCCCTAAAAACAACACCTTTTTAAAGTGGTATTTCACAGCTTTTATATTCGAATCACCTCGCTGAAAAGCACTTTAAAAAACGTCCCTTTTTATAGACTCCTCCAATGTAAAAAACTTCTTCTCTTTTCCCTAATTTTTATCACATGGTATTTAAAGGAATTAGTTTTCACTATTTTCAACACTGCCCCTACCCGCCTAAAAGGCCCATAACGGTCTTCTATTCTCACTTCTCCAAAAAAAACGCAATCTATACTCTATTAATAGGCAAACATTCCTTAATTATAAGACCTTTTGGATTTTTTAAATTAGTTGAACCTTATTATTAAGGACAAACCAATCCCTGAAATGAGCATGACCGAAAACTGGTCGCAAATCCTGATCACATCTTTGTACCGAGCGAAACCCAAGTATGACCGTTAAAAAAACAACAGACATCTGCATATGCAAAATACAAAGCTGCTCCGAAAATATGAAACCCAATGTACAAAACTGGCATAAAGCCCGTTATTCACAAGTTGAAATTTTAGTCCGACTATTGATTTTTGAGAAATATTTAACTGTCAATTTGTCACAACTCCCTATATAGTGCTATCTTTGCAAACCCTTAAAGTTTAAGACAAATGCACAATAACGAGGAAAAGATCATAGACGAATCTGTACAAGGTACTGCCTTATCTATCGAAAAGAAACCTAATAGCAGCCGAAAGCTGTATATAGAAAGTTATGGATGCGCCATGAATTTTGCGGACAGTGAAATTGTTGCTTCCATTCTTTCCCAAGAAGGATTTAGTACCACACAGGAATTGGAAGACGCAGACCTTGTTTTGGTAAACACCTGCTCTATCCGTGAGAAAGCAGAACTTACCGTAAGGAAACGTCTTGAAAAATACAATGCCGTTAAAAGAACAAGACCGCACATGAAAGTGGGCGTTCTAGGCTGTATGGCAGAACGTCTTAAAACAAAATTACTTGAAGAGGAGAAAATTGTTGACATGGTCGTTGGCCCCGATGCCTATAAAGACCTACCCAATCTAATTCAAGAAGTAGATGATGGCCGCAATGCGGTAAACGTAATCTTGTCCAAGGAAGAAACCTATGGCGATATTGCACCTGTCAGACTCAATTCAAACGGGGTCACGGCCTTTGTTTCCATTACCCGTGGCTGTGATAATATGTGTACTTTTTGCGTGGTGCCCTTCACCAGAGGAAGAGAACGCAGTCGCGACCCACAATCTATTTTAGAAGAAGTAAACGACCTTTGCGAAAAAGGGTTTAAAGAAATTACCCTTCTTGGCCAAAATGTCGACAGCTACCTATGGTATGGTGGGGGACTTAAAAAAGATTTTGTAAAAGCCTCGGATATGCAGAAAGCTACTGCCGTAAACTTTTCAGACCTCTTGGACATGGTGGCCGTAGCACAACCTAAATTAAGAATCCGCTTCTCTACCTCTAATCCTCAGGACATGACCTTGGATGTTGTCAAAGTGGTAGCCAAGCACAAAAATATTTGCAACTATATTCACCTTCCAGTACAAAGCGGCAGCAATAGAATTTTAAAGGAAATGAACCGCCTACATACTCGTGAAGAATATATAGAACTGGTAAAAAATATCAAAACCATCATCCCAGACTGCTCTATTTCACAAGATATGATTACCGGCTTCCCTACAGAAACCGAACAAGACCACCAGGACACGCTGTCTTTGATGGAAGAAATAAAGTACGATTTTGGCTATATGTATGCCTATTCCGAAAGACCTGGCACCGCTGCCGCCCGTAATTTGGAAGACGATGTGCCACAAGAGACAAAAAACAGAAGGCTATCAGAAATTATCGCCTTGCAAAGAACCCACGGCCACTTTAGGAGCAAACAGCATATTGGAAAAATAGAAGAAGTTCTAATCGAAGGAACATCCAAAAAATCGGATCAGGAATGGATGGGAAGAAATTCCCAAAGCTCTGTGGTGGTTTTCCCTAAAGAACAATATAAGGTTGGGGATTTTGTTTTGGTAAAAATTACGGACTGTACTTCAGGTACCCTCATTGGTTCTGCGGTAGGTCTCTCGGACAACAATTAAAATCAGGACCCGATTTGAAACCCAAAAATTCACTTAACAACATTTTAAGGTCAGCCTAATATTTCTATTCAGAATATGGAATCGATTCAATCTATAAAACAACGCTTTGAGATCATTGGCAACGATGTAAAACTCAATCGTGCCATAGAAAAAGCAATCCAGGTTTCCCCTACAGACATTTCTGTATTGGTCACTGGTGAAAGTGGTGTTGGAAAGGAAGCTATCCCTAAAATCATCCATTCCCTTTCGCACAGAAAACATGCCAAATACATCGCTGTCAACTGTGGTGCTATTCCCGAGGGAACTATAGACAGTGAACTTTTTGGACACGAAAAAGGTGCATTTACCGGAGCTACCGCTACCCGAAGCGGTTATTTTGAAGTGGCCGATGGAGGTACCATCTTTTTGGACGAAGTAGGTGAACTGCCCCTGACCACGCAGGTGCGTTTATTAAGGGTATTGGAAAATGGAGAATTTTTAAAAGTAGGCTCCTCACAAGTTCAAAAAACCGACGTTAGAATCGTAGCAGCAACAAACGTCAATATGTTTGAAGCCATTAAAAACGAAAAATTCAGAGAAGACCTGTATTATCGGTTAAGTACCGTGGAAATCAATATTCCTCCTCTGCGAGAACGAAAAGAGGACATCCATATCCTCTTTCGAAAATTTGCTTCCGATTTTGGTCAGAAATACAAAATGCCCACCCTTAGGTTAGAAGATGACGCCATTCAACTGCTGATAAAATATCGTTGGCCGGGGAACATTCGACAATTGCGAAATATTGCTGAACAAATTTCTGTCTTGGAGAAAGACAGAAACATCACCATGACAACCCTGAACAATTATTTGCCAAACTCCTCTAATACCAATCTCCCGGCTATTGTAGCCAAAGAGAAAAAAGAAAGTGATTTTAGCAATGAGCGCGAAATTTTGTACAAAGTACTTTTTGACATGAAAAGTGACTTGAACGATTTAAAAAAATTAACTTTAGAGATCCTTAAAAATAACGATACGGAAAAGGTTCAGGAAGAAAACGAAAACCTGATCCGAAAAATTTACGGGGAAAGGGAAAAGCAATATAACGAGGAAGAAGATAGCTCAGAACTTAATGTTTTGCAACTGCCCGAGCCGCCTAGGGAGCCCGTTGTAGGCAAACCTATAGTAGAAGACAAGTATCATTTTGCCGAGGAAATTGAAGAAGAAGAAACCTTATCTTTACACGACAAGGAAATAGAACTGATTAAGAAATCGCTGGAAAGAAACAAGGGAAAAAGAAAAGCGGCAGCAACAGAACTAGGAATTTCAGAACGCACCCTTTATAGAAAAATCAAACAATACGACCTTTAAAATGCTTAAAATTAAAAATCAATTACTCCTTCTTATGGTCCTTCTAACGGCCATGGGTTGCGGAATATATAATTTTACGGGCGGGGATGTAGGAACCGCAAAAACCTTTCAGGTAAACTATTTTCAAAATTACGCCTCTCAAAATCCAGGGTCCACCTTTGAACCGGGGGTAGATAGGGATTTTACCCTAGCCTTACAGGATTTAATCTTAAACCAGACCAGCCTAGATCTGGTAAAGGCGAATGGTGACCTATTGTACGAAGGCGAAATTGTAGAGTACCGCGTATCGCCCATGTCGGCTACCGCACAACAAAATGCCGCACAAAACCGTTTGAGCATTGCCGTACAGGTACGTTTTTTTAACAATACCAAGGAGAATGTGGATTTTGAACAGCGCTTTTCGTTCTTTTTCGATTATCCTGCCAACGCACAGTTAGCTACGGTAAAAGATGAGGCACACCAAATTATTTTTGAGCGTATTACCCAAGATATTTTCAACAAATCATTGGCCGACTGGTAAACCATGAACGTACAGGACTTTACATATCTATTACAACACCCGGACAAGGTCGTTACCCCTGTACAGACCAATCACCTAGAAGATGTACTGGCCGAATACCCATATTTCCAGGCAGCAAGAGCCTTACATCTAAAAGGACTAAAGAACCTTAACAGTTTTAAATACAACAATGCCCTAAAAATTACGGCAGCCTATACAGCGGACCGGGATATATTGTTCGACTTTATTACTTCCAAAGATTTTCTTCAAAATGGCATTGCCGATTCTATTTCGGGAAAATCGACCTCCTTGAACGACACCGAAATTGTTTCGGAAGAACTTGTTCAGGATTTTAAGGAAAGTAAAGCCCTTATAGCAAGCTCGGAAGACGAACCCCTGCCAAGAACCAAAAAAGATGCTGACAACCTCCTAGACCCTTCCCTTTTCAAATCCAAGGATCCCAAAATAGACCTATCTATTGCAAAGGACAAAAAAAAAGTTGAGGATACACTGGAGATCGGGCAGCCTTTGCCGTTTACAAAAAAAGAAAAATATTCCTTCGGGGAATGGTTGCAATTAACCAATCAAGATCCTGTAACAAGAGAAACTATCAACCCACCTAGCCCCAACAAGGAAAACGCTTCACAAAAAAAGATGAATAGCCTTAAGACCAAAAAGTTTGAACTCATCGATAAATTCATTGAGAACAACCCCAAAATAGTCCCTAAAGAAAATACCACCAAGGTTAATATTGCCGAATCTGTCACCTTTGATCAAAATCAATTAATGACCGTAACCCTGGCAAAAGTATATCTAGAACAGAAGAAATATAAAAAAGCAATTCAGGCTTACAAGATTTTAAGTTTGAAATATCCAGAAAAAAGTAGTTTCTTTGCTGACCGAATAAAAGAGATAGAAAAAATACAACACGAAAACCTTTAGAGAATGAATACAACGTTTACAATATTCTTGGCACTTATCATCCTGGTTTGCTTATTATTAATGCTTGTAATAATGGTACAAAACCCTAAAGGAGGCGGACTATCTTCGAGCTTTGGAGCCAGTAACCAAGTCGTAGGAGGAGTAAAGAAAACAGGTGACTTCTTAGATAAGAGTACCTGGACATTAGCAACTTTATTAGTTGTCCTTATTTTACTTTCGAACGTAGCCGTAAAAGGAAATTTCAGCGGTAACGATTCAAAATTACTGAATGGCGCCCCTGTCGAAACCAAAACTGAGCAAGCGCAACCAGTAGCGCCTGCCACTAAATTGGAAACACCACAGGACAGTGCAGAATAACACAACTACACTCACATAACATATAAAAAATGCCAGCTTTAATGACAAGCTGGCATTTTTGTTTTAACAAAGTGTCAGTTTTATACAGATGGCATAATTTCTGCCATGTTAATGCAAAATAATTAAATAATAAAAATCTAATAATATGGCTAAACTTAGCATTAAACCGTTAGCGGATAGAGTTCTTATAGAGCCTATGGCTGCTGAAACAAAGACTGCTTCAGGTCTTTATATCCCAGATACCGCAAAAGAAAAACCACAAAAAGGTAAAGTTGTTGCTGTTGGTCCAGGTACAAAGGACGAAAAAGTTACCGTTGTTGTTGGAGACACAGTTCTTTACGGAAAATACGCCGGTACGGAATTAAAACTTGAAGGCACAGAATACCTGATGATGCGCGAAAGCGACATCTTAGCAATCATATAATCTGTATTTCTTTCTAGCGCAAGCTAACGACAAATACAAATCAAATAATTAATCACACTCATTGCTTGTATACTCAGGCAATTAAAAAGAATTTTTAATATGGCAAAAGATATAAAATTTGATATCGAAGCAAGAGACGGCCTAAAAAGAGGTGTCGATGCTTTGGCAAACGCTGTAAAAGTAACCTTAGGACCAAAAGGTAGAAACGTTATCATTAGCAAATCATTTGGAGCACCACACATTACAAAAGATGGTGTTACTGTAGCTAAAGAAATCGAATTGGCAGATCCATTAGAAAATATGGGTGCGCAAATGGTGAAGGAAGTTGCTTCTAAAACCAACGATTTGGCCGGTGACGGAACTACTACTGCTACTGTTTTGGCTCAAGCCATCGTAAAAGAAGGCTTAAAGAACGTTGCGGCAGGTGCTAACCCAATGGATCTTAAAAGAGGAATCGACAAAGCCGTTGAGGCTATCGTAGAAGATTTGTCAAAACAAACCAAAAAAGTAGGCGATTCTTCAGAAAAGATCAAACAAGTTGCTGCCATCTCTTCTAATAACGACGAAACTATTGGCGACCTTATTGCCCAAGCTTTTGAAAAAGTAGGTAAGGAAGGTGTTATCACTGTAGAAGAAGCAAAAGGTACCGATACCTATGTAGACGTTGTTGAAGGAATGCAATTCGACAGAGGATACCTTTCTCCATACTTCGTAACCGACTCTGAAAAAATGACGGCCGACTTGGAGAACCCTTACATCTTGTTGTACGACAAGAAAATTTCTTCGATGAAAGATTTGTTGCCAATACTAGAGCCAGTGGCACAATCAGGAAAACCACTTTTGATCATTGCTGAGGATGTAGACGGGGAAGCCCTAGCCACCTTGGTAGTAAACAAATTAAGAGGTTCTTTAAAGATTGCTGCTGTAAAAGCTCCAGGATTTGGAGATAGAAGAAAAGCAATGTTAGAAGATATCGCTATCCTTACAGGTGGTACAGTGATTGCCGAAGAAAGAGGCTTCACTATGGAAAATGCTACCTTGGATATGTTGGGTACTTGTGAGAAAATCTCTATCGACAAGGACAATACTACTATTGTGAATGGTGCCGGAGATGCTGAAACTATCAAAACAAGAGTCAACCAAATTAAATCTCAGATAGAGTCTACTACTTCAGATTACGACAAGGAAAAATTACAGGAGCGTTTGGCTAAATTAGCCGGTGGTGTTGCCGTCCTTTACGTAGGTGCTGCTTCTGAAGTAGAAATGAAAGAGAAAAAAGACAGGGTAGACGATGCATTGCACGCTACTAGAGCTGCTGTAGAAGAAGGTATCGTTGCCGGTGGTGGTGTTGCCTTGGTAAGAGCTAAAGCTGTGCTTGCTGCTATTGAAACCCTAAACGCTGACGAGGCAACTGGATTGCAAATTGTAGCCAGAGCTATTGAGACACCTTTGAGAACTATCGTTGAAAACGCTGGTGGAGAAGGTTCTGTAGTTGTCGCTAAAGTATTGGACGGTTCTGGTGATTTTGGATATGATGCCAAAACAGAAACGTATGTAGATATGCTTAAAGCAGGTATTATAGATCCTAAGAAAGTAACTAGAGTAGCCTTGGAAAATGCTGCCTCTGTTGCCGGTATGATCTTAACTACAGAATGTGCTTTAACCGATATTAAGGAAGACACTCCTGCTGCCCCTCCAATGGGTGGCGGAATGCCTGGAATGATGTAGTAGCACACTACAGCATGCCTTAAAACGCAAAAAACCGTCTTTGGAATTCCAGAGACGGTTTTTATTTTTATACCAAATACTAGGTAAAGGTTCAATTCCTATATCTTTTAGCATACTCCTTTGGGCGTTCCCTCCTAGGTCGGGCGGGCTCTTCGCTATATCCCTTGCGCAGCTGCGGGGATGCCGCTGCGATCCCTAACGCAAAATAACGAACTAAGATAAAAATCCTAGACCTTTAAAGGGTCCCCCTTAGAAACCTAGCTTGGAAAATATTGAAACCTCAACGACACATTTTAAAGAGAGGCTTTCCCAGCCCGCTCTAGCCGGACTAGGAATCCTCCTTAAATTTCTAAACACTTCTAGTGCTTTCCGCTATCATCGGTATTGTCTTCTCGGTACTTACAGCAAGGATGTATCTTATCGTATACTTCCTCGGTTGCCTTTAATTCTTTGGTGTCGTGCCCAACCGCAACAATAGCCGTTTTTATTTTCATCGCATTGGTTTTGCGCTCATCTACAATTAAGGATAATTCATGTGTCGGAATATCCCAAGAAGCATACTTCACTCCTTTTACACCCAATACCGCCTGCTCTATACGCTCTTTGCACATCACGCATTTTCCATCGACTTCAAAACTCATCTTTTTATTCTTTTCCTGTGCGCTCACTACCACAGAAACAAAAGCAAATACCACTCCTAAAATTATTTTTTTCATCTGTCTTTATTTTATAAATTACTTTATATATACTTACTTGTCTATTAATCAATTCGTCCTACGCCCCAATCGCTCTGTTATATTTTAAACCTAAACCCTGCATAGAACATTCGTCCCATAATTGGGGCATACACAATAGCGGTATCAAAATCGGGGCCGAAAGGATTATCGGCACCTATCACAGCATCCTCTTGGGTAAAATTAGTTAAATTTTCCCCGCCTACATATATCTCAAATTGCGCATTAAAAACTCTGGTAACCTGACTATTCATCAGACTGTAGGTAGGAGAATAGACATTCATCGTTTCTGAAGCAGCAGCAGTACTGGCAGGCAATCGTTGTTTCCCCAAACTATGCAAGGTATAATCGAATCGCCACTGCCCTCCCCTTTGGTTCGCGGTGGTAGCATATCCCAAATTCGCAAAAAACCGATGCTGGGCCTGTAAAGGCTTTTGTAGCGAACCCGATTTGTAATCGGTGCTAACATCATAAAATTTGTAGGCTGTCCTTAGTTCTACATTTTTCAGGATATCGTGATTTACTTCGATCTGAAAACTATTGGCCTTGCTCTTTCCTTCCAAATTATAAAAGGACACTTCCTGCTTCCGCTCCCAATCTACGACCACCTGATTTTTAAAATCGGTCACATAATAATCCAAGGATATACTCCCTGGCCTATTAAACAACCTAAATCCATGTAAAAAACTCACGCCATAGTTCCAAGCATCTTCTGGTTGCAACCCATAAATACCCCTGTTACCCCCTTCTACTAAAATTTGCCTCGAGGAACCGAACAACTGTTGGTTTTCTGCAAAGATGTTCGCTGCGCGCCTTCCTCGGCCTACAGAAGCCCTAAGCGTGGCATTCTCCCAAGGAATGTAACGTATATGTGCCCTTGGGGTAATAAAGGCACCAAGGGCATTGTGGGTGTCTACACGGACACCAGCCGTTAAGCTTAAGGCCTTTTGGTTGTCATAACTATATTCAAAGAAGGCACCGGCAGATTTATCGGTTCTGGAGTAATCCTGCACATTTACCAATTCGTTATACCCGTCGTAGGCAAAAGTAAGACCCGTTTTAAACTTATTAAAGGTATTGCCGATGATAGAATTAAACACTAGGTTACTGTACAAACTCTCATGATCAATATTGTATTGGTTAAGACCAAAATAAGAATCTTGCTTATGAATGTTATACGCCGCCTGAAAGCCAAGACTCTGAAAAGGAAGTTCGGGAAATACATACCCCAATTTCACCGAAGTATCGAACCTTCTGGTATCGATCTCGCTCCCCCAGGCGTTTTCGGTAAACTTATCTGTATCGGCATCAAAGCGGGTTTCGCCTAATTGCTTTTCATCATTTAAAAAACGTACGTTAAAAAAACCTACCCAACCCGTTGTTGCATTTTGGTATTGCCATCTATTTAAAACATTGATCTGCTTGCCCAAGGGAGCATCTAAAAATCCGTCCTTGTTCTCATCCTCCTTCACCCTTCTTTCACTTCCATGAACATAGAGTCCGGTACTTAATTTATCGGTCAGTTTTTTATTAAAGTGAGTATTCAATTCTAACCTGCCGTTTAAATTCGCATAGCCGTTCACAAACAAAGCATTATCAGTAAAAGGCTTCACCAATTCGGTATTAATCTGGCCCGAAATACTTTCATAGCCATTGACTACGCTCCCGGCTCCTTTGGTTATCTGAATGCTCTCTACCCATGTCCCAGGGGTAAAGGTCAACCCATAGGCCTGAGAAGCGCCTCTCACCATGGGAATATTCTCTTGGGTAATTAACAAATATGGACTGGTAAGTCCCAACATTTGTATTTGTTTGGTTCCCGTAAGGGCATCGGAAAAGTTTACGTCTATGGCCGGGTTAGTTTCAAAGCTTTCCGACAGGTTACAACAAGCCGCTTTTAGCAGTTCCGCACTATTAATGGTGACCACATTTTGAGTGCTGAAGAAAGACTTTTGAACAGCCTCCCTTTTTTGCTGCACAACGACCTCGTCCAAGGAATTAGCAGGACGCATCCAATGCTGCACCTTTTTTGGGGCACTTATCTGCAAGGTATCGGTCTCAAAACCCACATAACTAATGACCAAGTGCGAATATGCAGCATCAAAAGGTATCACAAAACTACCGTCGTCCTTGGTGACCGTACCTATCGGAGAGTTCAACCAATACACATTGGCACCAGCAAGCCCCATGGGTTTGTTTTCGGCATTGGCTTCGTTGATCCTTCCTTCTACCTTACTTTGTGACAAGGCCACACAAGGAAGCAACAACAATAAAAAAATATAAAATTTCATTGAGTTTAAGTATTATAATTTTCTTGATCAAGATACCCATATAGCCGTAGAAAGCCTTATTTATAAGGACACCTTGGAATTTTCAATTTATTAAAAATAATTTTCTCTTGATAAAATACCAAGTCATGCTCCCCATTAAAAAACGGCAAGCACCTTACTTAAAACCCTGAAAAATCAAATTAGAAAAACCTGGTCCAGCACACAAATGTCCTTGACCACCATTGGAGGCTGATAATCGCTGAAAGGAACAAGACGTTCCGGAGCCACATTAAATAAGTTGTAATAGGAGAAAACATATGCCGCAAGGAATACATGTTGATCCAAATCAAAACTTCCAGAGGACAAATTTAATTCCTCTTGTCCTGGGATAGTAATGATTTCGTTACTGCAACAGGCATTGAGATCGCTGATCACGGCTTGGGAAACCACGGTATCGTCCAAAGGCATCCCACAGCTATCCGGCTTATGAAAAAAAGCCACATCGATAAGGCTTCCCATACAGTAGTGCTTTTCTATGGTCCAAGACACGCTGGAGAGTAGCATCAAAAATGCCATCACGGTCGATACGATCCTAAAAGCCTTTCCTTTCATAAGTGCTAAAGTATACAATAAGCGCAAAATTAGGAATCCTCCAAATAACATTAACTAAATTTTAGGTAGTTTATCAACTTAATTTTAGGCACTTTACCATGAAAATATTTTGAATTAGCCTTATTTTTGAACAAATTTATTTTTATGTTAGAGGCATTACGACCAAAAGTTACACTTATCCTTGAGGATAAAGAAATAGATACCACAGAAAAACTACAAGCTGTTTGTACGCTTTTACAGGAAAATGTCCCTTATTACGATTGGGTGGGCTTTTATTTTAAAAATGGAGACAAGGAGGAGCTAAAACTAGGGCCTTATGCCGGAGCACCGACAGACCATACGATTATTCCTTTTGGCAAGGGTATTTGTGGACAAGTAGCGGTATCCAACCAAAATTTTGTTGTCCCCGATGTAAAAGCACAGGACAACTATATAGCATGTAGCATTACGGTAAAAGCTGAAATTGTTGTCCCATTGTTTGTCAATGGCAAAAACATAGGACAAATAGACATAGATTCTAATACCGCTGATCCCTTTTCCGAAGCCGATGAACGCTTTTTGGAATACATAAATGCGAAAGTAGCAGAAATTCTATAAAACTTTCCATTGATTATTAGTATTACTACTGTTATTTGCGCTCAAAATATTACTTTTGCGTCCTTATAATCCTTAACAATAAGCACATAAAAATGAGTACCACAAAAAAAGCTACTTCAGCCTTAATTTCTGTATTTCATAAAGATGGCCTAGAGCCCTTAGTAAAAAAGTTTAACGAACTAGGTATAACCATCTATTCTACTGGAGGCACTGAAACCTTTATAAAAGAATTAGGCATTGATGTAGTTCCTGTGGAAGACGTTACCAGCTATCCGTCTATTTTGGGCGGCAGGGTTAAAACATTACACCCAAAAGTTTTTGGTGGTATTTTAAACCGACAGGACAACGAGAAAGATCAGGAACAATTAAAAGAATTTGAAATTCCGCAATTGGATATCGTTATTGTTGACCTATATCCGTTCGAAAAAACGGTTGCTAGCGGTGCTTCAGAACAAGATATTATCGAGAAAATAGATATAGGCGGAATTTCGTTGATCAGAGCTGCTGCCAAAAACTATAAAGACACTCTTTGTGTTTCTTCAATGAAGGATTACGATGAAGTTCTTGATATAATTACCAAAGGAAACGGTAGTACTACCTTGGAAGACAGAAAACGTTTTGCCACAAAATCGTTCAACGTGTCTTCTCACTACGATTCTGCTATCTTTAACTACTTTAACCAAAACCAAGAAGAGGTTGCCTTAAAAATCAGTGAAGATAACGGCCAGGTATTGCGTTACGGGGAAAACCCACACCAAAAAGGATTCTTCTTTGGAGATTTCGACGCTATGTTCGAAAAACTGAACGGAAAAGAACTTTCTTATAACAACTTGTTAGATGTTGATGCGGCCGTGAACCTTATCAACGAATTTAAAGAAAACGAGCCTACTTTTGCTATTTTAAAGCACAATAACGCCTGTGGGCTGGCTTCAAGAAGCACTATTCACCAAGCGTATGTAGATGCTTTGGCAGGAGATCCAGTGTCAGCCTTTGGAGGGGTATTGATCAGTAATACTACCATTGACTTGGCTACGGCACAAGAAATTCACGGACTTTTCTGTGAGGTCGTAATTGCACCAAGTTATGATGCCGAGGCCTTGGAACTTCTAAAAGGAAAAAAGAACCGTATTATTTTAATCCAAAAGGACGCTGCCTTACCAACAACTACGGTAAGAACATGTCTAAACGGAATATTGGTACAAGGAAAGGACGATAAGACCGACACTCTTGAAGACCTAACCAATGTAACTACCGAGAAACCATCGGCAAGAGAATTGGAAGATTTGATTTTTGCTTCTAAATTATGTAAGCACACCAAAAGCAACACTATTGTTTTGGCAAAGAACAAGCAATTATGTGCTAGTGGAACAGGACAGACTTCTCGTGTAGACGCCTTGAACCAGGCAATTCACAAGGCACAGTCCTTTAATTTTGACCTGAATGGGGCTGTAATGGCCAGTGATGCTTTTTTCCCATTCCCAGACTGTGTAGAAATTGCGCATAAAAGTGGGGTAACAAGCGTTATACAACCAGGAGGATCAATCAAAGATCAATTGAGTGTTGATTATTGTAATGACAATAAAATTGCAATGGTTATGACAGGAACACGTCATTTTAAACATTAAATTTAATACATTAGAGCATTATACATTAAAAAACAGACACCTAACAATTAATAAATGGGATTTTTTGACTTCTTAACCGAGGAAATAGCAATAGACTTAGGAACTGCTAACACCCTCATTATTCACAACGATAAGGTGGTAGTAGACTGTCCATCGATCGTTGCTAGGGACAGAATTAGTGGTAAAATTATTGCTGTCGGGAAAGAAGCCAGCATGATGCAGGGAAAAACACATGAAAACATCAAAACCGTACGCCCTCTAAAAGATGGCGTTATCGCAGATTTTGATGCCTCTGAAAAGATGCTCATGATGTTTATTAAAAATATTCCGGCCTTAAAGAAAAAATGGTTTCCTCCAGCATTAAGATTGGTTATTTGTATTCCTTCAGGCATTACCGAGGTAGAAATGCGCGCGGTAAAAGAGTCTGCCGAAAGAGTGAATGGCAAAGAAGTATACCTTATTCACGAGCCCATGGCAGCAGCCATTGGTATTGGCCTGGATATCATGCAACCAAAAGGAAATATGATCGTTGATATAGGAGGGGGTACCACCGAAATTGCGGTTATTGCCTTAGGGGGAATTGTATGTGATAAATCCGTTAAAATTGCAGGAGATGTTTTTACCAATGACATTATTTACTATATGCGAACGCAGCACAACCTCTATGTTGGGGAAACTACTGCCGAAAACATAAAAATAACGATAGGTTCGGCGACAGAAGACTTGCAAACACCTCCAGATGAAATGTCCGTGCAAGGGCGCGATCTTTTAACTGGAAAGCCAAAACAAGTTGCCGTCTCTTACCGCGAAATAGCGAAGGCACTGGACAAGTCCATATTAAGGGTAGAAGACGCGGTAATGGAAACCTTATCGCAGACGCCTCCAGAATTGGCGGCCGATATTTACAATACCGGTATTTATTTAGCCGGTGGAGGTTCTATGTTAAGAGGATTGGATAAAAGATTGTCGCAAAAAACCGATCTTCCCGTATATATCGCGGAAGATCCTTTAAGAGCCGTTGTCAGAGGTACTGGTATTGCTCTAAAAAACCTAGATCGCTACAAGAGTATTCTAATCAAATAACAATTCGATTAACGTACTTCCTACTAGGAAAAATCATAAAATTAAATATAGGAAGGTCTTCAAAGACCTTCCTTTCAATCCTTTACAATAAAAAGAATTAAAAAAACAATCTAGGTGAATGCAGCAGATTATCAATTTTATAATAAGAAACAAGAATTTCTTACTCTATGTCTTGCTGTTCACTATTTCCTTTGCTTTTACGGTGCAATCGCATTTGTACCACCATTCCAAGTTCTTTAACTCTGCTAATTGGCTCACCGGGAATATCTTTCAAACACAAAGTAATATTTCCTCCTATTTTAGCCTAAAAGAACAAAACCAAAATCTCCAGGAAGAAAACCAAAGACTTCGATTTCTTTTGTTTAACAAAACAGAAAAAGATACCATCCCTTTAGATACCAGCAATTATAAATACACTGTAATTGCCTCTCAAATTATTAAGAATAGCTTCTCTTTACCAAAAAATTATATCACTATAGCCAAGGGAAGAAATGATGGTATAAAAGCCGACATGGGCGTTATTACGGCCAATGGTATCCTGGGAATTATAGAAAATATTTCCCCGAATTTTGCTACCGTACAGAGTATCTTGAACACCAACTCGCGTATCAATGCCAAAATTAAAAATACCAACCATTTTGGCTCTTTAGTTTGGGACACCAAAGATTACAACACCGTTCAACTTACCGATATACAAAGGTTAGTACCTATAAATATCGGAGACACCATCGTTACTGGGGCAAGTTCTAGTATCTTTCCAGAAAACATTCCTATAGGAATTATAAAGAATTTCAATCTAAACAACACCCAAAACTCGTATCACATAGATGTGGCCCTCTTTAACGATATGACCAATGTTAAACATATTTATATTATAGAGAACCACCACCGAGAAGAAATACAACAATTAGAATCTACGACCAAAAATGACTAGTAATGGCTACCTTATAAATACGACTAGATTTATATTACTAATTTTGGTACAGGTCCTTGTTTTTAATAGGCTCAATTTTTTTGGATATATAAACCCAATGGTTTATATTTTGTTTCTGTATTGGTATCCATTAACCCAAAATAGGTCTCTTTTTATTTTTATAAGTTTTTTAATGGGACTAATGGTCGATATATTTTCGGACACCATGGCCATTCATGCGGCATCTACCGTAACCCTGGCCTATTTGCGACCAACCATTATGCGTTTTTGCTTTGGCGTAAATTTTGAACTCCAAAATTTTAAACTGACCAATACCAACAGAGCACAGCGCATAACATGTTTAGCCTTAATGATCGTAATTCATCACTTCGTTTTCTTTAACCTAGAAATTTTTAGTTATGAAAACGTCCTACTAATTTTGAAAAAAGTTGCGTCCATAAGCCTTGCGACCCTAATCATGAGCTTACTTTTAGGGTCACTCTTTAGTGTGAAAAAAGAATGAGAAAATTTTTATTAGCTGCTATCATCCTTGTTATAGGGATTACTTTTATCGCCAGATTATCCTATCTACAGATATTTAGTTTTTCCCCTAACCAAGTTATGGAAGATCCGGCCATAAAAGCTATCTACGACTACCCAGAACGCGGTTATATTTTTGATAGGAAAGGGGAGCTTTTAGTTGCCAACCAACCGGCTTATGACGTAATGGTCATTCCTAGAGAGGTTCAACCCCTGGACACCCTAGAATTTTGCGCATTATTGGGGATCGATAAAAAGACATTTAAAACCCAACTGGCCAAAGCACGGGTATATTCCCCTAGACTGCCCTCGGTTTTAGTGCCGCAACTTTCCAAAAAAGATTATGCTAGGCTTCAGGAAAAAATGAGGCGCTTTCAAGGATTTTACATCCAAAAACGATCCTTACGCTACTATGACACCGATAGTGGTGCCAATGTTTTAGGATATATCGCAGAGGTCAATGCCCGAGATTTACAGAACAACCCACACTATATAGCAGGGGAACTTATTGGCCGTACCGGAATAGAAAAACAATATGAACATATCTTGCGAGGCCATAAAGGCGTAAAATACATTCAAAAAGACCGATTTAACAGAGATATTGGTCCTTATAAAGATGGGCTTCTAGATACGCTACCTACCCAAGGAAGGGAAATAACCGTGACTCTAGATAAGGCATTGCAAGAATACGGGGAAAAATTAATGGTTGGAAAACGAGGGGGCATCGCAGCCTTGGAACCCAGTTCAGGTGAAATATTGGCCCTGATTTCCGGCCCTACCTATGATCCCTCTCTGTTGATTGGTAGGGATCGCTCTAAGAATTACAGCAAACTACATTACGATAGTATCGCTAAACCTACATGGGACCGTTCTATTTTGGCCGAACCATCCCCTGGATCCCCATTTAAAATATTGAATGCCCTAATAGCCCTACAGGAAGGGGTTGTTACCCCCACTACCAAAATTCCGTGTTACAACGGATTTTATGTCGGAAATAAGAAAAGAGGCTGCCACTGTGGAGGCGGCATGAGAGACCTTAATAGCGGGATCTTTAAATCTTGCAATGCCTATTTTGCTGTAGCCTTTAGAAAAATTTACGATAAATACAACACTACCGCCGAAGGTATGGATGTTTGGGAAGAGCATGCTAAAAGTTTTGGCCTGGGCACTTACCTTGGATACGACCTTCCTACCGGTAGACCAGGACGCATCCCTTCTAAAGAATATTACGATAGGGTATACGGAAAGAACAGATGGGCTTCTTCCTATATTATTTCCAATTCTATAGGACAGGGTGAAATTGCCACTACCCCTATACAATTGGCAAACATGACCGCTGCTATTGCCAACAAGGGATATTATTTTACGCCACACATCCTTAAGGAAATAGAAGGAGCGCCTATTGACATACCAGAATACACCATACCTAAACACACCACCATAGACAAAAGGCATTTTGATGGCGTTGTACAAGCCATGGCCAATGTATATGAACATGGAACCGCCAGATGGCTAAAGGTAAATGATATCACCATTGCAGGAAAAACAGGAACGGTAGAAAACTTTACCAGGATAGACGGGGTGCGTACCCAATTAACCGACCATTCCGTATTTATCGCTTTTGCCCCTGTAGAAAATCCGAAAATCGCCATTGCCGTATACATCGAAAACGGCTACTTCGGATCTAGATATGCCGGACATATAGCGTCCTTGATGATCGAGAAATACATCAAAGGAGAAATTACAAGAACAGACCTGGAAAAGAGAATGTTAGAAAAAACCTTAGAAGCCGAATATGCAAAACCGTATAGTGGACAACCTTTTAAAATAAATGAGCGTGTCTGGTAAAAGTGTCATTAAAAGGTTAGATTGGTTTAGTGTGCTGCTCTATATAGCCTTGGTTTTTATAGGGTGGCTAAATATATATTCCGCTACGGTTACAGAGGATACCGCCAATATTTTGAACTTTTCTGCCCTACATGGCAAACAATTGTCCTTTATTATGGCCAGTGGTATTGCCATTGTCCTCCTCTTGGCAATAGAGGCTAATTTTTATGAACGATTTTCGGGCTTGCTGTACCTTGTTTCCATGGTGTTATTACTGGGCATATACCCCTTTGGAAAAACCATTAACGGAGCAACCTCTTGGTATAACCTCGGTTTTTTCAATTTACAACCCTCGGAGTTGGCTAAAGTTGCCACTGCCCTCGCCCTGGCCAAGTATCTCAGTGATATACGGACCGATATTAAACGTCCTAAGGACCAGTTGTACGCCTTGGGAATACTGCTTATCCCGGTAATTCTTATCGTGCCACAGCCCGACCCTGGGAGCGCCTTGGTCTTCTTTGCGATGAGCTTTGTTATTTTCCGAGAAGGCCTGCCCCTATATTACTTGGGTATTGCTACTGCGCTTTTAGTGATTTTTGTTCTTACCCTTATATACGGGACGCTTTGGGTATTGATAATTCTAGCCTTGCTTTTGGTTTTATTCCTACTGTTAAAGAAACCATCTTTTAAGGTGCCCGTCATACCCCTTTCCTTGGTTTTTGTGGCTACCATACTCTTTTCCTTTTCGGTTAGTTTTATTTATAATTCTGTCTTCGAACAAAGGCACCGCGACCGTTTTAGCCTTTGGCTACGCTTAGAAAAAGACCCCAGAAAATTAAATGAGATTATAAGAACCATTGGCTACAACACCTATCAATCTGAAAAAGCTATTGAATCTGGGGGATTCTTTGGAAAAGGGTTTTTAGAAGGCACCCGTACCAAGGGAAATTTTGTTCCCGAACAACATACCGATTACATTTTTAGTACCGTAGGTGAAGAATGGGGCTTTTTAGGTACCTCCACGGTAGTAATCCTTTTTACGACACTGCTGCTGCGGCTGGTTTATTTGGCGGAACGACAAAAAAACCCCTTTAGCCGAATGTACGGCTATGGGGTGATTTCCATATTATTGGTCCATTATTTTATTAATATTGGTATGGTTATCGGTATTTTGCCCACGATCGGGATTCCCTTGCCTTTTTTTAGCTATGGTGGCTCGGGCCTACTCTTTTTTACGGCCTTATTGTTTATTTTCCTAAAATTAGATGCCAACAGATTAAAAGAACTCTTTTAAAACTTCCAGGTAGAAAGGTCTTTCTTGGCTTCCAATTTTGTTTCTTGAGTATCGGGAAGATCTGGGAAAAAATCGATTCCCGTCAAGGCTTCCACCTCATCTACCGGTACCACAAAACGGCTTAATTTGGCATTGCTTTCCCTATGAGGAAAAAGAAAAGCCAGCACTTTTAAGTCGGCCCCTTTCCCTTTGGCTACTATTTTATAATAAAATTTGGGCACTGCCACGTTCTCCTCGCCTATACTGGGAAGTCCCTCTTCCAACACTCCCCCTGTTACCACAAACAACGGCCCTTCTTTTTTGGCCCAATACCGAACCTGTTTCTCCAAACGATTCCATACCCCTGCATTAAATTCCCTGTCTTGTGGACTAATATTACTGGTGTAAAAGGTTTCGTTAAAGGCCGCTTCCGAAAACCTGCGGTCCCCAGCCGGGCATAAATGTCCGCGGTCGTATCCCGAGCCCTTGTAGTTTCTCCAATCTGCGGACTTGCTGCCCACCTTGGGGTCCGCTATAAAATAAGGTCTTTTTCTATCGTCATAGGTCAAATGCTCCCGCTCCAAAACGTAAGCCACCCATTCTGCCTGTTCATGAGGCTCGCTATAAGATAACACATAATAATTATGGTTAACCACCACCCCCGTATTCGAATGAGGCAATAGGGCTTCAGTTGTTAACGGCTCCTTAGAATCGGTGGGGCTAGCAGGCCTATAGAAGTTTTCAAAAAGCCAAAACCCGACCATACATATGGCCAATAACAAAGTATAAATACGTCTATTTTTCTTAGTTGCATGCATAGGCCAAAGATAACTGAATTCCCTATATTGCTACGGGCAACTTTGTAAGTTGACCGGCTTGGAAGCGACAAAATGGAAAAAGATGTAACCGCCATCAAGCCTGTATATAACTATTTTTCGTCCTATGCCTAAAAGGCACAAAGGATAACCCATAAAATAAAAAAGAAATTTTACTATGCTAACTTGGAAAGACATCATTAATTACTGTGTCATGGGCAATCCAAAGCCCGACAAAAGAGTAGATAAAACTAGCGAAGAATGGAAAGCACTACTTTCTCCTTCCCAATTTAGGATAGCTAGGGAAAAAGGAACAGAACCCGCACATAGCGGTGCCTTGTGCAGTAGCCATGAGTCGGGAAAATACCACTGTGTTTGTTGTAATGCCCCCCTCTTCGATTCGACCATAAAATTTAATTCCAATTCAGGATGGCCAAGTTTTACACAGCCAATTCAACAAAATGCCATTAAATACGAAAAAGACAATAGTTATGGGATGATTAGAGTAGAAGTCATGTGCAATACCTGCGATGGTCATTTGGGACATGTATTCCCCGATGGTCCGCCCCCAAGCGGTTTGCGCTTTTGTATAAATTCTGAATCCATAACTTTGGAAAAACACACTCATGAGCAATAAAAAATTAGAATTGATCACCATAGGCGGCGGATGCTTTTGGTGTATAGAAGCCGTATTTCAGGAAGTGAATGGCGTAGAAAAGGTAGTTTCCGGATATACCGGGGGCAACGCTCCGGGCAGACCTACCTATAGGGAAGTCTGTTCTGGCCTTACCGGTCATGCAGAAGTGGTGCAAATAACCTTTGATGCCAATAAAATTTCCTATCAAGATTTGCTGTCCGTATTTATGACAAGCCATGACCCTACCACCTTAAACCGTCAGGGGGCCGATGTTGGCACCCAATACCGCTCGGTAATTTATTACCACAACGAGCAACAAAAAATGTTAGCCGAAATAACGGTGAAGGAAGTAGCGCAATATTACGACCATCCTATAGTAACCGAAATTAGCGCAGCCGGAATTTTTTATGATGCCGAGAAAGAGCACCAGGGGTATTATCGGAACAATAAAACACAAGCCTATTGCAGTGCGGTGATTACCCCTAAATTGGCAAAACTAAGACAGCTACATGCCGATAAATTAAAGAACACTAAGATGTAGAAGCATAGGCCTTCTACAAACCGATCTGGGCACCTTTGCAAAAGAAAGTCGATTTAATAAAAATACTACAACCTCCTAAAAAAACAACAAATTGGAAATACAACACGACAAGGAAAACCGCCGGTATAAGTTGCCCTTAGACGACGGGATCGCTACGGTAGATTATAGTCTTAGCCAAGGAAAAATGTTTTTAACGTATTCAGAAGTTCCCGTTCATGTACGATCTAAAGGGTATGGAAAAATCTTGGTCGAAAAAACTTTTGAAAAATTAACGGAGGAAGGCTACAAGGCAGTGGCTGTTTGCTCATACGTCGACAAAATAGCCCGTAGCAGTAAAAAATGGAATGCCATCATTGAATAATCGGACAGCGATTTAAGCAGTCCAACATAGCACACAAATGAAATTTAACATCAAAGATACATTTACCAAGGAACTCCCTGCAGATCCTATTCTAGAGAATTACCGAAGGCAGGTAAACGCTTGCTTTTCTTATGTAAGTCCTAAAAAAACAAGCAAGCCTGTTTTGGTACACGCCTCTCATGAAATGGTCGAGGAATTAGGGATGGAAGAAAAAGACCTCTGTTCCGAGGTCTTTCTAGACATATTTTCTGGCAACGCTATTTACCCAGATACACAGCCTTATGCCATGTGCTATGGGGGACATCAATTTGGGAATTGGGCCGGACAGCTAGGCGATGGGCGGGCTATAAATTTGTTCGAAACAACCCATAACAACAAACATTGGGCGCTACAACTAAAGGGCGCCGGAGAAACTCCCTATTCTAGAACAGCAGATGGCTTGGCCGTACTTCGTTCTTCAATAAGGGAATATTTATGTAGCGAAGCCATGTTCCATTTGGGAGTCCCTACCACAAGAGCCTTATCCATATGCGAAACCGGAGATAAGGTCTTACGCGACATCTTATATACAGGAAATCCCGAATATGAAAAAGGGGCTGTAGTGTGCCGAGTAGCACCTTCCTTTTTGCGCTTCGGAAATTTTGAGATTTTAATGGCCAGGGAAGATAAAGAGACGCTTCAAACCCTGGCAGATTATACTATAAAACACTTCTTTCCCCACATTCAATCGGGCAGCAAAGAAGGTTACCTGCTATTTCTTAAAGAAGTCACAGAGCGTACCTTGGAAATGATTATTCATTGGCAGCGGGTTGGTTTTGTCCACGGGGTAATGAATACCGACAATATGTCTATTTTAGGGTTAACGATCGATTATGGGCCATATGGTTGGCTGGAAGGATATGATGAGGGTTGGACCCCGAACACCACGGACCGTCAGCATAAACGCTACCGATACGGCAACCAGATCAATATAGGCCTTTGGAACCTATATCGTCTGGCCAATGCCCTCTACCCTCTCATAGATGAGACAGCGCCCGTGGAGGCCGTTCTAAAAGGCTACCAAGACGCTTATCAGCAACAATATCTTAGCATGATGAAGTCTAAGATCGGACTGTTCGAAAAAGATGCCCGCGACATTGCGCTGATCAATACCTTAGAAGAAAACCTGCAACTGACAGAAACGGATATGACTATTTTCTTCCGGAACCTGGCCGATATCAAAAAGGACAAAGCGGTCACAGACGATTTTTTATCCGTGGTGATAGAGGCCTTCTATGCTCCCCAAGAACTTGACGAAAATGTACGCGAAACATGGAAACATTGGTTCGTTTCCTATGTAGCGCGTTTAAGGCAAGAACGTTTGTCGGATTTAGAGAGACAACAAAAAATGAATGCCGTAAACCCTAAATATGTGCTTAGAAATTATATGGCACAATTGGCTATTGAAGCCGCGGACAAGGGCGATTATTCGGTAATCGAAGAACTGTACCAGCTCTTAAAAGCTCCGTATAGCGAACAAGAGGAAAAGGTAAAATGGTTTGCCAAACGACCCGAATGGGCAAGAAACAAGCCAGGCTGCTCTATGTTATCCTGTAGTTCCTAACTTTAATAATTTTTAGAAGAATAATTTGGGCGTTCCCTCCTTCGTCGGTCGGGGCCTTCGCTATATCCCTTGCCTTGCTGCGGGGATGCCGCTGCGGTCCCTAACGCGGGAATCGATTAACAATAATCCTACAGCCCAAAAACAAAAAAACCTGCTCTAGAGCAGGTTTTTTTTGTACCATTATTGATGGCAACTATTTATTTTTAACACTGGCAACTTTTGTCTCATTTATATGATTCATTTTTAAATCCTGCAAAACGTTTACCGCTTCTTCTATATATACGTCTTTTGTCAGATCCTTATGCCAACGAACACGTTTTTCCTTTAGCACCGTATCTTTTGCAAAAAGCTCTTTTTCGTAGCCTAAAGATTCAAAAAGCAAATGAGAATTGTAATCATTGATAGTTTTAAAATACTTGGCTGTCTCCTTATCCTTTTCCAACTCTTTCTTATAGTTGTTATACTTTAAGGAAACTATCGTTTCGTCCTGAGCTTTCTTAATCCATCTAGCATTTTCATCTATCAGTTTTATCTGCTCGTTACCAGCCATCCTTTTGGTACTATTGGCAATCGTTGCTTCATAATCGATGTACCCGTCCCATGGAGCATATTTTGCCGGGGCTATTTTATCCCAACCCAACGGGTTTTCCTGATCTTTTTCTCCTATATCAATATAACTATAACGGTCTGGAACAATCACGTCGCTCTTTACTCCTTCCAACTGGGTTGAGCCCCCATTAATTCTATAAAATTTCTGGGTCGTAATTTTTATCGCTCCTAAATCTCCGTATTCATTACTACGAACAATATTCTCTAAAGGAATTACATTCTGAACGGTACCTTTACCAAAGGTCTGCTTACTTCCTATTACCACCCCTCTTTTATAATCTTGCATCGCAGCTGCCAGAATTTCCGAAGCTGAGGCCGACAATTCGTTCACCAATATAACCAAAGGTCCGTCCCACTGAATTCGGTCATCCTTATCGTTATACACTTCTGGTGCTTTATTGGTAGATCGCACCTGTACGATAGGTCCTTCTTTGATAAAAAGCCCGGCCATATCGACTACGGTCTTCAAAGATCCACCACCGTTGTCCCTTAAGTCCAATATCAACCCTTCGACACCGGCCTCTTTTAAGCGTTCTATTTCCTTAGCCACATCGGTGGCTGCATTTCGCTCGTTGTAATCTTCAAAATCCACATAAAATTTAGGAAGATTGATCAGTCCATATTTCTGCCCATTTTTTGTTACAGTGGCAGATTTAGCATAAGATTCCTCCAATTCTACTACATCGCGCATCAAAGAAACTACGATAATGGAACCGTCTACTTTTCTTACCGTTAAATCTACAATGGTCCCTTTGGGGCCTTTAATAAATTTAATGGCATCATCTAAACGCATCCCCACAATATCAACGGGAGTTTCGCCGTTTTGACCTACTTTTAAGATCTCGTCACCAACTTCAATTTGTTGGTTCCTCCAAACCGGACCACCAGAAATGATTTCTACAATTTTGGTTTGGTCTTTTTTCTTTTGCAACCTAGCGCCAATCCCTTCGAATTTTCCAGACATACTGGTATCGAATTTTTCTTTGTCATCTGGGGCAAAATAAAAAGTATGGGGATCAAAAACTTCTACAATAGTATTTAAGTATTGTACAAACCAATCTTTACGCTCTAATTCATCTATGAACTCAAAATAATCGTCCAAGGTGTTTTTAGTCGATTCCCTTGCGACCTTCTCTGCTTCCGCCGGACCCAATGGAGCCGCAGGGGTATTGTCTTCAAAAGCATTGGAAGGGCCCTCCTTATTTACATCGGTTTCCTTATCTACCGCTTTGAGCTTGTTGCCTTCTAATTTGCTGTCATAAGTTCCTAAAGTAGCATATTTCAATTGCTTTCTCCAGCGCTCTTTCAATTCCTTTTTAGAAGATACAAACGGCTGTTTATTGTACTTAACATCCAATGTTTCCTCTACCGAAAAATCAAAAGGCTCCTTTAAAACTTCCCTGTAAATTTCTTTGGCTTCGGCCATTCTTTGTACAAGGCGCCCGTAAACGATATCGAAAAAGGTAATATCGACATTCTTTATCTGATCGTCAATCTGAAATTTGTACTTTTCAAACTCTTCTATATCGCTCGCTAAGAAATAACGTTTGGTAGGATCTATTATATCTATAAAACTATCAAACACTTCTACCGAGAAATCATCGTTAATATCTTTGGGCTGATAATGGCCTCGCTCCAGTACATAAGTAATCAAATCCAACAATAACTTATCCTTATCATCTGTTTCAAAAGTTTTATTGGTAAAACTACATGAAGCCACCGCAACAAGCATTACTAATAATGCGTAAGCTAAATTTCTTTTCATCTATTTTTATATTATTCGGATTCTATAAAATTAATCAAATGGCAAGCGTAATCCTAGCTTTGCCATTTAAATCCCAGAAATTATAAGGATTCGCCTAAAATAAAGTAAAAACCATGCCAGTATTAGCATTTATGACATTAATGTTTTGTTAATATTATATACAGGCTTTTCTAGAAAACAAAGGATTATCCTTGATTCTTTAAAAATGTATCTTAATTTTTAAACTTTCTAAGAGCTAGCCATATAGGCTAAAACCAATAACATATTAAAAACGTATTTTTGCCCCATAAATTATATGCCATGACAAAACCTTTGATTCTTGTTACCAATGACGATGGTATTACTGCCCCTGGTCTAAGGGCGTTAATTCGTTTTATGAAAGAAATAGGCGATGTAGTAGTAGTTGCTCCGGATAGTCCACAGTCCGGAATGGGACATGCCATTACAATCGACAACACCCTCTATATTAAGAAATCCCAAAGAGACCTTGAAAATGGGATAGAGCAGGAATACAGTTGTAGTGGTACCCCGGCCGACTGTGTAAAATTGGGACTTCAGGAATTATTGGACCGGAAACCCGATCTTTGCGTCAGTGGCATCAACCATGGCTCTAACTCATCTATAAATGTTATTTATTCCGGTACTATGAGTGCGGCCATTGAAGCCGGTATCGAAGGAATTCCCGCCATTGGTTTTTCGCTTTGCGATTATTCTTGGGATGCCAATTTTGACCTGGCCAAAGAAAGCATTCAAAAAATAGTCCAAGAAGCCTTGCAAAATGGCATTCCAAAAGGCGTAGTACTCAACGTAAACATACCCAAAACTACTTCCGAAGCTCCAAAAGGCATTAGGATTTGCAGACAGGCACGTGCTAATTGGAAGGAAAAATTCGATAAGCGCACCAATCCTACGGGCAAAGAATACTATTGGCTTACCGGTGAATTTGAACTGTTGGATAAAGGAGAAGACACCGACGAATTTGCCTTGTCGCAAGGATACATATCCGTGGTCCCTACCCAATTTGACCTAACCGCACACCACGCCATACAACTCATTAACAACTGGAACCTAAATGATTAAAAAAGAGATATTAATAGGATTTGTTGTAGGACTCATAGCCAATACGATAGGAACCCTTGCCTATATCGTGTTGTTCTCTGACTTCGGAATCTTGGAAACTTACCAGGCAGCTGTTGCCCAAGGGCATGTAGGGAGCCTATTGGCACTTGGAGCAATATTGAATTTGTTTGCCTTTTTTGGATTTTTAAAGCTTCGAAGAGATTATAGGGCCAGAGGGGTTATGATGGCAACACTGTTCACCGCTATTCTAATTTTATATTATAAGGTCTTTTAAAAGTCGACGAAATTTATTCATCGGTTTAAAAAATATAATCAGCCCTGAATCGGTTCCCGGAATGCGCCCAGCAACAAGGCTCCATAGAAACGATCGGTTTATGGTATTTGAAAATAGACATTTCATATGAACTGCGCATGACAGAAAGTGGCTCGCAAATAAGAATTGAGCCATGCGAATTACATATGTCCGTCAAAAAAAACAATATATATATCCACTTATGAAATATTACATCATTGCAGGAGAAGCCTCGGGAGACTTACATGGCTCTAACCTTATAAAAGCACTAAAACTTAAGGACAAAGAGGCCGACATTCGTTGTTGGGGCGGCGATTTAATGGAAAAAGCCGGAGGTACCTTGGTTAAAAACTACAAGGATATGGGCTTTATGGGCTTTATTGAGGTGGTGACCAACATCAATAAAATTTTTAAAAACATCGCTTTCTGCAAAACCGATATTGCCAAATTTAACCCTGATGTCATTATTTTTATAGACTATTCCGGATTTAATCTTCGCATTGCCTCTTGGGCCAAAGAAAATAATTTTAAGACCAATTACTATATTTCTCCTCAGATATGGGCCTCTAGGGAATCTAGGATCCGTAAAATAAAGAGGGATATCGATGCCATGTATGTCATTCTGCCTTTTGAAAAAGATTTTTATGAAAAGAAACATCAATACCCTGTGAATTTTGTCGGACACCCCCTAATCGACGCCATTGACGATTTGCCTAGGACCCCGGACAACATATTTAGAAAAGAGAACAAGCTACACCCTTCAAAACCTATTATTGCTTTATTGCCTGGAAGCCGTAAGCAAGAAGTACAAAAAATGTTGACCCTGATGCTCTCTGCGATCGAGTCTTTTCCCGACTACCAATTCGTCATTGCTGGGGCCCCAAGCTTAGATGTAGACTTTTACCTCCCTTTTCTAAAGGCCTCCCAGGTAAGTCTAATCTCCAATAAAACATACGATCTTCTAAGCTTATCCCATGCTGCTCTGGTAACCAGTGGCACGGCTACCCTAGAAACCGCCTTATTTAAAGTTCCACAAGTAGTTTGCTACCGTGCCCATTGGATATCCTACGCGATCGCAAAACGGATCATTACCCTTAAATTTATATCCTTGGTGAATTTAATAATGGATAAGGAAGTGGTAAAAGAACTTATTCAGAACGACCTTAATGCCAAAAACATCAAAACAGAACTATCTAAAATTTTAGAGGGACCTTATAGAACCACACAGATTGAAGCCTATACGCTGTTGGAAAAAAAATTGGGAGGTAAGGGTGCCAGTGAAAAAGCAGCTGAATTAATTGTAGAAAATACAGCTACATCTTAAAAGTACCGGTATTTAATTCTTGGGAACGCCCAAGAAAATCTCATTATTAATAAATGTCAAATATTGGCAAGGATACACAATAAGCGAGCGAAATAAACCGTTACTTATAAAAGGTTAAAATTTAGAATGCTATAAAGTTATTTCTCTAAATTTGGCCGTAAGGGTATTAATTTTTTAGTTGATGAAACACCAACATCTTTCTCTATTGCTTATCATTTTGCTTGCCAGTTGCGGGGTCTCTAAAAGAGGTGCCACACAAAGCGATGAACGAAAAATAAGTGTTGCAGCTTCTATACCATCTTTGGAAGAACATAACGAAATGGTGTTGGCTCCTGAAGAAATAAAAGATGTAGTCCCTAAAATCACAGATCAGGTAATAAATACTGCCCTATCCTATTCTGGGGTAAACTACCGATATGGCGGCACCAATTCTAACGGAATGGATTGCTCCGGCTTAATGTATGTTAGCTTTGGCCAACACGATATTTCCTTGCCTCGATCTTCCTATCAGATGGCGGAACACGGCGAAACCATACCGCTGGACGAGATTAACAAAGGGGATTTAGTCTTTTTTAAAACTTCTAGAAAAAGCAGAAAAATCAACCATGTTGGATTAGTGGTAGCCGTAGAGGGCAATGACGTACAGTTTATTCATTCCTCTACCTCTAGAGGGGTTATTATCTCCTCGCTTCGCGAAGGATTCTGGAACCATGCCTTTGTAAAGGCTGCAAGAGTATTATAAAATGCAATGGCTAAAATTCATAGCCGTTAAACTTACTCTTTGCATTATTTTTGGTATTTTATTGGGATATTTCAGTAATCCCTCCCCTATTGTCTCCTTATCCCTTACCCTATTCTTTCTCCTAATCCTGGGGATTGTATTCATAAGAAAACACCATAGTTCTTCTTTATTATTTGGCACTATTACCACGCTTTTGGCCATTTCAATAGGAGCACTTTCCTTTTCCTTCTCCCAACCAAAAAACTGGCCGGACCACTACAGTCATTTTCCACAGCACGAAAAAAGGGAATGGACCTTAAAAATCAGGGAGGTCTTAAAACCTACCCTCTACAGCCATCGTTACATTGCCGAAGTACAACAGGCCGATTCCTTAAAGGCCTCTGGGAAAATATTTCTCAATATAAACAGGGATTCTACCGGTAACGCACTTCTTGTAGACGATGAAATTATAGCCTATTCCGCCTTGACCCCGCTTTCTTCTCCTTTAAACCCACTTCAATTTAACTATAAAAAATACGCAGAAGGCCTAGGTATTTACCATCGACTAAAAATAAGCGCTGTCCAATTCGCAAAAAAGGATACCCCATCCAAAACCTTAATGGGAATAGCAGCAAGGGCAAGAAACCATCTCATCGGCAAATTAAGGGAACACCCCTTTGGTCGAGAAGAGTTGGGGGTTATCCAAGCCTTATTGCTCGGTGAGCGCAATGACCTTAGCCAAGAGACCAATACGCATTACAAGGATGCCGGGGCCTTTCATATCTTAGCTCTTTCCGGCTTGCACATTGGCATCTTGTTAGGACTGTTACATTTCTTGCTAAAACCCTTAGAATTGCTTCCCAAAGGCAAAACCATTAAACTCTTCATCATTGTATTATGCTTATGGAATTTCGCCTTCTTAGCTGGGCTATCCGCCTCTATTATCAGGGCAGTTACTATGTTTTCTTTTGTAGCCTATGCGCTGTATTTAAATAGGCCCACCAGCAATTTTAATGTTCTGGCCCTGTCCCTTCTTTTTATCCTACTCCTCATCAACCCCATGTTGTTGTTTCAGGTAGGGTTTCAATTAAGTTATGCCGCCGTATTTTCTATTGTATTGATATTCCCTAAGCTTCAAGAATTCTGGACGCCAAAAAACTGGTTCCTAAAAAAAGGATGGGAACTGCTTTCGGTCAGTATCGCAGCACAATTGGGCGTATTGCCCATTAGCCTTTTTTATTTCCATCAATTCCCTGGGCTCTTCTTTGTTTCGAACCTTATAGTGGTCCCCTTCCTTGCCTTTATATTGGGCATGGGGATACTGTTGTTAATTTTAGTAGTCTTCGATATTTTACCGTCCTTCTTGGCCTTAGGGTATAATTCTATCATCAAAAGCATGAACTGGGTCATTGGACAGATAGCGCAACAAGAGTTGTTTCTTTTTAAGAATATTTACTTTGATGCCGTACAATTGGTCCTAAGCTTTGTTATAATTATTTCAATGGGCCTGCTATTTGCCAAGGCTTCTTTTAAACGAGTGCTGATGTGTTTTCTTGGTATTTTGTGTTTTCAGCTGTGGTGGTACTATGTTTCCTTGGAACTTTATAAAACCGAAACAATTCTGATAGCCCATATCCCTAGGAGTTCTGCCATTCTGTATCAAAGCGGCAATAGCTTAAGCGTTTTTCATAGAGATAGCCTTGCCACAGCAAGGGTGGTGAACGACTTTAGTCTATCCAAAAACATTGGGAAAATTAATTACAGTATCTTACAAAACAGTTTTAGGTATGGGGAGGACAACTTATTTGTGGTAGACAGCAGTGGATTTTATCCCAAGACGGATTACAAGGTTACTACTTTGCTATTGACACAGTCCCCAAAAATTAATTTAGATCGCCTTATTGACACGCTTCATCCAGAAATAATAGTTGCCGATGGCAGTAACTACAAAAGCTATATAGCACAGTGGGAAGCAAGTTGTAAAAAAAGAAAGCTCCCTTTTCACTATACTGGTGAAAAGGGAGCTCTGATATATACTTTTGAGTAGTTTAACGTACTCCGTGCATTAGTTTTTTAATGATCGGATTTAATACAATCGATATAAATCCTACCCCTACTGGTATTAATGTAAAAATTAAGAAGAAAGTACTTAGGGAATATTCAGTCGCAATTTTATCGATCATTCCTCCCATATTTCCGGCGGCCTTTTGACCAATGGCAATGGCCAAATACCAAATACCAAACATAAAACCGATCATTCTTCCAGGCACCAATTTACTTAGGTACGATAAGCCTACGGGAGACAAACAAAGCTCTCCCATGGTGTGGAAAAAGTAGGTACAAATTAAAAACACCATACTCACCGAAGCTGTTTGTGCTCCTGGAGGTATTCCGGCAGTTCCAAAGGCCAAAAAACCGAATCCCAGTCCCAGAAGAATTAATCCCAACCCATATTTCATGGCCGCACTCGGATTGTATTTGCTTTCCCACCATTTCGAAAAGAAAGGCGCGAGAACGATAATAAAAAAGGAGTTTAGAATTCCGAACCATGAAGCTCCTACTTCGGTAGCATCCTTACTAAACTCCCTGTCGATTTTCCAAATTACAACACCCCAAAGCGAAACAAAGGCAAGCGCCAAAACAATATTGGAATACGGAATCTTGGTATAGGTTTTTTTAAACAATAACACCAACACCCATGAGATTACCGCCAAAGGTCCAACCGTCAGAATTAAATCTATGATTTTAAAAATCGTAGCAGCATTTCCTGATAATTCCCTCGCCGTATAATCTCTGGCAAAAATGGTCATGGATCCCAAAGATTGCTCAAAGGCGGCAAAGAAAAACACCGTAAACAATCCAAAAATAGAAACGGCAATAATTCTATCGCGTACAATTTTGGTATATCTAAAGATTCTGCTGATAATAAGCCACAAGAACATCACCAAGGCCGCTAGCACTGTTATCGTCGAACCATCATAGTTACCAATACTAAAGTTCAGAAGGTTTATGTCGCCTATTTTAGACATCGGATCGTTAAAAAGGTACAACACCCCTCCGATGGCAGATAAGATCATTAACACCTTGTCTAGTGTCGTAAAAGGGTTTAGTTTTTCTTCTGCTTCCTTATTCTCATCGACTACAACACTTTCTTCGTTAATATTTTGCGGCAATTCTACCTCGTATTTTTTACTAGGTTTTTCCCCTATACTACCAAATAAATCTTTGGCCAACCAAAATTGCAGCATTCCCAAGAACATAAAAATCCCTGCCAATCCAAAGCCATAGCTCCAACCGATATTCTCGGCCAAGTACCCACAAAGCATCATTCCAAAGAAAGCACCGGCATTAACCCCCATATAAAATATAGTGTATGCTCCATCTTTCTTAGATTCTTTGCCTTTGTACATTTCGGAAATCATGGAAGTGACATTAGGCTTAAAGAATCCTGTTCCTATAACCAAAAATGCCAATCCTAGATATAAGGTAAATTGCGTTTCAAAGACCATGGCAGCGTGGCCCAACATCATGATAAAACACCCTATGATCACCGCCCATTTATAGCCGGTAAATTTATCGGCTACATAGCCTCCGATAATTGGTGTCAGATAAAGCAAGGAAGCGTAAGTTCCAATCAACGCCAAGGCGTGTTCCCGGGGCCATTCCCAACCAGGATTGTCCCCAATTAAGGGTGCCGTTAAAAAAAGTACTAATAGGATTCGCATTCCATAAAAGGAAAACCGCTCCCACATCTCTGTAAAAAATAAGACAAAAAGTCCGGCCGGATGCCCTATAACCTTATCCTTAAATAAATTTTCAATATCGGTATTCATATTTCTATATTCGTTAAATACTTCCTTAACTGCAGCTTAATTTGTTTTGTTAATATCCGTTCCCGCCAATTCATAAGGCTCATTATCCTTCATATCATGCTCATGATCCTCGGCACCATGGGTTAGTTTCTTCAGTTTTTTCAAGAATAAGATTAGCAGCAACCCAAAACTTACGGTAAAGACCGTCAGCCATAAAAAGGTGCTGTATTCTTGTTCGCTTTGTTCCTCTTCCAATACAAAGGAAACTTCGTAGTTTTCCCCATCTCCTTTATTTTCTATCTTTTGAGCGGCATCCCTATTTTTCTCGAATACGAGTTTGGCGTGATACGGACTGCTAGAAGTTGCGTTGTTTTCTTGAAGCGTTTCTTTTAATTTGGCTAGGTTATTGTCCTTATTGTCGGTTAGCTTAAACAGATCATTAAGAGGTTTTCCCGATTTTATTTCCTGGAACACTACCGCATCATTGTCCAAATACACTTGGGTTTTAATACCAAAGTTTTTGTCCTCATTAATAGGGTAATCATATATCTTGACAATCTTTTTGTCCGGATTTTTGATTTCCATGGAATCCTTGCTCATATAGGGAAGAACAGCTTCCTTACTTACGATCATTTCTCCCTGATAAGGATGCAATTGAGACGACTCCCCTATACTACCTGCCAACTTATTTCCAAATCCGGTTGCCGCAAAATAAACCCCCATCATAATAGAAGCATACTTTATTGGGGCGAGTTTGGTAATAAATGAAAGCGATACAGGCGAAGTACATAATTCTCCTATGGTATGAAATAAATAGGCTAGAAAGATCCATATCATGGCTGCTTTCCCAAAGACCTCCGAACTGGCTTCTTTAGAGGCGAACATCATAAAAATATAACCAAGTCCCATTATAATGGTCCCTATGGCCATTTTAAACAAAGACGACGATTCTTTTCCACTTTTTTTCCACCAGATCCAAAAGCCTCCCACTAGCGTTCCAAAAATGATAATATATCCGGCATTTAATGATTGGAACACGGCAGCAGGGATTTCTTGCAACCAGCTTAAACCTATAGTCCTATCTACTTTGGCATCCGTGTACAGGTTCATCAGGCCTCCGGCTTGCTCAAAAGCCCCCCAGAATACGATCACGATCAAAAATGAAAGCAATAATACCAATACTCTATCCTTTTCTATTTTGTTCAAGGGCCTTTTGGCGGCGATACGTTCCTCTTCAGAAACATTCTTACCTCCACTAAATTCTCCAACTCCCTTTAGGAACTTTTGTCCCCAAATAAATACAGCCTGCCCCAACAACATTCCTACTCCTGCCAGTCCAAAACCATAATGCCAACCGTAATAATAAGCTACCAAGCCAACAGAAATACTAGCTAAGAAAGCACCTATATTAATACCTATATAAAATATGGTAAATCCGCTATCCCTTCTTATATCCCCTTCTTGGTACAGTCCACCTACCATGGTAGAAATGTTAGGCTTTAACCCACCAACCCCTAGGATAATTAGGATCAATCCTGTAAAAAAGGCCCAATCTTGTGGAATGGCCAGGGTGACATGCCCTGCACAAAGCAGTAGCCCCCCGAGCATGACCGTTTTTTTCTGCCCTAAAAACTTATCGGCAATCCAACCTCCAGGAATGGAGGCTACATATACCAACATGGTATACCATCCATACAGCCATATGGCATCTTTATTGGACCAACCCAAACCTGGATCGATGGCAGTGGCAGAGGTAGCTATATAGAGCACCAAGATTCCGCGCATCCCATAGTATGAGAAGCGCTCCCACATTTCAGTGAAAAACAATATAAAAAGACCAACGGGATGGCCAAATAATTCTTTCCGATGTATTTCCTTTACTGAACTTTGCATAGGTATCTTTAGTTAGTTATAGATTTTCTTTTATAAAATTGGTCATTTTCGTATAGAGGTGCAGCCGTGTATTCCCTCCGTAAATTCCGTGGTTTTTATCGGGATATATTGCCCAATCGAACTGCTTATTGGCTTGTACCAAGGCTTCTACCATTCGCATGGTATTTTGTACGTGTACATTGTCATCGCTACTACCGTGGACCAATAAATATTTTCCCTTTAATAATTCAGGATAGTTAAAAGGTGAGTTATCCTCGTAACCGCTAGGATTTTCTTGTGGGGTACGCATAAAACGTTCTGTATAAATGGTATCATAAAAGCCCCATGAAGTTACCGGTGCCACAGCGATCGCCATTTCAAAAGTATCATTGCCCTTTAGCAGGCAGTTGGTAGACATAAAACCGCCATAGCTCCAACCCCAGATTCCGGTCCTGTTTTCATCTACATACGGCAGCTCGCTAAGTTGTTTTGCCGCATCGATCTGGTCTTGAACCTCATACTTCCCTAATTCCTTATAGGTAACCTTCTTAAAATCGCGTCCTTTAAATCCAGTTCCACGCCCATCGACACAAACCACAATATAGCCTTCATCGGCCAACATTTGATACCAGTAATCGTTAGAACCCATCCAACTGTTGGACACTGACTGTGAACCTGGCCCACTATACTGTGTCATAAACAAGGGGTATTGTTTGTTGGCATCAAAATCCGTAGGTTTTACCATCCACATGTTTAAATCGTTGCCATTGACCTTTATGGTGGCATATTCCTTAGGACTTAAGGCGTAGTCGCCAAGCTTTTCAAGTAAGGCCTTGTTGTCCTTGATATCCTTTAGCTTTTTACCGGATTTGGCAGCATGCAACGTATATTCGGGCGGTGTGGTTGCGTTGGAGAAAGTATTTATAAAATAGGTGAAATCGGTACTAAAATCGGCGGCATTAGTCCCTTCCTTGGAAGTTAGGCGTTGTTTCTTTCTGCCATTGCTCTTAATACTGTAAACATCTCTATTGATAGAGCCATTTTCGGTGGACTGATAATATATTTTATCTTGCTTTTGGTCGTATCCATAATAATTGGTTACCTCCCAAGGCCCTTTTGTAATTTGCCTTACAAGTTTCCCTTTGGCGTTATATAGGTAGATGTGGTTATAACCATCCATTTCACTGGTCCATATAAAGCTATCGTCTTCTAAAAAGGTAAGGTTATCGGCAACATCAACATAAGCCGCATCCTTTTCTTCCAAGAGCACGCTTACACGATTCTTTTTAGCATCAACAGCCAACAGTTTTAAATGGTTTTGATGCCTATTTAAGGTCTGTACGCTTAAGGTGTTCGCATCGTTCATCCATTTTATTCTGGGAATATAATACGCATCGCCTAAGGCTACTTCGGTTGTATTTCCGGAAGCGACGTCTAACAAATGTAAAGATACCACGGCATTATTTTCACCTGCCTTTGGGTATTTAAAAACTTGCTGTGTTTGATATAGCTCAGAACCATAAATATCCATAGAGAATTCAGGAACCTCGGTTTCATCAAAACGGATAAAAGCAATTTTTGTACCATCGGCATTCCATTCAAAGGCTCTAACAAAAGAAAACTCTTCTTCGTACACCCAATCCGTAATTCCGTTAATGATCTTGTTTTTCACCCCATCGGTGGTGATTTGCTTGGTCTTTTTAGTCGCTAAATTAAAGGTATAAATATTATTCTCCTGTACATAGGCCACTTGGGTGCCATCGGGAGAAAGGGAAGGTTCTTGTATTTTAGTGTCTGAAATTTTTACAAGATTTTTTGACTGAAGATCGTATACATAATAAACACCTAGGGTTGATCGTCTATAGATGGACTCTAACTGGGTAGCCAATAATAGCCGAGATTCGTCCTCACTAAATTCATAAGAACTAAAATGGGAAATTTCCTTTAAATCTGCCGAAGAAACTATGGTTTCTACTTTTTCTTGGGTCGAATAATCGTATTTGTCTATGGCGGTAGTACCCTTGCTGCTATCGAAATCCAGGATGGTGTATTGTTTACCATTTTTTAGGGATCTCAACCTGTCCAAACCTTCGGTTCTAAAGTGACCCCCATAAATTTCCTCTAGGGAAATTTGTTTGTTTTGGGCGGTAATGGTTGAAAAAATACTGAACGTTAATGCTACTAAAAAGGAAATTTTTCTCACGTTTTTCACTGAATTTTATTAATTATTCCCAATAATTTTGATTGAAAATTCGTTTAAACTTTTAAAAATGCTTAAAACTGTCAAGTTTACTAAAAAAATCACACAAACATCTACTTTAAATAAAATAATAACAATTTTATTTGCCTTTTCCTCCAATTTAGACACCCCTTGCTTATTTCCTTAATCACTATCTTTGCCGCAAGAAATCAAATACCTTATGATTGCACCGATAGAAGGTTTTTCCAAGCTTAGCAAAGAAGCTAAAATTAGTTGGATTGCCAAACATTACACCCATAATTCTGAGCAGACGCTTGAACTATTACAACAGTACTGGAACAAGGACGCGCAGCTACAAAAGTTGCACGACGAGTTTATAGAAAATACGATTACCAACTTTTACCTACCTTTTGGGATTGCCCCAAACTTTTTAATCAACGATCGTTTATATGCCATACCTATGGCCATAGAAGAAAGTTCGGTAGTGGCCGCGGCCAGTAAGGCCGCCAAATTCTGGTTGTCCCGTGGTGGGTTTAAAACGACCATTCTAGGAACAGAAAAGGTAGGACAGGTTCATTTTATGTATACGGGCGATGCTGAAAAATTAGCGCAATTTTTCTCGGCCTTAAAGCCACAACTTTTGGCCAATGTAGCTTCCATCACCAAAAACATGGAAAAGCGTGGCGGTGGTATAAGTGGCATTGAACTAAGGAACAAAACAGCCGAGTTAGAAAATTACTATCAACTGCACTGCACCTTTGAGACCATGAATGCCATGGGGGCCAATTTTATAAACTCCTGTTTAGAGGTTTTTGCAAAAACCCTAAAGGCCGAGGCCCAAAATTACCCTGCTTTTACCGATCAGGAAAAAGACATAGAGATAGTGATGAGCATACTTTCTAACAACGTCCCCAATTGTGTGGTCCGTGCAGAAGTAAGTTGTGCTGTTAACGATTTAAAACCCCAAGATGCAGCCTCTTCCTTAGAGTTTGCAAAAAAAATGGTTCGCGCCGTGAATATTGCAAAGGTAGAACCCTTTAGAGCCGTTACCCACAACAAGGGTATTATGAACGGCATAGATGCCGTTGTTTTGGCCACTGGGAACGATTTTAGGGCTATAGAAGCTGGCGCACATGCGTATGCCAGTAAGGACGGAAAATATACCAGCCTAACGCATGCCAGTATAGAAGATGACCAATTCAAATTCTGGATAGAAATTCCATTGGCTATAGGTACTGTAGGCGGTCTCACGAATTTACACCCATTGGTAAAGGTCGCTTTAGAGATTTTACAAAACCCAACTGCCAAGGAACTGATGGAAATTGTTGCCGTTGCCGGATTAGCACAAAATTTCGCTGCCGTAAAATCGTTGGTAACGACCGGCATACAACAAGGGCACATGAAAATGCACCTGTTAAACATTTTAAACCAATTAGGAGCCACTGAAGCCGAAAAGCAAACACTGGTAAACCATTTTAAAAAGAACACTGCATCGCATAGCGCTGTAGTAACCGCTTTTGAGGCCTTGAGAAATAACGTATGAAAACAGAATTTTACAGTAACGGAAAATTATTGATCACCGGCGAGTATGCCGTTTTAGACGGGGCCGAAAGCTTGGCCATCCCCACTATTTATGGCCAGTCTTTGGGATTAAAAAAAATTGAGGCCCCGCTACTTGCTTGGCGAAGCCTGGATGAAAAAGGAAATGTTTGGTTCCAGGGTGTATTTGATTTAGAAACTTTAGCATTATCCTCCAAGGAATCTGACTATAGCTTTTCTACAGCGAGCTCTCATAACGACACAGAATCTGAGGAAAAAATGGCTATTGCCACCACCTTGTCCAACATACTGAAAGAAGCAAGAAACTTAAATCCGGGTTTTTTAGCCCACCAGCAAGGATTTGAGGTCACCACCTCTTTAAATTTCCCTCGAAATTGGGGCTTGGGAACATCATCTACCTTAATTAATAATATTGCGAGCTGGGCCAATGTAAACGCCTATAGCTTGCTTTGGAATTCCTTTTCTGGCAGTGGATATGATATTGCTTGCGCCCAGCACCATTCGCCAATCACGTATAAACTTACGGACAATAAACCTCTAGTAAATCAAGTTTCTTTTAATCCCTCGTATAAAAACAGCCTTTATTTTGTTTACTTAAATCAAAAACAAAATAGCAGGGAGGGCATTGCAGCATACAAGAGCAAGGATTTCAATAAAATAGGGCTACTATCAAAGATCAACAATTTCACTCAACGTGTATTAACGGCCAGCAGTCTATCTCAGTTTGAGAAGTTATTAAAAAAACACGAAGAAGCCCTTAGTGAGGTTCTAGAAATAGCTCCAATCAAAGAACGTTTATTCCCGGATTTTAAAGGTGCCATTAAAAGTTTAGGCGCTTGGGGCGGCGATTTTATATTGGTAACCGGAAATAAAAACACTCCGGATTATTTTAAAAACAAGGGATATACTACTGTGATTCCTTTTTCAAAAATGGTAAAGTAATCGTTGGCCTGGAGTTATATGGCCCAATAAAAACTTCGTTAATAGGTATCGATATTTAGCTTAAACCATCGGTTAGCAAACAAAATTAGCCAAAACTAAGGCAATCATTCGGCCTTACAAAAAAGTAGAAAACAAAAAAAACCTTCCGATCGGAAGGTTTTTTTTGATATCATTCAGATTAGCTAGTAAAAACTAGGTCTTTTATCTTCAATAGTGGCAGCTTCTTTTAAGGCGTTATACACAGAGAAAGTGATTCTTCCTTCTTCAGCAGCCCTTAAGTTATTAGCATAAGTACTATAGTTATCCAATTTAGGAGCTTCCTCCTTTTTGGTAACGGTAACCATATACACTCCAGTTTGCCCTTCAATCAAACCTGAAGTAGCCCCTTGAGCCAAGGCAAATGCCTTTCCAACAACCAAAGGCTCGGATCCGGCACCAGGTATGGTAGGTGTTTTCATGGTCAAGGCCGTAGCAGTAGATGGCACTACATTATAGCTACTTGCAAAATCATCCATAGATTTTCCTTTGCTTGCGCCAATAATTTGAGCAGCCTTTTTCTCTTTTCTGATTTTAGGCAAAACCAAAGCAGAAGCATCTTCAACGCTCATTAAACCTTCTTTGTAGGCAGCGGTTACTTGAACCACTACATAACCGTTATTAATATTAAACCTTTTAATATCACCAATATTAGTCTCACCGTTAAAAGCCCATTGTACAATTGCACGTTGCGCGCCTAAGCCCGGCAGGTTTTCATCCAATTCTTTAATTTTGTTTACTGGTCGTACAACAAAATTGTTTTCTTTGGCCAATTCTGGCAATGACTTTCCTTCAGAAGTTTCCATTTCAAATTTTGTCGCTTCTGTAAATAGCGCATTGATCGTTTCTTCAGAAGGCTCGATCTCTCTTGCCAAGGTAGCTATTTGAACAACATCTTGCTTATCGTCGATCTTCACAACGTGAAAACCATAATCGGTCTCTACCAATCCGATACTTCCTTTAGAATTCTTAAAGGCAAAATCGTTAAAAGCTTCTACCATCATTCCTTCTTGGAAAAACCCTAAATCTCCACCTCTTGGTGCAGATGGCCCATCGGAATTATCTCTTGCCAATTGGGCAAAAACGGCATCCCTTCCTTTGGCTTCCGCCAATAATTCTTTAGCTTTTTTCTCGGCTTCTTCTTTAGTTCTCGTAACCTCTGGACTTGCAGATTGCGCCCCGGCGTAAGAAATGAGGATATGGCTAGCTTTTACTGCTCCGTTAGCCTTTTTTCCCATCATTTTAGAAATCTTAAAAAAGTCGCCATCGCGATAAGGACCATAGATACTTCCTATAGACAACGCCATTAAAGTATCGGCATATTTTGCAGACAGATCATTCTTTGCTTTATAGATGGTATCGAATTTAATATCTGAATTACGGTCTAAAAAGGCAGCTACATCAGTGGTATTTTCGAATCCTTGAATGGTTTCGTTGGCATCTTTCTGAGCATTATACACCTCTGTATCGTTTAACAAAGCAGTAATCTCTTCTTTCACAGCATTCTCATCTTTCAAAGATGCTTTTTCCTCGAAGTATACGAACTGTATATCTCTAGATTTGTCTTGCTTAAATTCTTGTTTATGGCTTTCCAAGTATTTTTGCATTTCCTTTTTGGATACTTGAATAGAAGAATCGGCAATAGCAGTGTATGGTACGCGAACATATTTGACATCTACCTTATCATTGGCCAGTTTATATTCCAATTCACCTTCTTTTAAAGTGGCTCCCAAACCAGCTCTAATAAGGTTAAAATAAGTTTGCTCTTTTGCATTTTGAATAATTGCAGCTTCATCTTGCAACCACATGCTGTAACGAGCGGGGTTATTAGCTTTCCAATCTGCTACAGCACCTCTAAATACATTTTCATCAAACACTCCGTTCGAATTATGAAACTCAGGGTTCTGAACATAATTAGGAATCGTTTTTACATAATTGATAATTTGATCTTGTTCAATTTCAATCCCTAAATCCTCAAATTGTTGAGCCAACAAAAGACTTCTCACTTCGTTTTCCCATACTTGGTTCACCACTTGCAATGAAGAAGCGTTAGGACCTGCCATTCTAGACATACTCTCTACCTGTCTTCTAAATTGATCGATTGAAACTTCCTCGCCATTAACTTCTGCTATAGAAGAACCAACTTTTCCGTCTCCCATGCCTCCATTACTAAACACCCCCGATATAACAAAGGCGAACAATGCCAAACCTATAATTAAAATCAAAACGGTGGTTCGTTTTCTTATACTTTCTAAAACTGCCATTATATAAAATGTTTAAATATGGTGGCCAAATTACCACTTTCTTTTTAAATATTAAAAACTAAAAAAAATCAAAATTTTTGACGTATTAGCCTTAGTCCCTTTTACCTATCTCCAAGGAAACCAAATCTATTTTGTTACTAGAAACCTCCAAGACCACAAAGAGAAAATCACCTATCCTTATTTCGGAGTTCTTTTCTGGAATTTCACCGGTTTCATTCATAATCAGCCCGCCCAATGTTTCGTATTCGTCACTTTCTGGTAGCTCTAAATTATAATGTTCATTTACATAATCGACCTCTAAACGGCCCGAAAACTTATACATGTTTTCGCTTAATTGCTCTTCGAACAAATCTTGCGTATCGTGCTCATCTTCAATCTCTCCAAACAACTCTTCAACAATATCCTCAACAGTCATCACCCCAGAAGTGCCCCCGTATTCATCTAACACCACGGCGATGCTTTTCCGCTTCTTTGTAAGCACATTTAATATATCGTTGATCAGCATTGTTTCTGGAACAAACTCTACCGGCAACAAGATACTTTTTATGGTCTTGGGTTTCTTAAACAGCTCATAAGAATGCACATATCCAATTATATTATCGATGGTATCCTTAAAGACCAATATTTTAGAAAAACCAGTTTCCGTAAAGAGTTTTGCCAAATTTTTTGGTGTCTCGTGTAATTCTACCGCAGCGATCTCTGTTCTGGGCACCATCACTTCTCTTGCTTTCACCGCGGAAAACTCCAATGCATTTTGGAAAATCTGTATCTCGGAATCTATAATATCTTCCTTTTCTACCGTTTCCATCTGTTCGGTTATATAGTCTCCCAGTTCTATTTTACTAAAGGCCAGGGGAACTTTATCACCATTGGTCTTAAAAAGAACCCTAAGAATAAAATCTGACACCCAGATAATAAAATTGGAAATCACCGAGAAAATCACATAGAAAAAATAGGCCGGGATTGCCAACAACCGCAATAATGTATTGCTATAAATCTGAAACAACACCTTTGGCAAGAACTCTGCCGTCAATAAAATTACAATGGTCGATATAACCGTTTGGGCCACCAGACTAAAATCGGTCACCAAAAGGTGCAGAAATGAATTTGATCCCGTCTCCATCCCCTGAAACCAACTCATTAACAACTCTCCCATATAGAGTCCGTATACCACTAAGGCAATATTATTGCCTATAAGCATGGTTGCAATAAACTTTGACGGTTTTTTGGTAAGCAAGGTCAATACCTTGGCCAAGTAACCATCTTGCTTCTTTTCTATTTCTATATGAATTTTATTAGCAGATATAAAGGCTATTTCCATTCCCGAAAAGAAGGCAGAAAACAAAAGGGATAAAACAATAATAACTATGTCGGTGTCCAAGATTATTGCTTGTTATTTTTTTGACGATTTTCGAACTTTTTACGGTACGATTTTTTGAAAATAAACATCCCAATAGAAATCACCGCAAAGAACACAAACAAATAGGCGCGATCCCTATCTACGTTCCACTCCTCATAAATGGTAAACAAAGAAACTACAGCTACTGCTAAATACAAATATTCGGTATATCTTAAAACTTTAATCATAATTACTCCTCTTTTATACTCATTAACCCATACGTTCTATGGGCATTAAAAAAACTCAGATCTCTATTAAAATCCATTCCCTCCCCATCCATAACGGTTCCATCTTCTGGATTGATAAATGTAAATTTCTCTTGAGTGAAAATCCATTCATTGGCCCTGTCCCAATACAATTGAGGACTTTCTAACCTTTTGCCATCACTGGTCTCAATAATGACATTTCCTTGCAAATCTATTAAATTAGTCTTGGAATATATAATACCATAGTCGGCTGAGATCGTACTTTTTTCACCTTTTTCATCAAAAAACTCCACCACCAGTCCCTTTGGAAAGGTTAGATGGGGAAATTCCAAATTGTCAAAATCGTTACACAAAGGACTCTTTAAAACGACTACTACCCTCGATTGCAATCTTGCTTCCTTATTATCTATTCCTTCTTTATCATCGGTTTCGGTAGAGGTAAGCACAAAGTCCTGGGCCACTCCTGTGGGGTATATTTTTTTTACGGCCTCATCTCCTACTCTTTTGTAGGTATCGGTACATGAGAAAAAAAACAAAGCCATAGAAATAACTATGGCAATGTTTGAAAATATATTTAAATAAGATTTTTTCATCTTATAGGCTTGGTACTTTTACGCTACCACCAACCCAACATGGGAAGGTTAATGTTTTACCTGCCATCCCAGAGTTAAAAACATCTGTTTTGGAAGGGGCTTTAGCAGCATAACTGGCTGCGGCCTGAGCAGATTTACCGCTCAAAGAAGGATCTACACGACCTGCTTGGCGAGCGATATCCTCGGCTTTCCAATAAATTGCTCTTTTTTCAAAAGCAGTATTACCACAATCGTTGGCACTATTGGCATACAAACTTGCGATTAACAAATAAGCTTTTCCGTTAGATGGGTTTGCATCCAGTGCTTTTTGCGCATAGCTCCTAGAAGCCGATTTATTACGATTTCTGTAGCTAGTAGCAATCTTTAGAGCAATATTCGATTTTTTTCTGGAATCTGTTTCCAATTCCAAGGCCTTGTTAAAATCGGCCATAGCACCTTTGGTATCTCCAGCGTTGTTTTTCAAGGTACCACCATACATATAGGCACTAGCAGAAGGCTCTAAAGCCAATTGGGCCTCGAACAGTTTCTTAAACAATGGATCTTCTGTACATTCCTTGCTAAACATTCTACTCACGGCTCTTTTTACCCAAGTAACATCGCCTTTTTTAGCCTCGTAGTTCTTTTCGTATAATGGTATAAGGTTTTCACAGTTCGCCAAAGCTCCCAACTTACTATCGATACTCTCGGTAATTTTACCGTAGCTTTCAGAATAGCTAGTATAAGAAGACAATTGCCTTTTCTCTTTAGATGTTAGCGTACCAGCATCTTCTTTTGGCAATAGTTTATTGATCCCAGCAGTAAACGTATCGTTTTCCTCTTCGATTTTTTCAGTAATAATGTCATACTTCTCAAAAACCTCTTCCAATTCTTTTTTTCCCTCACTGTTCAAATCAACCAAACTAGAGAAATATAGGTAAAGGGCTTTAGGGTTTTTAAAATTCGCTTTGTCCTCGTTAAAAGCTTTGTCCAAGCTGCTGTAGATTTCCTCATTAGAAATCATTTTATTATCGTACTTCAACAACACCTTATCAATAGCTACTCCTGCTACTGTGTTTTTTGCTGGATAATACTGCGCGCTCTTATCGAAAAGCTCCATTAAAGCATTAATATTTGCTTCTTTCTCTGCTCCTTCAGATTTTTTGATCCTATCCTTAAGAATACGTTCTCCATAAAGGAAGTTTGCCCAGTTTAGAGCAGGACAGTTATCGTACACCATTTTCCAAGGGGTATAGGCAGCCTCGTAATTCTTAACCTTTACATGTTCGGTATAAATTGAGAGGTTCGTCATACACTCTGGATTTTGTGCCTGTGCATTCCCTAAACCAACAACCCCCATAATGGCAATTGCTGCGATGTAGAGTTTCTTTTTCATAGTATATTTTTTTAAGGTGGTTAAAGTAATAATTTTAATTTAATTAATTTTTCTTTTTTTGAACCATTCTGTATCGCTCAACGAAAGACCTAAATTAACTTTAAAGTAATTCTCCTCGATTAAATCTCCTGCTTGTGTTCCTCTTTTCCCGAGTTCGAATCCTAAGTTAATATTGGAAAAGGTTCTTCCCAATGGTAACCCTAGTCCAAAAGTTATGCCAAAATCATTAATTTCTTTATTATCTACTAGCATACCACTTTTTGATATTTTAGCACCTGCCCTATACACTACTCTATTGAAGTAGCCAGAAAAGGCAGAATAGTTAGGAATATAGTATCCGCCAACTCTAATAGCCTGTGCGTCTTGATACTCTAAATTGCTCGATGGCGACAGTTCATTTTCAAAAGAACTCAGTTGTTGAAAGCTATATTCAGCACCCAGGAACCAGTTCATATCCTTTCCAAACCCCAACCCTATGTTAGTGGTTGTTGGGATTTGCACTCCAGTTCTAGCCAAGCCTTGTGCTTCTAAATCCACTGTACGAACTTCTACATCCATACCGTTGGCGGTAGAATAGGAACCAAAAGTTTTTTCGTTCTCTGACACTAAATTTGCCTGTGTATTTACGGACACACTAGTAAAAAGAGTATATTTTTCTTTAATCCTAGGGGCATACGTAGCCCCAAAATTAAAATCGAAACCTTCAATCCTTGAGGACACTTTTGAAAAAGAGCCCAATTGAACATTTTCTATGTTCTGAAAACTTTGAGCACTCTGTTTTCCAAAATTATAATTAGAGGTTATCCCTAAACTAAAATTCTTAAACAATTCGTATCCTATGCTCAGGTACGCCCTATTAAGGCCGCCTTCTCCGGAGTAAGAATTCGTAACCTCCGCATCATTAGCACCGGTACTGGTAGCCTTAAACCTATATCCTACCGAAGAATACGGCATGATACCAAATCCCATCCCAAATCCTTTCCCTAGGCTCCATCCAAGGGACAGGTAGTCTAATGTAGCGTTCGAAGCATTTTCACGTACTCCGTTACCCCTAAAACTGGTCTCCTTTCGAGAGATCCCTGCGGTGTAAGTTGTTAATCCCAATCCGCTATAAGCGGCAGGATTTCTTAAGTTTAAGTGTATACTATCGGCATAAACACTTATTCCGCCCATCATTTGATTCTCCACTGTACCAGCGAATTTCAAATCCCCTATACCGAAATAAGAATATGGAGAAGACGTACTGTTCTGAGCATATATGCTAACTGAAGTTAGGCATAAAATTGCAATTACAAAGTTTTTGATCATCTAGCGTTTGTTGTATTCTAGCAAATGATTTAACCCCAATAGGAGAAATTTAGAATGCGCAAATATGGTATTTTTTACTCGTTCTGACAAAAATTGAGCGTCTCCTCCCGTAAAAATTACTGTTAAATTTAAAAATCGCTGTTTATATTGGCTTATAACGCCATCTATTTCATTACAAATACCATTGACCACTCCGCTATGCATGCTCGACTCGGTAGAATTTCCGATGAAATCGATAATTTCTCCTTTTTCGAGCAGCGGAAGTTTTGACGTTTGCTGATGCATGGCCCGATATCTCATGGCAACCCCTGGTGAAATGGCACCGCCTAAATATTCGCCATAATCGTTCACCATATCATAGGTAAGGCAAGTACCCGCATCTATAACCAATGTATTCCCCGCTGGATTAAAATAAAATGCCGCCGCGGCCAGTGCCATCCTATCGACTCCCAATGTTTGGGGAGTGGCATAAGAATTTTTAAAAGGCACTTTACTTTGGTGCGACAAAACGTGAACCTTGCAAAAAACAGAAAGCATTGCAATTTCTTTTTCACTTAAAAAACCCACTGAAGAAACAATGGCATGGCTAATTTCCGGGTAAACTTTAAAAATCTCTTTACTTTTTTTACAGAAATCCTCAAGTGCAAAAACTTGAAAAGAAACCTCTTTAGTTTTCTCAAAAACAGCGAGTTTCACAAAAGTATTTCCGGCATCAACAACTAAATTCATGTTACAAAGATTATAAATCAATAAAAAATAAACACCTTTTTTATGATTTTTATTTGCAAATAACAAAATTGCCTCTATCTTTGCACCCGCTTACAGCAAGTAAGGTGCCTTAGCTCAGTTGGTAGAGCAATGGACTGAAAATCCATGTGTCCCTGGTTCGATTCCTGGAGGCACCACCTTAAAAGCCTCGTTTTTACGAGGCTTTTTTCTTTTTACACCTTTTCCACTACCCTTGCCCTATAATTTATACCGAGATTTCCCATCTATGGAAAAAGAATTAAATTCTTACAATAAGCCATATTTTTCATCTTGGACCATGGTTTCAGGTCGGCTGAGGGCAACATTTCTAATTTTAACATTTTTGCCTGAAAAAAAAATAGTTCTAGACTATTTTCGCTGATTATTTGCATATTTAAAAATACCCACTATCTTTGCACCCGCTTACAGCAAGTAAGGTGCCTTAGCTCAGTTGGTAGAGCAATGGACTGAAAATCCATGTGTCCCTGGTTCGATTCCTGGAGGCACCACCTTAAAAGCCTCGTTTTTACGAGGCTTTTTTCTTTTTACACCTTTCCTGTTGGCCCAAAAGATTGTTCAAAGTTCCATATTATATATGTATATGGGCGTTCCCCTATCGGGTCGCTCTTTCCGCTGTATCTTTTTTAAAGGTCCCATGGCCCTCTAAAAAAGGATGCCGCTGCAATCCCTAACGCGGTATTCAGTAAACAATAACCAATTAGTAATAAAAAGTAATCAGTACCTCCCCCGCATGTTGCGGGACTACTGGTCAATATGACTTTTGGTAAATATTGAACAAATACATTTTTAGTCATATGATAGTAAGCCAGCGCAGCAAAAAACCCTGATTCGCATAGGACCGAGCAGAAAATGCAACAATTTGCATTTGTCGTGAGGGGCCAGCTGGCGCCGTGGAGAAGATACGAGGCGACGCGAAGTTTTGAAACCGGTTTTTCGAACTCGATGAGGAAGAACTATTCCTCTAGACTGTAGCTTTTAGCACGATAGGACATCGCTACAGCTGGCTCCTCCATCCAAAGGCACACCGTACCTTTGTCTCGGCCCTGGACAAGCAAAAGAAACCGTCATGGACGGTTCACGAATACCTATTGAAAACAAATAACAAATACATGAGTAAATGAAGAAGAAGCGGACAGATTAAACTATCAGGAACTGTCCTTAAAAAAGGAAAAACAAAACTTTAAACGATTGTTTATTAATATATAACCAATAGCGTCCTAAACGATTTGAGCCAATCTTTGCAAACACTTTATATATCTGTATTTTAAAAGATTTTTGACAATATGGGGGTCTTTTTAAAGGTTTTATTTTTCTCTGGCCTATCGAAAATTTATCGTAAAATTTGAATGAGGATCGAAGGTTAAGAAATAGTCCACTGGACTATTTTAGTGAAGAGGCCAGCTTGCGCGTTGGCGATTTTAGGCTGTCTGAGCTAAACGAATTATCTTATTTAGCTGTTTTTCAAAAGCGAGTTCCTAAAATTTAAGTGCTGACAAAAAAATATTCTGAATGAATCATTTCGCAAGAAAGGCCAACGCTACGGCTGGCTCCTCCAGCCAAAGGTACACTGTACCTTTGACTCTCGACCCTGGTTCGTTTTTTATTCATGGCTTGTCTATTGTTTTTTAAAGGAATTCATGAA
>NZ_FQYX01000005.1 GCF_900141935.1 Arenibacter nanhaiticus | reverse complement strand
ATCAGCAGCATTAGGACTAACCTGCTGAAAATAGGTGCTACCATTAAAATAACCAAAAGAAGAATTTATTACCGGCTCTCCAAAGCCTTTGTGTACCAGCATCTATTCCAGGAATTGCTCTCTGGCTAAAAGTTACTCATCTCACTGTTTATCAGTCTTGGGATACCTATGCCTTATCGGGAAATTTCAGCAATATCAGGACTAAAAATAGTCATATCTGCACTAAAATTTACAGAAGGTTCATCTAACAGCTGGAAAACTATCCCGGAAAATTTCCTTAATCCAGGGAATGCAAAATTTATCCTCAAATTCCTTGAAGAAAAAACTCTTGGTGAATAATGCGGGTTAACAATAAGTGGGGCTGTTTTTCAACACCCTTCTCTCCTATAGCCCTTACCCATAGTGGGCCATTAGCTACCTCTAGAGATTTTTAGGATATAAAGCATCAGCAGTAATAGTAAAAGGTAAAGAACAATGGCTAGTATATAATTCATGGTCGGAGTATTTAGAATATTAATTTAGACGGAATGAGCGGTTTTAATTCTTTTGGAAGGGTATCGCGTATATCCAATAATTCTCCCATGGACACGTATTTGCTGAGGTATATAAAAGTAGTGCTGATATAGGCCTCGGCCATTTCGTTGCTGTAATCAAAATCATAGGCGGCCATAGAGCCATCGTATTCCCTGACCAGGTCTATAAATTCCGGTAGATGCTTAATTTTTGGCCCCTTTTTTTTCAGGGACCATCCATTGACGTATACGGCTTTTAAAAACATGGGCAATTGGGCCATAAACTGCAGGGATTCTTCCATAGGAATAATATCTCGCAAGGCGTGAAGCGTAGCAGTAAGAATTCTTCCTGCCCTATCCATATCGGTGCTTAGCTCCATTTCTTGACTATAATCCCTTAGAAAGGCAGTTCCTTCGTTCGCGTACTGATTAAATTGAAGCGCCATGATTTCTAGACTTATAAAGTTGGGACATACAAATCTCCCTTGTTATTAGCAGCCCCCAAATGACGAGAATCATTAAATATGATTTTTAGAGTAATTATCTTTGGTTAAGGTGATTAGGGGTCGCTCCCGTCGCCTTTTACGGCTATCGTATGATGGTTCTTTATAGGTAGCCCTACAATCAATGAATGTGTAAGTGTATAAATTAAAAGCTGATGAAGACCATATTAATTCCTACAGATTTTTCGCCCAATGCATGGAATGCCATTTCTTTTGCCATGGATTTTTTTAAAGAAGAAGAATGTCTGTTTTACTTTTTACATACCTATACGCCATCCTTTTTTAGGACAGATTTTATGATTGGAGGTTCCGGATACAGTGGAATTCCCAATGTAGGTACCGATATTTCCCATGCCGGACTCCAAAAAACATTGGCAGATGTTCGACACCAATACCCTAATACCAAGCACCGTTATAAAATGATTTCGGCCTTTAATGTTCTGACCGATGAAATAAATCGCTTGGTAAAAAAAAAGAAGGTCGATATGGTGGTCATGGGCACCAAAGGCGCTACGGGCGCCCGGCAGTTGTTCTTGGGGTCTAATACTGTCTTTGTATTGCGCAAGGTAAAAGTTCCTTTGCTGATGGTCCCCGAATCTTTTGAAAACAAGCCCATTCAAAAGATCCTTTTTTCCACAGACTATCTATTGCCCTTTAAGAAAGACGATCTTATGGTAATGATCAATGTGGCAAAAATGTTCCAAGCGGAAATAACAGTACTACATATAAAAGAAGAATATGAGCTTACGGCAGCACAGCAAAACAACAAGGCTTTTTTGGATAGCTGTTTGCAAGGAATACCGCACCAAATAAAGGAAGAAAAAGGAAAATATATGCCCTTGGCCATCCTAGAGTATATCTCCGAACACGGATTTCAGCTGTTGGTAATGATGAACCGAAAACACTCCTTGTTTGAACACCTGTTATTAAAACAAAATATCGACCAAATAGGGTTTCATGTAAAAATTCCATTTCTAGTAATCCCAGACACCTTGATGAAAAAAAAGAAGACCACCTAATGTTATACCTCATAGCAGGATGAAGAATATACTGTTGCCCACCGATTTCTCCGATAATGCCTGGAATGCCATGTTCACCGCCTTAAAACTATTGGCCCATGAATCTTGTTGTTTTATGCTCCTCAATGCCTATGACCCGGAGTTGTCCAAGGTTTTGGGCGAAAAGGGAAAACAAAGGTTAGGGGTCTTATTTGACTCCTTGGCAGAGCAGTCCGATAGAGGACTGAACAAGGTATTGACATACCTAGGGGAACACCATCGAAATTCTAACCATACTTTCGAGAAAATTTCCAAGTCAGATCACCTCATAAATGCCATTTCGGAAACCGTCCGTCAAAAGGAAATAGAACTTATTGTTATGGGAACCACTGGAGCTACCGGGGCCAAAGAGATTTTTATGGGCAGTAATACGGTGAAGGTGCTTCAAAAAATACGGCATAGGGCCATCCTGGCCGTACCAGAAGCCTATAATTTTCAGCAATTAAAAAGAATAGTATTCCCTACAGATTTTACCAATTATTACGAAGCCCATGAGCTAGCACCGTTAACAGGGCTGGCAAGCCTTTGGAAGGCAGAGGTGTATGTTTTTCAGGTGGCCCTGGAATTTGTGATGAGCGATACGCAGAAATCTAACAAGGAATTACTGCGCAAGCGCCTAGGGGGAATAGAGCATAGTTTTCATATGGTAGAAATGGAAGTAAACGTAGCCCAGGCCATCACCGAATTTGCCCGTGAAACCGAAGCCGATATGATCGCCTTGATGCATTACCACCATAGTTTTATAGAAAAACTTACCCGAGAAGCGGTGGTAAAAAAAATAGGCTTCCATTCAGAAGTACCACTATTGGTCTTGCCATCGGCGATGTAGATGCGATAATATAAAGACGTCCATAAATATGAAGAAGATTCTATTGCCCACAGATTTTTCCAATAGGGCCCAAAAGGCCATCGATTATGCCGTCTATCTTTTAGAAAAGCACGATTGTACTTTTTATATACTCCATGCCTATTATAGGAACATTGGGGGAGAAGACGCTGTAAAGGCCTCCAAGGAGGGGTTGGCAGCAATCATTAAAAAAATGGAGGCCAAAAAAGAAAATAAACACCATAGGTTTATGCCCGTTTCTATAAACGATTCGCCCGTCAATGCCATTAACTGTACGGTTATGGACTGGAATATCGAGTGTGTTTTTATGGGCACCAAGGGAGCGTCCGCTATAGAGAACGTACTCTTTGGCAGCACCACCATGAAGGCGATACAACTGGTTCAAAACTGCCCCATTATAGCGGTTCCCGAAAATTATGATTACGATATTCCCGATGAGGTTGTTTTTGCCAATGACTATAAAAGTGAATTCCAAAAATCGGAATTAAACCCCCTTATTCAGATCTGTCAATGGTGGAATTCTGCCTTAACCGTAGTTCATATAGCTTCAGAAAAACAGCTTACGGAGTCTCAAGAGGCCAATAGAGAATCCCTTAGGGAAATGTTTAAAACGGTAAAGCCCAGGTTTTTAGAAGTTCCAAGGAGTACTTCTATCGCGGCCACCCTTCTATTATTAGAAAAAGAAAATCAACATATTGGGATGGTCGCAATGGTCTACAACAAGCGTAGTTTTTTTGAAAAACTGTTGCGCGAAGCCGTGGTGCATCACCTTGTTTTTGTGAGTAAAGTACCCTTTTTGGCACTCCCTAAAGCCAAGTAATCTGCTACCGTTATACGGGAGGCTTTATAATATGACCGAAGTCATAAAAAGTAAGCCTAAAAGCCCATAGTTTTAACGATAAATAATGTAGATATGATAAAAAGCATCTTGTACGCTACCGACCGCACAGAAAATTCTGCTGCAGCCCTAAAATACGCCTACGAACTAAGTCTTCGTTTAGGAGCAAAATTAATGGTGTACTATGGCCATGAAATGCCGATGATACGGGTGTCGGTATCGCGTCCGCCTCAGCAAATAGCCCACCATGTAATCAAGGAGCAACAAGAAATATTAACGGCCTATTGTTCCAAACACTTGGGCCATCTAGAAGGCAAGGCCGTGGAATGTGTGGTAGAGCGTGTGGAACTCATCTCTCAGGGGATTCTAAAAAAGGCCAAGGAATTGGGGGTAGGGTTAATTATCATAGGGCGTAAGGACAAACATACCGAACGTGGATTGTTTGTGGGCGATATCGGCAAAGGACTGCAGGACAAAGTTCCCTGTCCGCTGCTGATCGTTCCCAATGGTATGGAAGAGATGGCGATAACGAATATCCTCTATGCCTCCGATTTTGAAGAGGCCGATATTGCTGCGATCAAAAAAATAGTGCCCCTGGCTAAGGCCTTGGATGCAAAAATATCTATCGCCCATATCTCCACGGAAAAGGAATATGCCGGGATGGACCAAATGGAATGGTTTAAGGATATGTTGGCGAAAAAAGTAGCGTATGAGAAAGTGGAGTTTAAGCTAATTTTTTCCGATTTTATTGAGGAAAAACTAAAAACCCATGCCGAAATCATTGGTGCAGACCTTTTGGTAGTGCTAGAAAGAGAAGAAAAGGGCATCCTTAAAAGGTTGTTCCACAAAAGCTTGGTCAAAAAAATAGAAGACCATATTAGCATTCCGCTACTGAGTTATCACAAGGCAAATCTGTAAAATAGTATCCTCCTTATAAGGGTTGTTATTGGTTGGGCGTTCCCCTATCGGGCCGGGCTTTCCGCTGTATCTTTTTTAGGGGCGATGCCCCTAAAAAAGGATGCCGCTGCAATCCCTAACGCGAATACAATGATCAATGAAAAAGATAGGACCGAATCCACGATACCTATGAATACAAATAATACCATCATTATTAATATGAGGCCCCTCCGGGGCTATGATTGTCGCGAATGGAATCCCAAAATCCTCAAGGTATCAAAAACCAATTTTCAAACGAAACTTTTCCAATAGGTACATTAACCAATTGCTAGATTATTTAATTGGTACATTTCCACATGAACCCCCGCTAGCGCAAGCGTCACGCTCGTACCGGAAAGAGTAAGAAAACTGTCCTTAAAAGATGAAAGAACCATGTTGGTGAGACCCCTTCATCGTCCTAAAATGAGGACTCCTGGGAGTGACGAGAAAAAATTCCCATGTGTCTACAATCCCATGCAGATCATTAAAAACCCAAATGCCCCTCAACTAAGACAATTCCCCAATTAATCCATTGTTACATTAACTAATTGGTACATTAATAAAAACCAACCCCCACAAATTCCAATTAGGCTCACCAAAATCTCCCAAGAAAATAGTATCTTTCTTATATGGAAGAAGCATGACCGAACACTGGTGGTAAAGACGAATGACAATATGCGAAATACATCTCCTGTACTGATCGAAGCCGAAGTATGACCCTTAAAAACCTAAAATAGCTATATATGAAAAAGCAATACAATATCCTTATTGCCGGGGCCGGGGGCATCGCAGAGGCAGCGGGACTCATTTTGGCAGAATGGAGTCAAGTTGCCCCCAATATTTTTATCGGTAACCGAACCCTCGAAAAGGCACAAAGGGTAGCTAAGTGGATCGAAACCGGCACCACAAAAGCATGTTCATTAACGGCTTTTCACCTTCCTGAGGACGGCATCACTCCAGAAATGAAGGAGCTAATGCGCACTGCCGATGTCTTGCTCGATTGCCTGCCGGGAGCGATGGCCCCAAAAATGGCCCAATTGGCAAAAGACTACCAGATGCACTATGCCAACCTTACCGAATATGTAGCCGAGACCAATCAAATAATGGCTTTGGCAAAAGATGCTAAAACCGGATTTGTACTGCAGACCGGATTGGCACCGGGGTATATAGATGTTTTGGCAAATATGCTTTTTCAACAGTTTTGTAAAGATTATAGCGTAGAAAAGGTCGACACCCTAGAATTTAAGGTAGGAGCCCTTACCAAACATGCCGTTGGGCCCCATTATTACGGGTTTACATGGAGTCCGGTCGGAGTGGCCACGGAATATTTAAAAGAGGCCGAAGCACTACGAGACTATAAAAAGGTAAAACTTCCGGCCCTGTCCGAACGGGCCACTATTTTGATAGACGGTATCGCTTATGAAGAGGACCTGACTTCGGGCGGGGCAGCAGATTTACCAAATGCCCTGGCCGGAAAAGTAGCTTCCCTAGACTATAAAACACTGCGGCATCCGGGCCATTATGCCTGGGTGCAGGAGCAAATACGAAATTTGGGCAATGCCGCTAATCCCGTGGTGAAATTGCAGCAAAAAATGATCGCTAAAATTCCCCTTATCCAAGACGATCAGATAATTCTATATGCCGCTGTACAGGGAAAAGACGCCCGTGGAATTCTAAGAAGGAGGGAAGTCGCCAAACGGATACTACCGCAAAAAGTGGGGAAACATATGCTAAGGGCCATCCAGACCACTACGGCCGTGCCCTTGCTACAAGCGGCCCAAATGTTGCTAGAGAGACCTCAATCTGGAGTAATCCTTCAGAGTACCATAAATCCAGAACCTTTTTTAAACGGGGATTTTATAATTCCTGTGTACGGTAAGGTGTAGCCGTAATAAGCCTTTCACCTTACCGTGTTGAGATACTAGTGTAGGTAGACCGTTTTTTTATTGACAAATGCTAAGATGCCCTCTTTGGAAAGTTCTCGGCCATAGCCCGATGCTTTGGTACCTCCAAAGGGCAGCCTTGGGTCCGATTTTACCATCTCATTGATGAAAAATGCGCCGTCCTCTATTTGATCGATACAATGACGGGCAGCTTTTAAGTCTTGGGTAAAAAGCATGGTGCCCAATCCAAAAGCGGTATTGGCGGCCAAGGCTAAAGACTCTTCTCTGTCCTTGGCCTTGATAATGGCGGCTACAGGACCAAATACTTCTTCTTTAAAGACAGGCATGTCGGGAGTCACTTTAGTAAGAATGGTAGGGGCATAATAAGCCTTGTCCTTTTTGTGGCCTATAAGGACTTCTGCCCCCTTTGCAACGGAGTCGGTTACCTGTTGCGCAACGATATCGGCCAAATCCGGACGGGCCAATACACTGATGTCGGTCTCCGGATCCATAGGGTCGCCTTGGTGAAGTAATTGTACTTGTTGCTGGAATTTCGCTATGAATTCCTCGTAAATATCGGCCACTACGATGAATCGTTTCGCGGCAATACAGCTTTGCCCCGCATTTAACATCCGAGCATTCACCATCGTTTTTACATGGGCATCCAAATCGGCATCTTCCCATACGATGCAAGCATTGTTGCCACCGAGTTCTAAGACTGTTTTTTTTAGGTTTTTTCCAGCGATGGCGGCAATGTGTCTGCCAGCCTTTTCACTGCCAGTTAAAGTGACGGCCTTGACAATAGTGTTTTCTATAAGGCTTTCTACCTGCTGGTGGTCGGCAATAATAACTTGGAAACATCCTTTAGGGTAGCCCGCCTCCTCAAATAATTGCTCTAGCGCCATGGCACATCCGCTTACATTGGCGGCATGTTTTAAGATAACGGTATTTCCTGCCGTTAGGGTGGGTGCCGCAAAGCGCAATACTTGCCAAAAGGGAAAGTTCCATGGCATGATGGCCAGTATACATCCCAAAGGGTCGTAACTGATAAAACTCTCTCGAGCCTCGGTCTCAATAAGATCATCGCACAAAAAATCATCAGCGTTGACCGCATAAAATTCACATACCCAAGCGCATTTTTCTACTTCAGTGATACTTTGTACCAAAGGTTTGCCCATTTCTTGAGTAATAAGTTTGGCGAATTTATATTTCTGCAATTCCAATAGCTTGCCCACCTTAGACAATAATTTGGCCCTGTCGTCAATAGGTTCCTTCTTCCATTTGCTAAAACTTGATGCCGTTTGCTGTAACACCTGCGCTATCTGTTGATCAGAAAACAGTTTGTATTCCTGCAATAATTCATTGTTGAAAGGGTTTATAGACTTCACCGTATTTTTCATGTTGTCGATCGTTTTGTAGGAAGTAGAATAGTCGCCCTTCCTGTTAATAGTTATGGTCGTATGGTAAAGTTAAGGATATCATGATGTACCTCTTGCCAAATATGCCAATAAATATGATATATAAAGGAAAAGTGAATAAACGTATAAATAGGAACGACAGTTGTGGAGGGGTGCTTTTAAGTTGTGGAATCATATCAATCCAAAAACTATTGACAATACACCATTGATAGCGGTGTAGAGGAGGTCGGATAAAAGTTGTTTCAAATAACAATAGTCATATCTAAAATGGGCAAACCTTCCCAATATTGTACTGGTTTTTATAAAACAATTTGGATAATTATAAAAAAATAAAGCTTTATTCGGTCTTGAGTTTTTGATTAAATTGCAGGATTAAAAACATTAAAAAGAAATATAAATCGTACATTGGATAGCTATTTCCAAGGAAATAGTAAAAAAGACAGGGTGTTTCTTGACATATGTCAAGTCGATTAAAATTAATCGGAGTCTTTTATCTTATTTTTAGGAAATTGTCGTTCCTAAATGGATAAAAAGGCTATTTGTAGGAACCTCAAATTAAAAAGTATGTCAGTAAAAGAAACGTCCTTTAATAATGAATTGCATGGTGAAAAGGCAGTATTCGGCAGTACTGTTCAAGGCGGTAAGGTCAATAACAGCAAAGATTTTATTACCGTTTGGAAAACTGACAACTTTGGAAAATCCTTGTCCAACCAAATATGCTTACCCACAGGACTGGGAAGGTTTCATTATACGGTCGATTGGGGCGATGGTTCCATAGATACAGAAGTCTATACCGAGAGCACTACCCATACATACCAAGAACCAGGGGTCTATACCGTTAGAATTAGCGGTGATTTTCCACACCTATATTTCCCTAGCCACAGTGATAGCGAAAAACTATTGTCCGTAGAACAATGGGGGTCGCAACAATGGGTCTCTATGTATTACAGCTTTTATAAATGTTCCAATATGGTTATAAATGCCAAGGATGTCCCAGACCTGTCCTTGGTGACCAATATGAGTTGTATGTTTTATGAGGCTAAAGCCTTTAATCAGGATATTGGTGCTTGGGATGTTAGTAATGTCACTAATATGACCGGTATGTTCTTTAATGCCTTTAGTTTTAATCAGGATATCGGGAGTTGGAATGTTGGTAAGGTAACCAATATGTCAAAGATGTTTTTTAATGCCTATAGTTTTAACCAGGATATAGGTTCTTGGGATGTCGCTAGTGTTAAAACCATGTCCATGATGTTTTATGGGGCAAAGGCCTTCAATCAGGATATTGGCCGTTGGAATGTTGGGGCGGTAACCGATATGGCCTATATGTTTTACGAAGCTAATGGCTTTCAACAAGATATTAGCCGTTGGGATTTAAGCAAGGTTACCAATAAACCTAAAATGCAGATGTCGGTTTAGTACCGAAGGGAAAATGCAAAAATTTACCTGGGCAGCGAGCGTCACCCTTGTACCCGTACAGTAAAAAAAAACTAGGACTGCACTAATTTAAAAGAGCCTGTTCCGAAAACCTACCGACTTTGAGGTTCATTTATATTCCCAATGATAATCGCAGCAAAACCAGCTCTTCTTGCTCTTCTTGAATCTTCTTTTTTGATGTTCCATAGTGGTTATTTTCGGCAATTTCAGTTTAAAGAATTAACCCATTGGTACACTAAATCATTGTTATATTAATAAGTCATCTGGCCATCAGTTAAGATCCAACTCAATTTTAAAACTCCTTGATTTTCAAAATATTAGAACCCAATTATTACATTAAATGGCTATAGGTCTTTCAGTTACCACAATCCCAATTAGTACATAGTTACATTAGCTAATTGATACATCAAAAAACAATAATCCCCTCCGTTAAGATCCAACTCAATTTTAAAACTCCCTGATTTTTATAACATTATATCCCAATTGTCACGTTAAAAGGCTATCAGCCTCTCAACTTGGAAAACCTCAATTGGTACATTGCTTTATTAATTCATTGTTACATTAACCAATTAGTACAATAATTTAATTTTCAAATTCCCTCATTTTCAAATTCTCGAATTAACCATAACGCTTAAATGGTCTTGGTATTTGTTTTTAAGCTTTCAGAAATCCCCTTTATATTAGCGACGGTCTCTTTTAAATAGTGTTTTATGAGAATATGCGGAATCCTTATGGTCGTAAATCCATTTCTAAAGGAATGCATGGCTTCTTCCAAATTCTGAATCGCTTGGTCGTGGGTTATTAAATTGTAGGCAGTGTCTATTTCTATATTAAGTTTTACTCTGGATATAGAAATGTCGACAGATTTTTTTCCGTCCCACCATTCCAAGGTAGGATGAATACCAACCTCTTTCAGTCCATAATAGAGAAGAATCGCCTCCTTGGGAGTCCTTTTTAACTTGATTAATTTTTCTATTCTTCCTTTGTGTCTACTGCAAAGTTCAAGACCTAGTGTATCCATGGCATTTCTATGGTCAATATAACTAAGCGCCTTTTTACATTCTAAACATGTCATTTAAGTAGGTTAAATAATTAATTTGGGACTATTATAACCTTAGACATTTAGAAATATTATATCAACCTTAAATTAATATCCGATTTTTAGACGAACAGCAACTTTTTAGATGAACGACTGTTGTGTTTTCTTATTTCTGGGGTAAATTTTAGAAAAGGCTGTGCTATTTTGTAGTGAAGCTTTTATATTTACCAATAACTGTTAACCGACCACTTTAAACCATAAAAACCATGGGTAATAAAATATTGCTCTTTTCTGTAGTCTTAATTTTTTTTACAGGATGCAAGGAAGAAAAAAAGCTGGAATTGGAAGTTTCAAAATCCCTTAAAGCGCCAGAATTGCATTTTAAAGAAGCCAATCGCCTAGCCCGATTGCCTTTAGAATGCCTACAGGTAGAATACCCTAACAAATTAAACCAGTCCCTGCACGATGCCACGCATTTAGCCGCTCCAAAAACTTTGCACCCAGCTTTTTATGGCTGTTATGATTGGCATTCCTCGGTACACGGCCATTGGTCGTTAATTTCTCTGTTAAAACAATTTCCTAGTTTAAATCAGGCAGAAAGCATTAGAAGAATTCTGGTAGAAAATATTTCCAAGGAAAATATCGAAAAAGAAGTTGCTTATTTTAAAATGGAAGGCAACCAAACCTATGAGCGTACCTACGGTTGGGCTTGGATCCTTAAATTAGCAGAAGAGCTTCACTCTTGGGACGATCCATTGGCTAGGGATTTGGAAAACAACCTGCTGCCTTTGACGATGTATATCGAGAATGCTTATTTAGAATTCTTGCCAAAATTAAACTATCCCATTCGAGTGGGAGAACATACTAATACCGCTTTTGGACTTTCCCTGGCTTGGGATTATGCACTGGCCTTGGAAAGGGAAGATTTGAAGGCAGCAATTACAACAAATGTTGACCGATTTTATAAATCTGATTCCGGGTGCCCCTTGTCATGGGAGCCAAGCGGATTCGATTTTCTGTCGCCTTGTTTGGAAGAAGCTAATTTAGTGCGGAAAGTGTATGGCCAAAAAAAGTTTAGGACATGGTTAAAGGCCTTTATGCCTCAGCTGGAAAATCCAAATTTTAAATTGGAGCCGGGAAAAGTATCCGATCGCACCGATGGGAAACTGGTGCATTTAGACGGTTTAAACTTTAGTAGGGCTTGGTGTTTATACGGAATAGCCCAAACATTGCCAGAATACGGCCACTTAACGCAAATGGCAAACGAACATCTGCAGTATTCACTTCCCAATATTGTAGATGATAATTATAGTGGTACCCATTGGTTAGGGAGTTTTGCTCTCTATGCCTTGAACGCTTCCCAATAAAAGCTCATATGAATGGAACAATCTTAAATAGGCAAAACAGACCATCACCGTATCTCAAAACAAATGACCATTTAAAATTAGGGGGCAGATAATAGCTGTTCTGTATTTTTCAGGGAGGGGATTTGTTTTGTAGGGACAAAAACAGCTATTAATCTTATTTGAGCAAGCAACGGGAATAGTTTTTTATTTTTAATAACAAGATCGGAAGCCATCACTAATTTTTAAACTCGAAACCAAAAGAACAAATGGAATATAGGATTGATATCAATTGCGATGTGGGGGAAGGCTTGGAGAATGAAGATATTCTATTGCCATTAATTTCTTCATGTAATATTGCTTGTGGCGGCCATGCTGGCGATCTAGAAACCATGAGAAAGGTGGCCTTATTGGCTAAACAACATGGAGTGTTAGTGGGGGCACACCCTTCCTATCCCGATAAGGAGCATTTTGGCCGCATTTCTATGACCATGGCTCCAGCTGAAGTAAAACAAAGTATAGGATCCCAATTAGAAGTTTTTTGTCAACTATTAAAGGAAGAGGAGATTCCCCTAAACCATATAAAGCCCCATGGGGCCCTGTACAACGATCTGGCTAAGGACCAAGCCTTGGCTAAGATATTTTTAGAGGTTCTTGCTCCTTATAGAAAGGGAATATATCTTTATGTACCCTATAACTCGGTGATTGCCAAAGAAGCCTTGGAGCAGGAATTTAACATAAAGTATGAGGCCTTTGCCGATCGAAATTACAATAGCGATCTAACCCTGGTCTCTAGGCAACATCCTCAAGCTGTGATCAATGACCCCAAGGATGTGCTTAGACATCTGGTAGCCATGGTGAAAGAACAAGTGGTAACTACCTTAAATGGCGATAAAAGAGCAATAATTGCCGAGACTTTTTGTATTCATGGCGATAGTGTACGGGTAAGTGAAATATTAACCTATCTTTCGGTAGAATTACCAAAGAACCTAATATATATAAAATAGTGAGCAGCCATAAAATATCGATTCGGCCTTTCGGAATACATGCTATCTTAGTAGAATGGCCGGTAAAGATCGAAGAAGCCATATTGAACGAGATATTGGAGTTTGTTCAATATTTAAAAAAATACCACCTGAAGGAAACAGCATGGGAGTTTATCCCGGCCTATAATTCCTTAACCTTGATCTGTAGGGATGCCGAAATAGATTTTGGCGTTTTAAAACCAAAGCTGGAAGAATGGTATTTGGCAAAGAAAGAGCCAGTTTTATTGGAACAATACCTTTGGCGTTTACCAGTGTGTTATGATGCGGAATACGGGGTCGATCTACAAGAAGTATCTGACCATTTGGGCATCAGTTTCCAAGAAATCATAAAACTGCACAGCAGTGCCATATATACCGTATACGGCATAGGGTTTTTGCCTGGTTTTACTTATTTGGGAGGCTTGCCAGAGGCTTTGGAAATACCAAGAAAACCAGTACCAAGAGCAAAGGTTTTTAAGGGCTCCGTAGGTATTGCTGGAAAACAAACTGGGATATATCCACAAGATTCCCCGGGAGGATGGAATATTATTGGGATTTGTTCCGTGTCTATGTTCGATGCAAAGAGCAAAACGCCCTGTTTCCTCAAAGTAGGCGACAAAGTACAGTTCTATCCCATTTCAAAGGCAGAATACCAATTGCATAAAATAGAAAGTGAAGTGGGGATTTATAAAATGGAAAAATTGAAATGGGATGCTTAATATTATAAAAGCCGGATTTTTTACCACCCTGCAAGATCAGGGGAGATTTTTATTTCGAAATATGGGAGTGCCCGTGTCTGGGGTGATGGATACCATGGCGGTATCTAAAATAAACGCCTTGTTAGAGAACGATGATAACGATGCAGTATTGGAAATTACCATGACCGGCCCAGTGCTCAGTTTTGAGGAACCTACATTTATTGCCCTTGGCGGTGCCGAAATGGCGGTTTTTTTAAACGATCTGCCCATTCGTAATTATAGGGTGTATCAAATTAAAAAAGGAGATGTGCTGTCCTATGGGAAATTAGAAAATGGGATAAGAAACTATTTAGGGGTAAAAGGCGGTTTTACTACCGAACCGATTCTCGGAAGTAGGTCTTTTTACAAACCCGTGACGCAACATAATTCAGTAAAGGACCATACCAGCTTACCCTATGGGATTTGTAAAGATTTTAAACCTAAGATCACAGAATTAAAGGTTGATGCCAGTATTATAGAAGCCAAGGTTCTAAAAGTGTATAAGGGACCCGAGTTTCAACAGTTACATCCAAATCAGTTAGAGCAGCTTTTTTATACGGAGTTTTCCGTGGCCAAAGAAAATAATCGAATGGCCTACCAGGTTAACGAAACAATAGAGGGATATCAGGTATCTATGCTTACCTCGGCAACACTACCGGGAACGGTACAGTTGACACCAGCCGGAAAATTGATCATTTTGATGAAAGATGGACAGACCACCGGAGGGTATCCTAGGATTTTACAATTGTCCGACGAGGCTATTGCTGTACTGTCCCAAAAGAAATCGGGAGATCATTTTACCTTTAAGTTAATTTAAATCCCTGTTATAAAGTTTCGTTGAGGTGACCATGAACCATGGCCGTAAAAAGAAGACGAATGAACCAAAGATTCACGAAACCAATTGGCTTTTGGCCCCTTCATTAAAAGAAAAATAAGTTTTTTAAAGTTTTTCTTTGATGCTGATTCGAATTTTTATAATATTGCCTTATGCAAATCAATAACAACATTATTAATGTAGTCATTATTATCCCGGAAATGGGGTGATACGGATCGTTATTAATTTAAAAGCCTGTATCAGATAAACTTTGATACAGGCTTTTTTTTTGTTTTTTGATGTCAGAATCAAAAACTATGGCCAAAATAAGAAGGCTTAATGAATTAGATATCTGTAGATGAGTTTTTAGTGGCTTTTATACTCTTTGTTTGTAGAATTGTCAGTATAAAGTTAAAAACATTGACGGGATTAAAGAATAAAAAATTACTGAATATGATATGATTTAAGGGTGTAATAAGTTAGAAATCAGTATATTAGATTTATTTTTTAGATATTGAGTTTAAACCAATAGTTAGAGTTAAAAAATTAAGGGTATATAAACATTTATCTTTGATAGTTATATAGAGTTTTTTACAAATAAACATAGAAAGAACACATATTAATGGAATTGAATAAGTATAGCAAAAACGTAACACAAGACCCAACACAACCTGCTGCTCAAGCGATGTTGCACGCCATTGGTCTGACCGAAGAAGATTTGAAAAAACCTTTAGTAGGGATAGGAAGTACAGGGTATGAGGGAAACCCTTGTAATATGCATTTAAATGACTTGGCCCAGTTTGTAAAAGAAGGTACCAATGAAAGTGGATTGGTAGGCTTGGTATTTAATACAATTGGTGTTAGTGATGGGATTTCTATGGGGACTTACGGGATGCGTTATTCCTTGCCATCTAGGGATATTATTGCAGATTCTATGGAAACGGTAGTACAGGCCATGAATTACGACGCCCTGGTTACCGTGGTAGGCTGTGATAAAAATATGCCTGGAGCCCTGATGGGAATGATCCGTTTAAACAGACCATCTGTTTTGGTATATGGAGGAACAATAGCTTCTGGTTGTTTTAAAGACAAAAAATTAGATATTGTTTCTGCTTTTGAAGCATGGGGAGAAAAAGTTGCCGGTACTATGAACGAAGCGGACTTTAAAGGAGTGATACAGAATGCCTGCCCAGGAGCTGGTGCATGTGGCGGAATGTATACCGCTAATACAATGGCATCTGCCATTGAAGCTTTGGGGATGGCCTTGCCATACAACTCTTCCAATCCGGCGATCGGAAAAGAAAAGAAAATGGACTCTATCAATGCAGGGAAGGCCTTAAAATATCTTATGGAGAACGATATCAAGCCTAGCGATATCATTACCAGAAAATCCTTGGAAAATGCCGTGCGTTTAATTACCGTAATGGGAGGGTCTACCAATGCAGTATTACACTTTTTGGCCATAGCAAAAGCTGCCGATATAGAATTTACCTTGGACGATTTTCAAAGAATTAGCGATACGACCCCTTTCTTGGCCGATTTAAAGCCTAGTGGTAAGTACCTGATGGAAGATGTTCATAGAGTAGGTGGTACGCCGGCAGTATTGAAGTTTATGTTGGAAAACGGTATGCTGCATGGCGATTGTTTAACTGTTACCGGAAAAACAATGGCAGAAAATTTAGCAGAGGTGCCTAGCTTAAGCGAAGGACAAGATGTAATTAAGCCATTGAATGCCCCAATTAAAGAATCGGGTCACCTTCGTATATTATATGGCAACTTGGCGCAACAAGGATCGGTAGCCAAAATTACCGGAAAAGAAGGTTTGCATTTTAGCGGACCAGCAAAGGTATTCGATGATGAGTTTAAGGCAAATGCCGGAATCGGAAAAGGATTGGTGAAAAAAGGAGATGTAGTGGTGATTCGCTATGAAGGTCCTAAAGGTGGTCCTGGAATGCCGGAAATGTTGAAGCCTACAGCAGCTATTATGGGGGCAGGTCTTGGAAAAGACGTAGCCTTGATAACCGATGGTCGTTTCTCTGGTGGTACGCACGGATTTGTAGTAGGCCATGTGAGTCCAGAAGCACAAGACGGTGGTACGATTGCATTGGTCCAAGATGGCGATATTATTACCATCGATGCCGAAAAGAATACTATTTCCGTGAACCTGACCGATGAAGAGATCGAAACACGCAGAGCTAATTGGGTACAACCAGCATTAAAGGTTGGCAAAGGAAGTTTGTACAAATATGCCAATACGGTTTCTTCGGCTTCCGTAGGTTGTGTGACCGATGAGTTTTAGGAATTCACAAAATAAAAATAATCAAATTCCCCTATGGGATTTTAAGCGGTATTTATACCGAAACATGTTAACCGATTAGGGCTACAATTATGGAAACATTGAAAAAGGAAAAAGCAAAAACGACAAAACAGAACACTATCAGAATTAGTGGTGCTGAGGCTATTATCCATTGCTTATTGGCAGAAGGAGTAGACCTAATTTATGGATATCCAGGGGGGGCCATAATGCCTTTGTATGACGAGTTCTATAAGTTTCAAGATAAATTAACCCATATTTTGACCCGGCACGAACAAGGGGCTACCCATGCCGCTCAAGGGTTTGCTAGGGTGACAGGAAAAGTAGGGGTGGCCGTTGCTACTTCTGGTCCTGGAGCTACAAACCTGGTGACCGGTTTGGCAGATGCCCAGATAGATTCTACTCCAATGGTTTGTATTACCGGACAGGTAGCACGTCATTTGTTGGGCACCGATGCTTTTCAGGAAACAGATATCATTGGCATTTCTACTCCAGTTACCAAATGGAACTACCAAATAACGGAAGCTGCTGAAATCCCGAAAATTTTGGCAAAGGCATTTTATATCGCCAGATCAGGAAGACCAGGTCCTGTGTTAATCGATATTACCAAAAATGCCCAAATCGATACATTTGACTTTGAATACGAGCCATGTAAAGCCGTACGTAGTTACAAGCCATATCCTACTCCAGATGCTACGGCCGTAGAAACTGCCGCAGCATTGATCAACAGTGCCCAAAAACCCCTTATTGTTTTTGGACAAGGAGTAATCTTGGGGGAAGCAGAAGAACAACTAAAAGAATTGGTCGAAAAATCGGGAATCCCGGCGGCTTGGACAATTTTGGGACTTTCTGCCCTCGATTCCAGTCACCCACTAAATGTGGGAATGGTAGGGATGCACGGAAATTATGGCCCTAACCTTCTTACGAATGAATGTGATGTGCTGATAGCCATCGGGATGAGGTTCGACGATAGGGTAACCGGTAGCTTGGATACTTATGCCAAACAAGCAAAAATCATTCACTTTGATATAGACCCGGCAGAGATCAATAAAAATGTAAAGGCCGATGTGGCGGTATTGGGGAATGCCAAACAAACATTGTCTATGTTGTTGCCTTTGATAAACGCTAACAGCCACCAAGATTGGCATAATGAGTTTAAAGAAAAATACAAGATAGAATTCGATGCCGTTATAAAAAACGACGTATATCCTACCAAGGAGAAAATTACCATGGCCGAGGTGATAGAAGAAATAAATATTGCTTCCGATCATAATGCTATAATTGTTTCGGATGTAGGGCAACACCAAATGATCGCTTGCCGATATGCCAAGTTTAAGCAATCTAAAAGTAACGTTACTTCTGGTGGACTAGGAACTATGGGCTTTGCCCTTCCTGCGGCCATAGGCGCTAAAATGGGTGCCATGGATAGGGAAGTAGTAGCCATTATAGGCGATGGAGGGTACCAGATGACCATTCAGGAATTGGGGACCATTTTCCAAAATAAAACCCCAGTGAAGATCGTAGTGCTTAATAACGAGCATTTGGGAATGGTACGCCAATGGCAAGAATTGTTCTTTGAAAAGAGGTATGCCTCTACAGTGATGACCAATCCCGATTTTGTAAAAATAGCCGAAGGATACCATATCGAGTCCAAAAGAATAAGTGAACGAAAGGACTTAAAAGCAACTATCCAAGAAATGTTAGCTTCCAAAGATGCTTATTTTCTAGAGGTTTGCGTGGAAAAGGAAGACAACGTTTTTCCGATGATCCCTGCAGGCGCTTCAGTTTCCGAAGTACGGTTGAAATAAATAATAAAATAATTAAAGAAGCCATAGCAGCAAGCAATGGCGGAGAGGAATATGGAAAAAAAATGGTTTACGATTTCAGTGTACTCGGAAAACAATGTAGGGTTGCTGAATAGAATTTCGGGGATATTTTTAAAACGTCATATCAATATAGAGAGTCTAAATGTTTCTAAATCAGAAATAGAAAACGTTTCTAAATTTACCATAGTGGTCTATACCACTCCAGAATGGGTCCATAATATTGTGGGGCAGATAGAAAAACAAATTGAAGTGATCAAGGCTTTTAGCCATAGCGATGAGGAAACTATCTATCAGGAATCTGCGCTTTTTAAAATTGCTTCTTCTTTGTTGTTCGACGAAAGAAATATTCAGAACATTATTAAAGAAAGCAATGCTCAGATCGTAACGGTTTCTAGGGACTTTTTCGTATTGTCAAAATCGGGCAGAAGAAGCGAAATCGAGGAAATGTACGAACAGTTAAAGCCTTTTGGAATTATGCAGTTTGTGCGCTCTGGAAGGATTGCTGTCTCCAAAGCAGAAATGCAGATTTCGAAATTAATAAAAGAATTTAATCAATAAATTATAAACTCCGATCGCTATCGGAAATTAAAAAACGCGTTTAAAAAATGGCAAATTATTTCAATACACTATCTCTAAGAGAACAGTTGACCCAATTAGGGAAATGTAGGTTTATGGAATCTTCTGAATTTTCAGATGGTGTATCAGCTTTGAAGGGTAAAAAAATCGTTATCGTTGGTTGTGGGGCTCAAGGGCTAAACCAAGGATTGAATATGCGCGATTCTGGATTAGATATTGCTTATACTCTTAGAGAAGCGGCGATTAAAGAGAAAAGACAATCTTATTTAAATGCAACGGAAAACGGATTTACAGTAGGTACGTACGAGGAATTGGTGCCATCAGCAGACCTAGTGGTAAACCTTACTCCAGACAAACAGCATACAGCAGTAGTATCTGCAATTATGCCTTTGATGAAAAAAGGAGCGACCTTGTCGTACTCTCATGGTTTTAATATCGTAGAAGAAGGTATGCAGATCCGTGAGGATTTGACCGTCATCATGGTGGCGCCTAAATGCCCAGGATCTGAAGTACGTGAAGAATTTAAAAGAGGTTTTGGTGTACCTACCCTAATAGCAGTACATCCTGATAACGATCCTCAAGAAAAAGGTTTGGCCGAAGCCAAAGCATATGCAGTAGCAACAGGTGGCCATAAGGCAGGGGTACTAGAGTCTTCCTTTGTGGCAGAAGTAAAATCTGATTTAATGGGGGAACAAACCATTTTATGTGGACTTTTACAAACAGGATCTATTCTTTGCTTTGATAAAATGATCGAAAAAGGAATCGATGCAGGCTATGCTTCTAAATTGATCCAGTACGGATGGGAAACTATTACCGAAGGATTGAAATACGGAGGAATTACCCATATGATGGATCGTTTGTCGAATCCAGCAAAAATTAAGGCTTTTGAACTTTCAGAAGAACTAAAAGATATCATGCGTCCCTTGTTCCAAAAGCATATGGATGATATTATGGAAGGACATTTCTCTAAAACCATGATGGAAGACTGGGCAAATGACGATAAAAACCTATTGACCTGGAGAGCCGCCACTGGAGAAACGGCCTTTGAAAAGACAGCAGCCGGAAACGACGAAATTTCTGAACAGGAATTCTACGATAATGGTGTGCTTATGGTAGCCATGGTAAGAGCAGGTGTGGAATTGGCCTTTGAGGCAATGACGGAATCCGGAATTATTGCAGAGTCGGCATATTACGAATCTTTGCACGAAACTCCATTAATTGCCAATACCATTGCAAGAAAGAAATTGTTCGAAATGAACAGAGTGATCTCTGATACTGCAGAATACGGTTGTTACCTTTTTGATCATGCTTGTAAGCCTTTATTGGCCGACTTTATGACTACTGTAGAAACTGATGTTATAGGAAAGCCATTTGCCGACCCAAATAATTTAGGGGTAGATAACGCTAAGCTTATTGCCGTTAATAAAGCCTTGAGAGAGCATCCGGTAGAAGTTGTCGGAGCAAGACTTCGCGCATCTATGACAGCGATGAAGCCGATAGTGTAACACACTCTTGGAAGAAAAATTTAAAACCTGTCTTGTGTTCGTTACTCGACAGGTTTTATTTTTTTGAATGTTGATTTTAATGATTCCCAATACAATACAAGTACCACTACTGCAAGCGGTCTCTTTGATGGCCTTGGAACGGGGCTTTCTTGAAGAGCTACAATAAATTAGCTGGCAGCTTTAAAAGAGAAGGCGGTTTGACACGCCTGAGAATAAGAAAATTAAAAAAGACCGTCGCTGGTCCCTCCCTAAGTAATAAAAGCCTAAGAGGGAACAGCATGAAAGAGGGTGGTTTAATATAAACCTATAACACTGCGGTAGCCACTATTGCAAAAGCAATTCTTCACCGTTTTAACCTCTCAATACAAATACTAAAGAAAAGAATATGACCCCATATTTTCCCAATATAGAAGATGTCCGTAAGGCAGCAATAACCATTCGCCAAGTTGCAGACATTACCCCATTAACCCAAAGCATTCGCTATTCCAAAGAATTTGATGCTAATATTCTGCTGAAAAGAGAAGATTTACATCGTGTAAGGAGCTATAAAATACGAGGAGCCTTTAATAAAATCAGTTCCCTTTCCAAAGAAGAGCTAATTAATGGCGTTGTTTGTGCCAGTGCCGGAAACCACGCCCAAGGGGTTGCCTTTGCATGCAACCATCTGGGTATTCAAGGTACTATATATATGCCTGCCGTAACTCCAAAACAAAAGGTAGAACAAACCAAGTTGTTTGGGGGAGATTGGGTTACCGTTGTATTGGAAGGAGATACTTTTGACGATTCTTCAAAGGCGGCGATGAAATTTTGTGCCGAATATAAAAAAACCTTTGTCCATCCCTTCGACGATCCAAAAATAATTGAAGGCCAAGCGACCGTAGGGCTCGAAATATTAGAACAGGCCAAGACCCCAATAGATTACCTTTTCGTAGCCGTGGGCGGAGGAGGTCTTGCCTCGGGCTTATGTGGTGTGTTTAAAACCTTGTCGCCAAATACAAAAATTATTGGCGTGGAACCTCAAGGAGCACCATCCATGAAAACTTCCATGGAAAAGGGCGTCAATACAAAATTAAATCAAATTGATAAGTTTATAGATGGAGCCGCCGTGCAACGAGTAGGCGATTATACCTTTTCTATCTGTAAGGAGTACTTACACGATATGGTCACCGTGGCAGAGGGGAAGGTGTGCCAAACAATATTGGACCTCTACAATAGGGATGCCATAGTGGTAGAACCAGCAGGAGCGTTGACAATAAGTGTATTGGATGATTTTAAAGAAGAAATCAAAGGAAAAAATGTTGTTTGTATTGTCAGTGGAAGTAATAACGATATAACAAGGACCGCAGAGATAAAAGAACGCGCCTTGTTATTTGGAAAATTAAAGCATTACTTCATCGTTCGATTCCCGCAACGTCCTGGTGCCCTAAAGCAGTTTGTGGCAGAAATATTGGGACCTAATGACGATATTACCCATTTTGAGTATTCAAAAAAATCGAGTAAGGAAAATGCTCCGGCAGTCGTAGGAATCGAGTTAAAAAGCCCCGAAGATTTGGAGCCACTTGTACAACGAATGAAAGAGAAAAACTTTTTTGGGGAGTATATTAACGATAAGCCAGATTTGTTCCAATATTTGATTTAATCACATTTGATTCTATTTTTATTATAAAGTCAAAAACTAAAACGTTTTCGTTTTAATAATGCCTTTGCTCCCCTAATTTATATGTTAAAAGACAATCAGAATTACTAAATTAGCAATTAGAGCATTTTGGAATTAGGATTCCATCAAAAATTAAAAGATATATTATGAACAACACAGATATCGCCGAGGAATATAAAATCACCTCTCTTATTCACCAAAAATCTTATTTGGTCAATGGAGTGTTAAAACCATGGGAAGGAAAGTCTACTGAAGTGTATTCTACTATTTCATCGACAGAAGAGTATGCTCCTACACTTTTGGGATCTATTCCGGATATGGGTGAAGAAGAAGCCCTGGGAGCGTTGGATGCTGCCCTATTGGCATACAATAGAGGACAGGGAGCTTGGCCGACCATGAGAGTCAAGGAGCGAATAGAATGTATGGAGATCTTTGTGAAAAAGATGAAGACCAAACGAGAAGAAATCGTAAAGCTCTTGATGTGGGAAATAGGTAAATCGCTTCCAGATTCGCAAAAGGAATTCGATAGGACCGTAGATTATATAGAAGATACCATTGAAGATTATAAGCAGTTAGATAGGAATTCTTCCAAGTTTCAGAAACACGATGGCGTGTACGCCCATATAAAAAGAGGACCTGTTGGAGTGGTGCTTTGTTTAGGGCCGTATAACTATCCCTTAAATGAAACTTTTGCCCTATTGATTCCGGCTATCATGATGGGGAATACCACTATTTTTAAACCTGCAAAACATGGCGTTTTGTTAATAACCCCTCTATTGGAGGCTTTTCAGACTAGTTTTCCTAGAGGAGTCGTCAATATAATTTTCGGTCGCGGGAGAGCAGTCGCTAGCCCCATAATGAAAACAGGAAAGGTTGATGTATTGGCATTGATCGGGAACAGTAAATCTGCCAATGCCCTACAGAATCAACATCCAAAAAGCAATAGATTGCGATTGGTATTGGGCTTAGAGGCAAAAAACCCTGCTATTATTTTACCAGATGCAGACCTAGACCTTACTATAAACGAATGTATAGCCGGGACCTTGTCTTTTAACGGACAACGCTGTACGGCCTTAAAAATAATTTATGTACATAAGGATATAGCCAAAGAATTTAATAAGCGTTTTGCCAAAAAAGTTGATGCTTTGAAATTTGGAAACCCTTGGGAAAATGGAGTGCAGTTAACACCATTGCCAGAACCAGAAAAACCGGCATATATTCAGGAACTAATAGACGATGCCGTGGCCAAAGGGGCAACAATATTAAATGAAAGAGGAGGCCAGCGTTTTGATAATTATATTTGGCCAGCAGTACTATATCCTGTAACCAGTGACATGCGAGTGTATCAAGAAGAACAATTTGGACCCATAATTCCAATTGTGCCCTTTACGGATATCGAGGAGCCTTTAGATGATATGGCCGAATCTAATTACGGGCAACAGGTAAGTTTGTTCGGTAAGGATGTTTACGCCTTAGCACCCTTAATAGATACCTTGGTGAACTTGGTGTGTAGAGTAAACCTAAACAGCTCTTGCCAACGTGGACCAGATGTATACCCATTTACAGGAAGAAAAGACTCTGCCCAATCGACCCTTAGTGTACACGATGCCCTGCGGTCTTTTTCGGTCAGGACGTTTGTAGCCTTTAAGGATAACGAATTGAACACAGACACTGTAGAAAAGTTGTTAGATACTAAACTATCCAATTTTATAAGTACAGATTATATTTTATAAAAGTTACTGTCGACAGCTGTAATGTACAAGAATGCCCCTAATTCTTTTAAAAGAAAGAATCGGGGGCATTTTTTATAGTTACTTGTGTTGTGCTATTATTTGAGACAGGGTAGTGTTGAGTTTAAAGGGGTCGAAGGGTTTCAAGATCAGCCCGTCAATACCATATTTTTCGGTTTCTTTTTTGACATCCATACCAATAGAGGCCGAAAAAGCGTAGATAGGAGTTGTTTTGTTAGGTGTATTGTCTGTTTCCCGAATCAATTTACTGGCTATAAATCCGTTCAGTACCGGCATATGTAGATCCATTAAAATAAGATCATAGGGGTTTACTTTCGCTTTTTCCAAGGCAATCAGACCATTCTCTGCTGTATGGTAGTCGACACGCCATTTGGTCAAGAATTTTGAGAGCACCATCATGTTGATCTTATTGTCGTCTACCGCCAAAATCTTTATCCCGTCTAGGGAATGGTACTGTTCAAAACCTAACTGATACTGGTTGCCGATATTCTCAATTTCTTCGTTTGAAATTGCTTTCGGAAGTGTAAGCGCAAAACTAAAGGTAGATCCCTTTCCTAGCTGACTTTTCAAATGTATGCTACTGTTCATTCGCTCTAACAATTGTTTACAAATAGCCAGCCCTAAGCCTGTTCCGCCATATTTTCTTGTGGTATCGGAATTGGCCTGGGTAAAGGATTGGAATATTTTTTCCTGTTTAAGGGCGGGTATTCCTATCCCGGTATCTACGACCTTACATTCCAATACCTGAAAGTCTTCCGTATCCTGCACTACTTCAATGTCTAGGAGTACCTTTCCCTGCTCCGTAAATTTTATGGCATTATTGATCAGGTTCGAGAAAATTTGGGTAATCCTGGTGCTGTCCCCAATAAAACTAGGGGCCAAGGCACTGTCTTTCTTTATGTTGAGTCGTATTCCTTTGCTTTTGGCGATATTGTTAAAAATACTATGAATACCGTCCAAAAGGTGGTGAATGCTAAAATTGGCTTCCTCTAGCTCTAACACCCCCGATGTTATTTTGTTAAAATCTAAAATGTCGTTTACCAAACAGAGCAAATGGGCCGAGGAGTGTTTTAAGGTTTCCATGTTTTCCATTTGATCGGGTCTAGGGTTTTCTAAAAGCAAGAGATGGCTTATTCCTATTACCGCACTCAGGGGTGTTCTTATTTCGTGCGACATGGTAGACAAGAATTCGTCCTTAGCCTTGTTAGCCCTAGATTCCTTTTCTTTGGCTTCTGTTAAGGCTAGTTCTGTTTCCTTGAGCGTACTGATATCGACGATGGTTCCTATAAAACCTTCGGCCTTGCCTTTTTTAGAGGGAATGCTTTTTAATGAAAATTCGAGCCATTTTATCCGACCCTCCGCGGTTTTAAATTGTATGGTTTTAGCAAAAACATTGAGGCTTTCGCGATTAAATTCTATTAAGAGATCGTATGGTTTTCCCTCTTCGTCTTTTAGGTAATTAGTATAGGGGTGCCCCAAACAATCCTGTACTTTTAATCCGGTTAAATTTTCCCAAGCCGGATTGAGATAGGACCAATTTCCATCAAGGTCCATTTCAAAGATGATATCTTTTATATTCTCTGCAATTTTTGATAATTGCCCGCTAATGGTTTCAACGCTTTTTTTAAGCTGTTGATTGGCCTCAAATAGCTCTTGGGAACTCAGTTCAAGAATGTGCTCTGTATGAAGAATATCCTTGTCAAATTCTTTATAGGCCAGATCAATTTGGCCGAGTAAGGGGGTTATCCGCATTAGGGTTTGTTCATCTAAATCGGCCTTGGCTAACTGTCTTTTTAATAATCGGTGAAAGTCTTTCATTCAGAGAAGGTGGTTATGGTCATGGTTTGGTTGTGTAGCGCACAAGGTGTAAACTTATCAAAGGGCGCAATTTCCCCATAAGAATAAAAACCAGTGCTATAAACCGTATTTTCAAAGACGTCATTGACCGCTTCGACCTCCTCTTCTGCCAGTTGTTTCATTACCAGTCGCCGGCCAACACAACTAATTAGGAAAGCCAATTGCGGCTGTTTCCTAGCATTGGTCTGTGCTACACCGGCCGCGTGTTCTGCCCCGTTGATAATCCGATCTATATTGGCTTTCATGAGTCGTACATAAGACCCCTGAGGAATATTGCCGGCAAAGGTTAGACTTTTTGCTCTTTCATCGATTCCTAAAATGGTTCTGACCACTGGTGATTTGTTCGTCTCATCGCGCATACTTAAGGGAAATAATAATCCCGAACCTGGCAGTTCTTTTGCCTTTTCCCCTAAAAAGGTTTTATAAAGATCCAAGGCTGGTATACCATCCAATTCATAGAGGATGTTATGGTCAGATTTTGTGACCATACGCTCAATGCCAAAACTGTCCCAGCCCCCTTTAGAACTAAAACCTATAGTTAGGTCGTCACCATAAAAGCCCAAGGCTACAATCTTTTTGGATATTAGTCGGTCCTTACAGATAACAAAGGTTTTTTCAAAATTGGCACCATCGCCAGCCAGGCCGCCAGTAATGCTAACAGATGTGTCTAAAGGGGCTGTAAGTCCGTCGACCAATTCCGCACCATTGACAAAAAGACCGTCGCTGAGCACAAAAATATGTCGTAAGTTTTGTTCCGCTAAATTCTCGCTGAGCGCTTTTCCGGCTTTGAAACTATCCATTTCATAAGCATTTAGATCTATTGCTGAACATCGTAACTTTGTATGTTCAAAGCAAACAGCCGTCAAAGCTATAGAAGCATCAAAAATTTTGTTTCCTAGAATTTCTCCTGCTGTAGAACAACCAAAAAGGATGGCGGTGTCAAATTGTTGATGCAGTTGTTTAACAAATTCTTCGGCCTCTTTAAAAGACGGGGAAACAAAAAGAAAAAATACATCGGGTGTAAAATCCAACGCTATAGTTTCTATATCCGCAATACTCAAAACCTTATGTTGGTATATTTTCATGACATGCATTGATTACTAAATACTCCCCAAAAGAAGGAAGACGAACAATACCCCTTTAACAGGCTTAAACAATAAATATAAATCTTTTTCTATAGATTCGTCAATAGATAATGCCGTCTAGTAGTGTTGTATAAAATTCGTCTGCATAGCTGACCTCCTTGGTCCTTAGCTTCTGAGAGGCATTAAATATCTAATATAAACGGAAAAGACTTATATAAAATTAATCAATTTTTAGGAATCTATAAGATAACGTTTATTAATTGTTAAAAGTGCTATTAGTCCTTTAAAGCTTCCTAAATTTGCAGGTTTTTACTCCTACCAGCCTAGTAAAAGACTAGGGCTGAGAATTTCAACCAATTTTACCTTGGTTAAAAGATTAAATAAGGTACTTATGAAGAATGAAAATTACAATAAAAAAGCACTAATAGCCTTGGCAATGGGTGGTTTTGGAATAGGGATGACAGAATTCGTTATCATGGGGATTCTCCCCGATGTTGCCAAAGCCTTACAGATAACCATTCCACAGGCCGGACACTTTATATCTGCCTACGCATTGGGGGTCGTTGTAGGTGCGCCAACCCTAACCTTATTAAGCGGAAAGTGGCCGGCACATAAAGTGTTGCTCTTTTTAATGGGGTGGTTTACTGTTTTTAATGCCCTTTCTGCCTTTGCAACAAGCTATGAAATGCTGCTAGTTTCGCGCTTTTTATCGGGATTGCCTCATGGGGCATTTTTTGGGATCGGTGCTGTGGTTGCCACCAAATTGGCCAAAGAAGGGAAAACCGCACAAGCCATAGCTACCATGTTTACCGGCTTAACCGTTGCCAATGTAATAGGGGTGCCAATTGGGACCTATCTCGGACATCAGTACAACTGGGGACTATCCTTTATAATAGTCGGTGTCATTGGGGTACTGACCATGCTCAGCATCTATTTCTGGATGCCAAAATTAAGTCCTTCCTCTACCGGTAAATTTAAAAAAGATCTAAAGGTTTTTAAAAAATTGGAACTTTGGGTGATGGTTCTTTTGACAACCGTAGGTACTGGTGGGTTTTTTGCTTGGTACAGTTATATTGCCCCCCTGATCACAAAAGTTTCCGGGCATCCAGAAACAATCGTAAGCTATGCCATGGTATTAGCGGGATTAGGGATGGTTTTTGGAAATTTCCTGGGCGCTAAAATGGCAGAAATATTTTCGCCTATAAAGGCCGTAATGATAAGTTTATCCCTTATGGTGACCGTATTGCTGATCAATAGCGTTCTTGCCGTAAACCCCACCCTTATTTTAGTGTGGACCTTTGTGGTCGGTTTTATATCCTTCAGCGTATCTACCCCTATACAAATGGCGATCATTAAAGCCTCTAAGGGGTCGGAAATGGTAGGGTCGTCAATGAACCACAGTGCCTTTAATATGGGGAATGCTTCCGGGGCGTATTTTGCCGGCCTGCCTATAGCCTTAGGTTATGGTTTCACATCGCCGAGTATCGTAGGGGCCGCCATGGCAGGTACAGGGGTGTTTATCGCTATTATGATCATTCTCTTTAGGAAAAATAAAAAAGCAAAAGTCTCCAGAGAAATGGCGGTAAATACACAATAACCTTTTCTAGGACATGTCTGAAAGCTACAGTGAATTCCCAATAAAGTTAGGATGAATATCTTTATTCATAGGATGCTGATTTGGGCGTTCCCTCCTGCGTCGGGCGGGCCCTTGGCTATATCCCTTGCTTCGCTGCGGGGATGCCGCCGCGGTCCCTAACGCAGAAAAATTTGTCCGCTCGGAATAGGGAAGGGGCCATTGGTGTGCTGCCAACTCAGGATAATATTAATATGATAATAATAGAAAAGCCCTGTGCCGAAATTCGATACAGGGCTTTTATGAAGTGTATGGAAGTCTAAGCTTCCGAAAACCAGTTAAATATTGCTAGCTAACCAGTCTCCAATTTCACTTGTTTTATAGGCTTTTTTGCCTTCAGCTAAATCTTCGGAAACAATTCCTTCTACCAAAGACTTGTTTACTACATCTTTAATCGCTTGTGCTTCTTCCGTTAAATTGAAATCTTCAAACATCATGGCAGCCGATAATACAGTAGCCAATGGGTTGGCGATGTCTTTTCCGGCAGCCTGAGGGTACGACCCGTGAATAGGCTCGTATAACCTAGTTTTGGTTCCTAAAGAAGCCGATGGCATAAGCCCCATAGATCCTGAAATAACAGAAGCTTCATCGGTTAAAATATCTCCGAAAAGGTTTTCCGTGATAAGGACGTCATAAGAATTTGGCCACTGTACCAAACGCATGGCAACGGCATCTACAAACTCATAAGAAACTGTTACTTCTGGATATTCTTTTTCTAAACCTTGTACCGTTTCTCTCCATAATCTAGAAGTTTCCAGTACATTGGCCTTATCTACACAACATAATTTTTTAGATCTGTTCATGGCCAATTCAAATCCCTTTCTTGCCAAACGCTCTACCTCTACTCGTGTATAGGTGCAAGTGTCATAGGCAGTATTGCCATTGTCTTCTCTTCCTCTTTTGCCAAAATAGATGCCCCCTGTAAGCTCTCTTAAAAACACTAAATCGGTACCTTCAATACGCTCTCTTTTTAAAGGCGATTTATCTATTAAAGAAGGGAAGGTAAAAGTAGGGCGTACATTGGCAAACAATCCTAATTTCTGGCGCATTTTTAACAATCCCTGTTCTGGACGAACCGTAGCAGACGGATCGTTGTCAAATTTAGGGTGTCCTATAGCTCCAAATAAAACAGCATCTGCCGCTTCACAAACCGCGTGGGTGTCGTCTGGATAAGGTTCTCCAACGGCATCAATAGCCGCAGCACCTGTTAGGGCAGGAGTCCAGTTTATTTCATGATTGTATTTTTTAGCGATAGCATTCGATACTTTTACCGCTTGGTCAATGACTTCAGGGCCTATTCCGTCTCCGGCTAAAAGGGCAATGTTTAATTTCATTATGTTTGTGTTTGTTAGTATAGTTACTGCACTATAAAGGCAGTGCTAAAATTTATCTATGGTTTCTAAATTAAATTACTGTGTATCAATCCGGGTAATCTTAAGGGCTTGCTGTCTTCTATATAATATTCAGCATTTTTTCCGTGGCTTTAATAGCAGACACGGTTTGGTCAGAATCCAATCCCCTCGAAATAAATTCCTTTCCGTTGCGCTCCCAGGTAATAATGGTTTCGCAAAGGGCATCAGAATTACTTCCGGGCGGAATCCTAACGGCATAATCTACCAAGGTAGGCAAGGCTAGATTCTTGGTAGCATATACTTTTTTTAGGGCATTCATAAAGGCATCGTACTGACCATCCCCTTGGGCATGGGTCTCAATAAGTTCGCCATTGATTTCTAAGGCCAAGGTAGACGAAGGCATTAGTCCTTTAGAATGGGTAAGTACGTACGATTTTATAAATACCTTTTGTTGAAAGGTGTCGCTATCTAAAACATCAGAAATAATAAAAGGTAAATCTTCCTTGGTTACTTTTTCTTTTTTGTCGCCAAGTTCAATGATTCTAGCCGTTACCTTTTTTAATTCGTCATCATTAAGGGTCAGCCCTAATTCCTGTAAATTCTTTTGGATATTGGCTTTTCCGGATGTTTTTCCAAGAGCGTATTTCCGGATTCTGCCAAAACGCTCTGGCATTAAATCGTTAAAATACAAATTCTTTTTACTATCCCCATCTGCATGTATGCCCGCAGTCTGAGTAAATACGTTATCGCCTACAATAGGTTTGTTCGCCGGAATTCCGAAACCGGTAAATGCCGAAACCAATTTACTGACCTTATGAAGGGAAGTTTCATTGACTCCTACTTCTACATCGGTGAAAAAGTCGTTTAAAACGGCTACCGCACTGGCCATAGGGGCATTTCCCGCTCTTTCTCCCATTCCGTTGACCGTAAGGTGAAGCCCGTGGCAACCAGCCTTTACCGCTTCCATGATATTGGAAACACTTAGGTCATAATCGTTATGGGCATGAAAATCTATATGCAGATTTGGATAACGTTGTACAATTTCTGAAATATAATCGAATGTTTCCGAATGGGTAAGGATTCCCAAGGTATCTGGTAACAAGACTCTCTTTATAGGTTGCTTGGAGAGGAAATCTAGAAATTCGAAAACATAAGATTTAGAGTTTCGCATCCCATTACTCCAGTCCTCTAAATAAACATTGGTAGCGATGCCAGTGGCAGTAGCTGCCGTTATAGCCATGTCTATCTCCCTAAAATGCTGTTCCGGTGTTTTTTTTAACTGATGGGTCAAGTGGTTCATAGAACCCTTCGTTAAAAGGTTCTGTACTTTTGCACCAGCCTTTTCCATCCATTCCAAGGATACGCCGCCATCGACAAAGGTCAATACTTCTACACGATCTAGATAACCTTTTGTATTGGCCCATTTCGTAATTTGCTGCACCGCCGATAGCTCTCCTTCGGAAACTCTGGCCGAGGCCACTTCAATCCTATCTACCTGTAATTCATCTAACAATAATTTTGCCAGAGTAAGTTTTTCGGACGCTGAAAAGGACACCCCAGAGGTTTGTTCCCCATCTCTAAGGGTGGTGTCCATTATTTCAATTTTTCTTTTCTTCATGAGTGTCTAGCCACTAATTATTAAGGGTTCATTTTGGTGGTTTTGTAGGGCCACAAAGCGTTGATTGACCAAAAATTGCCCAGACTACAAATTGCTATAGAGGAGCGTTAAGGGCAAATTCCCTTATGTTTTCCTTTATATTCAAGAGGTAGTCAATATCATCGAAACCGTTGAGCATGTTTTCCTTCTTGTAATCGTTGATATCAAAATGCTCTTGTTCCCCAGTAGTGGTCAGGGTGATAGTTTGCTCGGGCAAATTAACTTCAAGAAGCGTTTCTGGATCTGCTTCGATGGCAGCAAAAATATTCTCCAAAAATTCAGGGCTTACCTGTACCGGAAGCACACCTATATTAAGACAGTTGTTTTTGAAAATATCGGCAAAAAAGCTAGAAACTACACATCTGAAACCGTAATCGTACACCGCCCAAGCAGCATGCTCACGAGAAGAACCAGATCCGAAATTTTTCCCGCCAACCAAAATTTTACCACTGTATTTTGGATTGTTCAAGGCAAAATCTTCTTTTGGGGTATTGTCTGGATTATAACGCCAGTCGCGGAAAAGGTTATCTCCAAACCCTTTTCTTTCCGTCGCTTTTAAGAAACGGGCAGGTATAATTTGATCGGTATCCACATTTTCTATAGGAAGTGGGACAGCGGAAGTTTTAAGTATATTGAATTTATCGTATGCCATTTTTTGTAATAATTAAAAGTTAAACATCATAGTGACAAAGAGTAGGGAACTGCGTAAAAGCTACCCGCCTCCTTATTGCTATAGGAATTCCCTAGGGTCGGTGACTTTTCCGGTTACCGCAGCGGCGGCAGCGACTAACGGGCTGGCCAACAGTGTTCTAGAGCCAGGTCCTTGTCTGCCTTCAAAATTCCGGTTAGAAGTACTTACTGCATATTTTCCTGCAGGTACCTTATCGTCGTTCATTGCCAAACATGCAGAACATCCTGGTTCGCGTAATTCAAAACCTGCTTCGTGTAAAATGTCTAAAATTCCCTCTTCCTTAATAGCGGCTTCTACCTGATGCGATCCTGGAACCAGCCATGCCGTTACATTGTCGGCCTTTTTTCTGCCTTTTACAATAGATGCGAAAGCTCTGAAGTCTTCGATACGGCCATTGGTACAACTTCCTAAGAAGACAAAATCAATCGGTTTGCCAATCATATCCTCTCCTTCGGAATAGTTCATATAATGAAGCGACTTTTTGTAAGTAGCTACACCACCTTCCACCGCTTCGGCCAAAGGAATACCCTTAGAAATTCCGATACCCATTCCTGGATTGGTTCCGTAGGTAATCATAGGTTCTATGTCAGAAGCATCAAAACTGATCTCCTTGTCAAATACGGCACCTTCATCGGTACTTAATGTTTTCCAATATTCTTGGGCTTTTTCTAAATCTGCACCTACTGGCGTAAATTCTCTCCCTTGGATATAATCGAATGTTTTTTGGTCTGGAGCAATCATTCCCCCACGGGCACCCATCTCTATGCTTAAGTTACAAACCGTCATTCTGCCTTCCATAGACATATTGGTAAAGACGTCCCCAGCATACTCTACAAAGTATCCTGTAGCACCGGAAGTGGTTAGTTTAGAAATGATGTATAAGGCAACATCCTTAGGAGTAACCCCTTTGTTCAGTTCACCATTTACATTGATTCGCATCGATTTGGCCTTTTGCTGCATAATACATTGCGTAGCCAATACCATTTCTACCTCCGAGGTACCGATACCAAAAGCAATTGCTCCAAAGGCACCATGGGTAGATGTGTGGGAATCTCCACAAACAATAGTAGCCCCAGGCTGGGTAATTCCGTATTCCGGACCTACTACGTGTACAATACCGTTCTTTTCATGACCTAGGCCCCAATAAGAAATGCCGTGTTCCGCAGCGTTTTCTTCCAAGGCTTTAAGCTGGTTGGCAGAAAGGGGGTCCGAAACAGGTAAATGTTGGTTTATGGTAGGTGTATTGTGATCTGCAGTGGCAAAAGTACGGTTTGGGTACATAACAGGAATGCCTCTTGTCTTTAATCCAATAAAGGCAACCGGACTCGTTACTTCATGTACCATATGACGGTCTATGAATAGAACATCAGGACCATTTTCAATCTTATGAACCACATGGGAATCCCATACCTTGTCAAATAGTGTCTTTTTCATTTCTTGTAATAAATTTTATATTTTATTAAGGATACTTCCAAGCCAAATAGCTTTTGGTAATTCATTCTCCTTATAGCCTCCCAAATTTATTAATAAACTTATAAAATAGAAAGGTATACTCTGTTAGAATTACGATGTTCAACCATAGAATTGTGACTTTTGTTTTAATAGTTCTCAGAGGAAGAATGGAATAGCCTAACTATAGAAGATGACAGCTAATTCTTTAGTATGCTGTAAAAATGCCACTTGTTTTTCATATTTGGCCTATGCTAAAGGATAGCAGTTAGCCACTCATTTTTCCCGCCTTAATTCCTAAATCAAAACGGAATATTTTAAATAGAGGAATAAACGGATTAGCGTCTTTTTTTATAAATCTAATTTGAGAGAGGCGATATAATGGACTTTAAAAAGTTTGATTTAAACTGTTTTATAAAAACATTAGAGATGGTTCGGTTAAGGGTACCCCTAATGCGGGTTCGGACCTTCTTTAAACCAAATTCCCAGAAAATTAACTTTCCATATTGCTAAGTACTTGCCGGTGTGCTTATGTAGTTTAACTTATGTAGTTCCAGATGTTTTTATGTTTGACCAATTGTTCATAGGCGTGTTTGATAACCGGATTCTGAGATAGGTAAGGATCTTCCTTTAAGAATTTTTGAGCATAATGTCTGGCCATTTTTAAAAGATCATTATCCTTGATGATATCGGCAATTTTTAAATTGAGCACTCCACTTTGTTGGGTTCCCATTAAATCGCCAGGGCCTCGAAGTTTTAAATCTACCTCTGCAATTTCAAACCCATCATTGGTCGCTACCATGGTTTCTAAACGGGTTTTAGAATCGGCAGAAAGTTTGTGACTGGTCATTAGGATGCAAAAACTCTGATCGGCACCACGCCCTACTCTTCCTCTTAACTGATGGAGCTGGGATAAGCCAAAGCGCTCCGCACTTTCTATAATCATCACCGAAGCATTGGGCACGTTTACCCCCACCTCAATTACAGTGGTGGCTACCATGATCTGGGTTTCCCCCTTGACAAACCTTTCCATCTCGTAATCCTTGTCCGCGGGTTTCATTTGTCCGTGAACAATAGAAATCTGGTAGTCCGGTAAAGGGAAATCTCGGGCGATACTTTCGTACCCGTCCATTAAATCCTTGTAATCCATCGCCTCCGATTCTTGGATTAATGGATACACCACATAAACTTGCCTGCCCTTTTTTATTTCATCCCTGACAAATTGAAAAACTTTTAACCTGTTCGAATCAAACCGGTGAACTGTTTTGATAGGTTTTCTGCCCGGAGGCAATTCATCTATCACCGAAATATCAAGATCACCGTACAGACTCATTGCCAAAGTTCTGGGAATAGGGGTGGCGGTCATGACCAAAATATGGGGGGGAATATTGTTTTTATGCCATAGTTTAGAGCGTTGGGCAACACCAAACCGATGTTGCTCATCTATTATGGCCAATCCCAAATTTTTATACTGCACCTTATCTTCCAATAAAGCATGGGTGCCTATAATAATATGTAATTCCCCGTTTTCTAACTGTTCATGGATGATATTTCTAGCCGACTTTTTTACCGATCCTGTAAGTAGGGCAATATTGATGCCCATATCTTTTAGCAGCTCTTTAATACCTATATAATGTTGGTTGGCCAATATTTCGGTTGGCGCCATCAGGCAGGCTTGATACCCATTATCGATGGCCAATAACATGGTCATTAATGCCACAATGGTCTTTCCAGACCCCACATCTCCCTGTAATAATCGGTTCATTTGGGCATTGCTCCCTAAATCGGCCCTAATTTCTTTGATCACCCTTTTTTGGGCATTGGTCAGTTCAAACGGTAAATACTCACTATAAAACTCATTGAAACGGGTGCCGACTTGGTCAAAAGTAAACCCTTTTATCTTTTGTTTGTGTTGCGCGTTTTTAGCGATAAGCTGTAATTGAATATAAAACAACTCCTCGAACTTTAATCGATACTGGGATTTGGCCAACAATTCCTGACTTTTTGGAAAATGTATATTAAACATGGCCTCGCTCTTGGAAATAAGATTCAATTCCTTCAAAAGGCTAGGAGAGAGGGTCTCGGAAAACCTCCCCTTGGTCTCCATGAACAGCTGTTGGATTAATTTGTTGGTGGTCCTATTGGTGATTCCCGTATTGCCCAATTTCTCGGTGGAAGGATATACCGGTTGCATGCTGACCTTTAGGCCACCCTGGTGTTCAGAAAGCAATTCCATTTCTGGATGTGGCATGGAAAAAATGCCGCTGTACCAATTGGTTTTGCCAAATATAACATAGGGAGTGTTTAATTTAAGGTTTTCCCGAATCCATTTTTGTCCTCTAAACCATACCAATTCCATTTCTCCGGTCTCATCAACGAATCTGGCCACCAATCGTTGGCCCTTCTTTTGGGCGACCGATTTTATATGGGTTATTTTACCGATTACTTGTACATCGGCGCTATTTCGCTGTAATTGATTTATTTTATAATATTGGGTTTTGTCTATATACCTGTTGGGAAATAAATTGATCAAATCCTGATAGGTATGTATACCTAACTCAGTTTTAAGCGTTTCGGCCCGGTTGGGACCTACACCTTTTAAATATGCAATGGGTGTTTGAAGTACATTGGTGTTCATGGGACTAAAATAGGGCTTACGGCATACAACTGCAATAATCTAAAATGCTAAATTTGAAAAAGATTTTATTGGTCCAACGTCAAGAGGATGGGACTAATATAGAAGATTGGTGCTTTAGTGAAAAGGGGCTCTACTACCGTTAAAACAAAGGGTGTTTCCCGTTAAAAAAGTTTATTTTTAGGAAATGAAATGACCATACTCGATATTTGGACACAAAGACGAATTCAGCTATGCGAATTAGATACCTGTCCTGAGCCCATCCGAAGTACGATCGCTAAAAAAAACAATGTTTGTCTACATATGAAACACCTATTGTATATAGTATTCCTGCTCGTTGTATGTATAGTCCATGGGCAGCATCAAGATAAGGTCAATTTTATTAAAGGGAAGATTAGTCTAGGGATTCATCCCAAAAATAAAAGTATTCAGGGATCTGTAAACTATTCCTTTACCGCTTTGGAAAAGGTAGACAGCGTTTTTTTGGATGCTAAAAACATGACTTTCTTATCGGTTTTGTTAAATAATAAAAAAGTTAAATTCAAGGCCGATGACCAAAGGTTGATACTCTATAAAAAGCTTAAAAAAAATAAAACTTATACCCTGGATCTGAACTATAAGGTACAACCAAAACAAGCGGTTTACTTCATAGGATGGGACAGCAACTTGCCCAATAAACAGGTGTGGACCCAAGGACAGGGGAAGTATACGAGCCATTGGCTCCCTAGTTTTGACGACATGACCGAGAAAGTGGTTTTCGATATGGAGATTCGTTTCGATAAAGATTACAAGGCAATAGCTAATGGGGAGTTACAGGATACCCTAACAGTCGATGGTATTAAAACATGGCGCTATAGCATGGATAAGCCAATGAGCAGTTATTTGTTGGCCTTTGCTATTGGAGATTATGAGAAAAAGGAATTGTTTACGGCGACTAAGGTTCCTGTAGAACTCTATTATTATCCCCAAGACAGCGCATTGGTAGCTCCTACCTATAAATATACCCAGGAAATTTTCGATTTTTTTGAAAAAGAAATAGGGGTGCCGTATCCTTGGGGAAATTACAAGCAAATTCCGGTCCGTGATTTTTTATATGCCGGGATGGAAAATACGTCGGCTACTATTTTTTCTGATGCTTATATGATTGATAGCATTGCTTTTAATGACAGAAACTTTGTCAATATCAATGCCCATGAAATGGCACATCAATGGTTTGGCAATCTGGTCACTCAAGAGAGTAGTGAAAGTCACTGGTTGCACGAAGGGTTTGCTACTTATTATGCTTTGCTCGCCGAGAAGGAAATTTTTGGTGCCGAATATTATTATTGGAAATTATATGAATCCGCCAAACAGCTTGCAGAGCTATCGGCGAAGGGTCAAGGGGAGTCTTTGTTAGATCCCACAGCCAGTAGTCTGACCTTCTATGAAAAAGGAGCGTGGGCCCTTCATATTATAAGAGAAAATATAGGGGAAACAGCTTTTAAAGAAGGAGTGAATCAATATTTGAGGAAAAACAGCTTTAAAAACACCAATATCGAAGCCTTTTTAGCAGAAATGGCTTTGGTAAGTGGGAAAGATTTAAGCTTGTTTAAGGAACAATGGTTACAAGAAAAAATATTTCCCTTTAGCGTGGCAAAAGGAAGCCTTAAAAAAGGATCCGAATCCCTGTTAGAACTTTTTAACCTAGAACAAGAGTTAATCACTAGTCAGGTCAATCGTTCTATTGCTATCCAAAAGTATTGGAATAAAACAGCAGTGCCCCAATTTAAATCCCATTTGGTAAAAACCTATTACAAATCGCTTCCCCAAGAATTAATAAAAGAGATTTTTGATAGTAATGATATAGTGCTCCGACAAGCTATAGCCATCGCAGCCCCTGAGGTTCCTGTCGGATTAAAAGATGAATTTGAATCCCTTTTAGAAGACCATAGCTATATCACTATAGAGCATGTGCTCTATAAATTATGGATCAATTTTCCACAAGACCGGTCAGACTATTTGTTAAGGACCAAAGAGGTTGTTGGTTTGCCCAGTAAAAATGTACGTATTCTATGGTTGACATTGGCCTTGTTGACCAAGGATTTTGAGCCCCATAATAAGGCGGTGTATTTTAAGGAGCTCAGCGGGTATACCGCACCCGAATTTGGGATGGAAGTCCGCCAAAATGCCTTTCAGTTATTGTGGGATACCATAGGTTTTTCCGACAACAACCTTTTAGATCTGATCAATGCCTCCCAACACCATTCTTGGCAGTTTAAAAAGTTTTCCCAAACCATGTTAAAAGAGCTTATGGGGCATAAAGAATACAGAAAAAGAATTATCGGTTTGTCGGAAAAACTAAATGAGGCAGAAAAACGTTATATTAAAAATAATTTAGGAGCTGAATGAGAGCAATGGTAATTTCTGGAGGTGGTAGTAAAGGCGCATTTGCTGGGGGTGTTGCACAATATCTGATGCAAGAATTGCACCATCAGTACGATCTTTTTATAGGAACTTCTACAGGAAGCTTGCTCATCACCCATTTAGCGTTGGGAAAAATAGAAAAAATAAAAAAAATCTACACCTCGGTAAATCAAGACAATATTTTTAACAACTGTCCATTTGTGGTGCGAAAAAAGCACGGAGTCGATAATATTGGGATACATCACTTTAATGTCTTAAAAAATTTCGCCAAAGGCAGTAAAACTTTCGGGGAGAGCAAAAATTTACTCCAATTGATCAAGGATACCATTACGGAAAAAGAATTCGATTTGATAAAATCCCAAGCTTTGGAGCTTGTGGTGACCGTTTCTAACTTATCCCTGAATCAAGTAGAATATAAATCCGTTCAGGACTATTCTTATGCGGAGTTTTGTGAGTGGATTTGGATTTCGTGCAATTATACCCCATTTATGAGTTTGGTGAAAAAAAATGGCTGCGAATATGCCGATGGAGGCCTAGGTTCCATGGTGCCTATTGAAGAAGCCATAAGACGGGGGGCTACCATTGTCGATGCTATTATTTTACAGACAGAAGTTACCCAAATAAACCGTATGCCGTCCCGTAATGTGTTTTCCTTATTGACCAATATGTTTGCTTTTATGCTCGATCGGATTGAAAAACAAAACATACGGATCGGTAAATTCGTAGCCAGCCATAACAATGCCATCATAAATTTTTATTATACCCCTACCGTATTAACTACTAATTCACTTATTTTTGATAAGGAAAAGATGGGGCTTTGGTGGGAAAGCGGATTTTCTTTTGCACAACATAAAAACAGTGAAACCAACCAGATTGAATTAGATACATATGAGAGCATTAGTGATTAGCGGAGGCGGAAGCAAAGGGGCTTTTGCTGGAGGCGTTGCCCAATACCTTATGGAAGTAGAAAAACGGAAATACGATATTTTGGTAGGGACCTCTACAGGGAGTTTGTTAATTCCACATTTGGCCCTAAACAATGTTGGAAAACTATATGATGTTTTTACCAATGTCCATCAAAGTACAATTTTTAGCCTAAATCCTTTTGTAGTGCGTAAAAAGGAGGGTAGGGAATATGTGTCCATTAATTTTTTGACCACCTTTTTACAGTTTGTAAAAAGAAAGCGAACCTTTGGAGAGAGCAAGGCCTTGCACCGGACTATTAAAAGAAATTTTACCAAAGAAGAATTTAAGGCTATAAAGAGTAGTGAAAAGGAGGTAGTCATTACCGTATCTAACCTGTCTAAAAATAGAATAGAATATAAATCTATTCGAGATTTTACCTATGAAGAGTTTTGCGATTGGATTTGGATCTCCTGTAATTATATCCCTTTTATGTCCTTGGTCAAAAAGGATGGATTTGAATATGGTGATGGGGGCCTAGGATGTGTTGTCCCTATTCGCGAAGCCATTAGGCGAGGAGCTACTGAAATCGATGCCATAGTATTGGAGTCGGAAAATATGGAGCACAATAAAGTTTTGGGGAAAAATCCGTTTTCTTTAATGTTGAGTATTTATGGTTTTGTGTTAGATCAGATAGAATATCACGATATATCCGAAGGCGTATTGGCGGCCAAACACAATGGGGTACAATTAAATATCTATTACACGCCCACCAAACTCACGGAAAATTCTCTGGTCTTTAATAAAAAATTGATGGCCGAATGGTGGCAACAAGGCTTTTCCTATGCCGAAGAAAAGTTTTCGACCGTATATATGGATTAAGCGCCTACCAAAGTGCACTTATTTCCTTTTTTAAATACGATAAGGCCGTTGCCGATGGCGATTGCTTGTCCATCGTTAAGCTAAGGATGTCTTCACGAAGCTTGTCCGCGGTATCCGATTCGCTCATTCCTGCCTTTCGGATCATTTGAATGGTAGCGCTTTTTGCGGCTTTGATAATATTCCAACAGTCATCGCTCAGGTAAATTTGTTGGGCTAGATTATGCTCAAATTCAACCTCAATACTTTTGATCAATAAGTTTTCATAATCGTTTTTGTTGCTCGTTTTAGGGGCAACTCTGACGACCAAACTAGGAATGGAGATCCTTTCTAAGAATAAGACCATTCTTTCATACGCCTGAAGACGAACGGGAAGGGTGGTTGTTTGGGTGTCCTTATGCAAAAGATAGCGTCTTCTGCCTTCCTCATTGTTAGTGTGCAATCTAAAAAAATAAAAGGACACCAGACCCGTAACTAAAGCAGGTAAAACGTAAGCAAATAATTGAAATATTTCTTGTGTAGTCATTTTAATGATCATTTGGTTAGAACTTACTAGCATCTAGAACGTCCTAATGATTTAAAAATTATGGAAAGATTCTAATTTTGTCGCCGAAAACCTAAGTGCTTTCTATAGTGTCCTTTTATCCTAAACTTAGTTCTTTATGTTTTCCTTTACCAATTTGAAGAAATTATAAAACGCTGGCTGGATAATGATCTGGGTTTTGGTTTCAATACTGTCAAAACCTAATTCGCTTTTTCCTTTAGCCTGAATTCTACTGGCATCGATCTGGTATTTTTTTTGTAAAACCTTAGCGATGGCAGCGGCTTGTTGGGTACTTATTTCCCAATTGTCCAATTTGTTTTCCTTAGTCTCTACAGCATTGCTATTGCTGACAACTTCTATTTTTAATTCCGGTTGCGCCTGTAAAGCTGAGGCAATTTTGCTCAAAAGCATATCGGCCTTTTCAGAAACCTTAAAGTTTTTTGTATTCTCGCCAAATATCATAGTATTAGGTAAGGAGATGGCCAAGGCTCCGTGACTTAGTGACATAGATAGCTCATTGCCCAATACTTTTTTAAAGTTGGTCAGGGTAGCTAATGTCAGGGAATCGTGATGGCTAATAGCGTCGCTAATAGTTCTTAGTTGAATTTCCTTTTGACGAAGGCTTTCTAAAGTGCTCCCTATATTTTCCGATTTTTTGGTCGAAGCTTCTAAAAATCCATTCAGATTGCTAAGAAGAGAGGCATTGGTTTGTTTTAAATGGCTGATCTGCGTTTCATAAGCACTTAGCTTGGCCGAAGCGATTCTGTTTTCCTGTCTTGATTCTGCCAAAGCTACTTCGGTATCTTGAATTTTAGTCTTAAGGCCGTCAATTTCCTGTACTAATTCTCTTTTGCTCTGGGCTGTAGAAAAATGAAGGGTAAATAATAAAATTAGAACTGTAATTGTATTTCTTTTCATTGATAATATAGATTAATTAAGGAAGATTGATTGGCCTCCCGTACATTCAAGGACAAAAATAACATCCCTTTCGGGTTATTAAAATTTTTGTGGCTCCAATACTGTTTTATTTAATACTTCTTTGGAGGTATTTTGTTCTTTTTGTATATCTGCGACATAGGCCTTGCCTCCTAAATAAGGGCAGTCTAATAAATGCTGCATACCTTTAAAGGGAACAGCGTTTTTATTGTAGACATAGGTAGCCGACAGCGCCCTGTTAAGGTCATTGTCATCTACGTTTACTTGGGCATCGTCCATGGTAAACTGACATGGGTGTTCGTATCCCGCCGCATGGGTGATTTCAATCAATTCTTTTCTGAACGTTTTAAAATACTGTGCCAACCGGTCCGATTTTAAAGGAACATCAATACCTCTTTGCAACCATTTGCTCTGGGTGGCTATCCCGGCCGGACAACGGTTGGTGTGGCATACCTGGGCCTGGATACAACCGATACTCATCATGGCTTCACGGGCTACATTAATACAGTCTACACCCATAGCAAAGGCCATGGCCGCTTTTGCCGGGAAGCCTAGTTTGGCACTGCCGATAAAAACAACTCGTTCCGTGAGGTTGTATTTGTCAAACAATTTGTACAAGCTCGAAAAGCCGTAGGTCCAAGGCAAGGAAACGTGATCGGCAAAACTAGGAGGTGCTGCTCCGGTACCGCCTTCCCCACCATCGATGGTAATAAAGTCTGGTCCCTTCCCCGTTTTAACCATTATTAAAGCCAATTCCTCCCACTGGTCCAATTTTCCAATAGCTCCTTTTATGCCCACCGGAAGCCCTGTGTTTTCGGCAATGTCCTCTATGAATTTGATTAATTCGGGGATATTGCTGAAGGCAGAATGTGTGGCAGGAGACAATACGTCAATGCCTAATTCTACCCCTCTTATTTCTGCTATTTCAGGGGTTATTTTAGCCCCTGGCAAGACTCCTCCTTTCCCGGGTTTTGCCCCTTGGGAAAGTTTTATTTCGATAGCTTTTATACAGGGATTATCGGCAACCAATTGGCGCATCTTTTCCATAGAAAAGTTTCCCTCCTTATCGCGTACCCCAAAATACCCCGTGCCAAAGTGAAAAACAACATCGCCGCCTTGTTTGTGGTAAGAAGATAAACCTCCCTCTCCAGTATTGTGAAAGGCACCCGATTTCATCACCCCTCGGTTCATAGCCTCTACTGCAGCCGCAGATAGGGAGCCAAAACTCATGGCCGATACATTGATGATAGAAGCTGGCCTATAGGGTTTTCTGCGGTTATTGTAAGCCCCCATTACCTTGGCACAAGGTATAAAGGAAGGATCTATATTGTTAGGATGGTCCGTTGGGTTTTTATACGCCAACATTTGGTTTTTAATAAATATATGCTGATGCGCATAGATATCCCTATCGGTGCCAAAACCTTCGTAATTATTTTCTCTTTTGGCAGAAGCGTAAATCCACCCTCTTTCTATTCTATTAAAAGGAAGTTCTTCCCTATTGTTGGCCACAAAATACTGTCGCATTTCCGGCCCAATGCTTTCTAACCAATATCGCAAATGGCCTACTACCGGGAAATTGTGTGAAATGGTATGCGCTCTTTGGACAAAAATGTCCCTAATAGCTACCAGTACTAAAAAAAATAAGACCCAGGTCCACCAGGGAAAACCCCATAAAATGTTTAAAACCGATTCCATGAATTTTTATCTAAAATTTAGGCATAAAGGTCTTTATTGTTTTTAGATTTTCCTAGTTAATATTCGTTAACTAATAGGCTAAAAAATCAAGGAATATTTCTGAAAATAACTTGACTCCCAACATCATTTTTCAAGCGTCAATTATAAAATGGATAGGGTGAAGGTGATGAAATAACAGCTAGTTTTTTGTTATTCGATAACTCCTTGTAATACTTAAAATTACTAGGCCCTAGAGATGTTAATTTTAGGATTGTAGGGAGAGCAAAGGTTCTTTCAAGGCGTTGGAAGCCCTGAAGAAAACAAAAACCGAGAATATTTTAAAGAATTAAATATTAATAAGATTATATAAAATACCCTTATTAATAGTTTTCTTTGTGTATAATTAATAAACCATCGGCTTTTAGTTAAGCCTATTTATGGTTAATTTCACCGTTCCGTAGGAACTAAATTATAAGACGCTTTGGAAAAATTTATAAATGAGTTGAATGAGGCCCAAAAAGCTCCCGTATTACATAAGGATGGGCCTTTAATGGTGATTGCCGGAGCTGGTTCCGGAAAGACCAGGGTATTGACGTATAGAATAGCATATTTAATGAATCAGGGCGTAGATGCCTTTAATATTCTTTCCCTCACCTTTACCAATAAGGCTGCTAGGGAAATGAAACAACGTATTTCAGATATCGTAGGGGCGTCTGAGGCAAAAAATTTAATGATGGGAACCTTCCATTCTGTTTTTGCCAAGCTTTTGCGCTTCGATGGCCACAAATTGGGCTTCCCAAGTAACTTTACCATCTATGATACTCAAGATTCTCAACGCCTTATTTCTGCTATTATAAAAGAAATGGGATTGGATAAGGATATCTATAAGTACAAACAGGTTCAAAACAGAATATCGTCCTTTAAGAATAGCCTAATTACCGTGAAAGCTTATTTTAACGATCGTGATTTGATAGAAGCCGATGCCATGGCAAAACGTCCTAGAATGGGCGAGATTTATCAGAACTATGTAGATCGATGCTTTAAGGCTGGAGCGATGGATTTTGATGATTTGTTGTTAAGAACGAATGAGTTACTGACCAGGTTCCCAGAAGTTTTGGCAAAATATCAGGATAGGTTTCGGTATATTTTGGTAGATGAGTACCAAGATACAAACCACTCCCAGTATTTAATTGTAAAGGCACTTTCGGACAGGTTTCATAATATTTGTGTTGTTGGTGATGATGCCCAGAGTATTTACTCCTTTAGAGGGGCCAATATTAATAATATTCTTAATTTTCAAAAGGATTATGAAAACGTAGGGATGTACCGCTTGGAACAGAACTACAGGTCTACCGGAAATATCGTAAATGCAGCCAACTCTATTATTGCTAAGAATAAAAACCAGCTAGAGAAAGTCGTGTGGACCTCTAATGACGACGGTCCTTTGATAAAAGTACACCGCAGTCCTACAGATGCGGAAGAGGGTAGGTTCGTAGCAGGGTCTATTTTTGAGAATAAGATGGAAAATCAAATGGATAATGGCGATTTTGCGATTCTTTATAGAACCAACTCCCAATCGAGGGCCATGGAAGATGCCTTAAGGAAAAGGGATATTCCCTATCGGATTTATGGTGGACTTTCATTTTATCAGCGTAAAGAGATTAAAGACGTCTTGTCTTATTTAAGACTGATCATAAACCCTAAAGATGAAGAGGCTTTAAAACGGGTTATTAATTTCCCGGCCAGGGGAATTGGACAGAGTACTATTGACAAACTTACGGTTGCTGCCAACCACTATAACCGCTCTATTTATGAGGTGATGGAAAACTTGGATAGGGTAGATTTGAAAATTAATGCTGGAATAAAACGGAAACTAACCGATTTTGTGACCATGATCAAGAGTTTTCAGATCATGAACGAAACCTCCGATGCCTTTACGCTTTCCGAGCATGTGGCCAAAAAAACAGGGGTTTTATTAGAATTTAAAAAAGATGGCACTCCAGAAGGTATTGGGAAAATGGAGAATATCGAGGAGCTCTTAAATGGTATTAAGGATTTCGTCGAAGGTCAAAAGGAATTGGCAGACGCTACGGGAGGGCTGGGCGAGTTTTTAGAAGATGTTGCCCTTGCTACCGATTTGGATAAGGATACCGGAGATGATGATAGGGTTGCCCTTATGACCATACATTTGGCCAAGGGATTAGAGTTTCCCTACGTGTACGTCGTAGGTATGGAGGAAGATCTTTTTCCTTCGGGCATGAGTATGAATACAAGAAGCGAACTGGAAGAAGAACGGCGCTTGTTTTATGTAGCGCTGACGCGGGCCGAAAAACAAGCCTACCTCACCTTTGCACAGAATAGGTACCGATGGGGGAAACTGGTCGATGCGGAACCTAGTCGGTTTATTGAAGAAATAGATGATAAATATATAGAAAACCTAACCCCAATACAGAATTATCGATACAAGCCTTTGATAGATTCAGATATCTTTGGAGAGGTAGATAAGAGTAAGCTCCGGCAGCAGAAACCAGTTCAGGGATCGCCTCCGAGTTCTATTAAGCCAAAAGAAAGTCAGCTTCGGAAACTTCGTAAGTTAAAACCAGAATTGAGCACGCCGGTGGGTAACACCAATGTGTCCGATCCTAATTTAACAGAGGGCTCCCTAATCAACCACACTAGGTTTGGTAGGGGGCAAGTGATAAAAATAGAGGGAGTAGGGAATGACCGTAAAGCCGAAATAAAATTTGACAAAGGAGATATCAAAAAACTGTTGCTCCGTTTTGCCAAATTAGAGGTGTTGTAACACCTCATAATTCAGGAGCAAGCCACAGCCAATAGTATATTTGTTGTGGTTTGCTTTTTCTACGAGCTGTTCTTTGGCCTAATATCCGACAGTTTCATTTTTAAGTCTCTATTTTTTAGGCTAAAACAACGGTCATTAATCGGTTATCCGTTCTCTTCTTAAAAATATTCTTTATTTTCATGGTGGTAATACGGCTCGCAGCTTTAAGGTAAGGTTTAAGAGAAGTACTTTTATAGCAGGCAGAATTCCATTTTAAGTAGGTGAGCTTGCCCCTACATCATAAATTTATTGTTTACTTTGTTATATTGTTAATTTTCAAGTTATCATATGTCTGAAATTATTAAAATATATCCGGAAAATCCCAACCCTAAAGAAATAAAAAGGATTGTCGATATTTTGCGAAAAGGAGGATTGGTTATATATCCCACAGACACGGTATACGGTTTGGGCTGCGATATTACCAATACGAAGGCATTGGAGAAAATAGCGCGAATAAAAGGCGTTAAATTGGCCAAGGCCAATTGGTCTTTTATCTGTGCCGATTTAAGCAATCTTTCGGATTATGTTAGGCAGATAGATACCGCAACCTTTAAAATATTAAAACGAGCCTTACCAGGGCCTTATACCTTTATTCTTCCTGGAAATAACAATTTGCCAAAAGAGTTTAAAAAGAAAAAAACCGTAGGGATACGTGTTCCTGACAATTCCATAGCCCGAGCTTTGGTAGAAGCCTTGGGGAACCCGATCGTTTCTACCTCTATTAGGGATGAAGACGATGTATTGGAATATACTACGGATCCAGAATTGATCTATGAAAAATGGAGAAATTTAGTCGATGTAGTGATCGATGGGGGGTATGGTGATAACACAGCTTCGACGGTGATAGATCTATCGGAAGACGAGCCTATTGTTATAAGGGAAGGCAAAGGAGATATAGATATATTTTAACAGGGTGTTTTTGTAGCCTTTAGAGCTGTCTTATATGTTATAGGTGGGCCCCTGTGATAGTTTAAATGAGATAGGTATACTGCTAAATAAATAGTAGGTTGCTAACCATTTGTGGTGGTTATTATCGAATAAAGCTCGCTCTAAAGGAGCTTCATTTTTAAGAAGGTTGCTGGAACCATCGTAACCTTAGAACCTCTTTTATAATTATGAAGCCCCACAGTTACATTCTGGCAATCATTTGCGTTAGGGACCGCGGCGGCATCCCCGCAGCAACGCAAGGGATATAGCTAAGGGCCCGCCCGACGAAGGAGGGAACGCCCATACTATAATACCAAGAAGAATGGGGATTTCGCAGAGATTATGCTATAATTTGTATCCGCTTCTTTTTATAAAAAACGTCCAAAGCGACATTTTTAAAAAAGTATAGAAATAAAAAAAGCGACCCATTAGGTCGCTTTTTCTCTTTTAAAAAAGATATGTCTTAGTTGATCTTAGGATCTTTCATTCCTTCTTCGATCATGCTGTAGAATTGGTCGATTTTAGGAAGAACAACGATACGGGTTCTTCTGTTTTTAGCCTTATCAGTAGCAGATACAGGGATGTATTCAGATCTTCCAGCAGCAGTCATACGCTTAGGATCTACACCGAATTCATTTTGTAAGATACGAACAACAGAAGTAGCACGTTTTACAGAAAGATCCCAGTTGTCTTTAATGACAGCGTTGCTCTTGTAAGGTACAGTGTCAGTGTGACCTTCTACCATAAATTCAAAATCTGGCTTGTTGTTAACTACCTTGGCAACTTTTCCTAAAACTTCCTTAGCCTTTGAAGTTACATTGTAGCTTCCGCTGCTAAATAATAATTTGTCAGAGATAGAAACGAATACAACTCCTTTTTCTACGCTGATTTCAATATCTTCATCATCCAAGTTTCCAAGAACACCTTTTAAGCTCTGAACTAAAGATAAGTTCACAGAATCTCTTCTTGTGATAGCATCGTTTAATTTTCTGATAGTAAGGTCTTTTTCTCTCAGGCTCTCTAAAGACTTCTCTAAGTTGGCAGCCCCTTTGCTTGTTAGGGTAGTTAAATTACCCATGTTGTTGATTAACTCTTGGTTGTTAGCTTTTAAGAATGCGTTTTGCTCTTCTAAAGTTTGCATTCTAGAAGTGTTAGCTAAACAAGTGTTTAATTTAACCGTAGCTGAATTTAATAAATCTTGTGTTTCTTTTTGTTTGGCCTCTAGATTAGCGTATTTTTTTGATGATACACATGAGGATAACAAAAGGGTCACTCCTAAACAGCCTAAAATGATTTTTTTCATAATTATTTAAATAGTGTTAATAGTTTAAAATTTTGGTTCTCTATAAGTTTCCAAAAGTAAGGGTAAAAATATATAAAAAGAAGGGTCTTACTAGTGCTTATTCGTTAATATTTTACTAAAACGTTAAAGTTTTTCACATGATATACGTAGTGTGCCCATACAATAGACTTGGTTATGAAATAATTAGTAGTAAAATTGTCTGTTTCTCTTTTCTTTAACATTTTTGGAAAATGCTTGTAAAAACTCAAATGAGCCCTAAAAATGGCCCAACAATGGTCGAATTTACCCTGAAAAACATAGTTCATCCCGGCAATTCCGTCGAGTAAAAGCCGTAAAAATATAATGAGTAGGGACTTTTTTAACGGTAGATTCTTCAGGATTGAGAATAAAGAGTTCCTGAAATTGTACATCGTTTTATTGGGATTCATAGTATCTAGGGTCGATCCGCCTACGTGATACACCTGTGAGGTCCCTACATAAAAGACTTTGTACCCATGGTTTTTTGCTCGCCAACATAGGTCTATTTCTTCCTGATGGGCAAAATAATCCTCATCGAAGCCCCGAAATTTGTGAAAAACCTCGCTTCTTATAAAAAAACAGGCGCCAGAGGCCCAAAATATTTCTTTAAGGTCATTGTATTGTCCCTTATCCTGCTCTATTTCCTGGAATATTCGGCCCCTGCAAAAAGGATATCCTAACTGATCCATAAAGCCACCTGCTGCGCCGGCATATTCAAACAAATGTTTTTGGTTGTAATCCAATATTTTTGGCTGCAGTATAGCCGCTTCAGGGTTACGGTTAAATTCATTTTCTATCGGGAGCAGCCAGTTTGGGGTGACTTCTACATCTGAATTTAACAGGCAATAAATTTCCGCCTTTACATGTTTTAAGGCGTCGTTGTATCCCTTAGCATAACCGCCGTTTTCTGTGTTTTGAACGATTTTTATCGACGGGAAGTTTGCTTTGATAAAAGGAACAGATGTATCGGTTGATGCATTGTCGGCTACATATATATCTGCGCCCTTGGAATATTTGATTACGGAAGGGAGAAATTTTTCCAAAAGAACTTTTCCGTTCCAGTTAAGTATAACGATTGCTATTTTTGACATCTATGTGAGTCCCGAATATTATGGCGATTCGGGTTTTTGATTAAACTTTGGTTAAGAGGGCAATTTAAAGATTTATTTTCTAATTCCACTCCTATATATGATTAGGGGTCGCTGCACCGCCATTATTAAGGAAATAGAAAAATGCGCGTGGATCTATATAATGGCAAAGGTGAGCTTAGAGGTAAATGTCCTTTCTCTTTTGTGATAGAGGACAGCCTAGTCTTACCGGACCTTGTAATCGGGGATGTCTCTTAAAAAATTATATTGTTCATTCTCAAAGTCCATTTCACAAAAAAAATGATCTAAGCCATTGGTAACGATCAAATACTTCGCTTTTAATTGAAGATTGTACCTGGCAATTTGATCAAAGACCTGCTGAGTGATGACTACTTTTGGTGCTTTGCACTCCACGAGGACTTCAATAGTCCCGCTAGGGTTGAAAATAACCACGTCATACCTTTTTTTTAATTTATTGACAGTGAGTTGTTTTTCGACATTGATATGGCTGATGGGGTATTTTTTTTCGGATACCAAGTGTTGTACAACATGTTGCCGTACCCATTCCTCGGGTTGTAAAACCACAAATTTTTTGCGGACGGCATCAAATATATAGACTTTATTTTCCCTATTTTTGAATCGAAAGTCATATGCGGGGTAATTTAATGGCTGCATAGGGCAAAGTTGATGAATTTTTTTAAATGGATGAAGTAAAACTGATTGTTGGCAATATAAAAAAAGGAAATATAGCACCAATATATTTTCTGACCGGAGAGGAACCTTATTTTATAGATAAGATTTCCGAGTTCATAGAAAAAAGTATTCTATCAGAGGAAGAACGTGGGTTTAACCAAGTGGTGCTATACGGGAAGGACGTCACTGTCGAAGATGTTGTAGGGAACGCCAAAAGGTATCCTATGATGGCAGAGCGGCAGGTGGTAATTGTGAAAGAAGCACAACATTTGTCTCGTACCATAGAAGGGTTGGCAGCATATGCCGAACAACCACAACCTTCTACAGTTTTGGTTGTATGCTATAAGAACAGTAAACTAGATAAAAGAAAAAAGCTCTATAAGGAAATTCAAAAAAAAGGTGTCTTTTTTGAGAGCAAAAAATTATATGAAAACAAGGTCGCAGACTGGATTAAAAAGGTGTTAAAGGTTAAAGGCTATGGGATAACCCATAAAGCGGCCGAATTATTGGTAGAATTTTTAGGGACAGATTTAGGAAGGATCGATAAAGAGCTGGATAAATTGTGTATGATGGTTCCAAAGGGTGTAGAAATTACGCCAGAAGCAATAGAGCTTAATATTGGGATTAGTAAAGATTACAACAATTTTGAATTAAAAAAAGCCGTTATAGAACGCGACTTTGTAAAGGCGGCTAGGATAGTGAATTACTTCTCGCAGAATCCTAAGGACAACCCCTTTGTGTTGACCGTTTCCTTGTTGTATTCTTTCTTTATTCAGTTGTTGGGGTATCACGGTTTAAAAGACCATTCTAAAGCAAATGTTGTATCGTCCCTTGGGGTTAGACCTTTTTTGGTTCCTGAAATTCAGTTAGCGGCAAAAAATTATCCTATGAGAAGGGTGAGCGAAATAGTGTCGCATTTAAGGCAATTAGATGTAAAAGGAAAAGGAGTAGGGGCCGGAATGACTCAACAAGATCTTCTAAAAGAATTATTGATAAGAATATTTTAACTACCAATGGGTGATTGTAACACCCATTGGTATCTTTAATTTACTTTCTGTCCAAACTATATTTTCCTGGTCCCAATACTAAAATGGTAATGAAGATAAGGGCATATAAAAGTGCCATCTCTTTTGTTTTAAACGGGTCGGAAGCATGCACTATCAAACCAGCGACCAACATGGTAATTACAACTGGTACGCTAGCCAAACGCGTTTTAAATCCTACAAAAATTAGAATGGGACATACGAACTCGGCTAGTACCGTTAGTATTAAGGAAGGTGTACTTCCAATACCAATAGGGTCAGCAAATTGAAGATTTCCGCTGACGAGTTTTTGAAATTTAGGCAATCCGTGGGTGATCATCATGGCAGCGGCACCCATCCGTAAAAACGCAAGTCCAATGTCTTTTAAAATGGAATTTTTCATGTAGTAATTTTATCTTTTTAAGGCTAAAATAACCATAATTTTATGTGTTTCTATTTAAATGAAAAATAAAAAAAAGACACCTCCGATTATTGTGGAGGTGTCTTTTTATGTGATATGTATCTTAAACAAGGTAAATCTTTTTCTTGTTTTTACCCTGCTTTAGATAAAGGCGGGAAAACTTTTGGGATCCGACTCATGCATAATGCTGTACACTTTTTCAAAAATATCCTCGAGGTTAGGCTTGGAGAAATAATCACCATCCGTTGCATAGGCAGGCCTGTGCGGTTTAGAGGTGAGTGTTTGCGGGGCGCTATCCAAATACTTGTAAGCGCCTTGTTTTTCAACAACTTCATGCATTAAATAAGCAGAACAAGCACCGGGCACATCCTCGTCTATAATTAACAATCGATTTGTCTTTTGAACACTTTTTACAACATCGTGCTTAATATCAAAAGGCAATAAGGATTGAGCGTCAATAACTTCTGCGTTGATTCCTACTTCTTGTAATTCCTTTGCTGCCTGTAAAACAATCCTAAGCGTAGAGCCATAAGAAAGCAAGGTAATATCTTCTCCTTCTCTTACGGTTTCTACGACCCCGATTGGAGTACATAGCTCCCCTAAGTTATTGGGTAGGGGTTCTTTTAGGCGGTATCCGTTTAGACTTTCGATCAATAATGCGGGTTCATTTCCCTTCATTAAGGTATTATAGAATCCAGCTGCTTTGGTCATGTTTCTAGGAACTAGAATATACATGCCTCGTAATAGGTGTATTAGGCCTCCCATCTGGGATCCAGAGTGCCATATTCCTTCTAAACGGTGCCCACGGGTCCTAACGATCAAGGGGGCTTTTTGCTTCCCTACGGTTCTGTAAAGCAGGGTCGCTAAATCATCGGTCAAGGTATAAAGTGCGTAGAAGATATAATCTAAATATTGAATTTCAGCTATTGGACGCAGTCCTCTCATAGCCATCCCTATTCCTTGTCCTATTATGGTGGCTTCTCTAATGCCGGTGTCGGCAACCCTTAACTCCCCATATTTTTTCTGCAGCCCTTCCAGTCCTTGGTTTACATCGCCTATCGCTCCTGTATCTTCTCCGAAAATTAAGGCTTCTTTATGTCTTTCAAATAAGAGGTCAAAATTGTCCCTTAAAATTACTCTGCCATCTATTTTCTCGGCATCCGCATCATAGGTGGGTTTTACCTCAGGAACATTAAGGGCATTATTATCCAATTCATTGTATAAATGTGAACTGAATTTTGATTGTGAATCCGCTAAAAACTGCTGGGTCCATTTGACCAAGGCTTCTTTTTCGACGCTGTTTTCACCTATCAAATAGCGTATTGCTTTTCGCGCTTTGGAAGCCAAGTCTTTCTTGATAGGTTCCTCGATCGCTATCAAATCGTTTTTAAGTTTGATAATGAAATTTTTGTTGGCACTGCCATTGGAAACATTATCCAATAATTGTACAAGGGCTTTTTTCTGCGCTTTATGAGGTGCTAAAAATTCTTCCCAGGCTTCTTTTTTCGCTGTCCTTATTTGTTTTTTTATGTTTTTTTCGAGAATTTTTAAGTCCTCTTCTGTGGCAATTTTATTTTCTAAAATCCACTCCCTGTAGCGTTTGTTGCAATCATTTTCCCTTTCCCATTCCAGTCGTTTTTCACTTTTATAACGCTCATGCGATCCTGAAGTGGAGTGCCCTTGGGGCTGGGTAAGTTCCGTTACATGGACAAGCACGGGAACATGTTGTTCCCTAGCGATATCCGCGGCGTTTTCATAGGCGTGAATCAATGCGGTATAATCCCATCCCTTGACTTTAAGGATCTCGAAACCGGCTTTTTCCTTATCGCGTTGAAATCCACTTAAAACTTCAGAAATATCTTCCTTGGTTGTCTGGTGTTTTGCATGTACCGAAATTCCATAATGGTCGTCCCAAACACTGATGACCATAGGCACTTGCAATACCCCCGCAGCGTTGATGGTTTCAAAAAAGGCACCTTCACTAGTACTGGCATTTCCAATGGTACCCCATGCAACCTCATTTCCGTTGACCGAAAATTTGTCCCCTTTTAAACCCTTGACATTTCTGTATATTTTTGAAGCCTGTGCCAATCCTAGTAATCTTGGCATTTGGCCAGAAGTACAAGAAATGTCCGAGCTGCTATTTTTTTGTTTCGTAAGATCTTTCCAACTACCATCTTCGTTAAGGCTAAAGGTAGAAAAATGCCCTCCCATTTGCCTGCCGCCGCTCATAGGGTCCTTGGTTAAATCCGTAGTAGCGTATAGTCCGTGAAAAAAGTTTTTGGGAGTAAGGAGGCCTAGCGCCATCATAAAGGTTTGGTCGCGGTAATACCCACTTCTAAAATCTCCATTGCGGAAAGAACGGGCCATGGCCAATTGCGGCAATTCTTTGCCATCGCCAAAGATTCCGAATTTTGCCTTTCCTGTTAAGACTTCCCTTCGCCCTAATAGGCTACATTCTCTACTGGTGACAGCTATTTCGTAGTCTTTCAGTATTTGTACTTGAAAATCATCGAAAGAGATGTCATTGCTTACTTTGGAGTTTATATTCATTATAGAACAAATGGTTTCTCACAAAAATATCAAATCAGAATGGTTTTTGCAACCTATAGAAAGCTATAATGATGAATAATGTTTAAAGAATAATCCTTAGATTTTTCTAAAATAACAATATGATAAAAAATACACTACAATTCTAGGAATATAATAATTGTTTAAAACCATTTCCTAGTAAATAGGCCAGTTAGGGTTCTTGGGCTAAAGGTTATAACAAATCTAATTTTTTGATCGTACTGTGATTGGGCTATTTCCCAACCGTTATTGGAGTATAAAGGCAGGTATAATTCGAAATAATCGGTCAATAGATTCAGGCGAATTCCAGAATCGTATACCATTTTAGGTGAAATCCCTTTGTTTTTTACAAAGCCAAAGTCCCCGTAGAGCTCAATCCACCGCCAAATATTTATGCTCGAATTAACAGTTGTCATCCAATCGTTGGCGTAGGGGTAGGCTAACTTTGACTTAAAGCCACCTTCGGCAATAATTATTTGTTGGCTATAGATGCCCTCGCCTTCTGATCTTCCTAAGAATTCATAATCGAAAAGGTAGTCGGTTGGCCGGTCTAATGCAAAACTGAAAAAATCCGTCGATCCTGCAGTTTCGTTGCGTAAAAATTTCCCGGCAAAGAATCGGAAATTAAACTGTCTGTTGTTTTGAAACAGTTTACGGTATTCCAATTCGTAGGCTACTTTGCTAAATTTATTAGAATATTGGGCGTCTACGGACCAAGATAAATAGTTTAAAATGTTGTTGGAAGTATTGGTGTATTTGATATTAAAAACGCTGTAATCTGGTTCTGTTTCCAAATCGGTTTCTTTTAAATTTGGATCGAGATCCCTGAAAACGTTGACGGAACGCAATACTAAGGAAGATCTTTTGTTAAGCAATAAATTGCTTGGTCGCCATCCAAAGCCTACGGCCGGGCTTATAGTGCTGTATCGAGAGTTTTTTTGGAAATGAGAGGTGTATCCTGTTAAAGAATAGTTGGTTACGTATAATCCGCTTTTGCCGTGATAATCCCTGAAATTGAATTTCCCGTACCCAACTAAAGATTTTTCAGAAGTGGCATAGGAGGGCGAAAAATCGAAAACAAAGGGCCTCTCTAAAAGGGTTTTGTTGTGAAGGCGCAATCCTGGGGTCAATCCGTCGTATAGGTTGAAGGCCAAAACTGGGACATAAAAAACCTGATAGTAATACGGGTCTTCGGCATCCTTAAAAAATTGGAATTTTATTTTTTTATTGCTCGAGAAAAATCCGTTTAAAGATTTCCAGTTATCTCTTTGGTTGTATTCTGGAATGGTTTGGTCATAGTTTAATACTAAACGTTCTTCTCCGCTTTTTGGGATCACAATAGTCCTTTCCGAAGTGATGTTGGTAAACCAATATTTAGAAACTACAGTGTCGTTCTTGATGCCAAATAGCGAAATAGGAACATTGGTTCCTTGTTTGTTCTTTAAAGTTACTTTTAAAGAATCGGTTGTCTTCTCAACATTCTTGATCTTAAAATCTATTTTTTTTGTGGTTGATACATATTCGTCAAAAAACCAGTTTACATCCTTATTGGATCCTTCAACAACCATAAACTTAAAGTCTGCTTCGGTCACAGGTTTTAGCTGGTAGTTTTTGTAAAAAGCTCTGATGCTATTATCAACCTGATGGGTGCCAGTGTAGTCTGCCAAATACGCTAATCCTAAGCCTGCTTTGTACCTGTTGGCTATTTTTTGGTTGAATTTTATTAAAGAATCATTTTCCGTCCTTAAGGACTGATCCGAATTTCGACGGGCCGATAACATCTGCAATAAGGGATATTGCTCGTTGAAATCCATTTGGGCCAGATGAAAATTTCGCACCCCCCATAGCGAGGATAATTTCCCTAATAATTTTTGATCTGGATAATACTCCTCCACAAAGGCAATCATCAGGTAGTTTACAATGGCGTCTGTAACCCATTTTTCCTTTCTTGGATTTAGGAATAAAGTTTCTTTAACAATGCTGTTAAGCGCGGTTTTTAAAACCTTCATTTCAAATTGAAACTGCTCTTCATAAGGCCTGATAAAAGATGGTAACTGGTTGATACCGTACAAGGGGTCTTTGTTGTAATTTATTTCACTGACTAGTAACTGTGGATGTGGATAATCGCCCAGGTTTTTTTGAATAAAATCTGCAATTCTATTTATTGAAATTCCCGATGATATCGGATCATATCGGAAGGTTTCCAAGTCCGTAACCAGGTTAAGGCTAGGGGTTTGGTGTTTGGTGAAACGATTTACAGGGGCTAGGATAATTTCACAACTCTTTTGCTTGATGCCGGTCAAAGTAATGTGTTTTCCATGAGATAGTGTGACCTTATGGGTTGTAGAAAAATTGGAGGCTATAAACAGGTCCTTGGGAATAAATAGGTTGATGGTGGTATTGGTTATGCCTGTATATAAATCTTCTAGGTTTTTATTGGAATATAAATGCCAGGTACCATCATAGACGGCTGGAGTAAGGTACCAGTCTTTTAAATAAAAATTCCTTCTATTGTCATATCCGTAAGGGGTGAATTTATTAGGAGGAAGCTTTACTTTGTAGGTCAAGAAGATTTTTGCCGAGCTTCCTGGAAGCAAGGGTTCCTTTAAATCTATTTTAACTATATCACGTCCCGAAGTATAATTCCAGACTAATCCCTGATAATCATTGTCTACGACGCTAACAATCTTTGTATACCCTCGTTCCTCATCTTTGGCCAAGTGCAGGCCTTTTTTAAACTCCTCGGAAAACCGCTTTGCCAAAGCCGTATTTTTATCGGCATACGCATTGGCCCAATCGTTAAAATATAGCAACAACAAGGTGTCCCTAGAGTCGTTTACATATTCTAGGGCTTGTTGAATGCTGATCTCTTTATTCTCTTCGGTCAATGTTGCGGAAAGCACGTTGGTATGCTGGGCTATACCTTTGCCGCATGTCATGACAACTACGAGGAATAAAAAACGAATGAATAGGTTGGTTTTGGTTTTCAAATAATGGTATTAATTAAAAATTTGGACTGAGAATGTTTCCTTTATAAAAGGCATCGATAATTTCTACAACCTCTTCCTCGGTATCTACGATTTTTATCAGATCTAAATCTTCAGCACTTATGTTTCCAATGGTCAGCATTGTTTTCTTAATCCATTCCATTAAGCCTTCCCAAAACTCGGTACCTACCAAAATAATTGGGAACAATTCTATTTTATGGGTTTGGATCAGGGTAATGGCTTCAAATAATTCATCAAGTGTACCAAAGCCTCCTGGCAAAACAACAAAGCCTTGTGAGTATTTGACGAACATTACTTTGCGAACAAAAAAATAGTCAAAATCTAAACTTTTGTCATTGTCTATATATGGATTGTTATGTTGCTCAAAAGGCAAATCTATATTGAGTCCAACCGATGTTCCGCCAGCCAAATGGGCTCCGCGGTTACCTGCCTCCATTATTCCAGGGCCACCACCTGTTATAATACCATATCCGGCTTCTGAAATGCTTTTAGAAATACTTGTGGCTAATTCATAATATTTATCTCCTGGTTTTGTCCTTGCCGATCCAAAAATGGAAACACAAGGGCCAATAGCGCTCATTTTTTCAAATCCATTGACAAATTCACCCATAATCTTAAAAAGGGCCCAAGAATCATTAGTTTTTATTTCGTTCCATCCTTTATGATGTCTTTCTTTTCTCATTCGTTTCGATGGGATTTTAAGTATTAATTAACCAAAAATTTTTGTAAGATAATATTCTACTAATTAACATATTTTTGAAGTTATAACCACTATTAGAGGCTTAATTCTTTCCTAAGAAACTTGGAAGTATAGCTTTTTTTGTCTTTTGCTACTTCTTCGGGAGTGCCTTTGGCTACTATCATACCACCCCCACGGCCACCCTCATAACCAATGTCTATGATATAATCTACTGTTTTGATAACATCTAAATTATGTTCTATGACAACAACGGTGTTCCCTTTGTCAGCCAGTTCGTTAAGTACGCCCATCAACACCCTAATATCTTCAAAATGAAGACCTGTAGTGGGTTCGTCTAAAATATAAAAAGTGTTTCCGGTGTCTCTTTTAGAAAGTTCCGTGGCCAATTTTATACGCTGGGCCTCTCCTCCCGATAAGGTTGTCGATTGCTGCCCTAAAGAGATGTAGCCTAGGCCTACATCTTGTATTGTTTTTAGTTTTCTGTATATTTTTGGGATGTTTTCGAAAAATTTCACCGATTCGTTGATGGTCATTTCCAACACGTCGGCGATAGATTTTCCTTTGTACCTAATTTCTAGGGTTTCTCTGTTAAAGCGTTTCCCGTTACAGGTTTCACACTCTACATAAACGTCGGGGAGAAAATTCATCTCAATAACCCTAAGACCTCCTCCTTGACAGGTTTCGCATCTACCGCCCTTTACATTGAAACTAAAACGCCCTGGCTTGTAGCCCCTTATAGCAGCTTCCTGGGTTTTGGTGAACAGGGAGCGGATTTCGCTAAACACTCCAGTGTAGGTAGCGGGATTAGAACGGGGTGTTCTTCCAATTGGAGATTGATTGATGTCTATTACCTTATCGATGTGTTCAAGGCCGGTAATTTTTTTATACGGCATGGGTTTCTTCACCCCGTTAAAATAATAGGCATTCAGAATAGGGTATAGGGTTTCATTGATTAAGGTAGATTTTCCACTGCCCGAAACACCGGTAATTCCAATCATTTTTCCTAAAGGAAGGCTAACCGAAACATTTTTTAAATTATTACCGGTACAGCCTGTTAAAACAATGTTTTTTCCATTGCCTTTTCTTCGAGTCTTGGGGACTTCTATTTGTAATTTCCCAGTAATGTAATCTGCCGTAAGCGTGTGTTGCTTGATCAGGTCGGCCGGTTTTCCTTGTGAGATAATCTCGCCACCGTGTTTTCCGGCCCTTGGGCCTATATCGATCACATGGTCTGCGCGTTCTATCATATCGCGGTCATGTTCTACAACTAATACAGAGTTCCCTAAGTCGCGCAAAGCTTCCAAAGACTTTATCAGGCGTTCATTATCTCTTTGATGCAGTCCAATGGAAGGTTCGTCTAAAATATAAAGAACCCCTACCAGTTGTGAGCCTATCTGTGTCGCTAGTCTGATCCGCTGGGCTTCCCCACCAGAAAGGGATTTGCTGCTGCGTCCTAAAGAAAGGTAATCCAAGCCTACATCTAATAAAAACTGAATCCTAGACCGAATTTCTTTTAAAATTTCTTCTGCAATTTTTAGTTGGGTGCTATCCAGTTCTTTTTCAAGTCCATTAAAAAAATCGGCCAATTCCCTAATATCCAAATTCGAAAGTTCGGCAATATTCTTTTCGGAAATTTTAAAATTTAAAGAGGCTTTTTGTAATCGGCTGCCATGGCAGTTCGGACATTCAATTTTGTCCATATATTCCTTGGCCCAACGTTTAATAGTGGTTGAGCTAGCTTCGTTAAACTGGCTTTTTATAAAATGGGCAATGCCTTCGTAGTCTATTTTGTAGGTACGCTTAACACCAAGAGTCTTGGAATCTACCTCAAAGCTTTCCTTTCCGCCATAAAGCAATATTTCTATCGCCGCTTCGGGGATTTTTGAGATAGGCTCGGCCATGTCAAAGTTGTAGCGTTGCGCTATGGTTTCGATCTGCTTAAAGGCCCATGATTTTTTGTAAGCTCCCAAAGGAGCAATGCCACCACTGCTAATGGAAAGTTTTTTGTCGGGGAAAATTTTGTGCTCATTAATTTCAAAAACATGGCCCAGACCATTACAATCCGGACACATTCCTTTTGGTGAGTTAAAAGAAAAGGTGTTGGGCTCAGGGGATGGGTAAGAGATACCAGTGGTAGGGCACATTAAATCCCTGCTAAAATATCGCGGCTCATCTCGGCCTTCCTCCAAAACCATCAAAACATTATCGCCACTGTACATCGCCGTATTGATAGTTTCGGAAATGCGTTTGTCCAAGTCTGAATTTTCAATGATTTTAAGGCGATCAATGACAATTTCAATATCATGGGTCTTATAACGGTCCACTTTCATGCCTTTTACAATATCCTTGATTTCACCATCTATCCTTACCTTGACAAACCCTTGTTTTGCGATTTGTTCAAAAAGTTCGCGGTAATGCCCTTTCCTAGATTTAATCACTGGGGCCAATACATTTATTTTTTTGCCTTTGTACGATGATATGATCAATTCTTTGATCTGTTCATCGTTATAACTGACCATTTTTTCTCCAGTATTATAACTGTAAGCATCTGCGGCACGAGCATACAATAGCCTTAGGAAATCGTAAATTTCGGTGATGGTACCAACAGTGGAGCGGGGCGATTTAGAGGTGGTTTTTTGCTCAATAGCAATTACCGGAGAAAGTCCGTCTATTTTATCCACATCCGGTCGCTCCAAGCCTCCTAAAAACTGACGGGCATAGGCAGAAAAGGTTTCTATATACCTACGTTGCCCTTCGGCATATATGGTGTCAAAGGCTAAAGAGGACTTTCCACTGCCCGATAGTCCAGTGATCACAACGAGTTTCTCCCTAGGAATGGTAACATCTATATTTTTAAGGTTATGTACGCGAGCACCTTTAACCTCTATATTTTCTTCGTAATTAATCATGGGCTTTCGTAAAGATGCGAAGTTACGATATTGACCTCTAATTATGAAGTTGAGCCTCTGTAGAATTTTGTGGTTTAAATGCTTAGCGATACATTAGCGATTCAAATTTTAAAATTAAAATAGATGCAGCTTTTAGGAATCGGTTCGCGCATACAGCACAAGGAATTTGGTAAAGGAGTAGTTACCAATGTAACCTCTAAACATTATTGGGTAACCTTTATTGAAAACGGTTTGGAGACAATTGATTTAAATGCCGATTTTGAAATTGTCGAAAGTGTTGAAGACGCGGTAGATACCATTAGTTTTTCGGAAGTAGAGCAGTCATTAATTTCTATCTTAAGACGGTGGAGCGACACGAGTGCGATAACCCCGATAGCAGATAAGTGGAAAGGAGGTTCCCTGATTTTAAAACCTGGAGACGCCAAGTTGTCCGAAAAGGAAATTCCATTGGATGCCTTCTTTCATAAAATTGTAATGGTACGCGACAGGATAAGGGTAATGGAACAGAAAATAAATAGCAGCAAGAATTTAAACGATCAGGAAAAAGTAGATCTTCAACAATATATTACCCGCATCTATGGTAGCCTCACGACCTTTAATGTGCTTTTTAAAAACCCGAGTGACAATTTTGTAGGAGAAAAAAGTAAGTAAGCCCAGTTGGGATTTCGGTTTTAGGTCTTGAAGGGCCAAATAGAGTAGTACTAAAAACGGAGATAAATTGGTCCGAATTGCAGCGCTAATGGCAGAAGAGGTCTATAGCGAGGTTATAATGAGACCTGTTTATTACGCTTCCTGTCCCTAAAAAAATAACCGCTAAAAATTATGGAAGAATAAGATTTAAAAATTACAAAAGGCTCAAGTTTGACCAAATTTATACCGCGGCTTTTTGATTTGAATTTTTGAAATTCGCTCTTCTAGAAAATGGATAGGGGACCGTTTTTGTAATCAACGGTTTGAGTGGTTTTGAGGAAGATTGTGTTTTGAAAAAATCAGTCGGAATTTCCATAGAAATGTGGCTTATGGTGAGCAGATTATAAAAAAGGGCATATTTTCTTTTATTATCGTAGATAAGGAATTCTTTGCCTGGAAATTTTGACCGGTAGTATCTCGATAACAAAGGGAGAACATCGTGGTAAGGGGTAACTGCCGTGTAGTGAATTTGATCTTGGGAATCTTTAAAGGTGGCAATTGCCTCAATACGGTGCTTTTCTCTTGCCACCATGCCAGCATATTGGTGTAGTTTTAAAAACACATCCTTTATGGCTTCGGAAGATATCTTTGCCTCACCAAAAAACATGTGGTGGATATATTGGTAAAGCAGAAATTCTATGCCTGTTTTTTCACTTAAATATGCAAAGTATATGGTCTTTAGGGCAGTCCTGTCCTTTTTTTGAATTCCGTCCCAAACACGTTTGGCCTTGTCTGACTGCAATTGGACCGTTTCTGTTTCTGAAAAAAGGCCTTTTTGGATATCGCGTTGTTTTTGGATATCGGAAACATTTAAATTTTCTTTAAAAGACTTAAATATAACGGTTAAAAATCCGTTAAAACCTCCTTCGTACATTAAAGTTTTTGCCTTTTCCATAACTAGTCGAATAAATTAAGCTGTATGCTATCTTTTTTTGTTGCCTTGCTAATAGTGCTCTTACTTCTTGGCTTTTTGGCGGATTGTATCTCTTTTTTGGATGTAGAAACAGCTTCTGACGAATTGTTTTCGTCCTGCATTCCTGAAAATACCAAGAAGTTTAAAGTTTGTTGAATATCATTACAAGTCATAAGGCATAATTTGTAGATAATCCAAATTTATGGAAAAATTCCGAATAATGGATATAGTCCAAAATTATTTTTGGATTATATCCAAAAGATGTATATTTGGGCAACGGATGATTAGAAGTAACAAGCTTGTAAATTGGCGCAAAGGGGTGTCGATAAACTGGCATAAAATTATATATGGTATGAATGACGATATGGAAATTGCAATAAAACGATTCTCTGAAATCCGAAGGGAATTGGGATATACACAGGCTGAATTTGCAACATTACTGGGAGTTTCCAATACTACTGCCGATATAGAACGCGGGCGAACCAAGCTGTCGGGAAAAGTGGTGGCCGAATTGTTGAAGCAATTTAAAATTAATCCCCTTTGGCTTTTTGGAGAAAACACCCAGAAATATTTAGCTACTTCAACAGTCAGTTTTATACCAAAAGTGGTAACCGTAGATTCCTCTGAAAAAGAAAATATAGTCTTGGTGAACGCTAAGGCAGCAGCAGGATATCCTCAAAATATACAGGATGTAAGTTGGTACCGGCAATTACCGGCTTTCGATATCCCTTTACCAGAATTCCGAAATGCTTCTTATCGGGGTTTTCAAATAGAAGGCGATAGTATGTTACCAAACCTAAGGCCGGGTGAATGGGTGCTGGCCAAAGCAGTAGAAGGTTTGCAGGCTATCAGTGCCAATAAAATGTATGTCGTGGTCCTACATGATGCTGTATTGGTGAAAAAAATAGAAAAAACGCCCAACCCTATGGAGATTTCCCTGATTTCCCTAAACGAAAACTATCCGCCCTACAGTATTAAAATCGATCAGATACAAGAACTTTGGCAGGTTAGTAGTAAAATAACCTTCGGAGTAGATGCCACTTCCGAAAGAGGACTGTTGAAACAATTGCAGGAATCTATGGAGGAGCTAAAAAATCAACTGAAAAACGTCAAAAATTAGCCCAGTAACCTGTTAAATGATAAGGGGGGCATGTATTTAAGAATAAAAGCGCTGTTTTTATGCAAATTATGGTCAAGATTGGCTAAAGACACTATCGATGAAATACATATAAATTCGACTAAAATATCTTTCGGCCCGAATTCTTCCTTTTTTACCACAATAAATGGTAATTATACAACAATATGAAGCACTTATAAGATCTAGTTTATATTTTTAACTCGAATTGGATTCCCAAAATCTTGTCAAAAATTAAAAAGTGGTTTCTATTGAAGTGTCTTTTTAATTTCTACTTATGCTCCATAGCAGCAGTTTCTGTAGGTTTATAGAAACCTATAGAGCAACTATATAGAATTATAGTTGTTCGGACTCAATGCAAAACCTGATAAGGGTTGGATTAAACCTTTCTTTTGCAATAAATTGTCTTGGAGCTGGTTTTATACGTATCGGTAATTTGGTTTACTGATATCTTTTTTGGTGTGACTGCTGGTTTTGTAGGTCATTACCACTAATTATGTAGAAATTAATTCATGGACAACAACGGTAGGGTAAATGTTGCTTTTAGAAAAGTATTGAAGAGTATGCTCTTTTTAATACTGGCTATGAGCTATTCCTATGCTCAAGTCTCTATCCCAGAACAAAGCCTAATTCAAGAATTTCAGAACATTACCACCCCAGAAAAAAGATTGCAGTTTTTCTTTAATATCCCAAACCGCTATTCAGAGAATTCAGCCTATGATTGGCAAGCCAAAGTAAATGTATACCACACTAATTCACTGAAGGTAAATGACAGCCTAGGCACAATGAAGTATGAGCTTATGCATGCCCAACTTTTTTACGATATTGGCGATTATAGCAAAAGTGTTGCCATAGCCAAAGACCTCTATAAAAACAAAGCGCATTTTGATGAGCCTACCAAAAGTATCCTTCTGGATTTAATAGATCATAATTATGCCAAATTAGGGCTTTACGATAGGCAGTTCGAAATAAGAGAGGAGAAACTAAGGCTGGGGCTTACCGATAAAATTGTTTTTTATGATATCTATTCCAATTTGGGTCTCCATCGAAAGGCTATGGAAGATTACATTAAAGACATGCTGAAAACCGTTCGGGAAGGTGACTATTATGCCCAGGCCGAATATTTGAACAATATAGGGACCTATTTGCTTTTAGATATGTCTACAGCGGTTGCCTTGACCAATTTTAAACAAGCAAAAGGATTTATAGATGTGTATTTAAATGATATAAGTCGACAAAAGTCCGAACAAGAACTTATTAAGGGCAACTACCTTAAGGGGATTATAAAAGGAAATATAGGCAAGTGTTACGCCCGGTTAAAAGAATACGATATCGCTGCCCTAGAGCTAGAGAGTGCCATAGCTATTATTGGGGAATATAGTTCCAATAAATATTCTTCCGAAAAAAATGAGAACTCCTTAGAATTGGCGGATGTCTATTTGCAGCAAGAGGAATTTGAAAAAGCCAAAAAACTTCTTTTATATGGCGATTATCCTGTAAAAGTTCAAAATATTATAAAAAGGAATCGACTCTTGGCGGCGTATTATGATAAAATCGGCGATTTTAAAAATGCTACAGAGTATCTAAAAAGAACAGTAAAAATACGGGATTCCCTAAACCAAAGTGATGCTGGTCTAAAAAAACAACAATTGGCTGCGGTAGCAGGACAGGAAATTGAGTATTCCAAAAGGTTAATGGATGAGCAGAAAATTGCCCTTGAAGAATCTAGAAGCGAAATGCAGGCAAAGGACGAACGTATAAATATTGTATTTATTTCTTTGGTGTTTACCTTATTGGGGTTTGCTGCTGTGGTGTATGCCTATCTAAAAAGTATAAAAACACAACGCCTGATTGCAGAACAAAAACAAATAATAGAATCGGCCCTGATAGAGAAGGATTCACTGTTGAAAGAAATTCACCATAGGGTAAAGAACAATCTTCAAATGGTTTCTAGTTTGTTGAGTCTGCAAACCAAAAACACCAAAAGCAAGGCCGCTATTCAAGCTTTGGAAGAAGGGAAAACAAGGGTGAAAGCCATGGCCTTAATACACCAGAAACTATATCAAAACGATGATCTTTCGGTCATCGAAATGCAAGAATATATCGAAAGCCTCATCAATAGTGTGCAATCGGTATATAAAAAAGGGGGTCATAATATAAATATATTTATAGACGCAGAAGGGGTCGAGTTAGATATTGATAGAGCTATTCCGTTTGGACTTATATTGAACGAACTTGTTTCTAACTCCTTTAAATATGCCTTTCCTGATAATGATGAGAACGGCAAAATTCATATCCATTTAAGTAAAAACGGTGAGAAGGGGTATTTTGAATATACGGATAACGGAATTGGTTTGCCAGAGGATAGTAGTGAAAGAGCTAATTCCTCTATGGGGATAAGGCTTATGAATCGTTTGGTAAATCAATTACAGTCTACACTAAACATCGATAAAACTAAGGAAGGAGTTCGTTTTTGGTTCAATTTTAAATAACTTTGAGGAAAAACAAATTCTATGAAAATTACCTTTCTAGGACATGCCTCCCTAATGATTTTGGCCGATGGTAAAAAATTATTGGTAGATCCATTTATTTCTGGCAACGAAAAAGTGGCCGGAAAAGTAACGCTCGATGATTTGGACCCGGATTATATTCTGGTAACCCATGCCCATCAAGACCATACCTTGGATGTAGAACAGATCGCTAAAAATACGAACGCCGTGGTCATTAGTAACTACGAGATTGCTACCCATTACGGGAATAAAGGAATTAAAGTACATCCTATGAACCATGGGGGTAGTTTCGATTTTGATTTTGGAAGCCTTAAGTACGTTAATGCTGTCCATACTTCTTCCTTTCCGGATGGATCTTACGGTGGTCAGCCAGGCGGATTTATAATTTCTTCTAAAGGAAAACAGCTCTATATTGCTGGAGATACGGCATTGACCATGGATATGAAATTAATTCCATTGTCCCACAGCTTAGATTTGGCAGTGCTGCCTATTGGGGATAATTTTACGATGGGTATTAAAGATGCCGTGATGGCATCGGACTTTATAGAATGCGATAAGGTTTTAGGGTACCATTACGATACTTTCGGGTACATTGTCATAGATCAAAAAGATGCCCTAAAACAGTTTTCTGATGCCGGAAAAGAATTGCTGTTACCAAAAATAGGGGAGTCCGTGATGGTGTAAGAAAGATTTGGTTTAAGGTATAACACAGATCAGGAGCAAAATCTGGTTCTTAATGAAGATATCATTTTATTATATTTGAAATGAGCATGACCGTAACTGGTCGTAAATAGGACTTTAGTTATGCGAATTTTATATGACCGCTAAAAAGCAATAAACGTCTGTATATGAATATCTGATAGATGACAAAGTCAATACCCTTGTTTACCGTTTATTGGCTGCTTTTTTGGGCGTTCCCTCCTTCGTCGGGCGGGCGCTTCGCTATATCCCTCGCTCCACTTCGGGGATGCCGCTGCGATCCCTAACGCTTTTCAGTGAACAGCTAACAATAATCAATTAAAAATAAATAATACTTGGGAAACCAAGGGGGAAAAAGGATCAAGGAAAGCTGTTTGCAAAGCAGGGGGCAGATAAAATTCAGGCCCAACCTGTAAGCTAGATGCTATAGGGATGTTTAATTTTATAAGGCTACCCTACCACACTTCTTTGTAATTTATAGGATGCCCTTATGTTAAAGACCATTTTATCACGTCAATAACATAAGGGCATACCTTTTTTTTGTTGGATTCCAGCAATTGAATACCCTGAATCTGTTGGTAACTATGATCGACTAAAAAAGCTAAAAAAAGTTTTTTTTAAGCACCAGGTAACAATGTCACTTGACATAGATAATGGCATAAAAAGGGCTGTCGTAGGGTCTTGGGGATTCTTGCTTTAATAATGCTTCTTTCCTTCTTTGTAAGAATTAAAATATCCCTAAATTTGGCTTTTATAGGCCTTTCAGAAATCTATATAACTAAGATGCGGAACAAGAAACAGCTTCATGGGAAATGAACATGACCTAAGACTTGTGGCAAAAGACAATTTTAGCTATGTAAATTATATATGACCGTTAAAAAACAATAATAGCTCCATATGAAAGCTAGTTACAAAAAATACGTTTTAAACTTTAAAAATCCCAGTGGTACTTCTAGAGGAATATTGGTACAAAAAGAAACCTGGTTTATTATTCTTCATAAAAATGGAAAATTCGGCATTGGGGAATGTGGTCTATTAAAAGGCTTGAGTGCCGATGACCGTCCAGAGTATGAGGAGGTTTTGCAATGGACCTGTGATAATGTGGACTTGGGAAAAGAAGCGCTTTGGGATAAGTTGCTCCCTTATCCAAGCATTCAATTTGGGGTAGAACAGGCTTTCTTGTCCCTGAATGCTGCTAATCCTTTTCTATTGTTTCCTTCAGAATTCACCGCTAAAGAAAAAAGTATTCCCATAAACGGTCTCATATGGATGGGAGATGAAAAGTTTATGCACCAACAAATACAGGAGAAACTGAAACAAGGTTTTAACTGTATAAAGATGAAGGTGGGGGCTATTGATTTTGAGCGTGAACTATTGCTTTTACAAGCGATAAGAAAAGAATATAGCGAGCAAGAAATTTCCCTTCGGGTCGATGCTAATGGCGCCTTCTCGCCAGAAGAAGCCTTGGGGAAATTGCAGCGCCTGTCCAAATATAATTTGCATTCCATAGAACAGCCTATAAAGGCGGGAAACCCTCTTGCAATGAGGGAATTATGTGAAAACTCACCATTGCCTATTGCTCTGGATGAAGAACTTATAGGGGTTTCCGATGTAACAAAAAAGGAAGAACTGCTACAAACCATTCGGCCTCCCTATATTATTCTAAAACCTAGTTTGGTTGGGGGTTTTAAAGGCAGTGAGCAATGGATAGATATAGCAGAAAAACTAGGAATTCAATGGTGGGTTACCAGTGCACTGGAAAGCAATATAGGGCTAAATGCCATTGCACAATGGACCTACACCTTAAAGAATACTTTGCCGCAGGGATTGGGGACCGGCAGCCTGTACACTAATAATATAGATAGCCCTTTAACAGTTGGGAATGGGGCCATCAGTTACGATAAAAATAAAAATTGGAACACAAAATTAATAGAGGAAATATGTATATAGAACAAGGGTATAAAGGGAATCACGAATCATGGCGCTACATTGTAGGAGTGCTCCTTGTATTTTTAGGGTGGCAGGTTATAGGGGCTATACCTCTTGTGGGTGTTGTAATTTTTAAATCTTTGGGTGGTGATGAGATACCGATGGATCTCACTCAGATGTCCCAAGTTATCGGTACCAATCTATTTTTGTTTTTAATGCTGCTTTCCTTTGCCTTTGGCCTGGTAGCAACCTTTATTAGTTGCAAATTTTTGCACAACCAAAGCTTGGTGTCCCTGACTACTTCTAGGAAAAAAGTAGATTGGAAAAGAGTATTTTTTGCATTCGGACTCTGGGCCGTGATTACAGTAGTGATTATGGGTGTTGATATTTATTTGTCTCCAGATGATTATACCTTTAATTTTGAATTACAGCCATTTTTGATACTCCTAGTAATATCAGTGCTGCTGATTCCGATCCAAACAAGTTTTGAGGAATATTTTATGCGAGGATATCTGATGCAAGGTCTGGGCTTAATAGCCCGGAATAGGTGGTTTCCCTTGGTGATTACCTCTTCTGTTTTTGGATTGCTACATCTATTCAATCCCGAAGTAGAAAAACTAGGTATTGGAATTATGGTGTATTATATAGGGACGGGGTTTTTTCTAGGCATTTTAACTCTAATGGATGAAGGCTTGGAGTTGGCCATAGGTTTTCATGCCGCCAATAATTTAATAACAGCCTTATTGGTCACGGCCGATTGGACAGCCTTCCAGACCAATTCTATTTTTAGGGATATTTCAGAACCGGAACTGGGATGGGACGTGTTTGTGCCTGTATTGGTAGTGTATCCTATTTTACTCTTTGTTTTTTCTAAAAAATACGGTTGGAACAATTGGAAAGAGCGTCTTACTGGAAAAGTGATGCCACAGGAGCAATTCTTAACAGAAAATTAATCAGATCATGGCCTACCATATGGTTCATCCGAAATTTAAATTTAACGGCCACGCTTGTAAGGGGGCCGATTTAAAAGAACTAGGCTATTCCTTGGTAAAAGAAGGAGCGGACTTTGAAAAGGTTATAGGTGATTTTTTATTGGATTGGTGTGACGGTTCCCCAATGATTCCAGTACATACCTCGGGATCTACCGGGGCACCTAAAAAAGTTTTCCTTGAAAAAATAAAGATGTACAATTCTGCCATGGCTACCGGAGGTTTTTTTAATCTAGGACCGGGAACAAAGGCATTGCATTGCATGCCAAGCAGTTTTATAGCAGGTAAAATGATGCTGGTAAGAGCCATGGTGTTGGGTTGGGAAATAACATGTGTTCCGCCAAGTTCAAGACCGCTGATTCCCAGTGGTGTATATTATGATTTTTCGGCTATGATTCCCTTGCAATTGGAGAATTCCTTGGATAAAATAAGCCAAATAGGAGTTGTGATTATTGGAGGGGCACCGATGTCGATAGAACTGAAAAACAGTGTTCAATACATCAATACCCATATCTATGAGACTTATGGGATGACCGAGACCATAACCCATATCGCGGCAAAGAGAATCAATGATACGGCCAGGGAAGGCAGTGGTAATTTTATAGCCCTTCCACAAGTGTCCTTGGCAACGGACAATAGAAATTGCCTGGTGATCGATGCGCCCCAAATATCCAACGAAAAGGTGATAACAAATGATGTGGTGCACCTTGTTTCGGATACCGAATTCCAATGGTTGGGAAGATTCGATAATATAATAAATTCAGGGGGAATCAAATTGGTGCCAGAGCAAATAGAAACCAAATTGTCCGAATTGATATCGTCAAGGTTCTTTGTGGCCGGGATTCCAGACAAAACTTTGGGTCAAAAATTAGTGCTGGTAGTAGAAGGGAATAGGGGTGTCGAAGCGCTTTGGCAAGGAATTAAATCGCTGCACACACTTACCAAATTTGAAATACCCAAGGAGATTTTTTCCGTCCATGAATTTGTAGAAACAAAAAATGGCAAGGTGCAAAGGGTAAAAACCTTGCACCTTGCCATGGCTTAAGTGGTTCTAAAAAGGTGTGTTACACCTGAAGAACCCCCATATTAAATGGCTTTTCGATTGGCGCATGGTTCGCTGCTTCAATTCCCATGGAAATCCATTTCCTAGTGTCCAAAGGATCAATTACGGCGTCTGTCCATAGACGGGAAGCCGCGTAATAAGGAGATATTTGGTGATCATATCGGGCCTTTATCTTGTTAAAAAGTTCTGCTTCTTTTTCCGGAGTAATAGTTTCTCCCTTTTTCTTAAGAGAGGCAGTTTCTATTTGCAACAATACCTTGGCGGCCGAATTTCCGCTCATTACGGCAAGTTCGGCACTGGGCCAAGCTACAATAAGCCTAGGATCGTACGCCTTGCCACACATGGCATAATTTCCTGCGCCATAACTGTTGCCTACCACAATGGTAAATTTAGGTACTACAGAGTTGCTTACAGCGTTGACCATCTTGGCTCCGTCCTTAATAATGCCACCATGTTCGCTTTTACTCCCTACCATAAACCCCGTTACATCTTGTAAAAACACTAATGGTATTTTCTTTTGGTTGCAATTGGCAATAAAACGGGTTGCCTTATCGGCAGATTCAGAATAGATAACCCCCCCAAAGCGCATTTCTCCCTTGGTAGTTTTCACCACCTTGCGTTGGTTGGCCACAATACCCACGGCCCAGCCATCTATACGGGCGTAACCGGTGAGTATGGTTTTTCCATACCCTTCCTTGTATTGTTCAAATTGGGAATCGTCTACCAATCGCTTAATAATTTCGAGCATATCATATTGGTCCGATCGAGACTTAGGGAGGATACCATATATGTCCTCCTCCTTTAAAGCAGGTTTTATAGCCGCCTTTCTATTGTAACCTGCCTTGTCAAAATCGCCTATTTTGTCCATTATATTTTTAATGGTATCCAGGGCGTGTTTATCGTCCTTTGCCTTGTAATCAGTTACCCCGCTAATTTCGCAATGGGTACTTGCCCCACCAAGGGTTTCATTGTCTATGACTTCCCCAATGGCGGCTTTCACTAAATAACTGCCCGCTAAAAATATACTGGCAGTTTTGTTTACGATCAAAGCCTCATCGCTCATAATTGGCAGATAAGCTCCACCGGCAACACAACTGCCCATGACGGCCGAAATTTGCGTAATACCCATACTGCTCATCACGGCATTGTTTCTGAAAATTCTTCCAAAATGTTCCTTGTCCGGGAAAATTTCATCCTGCATAGGAAGGTATACCCCAGCACTGTCTACCAAGTAAATGATAGGCAGGCGGTTTTCTATGGCAATTTCTTGAGCGCGTAGGTTTTTTTTTGCAGTAATAGGGAACCAAGCGCCGGCTTTAACCGTAGCATCATTGGCAACCACTATACATTGTTGGCCCTTGACAAAGCCTATTTTTATCACTACACCGCCAGAAGGACACCCACCATGTTCCTCATACATACCATCACCAACAAAGGCACCTACCTCAATAGAATCCCTGTCCTTGTCTAGTAGGTAATCTATTCGCTCCCTTGCTGTTAGCTTGCCAAGAGCGTGTTGTTTTTCTATGCGGCCCTTACCGCCGCCCATATATACCTTTGCTAATTTTTTATTAAGTCCCGAAAGAAGAAGTTTATTGTGATCTTCGTTTTTATTGAAGTTGATATCCATTCTTATTATAGTTTCTATAAGGCAATAAAGATAAGGAGTAATATTGATTAACTTTGACAAAATGAATTGCAAAATGGGACAAAAAATACGTTGGGGAATTATTGGTTTAGGTAATATAGCACATAATTTTGTGAAGGACCTTGCCATGGTGAACGATGCCGAAATTATCGCAGTAGCATCGAGAAATATAGAAAAGGCAAACCAGTTTGCTTCCCAATATCATGTAAAACAGGCTTTTGGGAGTTATGAATCTTTATTGCAGTGTGAAGAAGTAGATGTGGTATATATTGCGACTCCCCATACCTTCCATGTCAGTGTTGCACTCATGGCCATGAACTACAAAAAGAATGTACTTTGTGAGAAACCATTAGGGGTAAATAAGGATGAAGTAGAAAGGATGATTGCCTGTGCCAGAGAAAATAAAGTGTTTTTAATGGAGGCTCTTTGGAGTAGGTTTAACCCTGCTATTTAGAAAGTAAAACAGTTGGTAGACAACAAAGAGATAGGCGATATTGCTTTTGTACATGCCGATTTTGCCTTTTATGCCATGGATCGGGATTTAAAGGGAAGGGTGATGAATCCAGAACTGGCCGGTGGCTCTCTTCTTGATGTTGGAATTTATCCTGCTTTTCTATCCTATATACTACTTGGTGTTCCGGAGGAAGTCTTGTCAACCTCTAGTTTTCATGAGAATGGTGTGGAAGTACAAACGTCCATGATTTTTAAATATCCCCAAGCACAGGCCATATTGTATTCGGGTTTTAATAGTAAATCTTCTATGAAAGCCGAAATTTCTGGAGAAAAAGGTGTTATCTGTATACAGCCCAGATGGCATGAGGCACAGGGGTATAGCGTAGAAAAAAATAATGAGATAGAAGTTTTTCCAATACCAACCGAAGGAAGAGGGTATTATTATGAAATCATGGAGGTAAACGATTGTATTAGGCAGGGAAAATTGAAGAGTGACCTTTGGAGTCATCAAAATAGTTTGGATTTAATAGGGATATTGGATTTGGTGCGCAGCCAAAGCGGAATCGTCTTTCCTTTTGAACGCTAAAGTTTTCGTTTTAGAAGGATGTTATTATCTAAAAATTACGATATTTGAACGCTACAAATTAAACCAATTAAAAGATGGGAATGAATAAGAACACAGTACTTGCTTGGGCAACCTTTATTATGATAGTCGTAGGTCTGGCACTTATTGCCTTAGGGGCTTTTAGATACGATGATGTCGCAGGATGGGGATTTGCCTCGGTAGGCATTGGTTTCTTTGCAATTGCTTGGGTTTTTAATGCGCTAAAAGGAAGAGTGTAAGTACAGGGTGCAATTTCCGGTCTAAGGCAATTAGGTGCCTACTAGGTATGCGTTAATAGTTCCAGAAGTAAGGAGTTTACCACTTCTATTCTGTGGAGATCGTGCTATGGCCAGAAATTAAATCCATAATGATATGCCATTACTGTCCTAAGTGTTAAAACTATAAATGAGTAATTTCAAAACGAACAAAACAAAATTAAAATTTTAAACAACTAAAATTATGTCAGACGACAAGAAAGTGATTTTCTCCATGTCTGGGGTTACGAAAACGTATAAGACTGCGAATACTCCAGTATTAAAGAATATATATTTAAGTTTCTTTTATGGCGCCAAAATTGGAATTTTAGGACTTAACGGTTCTGGTAAATCCACCTTGTTAAAAATTATTGCCGGGGTAGACAAAAACTTCCAAGGTGATGTCGTTTTTTCGCCAGGGTATAAAGTAGGGTACTTGGAACAGGAGCCCCAATTGGACGAGAACAAGACAGTATTGGAAATAGTCAAAGAAGGTGTTGCCGAAACCGTTGCTATCTTGGACGAGTACAACAAGATAAACGATATGTTTGGCCTGCCCGAAGTTTATGAGGATGCAGATAAAATGCAAAAACTTATGGACAAACAGGCAGAACTGCAGGATAAAATTGACGCCTCCAATGCTTGGGAACTCGACACCAAGTTAGAAATAGCGATGGATGCCTTGCGTACGCCCGATGGAGATAAGAAAATTAGCGTTCTTTCTGGAGGGGAAAAAAGACGTGTGGCCCTTTGTCGATTGTTGTTGCAAGAGCCAGAAATATTATTGCTCGATGAGCCTACCAACCACTTGGATGCCGAGTCGGTACATTGGTTAGAGCATCATTTGGCGGAATATAAGGGAACGGTAATTGCCGTAACCCACGATAGATACTTCTTGGATAACGTTGCTGGTTGGATTTTAGAATTGGATAGAGGCGAGGGTATTCCTTGGAAAGGAAATTACTCAAGCTGGTTAGATCAGAAATCTAAGCGTATGGCCGAAGAGAGCAAAACAGCTTCTAAACGCCAGAAAATCTTGGAAAGAGAGCTCGATTGGGTACGTCAGGGAGCAAAAGGACGCCAAACCAAACAAAAGGCCCGTTTGCAGAACTATGACAAATTAATGAGTCAGGATCAAAAACAATTGGATGAGAAATTGGAGATTTATATCCCCAATGGCCCAAGATTGGGAACCAATGTTATTGAAGCCGTAGGGGTAAGTAAGGCCTATGACGATAAATTGCTCTATGAAGATTTGAATTTTAAACTTCCACAGGCGGGAATAGTAGGGGTTATCGGACCTAACGGTGCTGGTAAGACAACTATTTTTAGAATGATAATGGGAGAGGAGACCCCTAATAAAGGTGAGTTTATCGTGGGTGAAACAGCTAAGATAGCCTACGTAGATCAGAGCCATTCAAATATTGATCCTGAGAAAACTATATGGCAGAACTTTAGCGATGAGCAAGAGCTGATTATGATGGCTGGTAGACAAGTGAACTCAAGAGCCTATTTAAGTCGTTTTAATTTTTCGGGAAGTGAACAAAACAAGAAAGTAAGCATGCTTTCTGGTGGGGAACGTAACCGTTTGCACTTGGCCATGACTTTAAAAGAAGAAGGTAACGTGTTGCTGTTAGATGAGCCTACCAACGACTTGGACGTGAATACCTTGCGAGCTTTAGAAGAAGGTTTGGAGAATTTTGCCGGATGTGCGGTAGTGATTTCCCACGACCGTTGGTTTTTAGATAGGATCTGTACCCATATTTTGGCCTTCGAAGGGGATTCTCAAGTGTATTTCTTTGAAGGGTCGTTCTCGGAATATGAAGAAAACAAAAAGAAACGTTTGGGCGGCGATTTAATCCCTAAGCGACTTAAATATAAAAAGTTAATTAGATAATAGTCCCTGTAACTTTAATACCGCGGATCCCTGATTTTTTTTTAGGGATCCGTTTTTATTATTAGTACTCCTCATTAGGATACCAATCTAACTGTACGACCCTTATGGTTGAATCCTTTTCATTGACCAATTTTTTAAACTGAAGGACATCGCTAACTTCGGGTTTACCTCTGTAATGATAAGGGTAGACTTCCTTGGGCTTAAAGGCCAATACAGCATCGGCGGCGCTTTCGACCGTCATGGTATAGGGTAGGTTCATGCAAATAAAAGCCTTGTCTATGTTCTGTAAAGCCCGTATTTCAGGTATATCTTCCGTATCCCCGGAAAAATAAATCCTAGTGCCGTTTTTACTTAAGATATAACCATTGCCGCGACCCTTGGGATGAAAGTCTTTGGCAGCTTCCCGAAGATTGTACATAGGGATAGCTTCTATGGTAATTCCAAAGCGTTCCTTACTATCGCCATTGTTTAGAATATCCAATAGAGGTGTGAATTCTGAAGGGATGTTATCGGCGACGGCCTGTGGTACAATTATTTTTGCCTTCTGGGTGTTTAATGCTTCTAGGGTAGAAAGGCTAAAATGATCGCCATGGATATCGGTAATCAATATCAAATCTGCTTCCTTTTGATTCCTAAAAGCATCTTTTCCACCAACCGGATCAATATAAATGGTGATATCGTCCCATTGTAGAACAGCTGTAGCATGTTCTATTGGTGTAATGGTCAAGGTAGGTGCTTTTTGATAAGAAGTGACCGTGGGTGCTTCAGATTCCTTTTGAGATGTCTTAGGCGAATCCTTACAGCTAAATAACAGTACACAGCCTATAATATTAAAGATGATTGTTTTGCTAGTATAGGTCATGACTATATTATTTTAAATTAGTAAGAAGAATCAAGGCTTCAATCTAAAACCAGTTCCATTTTTATATCACTGCGATCAAACGGGATATCGCTTTCTAGTACTACCTCCTTAAAACCATATTTTCTATAGATATGAAGGGCATTCTCTAATTTGGTGCTAGAATATAAAACAAGTTTGTGCCATTGTTTTTGATGGGCAAATTCTATGGCAAAGTTCATAAGCGTCTGACCAATTTTTAATCCTTGATATTTGGTGGTCACTGCCATTTTTCCTAGTTCATATTCTGTGGGACTCAATTGTAACAATGCAAAACATCCTACAATTTCATCGTTGTATTGCGCAAAATAGATGAATCCGTCCTTATTTATGATGGTTTCTTCGCAGTTTTCCAAAAGATTGATATCTTTTGGTTCAACATAAAAGTACTGCTCTAGCCACGCTATGTTAAGATTTTTGAAATCTGCAGCATATTGGGAACTAAAAGGAAGGATTTTTAATGACTTCATAGAATAAAAGTATAATAAGTATAAAGTTAACAATTCATTTTATAAATTTGGTATGAAAATATTTATATACTGTAGGAATCTAAAAACATCATTAGATCGTATATACATATGGTTGTAATGTTTTTAAAAAAAAAATAACAAAAGAAATAAATAATAATTTAGATTATGACAGAAGCAAAAAGCAATAATGGATTAAAAGTTATCGCGGGGTTATTAGGGGTTGTCTTAATTGGAGTGCTGATCTATACCGTAAGTTTATATCAGGACAAACAAAAAACTACTGCCTTACTGACCAAAGAAAAAGAATTGGTCGTTGAAGATTTGACTAGTTTAAAGTCGGAGTACGATAAGGCAATCTTAGAGAGTAATGCCACCAACGAGGAGTTGGTTTCTGCACGTGACAATATCGCCAAATACATAGACTCGGTACAAACCATGAAAGCAGATATCAGTTCTCTATACCGCTATAGAAAGCAAGTGGGAATATTGACCAAGGAAAGAGAGCAACTACTTAGAAAAGTCGATTCTTTGACCAGATCCAATTCTTATTTGGCCATGCAACGCGATAGTACCTATGTCGAATTGGAAAGACAAACTGTTTTTAATGATTCGCTAGTAGTTCAAAACACTCAATTAGCCGATGCTGTTGAAAAAGGATCGGCCTTAAACTTATCCAAGTTTTCGGTAGATGCAATTAAAGAGCGTTCTAGTGGAAAGCTGGTTTCTACCTCTAGAGCCAAGGCAACGGACAAATTAAAAGTATGTTTTACCGTAGCCGATAATATTATCACACAGGCCGGAGATAGGGAGTTTTTTATAGAAGTATTAGACCCGCAAGGAAATGTTTTGGGAGAGAGCTTTTCTAAAACAAACGATGCAGGCGGAATGGTGACTTACAGCAAGGCAACCGGATTTTACTATGAAAACCGCGCTCTGGATGTTTGTGATTTTATAGACAAACCTGCCACAGGAGAATTTCAAAAAGGAAATTATATGGTGAATGTGTATGATAACCGTCTAAAACTTTTGGGGACTTCTAAATTTCAACTGAAATAAGATCTAAAACCCATTAAAATAAAAAGGCCAATCTTTCTAGATTGGCCTTTTTTTATAAACGGTGTTTTGGTAATTAAACCAAATTATTTTAAACTACCTACCATTTCTTCTGGTTTGACCCATTCGTCGTATTCTTCAGCGGTTACATACCCAAGGTTGATGGCTTCCTCCTTAAGAGTAGTGCCGTTTTTATGGGCCGTATTGGCAATTTCTGCTGCTTTGTAATACCCTATTTTTGTGTTTAAGGCCGTTACTAACATTAGAGAGTTATTTAATAGCTGCTTTATAACCTGATGGTTTGGCGCTATTCCTACCGCACAGTTTTCGTCAAAACTAACACAGGCATCCCCAAGTAATTGGGCAGATTGTAAAATATTGGCCGCCATCATAGGCTTAAAGACATTTAACTCGTAGTGGCCTTGGGTTCCCCCAACGCTGATCGCTACATCGTTCCCCATAACCTGTGCACAAACCATGGTTAAGGCCTCGCTTTGGGTAGGGTTTACTTTTCCAGGCATAATAGAACTTCCCGGCTCATTGGCAGGGATGATAATTTCCCCGATTCCCGATCTAGGTCCAGAAGCCATCATTCTAATATCATTGGCTATTTTGTTAAGGGCTACGGCCAATTGTTTTAGAGCACCGTGGCTCTCTACAATGGCATCGTGCGAAGCAAGGGCCTCAAATTTGTTTTCAGCCGTTTTAAAAGGGAGTCCTGTAAATTCGGCAATGTATTTTGCGACCAATACATCGTATCCTTTTGGAGTGTTTAATCCGGTTCCTACAGCTGTACCGCCAAGAGCCATTTCACTTAAATGATCCAAAGTGTTGTTCAAGGCACGTAAACCGTGGTCTAATTGAGAAACATATCCAGAAAATTCCTGGCCCAAGGTAAGGGGAGTAGCATCCATTAAATGGGTACGTCCTATTTTTACGACCTTGGCAAATTCCTGAGCCTTTTTGTGTAAAGTGTTCCTTAGTTGGGTGATCCCGGGAATGGTAACTTCTACAATCTTTTTGTAGGCAGCAATGTGCATCCCCGTAGGGAAAGTATCGTTGGAAGACTGAGATTTGTTGACATCATCGTTGGGTTGAATGGTTTTTTCGCCCTCGCCGATCTTTTTCCCTGCCAATTCATGCGCACGGTTGGCAACCACCTCATTGACATTCATATTGCTTTGGGTTCCAGAACCTGTTTGCCAAATAACTAACGGAAACTGATCGTTGTGCTTTCCGGCTAAAATTTCATCGCAAACTTGCGCGATCAGATCCCTTTTCTCTTTGGTCAATACCCCTAAATCGTGATTGGTGTAGGCAGCGGCTTTTTTCAAGTATGCAAAACCGTAGACAACATCCAAAGGCATAGAGCCCGATGGACCAATTTTAAAGTTGTTTCTAGAGCGTTCAGTCTGTGCTCCCCAATATTTGTCGGACGGAACTTTAACCTCGCCCATGGTGTCCTTTTCTATACGATATTCCATAGTATATATTACGTTTATAATGAATTACAGTTTGTATTTATAAGAGTTGTTGTAAAATAACAATCCCCGATTTCTTTCGTTTTCCTTGGTCTACATAATAGTTTTAAAGAAATTTTCCCTGTAAGCTTTCTTGGGGAGCCATACAGCTGTCTTTCTTCCCGTACCAACGATACCTGTTTTTTGCAACATAATCGTAGATCAGATTCCTAAATCCTTCCGGTATCCATGCTAGCACCATCAAGGCGCTCCATAATCCGCCAAAGGATTTTACAATATGGATCGCGGCCGTAGACTTGGTGTAATAGGCTACCCCCGGATCTATCAGAACAATAGAATCTATTTTTGTAACATCTATACCGCGCTCCTTTACTAATTTTTGACCTATGGTACTCTGCAGGGCTGCAAACCTAAAAGTATCGGCAGCATCGTGCTTAATAACATTTTGTACCCAAGCATTGCAAAGATTGCAAACGCCATCGAAGAGGATTATTTTCTTGCCTTGTGGGACTTCCATTGTTTTATTATTATTTTTTAACGCCTTTTCCCTTGGCAATGTTTGCCGCAGAATTTACCAGTTCTAGCTGATCGACACTGACATTGGTCGTAAACAGCCCATAATTGATAAAAGCTTTGTTTTTTTCTAACTTATCGATACTGCCTATGGCCTTGCCATCGAGTAAACGTACCCGGTCGCCAATTTTAAAAACTGGGCGTGGCTTGTTTTTTTCGGTGATCTCCGCCTTCTTTTTCTTAATCTTTTTTTCCTCCCGAATGACTTCAACTTTTTTGTTGACCTCTTGCTCTACCTTGGCTTTTTTCTCTTTTTTGGCCTTTATTTCCTTGACCGTTTGTTTTTTGCGCTTGCTATTCTCGGTCTCTACTATTTGTAGCAGGTCCGAAATCATACTGCGCTTTTTCTTGTCGTTAAAATAGCGCTCTGCCAGGGTGTTTACCTTATTCCCCAAATAGATCATGCGCTGGTTATGATCATAAAGTTCCTGGTAGTTTTCTAGTTTCGATTTTATTTTGGAATTTAGATCTTCTAGTTTTTGGGCCTCTGTCCTTGCCTTGGATTCTTCCTCTTGCAATCGCGAGCCGGTTTTTTCCATTTTACTGCGTTCTTTTTGCAATTTGGCAATGGTGGCATCAAAACGGACCTTGCCGCGCTCTATTTTTTTCTTGGCCTTGTTGATCAGACTATAGGGTATTCCGTTTTTCTGGGCTACCTCAAATGTAAACGAGCTACCGGCCTGTCCCAAGACCAATTTATAGGTAGGCTCTAAGGACTTTTCGTCAAAAAGCATGTTGGCATTGGTAACATATGGCAATTCGTTGGCCAATAGCTTTAAATTGGCATAATGGGTAGTAATTACCCCGTAAGCCCCTCGTTCATAAAACACTTCCAAAAAGGTTTCGGCCAAAGCGCCGCCAAGTTCGGGATCACTACCTGTTCCAAATTCATCAATAAGAAACAAGGTTTTGTCATTGCACTTCCGCAAAAAGGAATTCATGTTCTTAAGACGGTAGCTATAGGTACTCAGGTGGTTTTCTATAGATTGGTTGTCGCCAATATCCGTTAAAATATGGTCGAACAAACACACCTTGGACCGTTCATGAACCGGAATCAATAGACCACTTTGCAACATCAACTGCAAAAGTCCAATAGTCTTTAAAGTAATACTCTTACCACCAGCATTGGGACCCGAGATAACGATAATCCTATTTTCCTCATGTAGCTCAATGGTCTGTGGATAGGTGTTTTCGTTTTTGTACTTATTGCTCAAAAACAATAATGGGTGATATGCATCTTTTAAATGCATTTCCCTATTCTCACTAATGGTCGGTAATAGCGCATTCATTTCCAAGGCATACTTAGCCTTGGAAGCGGTAATGTCTATATGAATCAAAAACTGTTGGTAAGCATATAGATCGCTAGCGTAAGGGCGAATGAAATTGGTAAGCTCGTTTAGGATTTTTCGGATCTCCTCCCGCTCCTCAAATTCTAAATTGCCCAGTTCTCGGCTATAGCGCAAGGTTGCCTCTGGTTCTATATACACAATACTTCCCGTTTTGGAAGTTCCCATAACCGCACCCTTAACTTTTTTGCGGTACATGCTCTTTACGGCAAGTACGCGCCGGTTGTCTACCACAGATTCTCGTATCTCGTCCAAAAGATCAGAGGCGTGATAGGTGCTTAGGGCCGAGGCAAAACTTTGGTTGATCTTGCCTTTTACCGTATTGATGTTTATCCGTAGTTGGTGCAAGTTATTAGAGGCGTTGTCCTTCACCTCGCCAAACTTATCAATGACCGAATCTATCTTTGTAGGTACCTCCGTATTCAAATGTACGGTCTCGGAAACCTTATATAGCAAGGGGTAATAGTCCTTAAATTTCTTGAAAAACTTTATATGGGTGGCTACATTGTGGAAGATGCTCCCAATTTTCCTGAAACTTCCAATTTCTAGGGTGGTATTCTCGATTTTCAAGAGTTTTAATTCCTGATTTACCGAATCAAAACCATGATGGGGAATGCTATTGTCATTCTGATAAGAAGATAAATACTCCGAGGTTTGCCCCAAAGCATCTAAAATATGTTCCCTGCTCGACAAGGGGGTTAAAAGCAAAACCTCTTCCTTTCCTAATTCCGTAGTACAACGAACCGAAAGTTGTTTTAAAACCGTATTGAATTCTAAATCTTGAAGTGTCTTGGAGCTTATTTTATTCATAGTATATTAAAAAACCATACAAAGGTAGTCATTAGCGACGAAAGTATAAATATGCTACTGCCTTATCCAAAGCATTTAAAGTGCGACTTAATAAAATTCACAACAGCTGCTTAAATTGTAATTAATTAGTGGAGTTTAATTTTTAATGATATATTCGCCATGTAAACTTTGGGAGTAACTAGTAATAGTTTGAGAAATATCCTTAGAACCTGATTTGGTTGATACCAACGTAGGGAAAATTTACAGGCATCTTCATAGCATGATATGCCCTGCACTTTTATATTTCCACACACTTCCTTTTTGGTTTGCATAATTTAATTATGAACGTTAAAAACGACTTTTCCCAAGCGGAAGGTTTTATTCGTATGGTTACAATTAGAGTAAACGACAAAGAGCATCAATTTAAAACACCTCCTTCGCTCGAAGAGGTTTTGGACCAGCTACAATTTTCTTTAAACGGTATAGCGGTAGCTGTAAATCAACAAATCATTTCAAAACCCCATTGGTCCAAGACCAGTTTGTTCCAAGACGACAAGGTTTTGGTCATTACTGCCACTCAAGGCGGTTAGGAGGTTCCATTTTTTTAAACACGAAGTATAACTGTGCTTGGGCTCAAGGAAAAATCCTTGTGTCCTGCACCATAACATGTGAAAATGAAAACAAAAGACACAGCACCAAAAAAAGACGGTATTACGAGACACCCGTTTCCCAGTTCCCAAAAAATTTATGTACCCGGAAAAATCTATCCCGAGCTCCAAGTAGCAATGCGCGAAATATTGCTCAGTGATACCACCGATTCGTTAACCGGAAAGAAGATTCCGAATGAGCCGGTGACCATCTACGATACCTCCGGCCCCTATACCGATCCCAATATAGCTATCGATATACATAAGGGCTTAAAACCTTTACGAAAACAATGGATATTAGATCGTGGCGATGTAGAAGAGTTGAATGAATTTTCCTCTGAGTATTGCAACCAGCGCCTTAATGACAAAAGCTTGGATTATTTGCGTTTTTCGCACCTTAAAAAGCCTTTACGAGCCAAAAAAGGAAAGAATGTCTCCCAGTTATATTACGCAAAGCAAGGTATTATTACCCCAGAAATGGAGTATGTTGCCATTAGGGAAAACCAACGTATCGATGAAATGACCCGTTTGTCGGAACAACATAAAGGGCAAAGCTTTGGGGCTAGTATTCCCGAAAAAATAACGCCCGAATTTGTACGGGACGAGATTGCCAGAGGCCGAGCCGTGCTGCCTTCCAATATTAACCACCCCGAAAGTGAGCCCATGATCTTGGGGCGAAACTTTTTGGTGAAAATAAATGCCAATATCGGAAATTCGGCCACCACTTCTAGTATCGAGGAAGAGGTAGAAAAAGCCGTTTGGGCATGCCGTTGGGGCGCCGATAATATTATGGATCTATCGACCGGAAAAAATATCCATGAAACAAGGGAGTGGATTGTGAGGAATTCCCCGGTGCCAATCGGTACCGTACCTATCTATCAGGCCTTGGAAAAGGTCAATGGAAAAGCCGAGGACCTTACATGGGAAATTTATAGGGACACCCTTATAGAGCAGGCAGAGCAGGGAGTAGACTATTTCACGATCCATGCCGGGGTACGCCTGCGCTACATACCCATGACCGCAAAACGCATCACTGGTATCGTTTCTCGCGGAGGTTCTATTATGGCAAAATGGTGTTTGGCACATCATAAGGAGAGCTTTTTGTATACCCATTTCGAAGAAATTTGTGAGATTATGAAAGCCTACGATGTTGCTTTTTCCCTTGGCGACGGCCTACGTCCGGGCTCTATTGCCGATGCTAATGACGAAGCCCAGTTTGCAGAATTGGAAACCTTGGGAGAACTGACAAAAATTGCTTGGAAACACGACGTTCAAACGTTTATCGAAGGTCCTGGGCACGTGCCCATGCATATGATAAAGGCCAATATGGACAAGCAATTAGAAGCTTGTAACGAGGCGCCTTTTTATACCTTAGGACCACTGACTACCGATATCGCTCCGGGCTACGACCATATTACCTCTGGGATCGGTGCGGCCATGATCGGATGGTTCGGTTGTGCCATGTTGTGCTATGTTACCCCTAAGGAGCACCTTGGGCTGCCCAATAAGGATGACGTTCGGACTGGGGTGGTTACCTATAAACTTGCGGCCCATGCGGCAGATCTTGCCAAAGGCCATCCCGGTGCCCAGCACAGGGACGATGCCTTGAGTAAAGCGCGATTTGAATTCCGTTGGGAAGATCAGTTTAACCTAGCGCTAGATCCGGAATTGGCAAGGGAATACCACGACGAAACCCTGCCTGCCGAAGGCGCTAAAATTGCCCATTTCTGCTCTATGTGCGGGCCAAAATTCTGCTCCATGAAAATTTCTCAGGAAGTACGCGATTTTGCTGCCATCAATGAAATAAAGAACGATGAGGTTTTCGCTAAAGGCATGGAAGAAAAATCTAAGGAATTTAAAGATAAAGGTAGCGAAGTGTATTTGTAAACTTTTTTGGGAGGTCCCCACGCCATCAGATGGCGTGGTCGGGCTTTCCGCTATATCTTTTTTATAAAAATAAAAAAGGATGCCGCTGCAATCCCTAACCCAAAAATATGATGGTTCTTATAGCCCCGGAAACAGACTTGGAAAATGAAACCTCCCGCCTTAACCAAATGTTTAAGGCAGGCCTACAATCCTATCATTTTAGGAAACCTGCAAAAACCTTGGAAGAATGCCGTAGCTATTTAAATCAAATTGAGCACGCATATTACCCTAGAATTGTAACACATGGATTTCATTTCCTGGCCGAGGATTACGCGCTAAAGGGGATACATTTAAAAGAACAGTTGCGAAACGATTTAAAAGAAGAGCTGCTGCCCTATGTGCAAAGGTATCAGGACAAGGGTTTTACGGTTAGTAGTTCCTTTCATGAACCAGAAGTGTTGTCGGACTCTAAGATTCCATTTGATTATCATTTGTTAAGTCCGGTTTTTTCTTCCATTTCAAAGCAAGGATATCAGGGAAGGGGCTTTGATATAAGCCAAATACCCAAAAAGATCATCGGTTTGGGTGGAATCCAAGAAGAAACAATAGCGCAGGCGGTTGCTTTAGGGTATTCCGGTATTGGGGTGTTGGGGGCTATATGGCAATCCAAGGATCCCATAAAAAGTTTTAAAAGGATACAAAAGGCCTACAGGGCATGCATTAAATAAATTCACTTATGGAAAATCGCCCTTATGTATTGACAATAGCCGGGCTTGATCCCTCAAGTGGCGCAGGTATTACCGCAGATATAAAAGCCATGGAGGCCTTAAATTGCTACGGGTTATCTGTCTGTACCGCTATTACTGTCCAGAACGATGTGTCGTTGAAAGCGGTTTATTGGACAACCCTAACTGTTATTTTGGAACAAATAGAATTCCTTTTCGATCGCTTTGACATCACGGTAGTGAAAATTGGGGTAGTAGAAGATTGGACCGTATTAAACACTATACTAACCGTATTACATCAGAAAAATAACGACATAAAAATTGTACTCGACCCTGTTCTTTCCTCTAGCTCATCCTATCGTTTTCACGATTCGGATAGGGCAGAGTTTTATCAGGTGTTGGAGAAAATATATGTGCTTACCCCTAATTATTTAGAGGTGCAAGAGTTATTTCCAGACCGGGATATCGTTATAAACATATCCGAAATCACCCAAAGAGCAAATCTTTTGCTAAAAGGCGGACATCACCCAAACCGAATAGGAGAAGATGTATTATACCTGACGAACGATGAGGTGTACCGCTTTTCGCCCAAGGTCGATAAAGTTTTTCAAAAACACGGATCTGGTTGTGTACTGTCTTCTTATATAGCGAGTTATTTGGCATTAGGGGAATCCTTGCATCAAGCCTGTGAAAAGGCTAAAATCAATATAGAATCCTTTCTGAATTCTAATTCCAGCCTCTTGGGCTATCACTGAAAAAAAAGAAAATGAATCATTTATATTATATCTCCCAGGGAAAAACTCCCGAGGAACATTTAACAAATATAGCCACCGTAGTTCGTGGAGGTTGTCGCTTGGTACAACTGCGGTTAAAAGGGATATCCCAGAACATGGTTTTAAAAACGGCCATGGAGGCAAAGCGAATATGTAATGAAAACGATACAACCTTAATTGTAAACGATGATCCACAGGTTGCCCATGCCATAGATGCCGATGGCGTGCACCTAGGCAAGGAGGATAGCAAAATTGCCGATGCCCGTTTGCTGTTGGGAACTACTAAAATAATTGGAGGTACCGCCAACACTTTGGAAGACTGTTTAGAACTTATAGAATCGGGAGTCGATTATATTGGATTGGGCCCTTATAAGTTTACGTCCACCAAAAAGAACCTAAGCCCCGTGCTGGGGACAGAAGGGATCAGAAAGATAATCACTGCCCTCAGTGCCAAAGGCCACAAGGTGCCTGTATACGCCATTGGAGGTGTTGTAAAGGAAGATGTTGAGGTGTTGTTGGACACGGGAATTTTTGGTCTTGCCGTATCCGGACTCCTAACGAATACATCGGCAGAAAGTATAGCCCAGCTAAGGCAATATGTCCAAAAGAGGTATATGGCGACCAGCATATAAAATATACAGTATAAAAAAACTAAAAAAACGCATGAACAACGATATACTCACCATAGCAGGAAAGGAATTTAATTCCAGATTGTTTACCGGAACCGGTAAATTCAATACTTCCCTTTTAATGAAGGAAGCCTTGTTGGCCTCGGAAAGCGAATTGGCCACCGTGGCCCTAAAACGGGTAGATATAAAGGATGAAAATGATGATATTTTAACCCATCTCAATCACCCTAACATGAGTTTGTTACCCAATACTTCTGGAGTTAGAACGGCAAAAGAAGCTGTTTTTGCTGCCCAGTTGGCTAGGGAAGCCCTAGAGACCAATTGGATAAAATTAGAAATACATCCCGATCCCAAATACTTATTGCCAGACCCTATAGAAACATTACAAGCAGCCGAGGAATTGGTAAGACTCGGCTTTGTGGTCATGCCCTATATCCATGCCGATCCCGTTTTGTGCAAACGCTTAGAAGATGTGGGGGTGCAATGTGTAATGCCTTTAGGAGCTCCCATAGGAAGTAATAAAGGCTTAAAAACCTTGGAGTTTTTAGAAATAATAATAGCCCAAAGCAAGGTGCCGGTCATCGTTGATGCCGGAATCGGAAGTCCGTCACATGCCGCCTTGGCCATGGAGATAGGGGCCGATGCGGTCCTAGTGAACACCGCTATTGCAGTATCTCAAAACCCCATAGCCATGGCAAAAGCCTTTAAAATGGCCGTAGAGGCCGGTAGAATGGCCTATAAGGCCAAATTGGCACCCGTAGTTCAAATAGCATCCGGTAGTAGTCCACTAACCAGCTTTTTAAGTAATTAGACAGCCCATGTTTCAAGATTTATTCGATACCTATAATTGGGACGAAACCCTAAAAAGCATCTATGCTAAAACAGCAAAGGACGTAAGGAACGCTCTAGATAACCCCAACCGGGATCTGGAAGACTTTAAGGCCTTGATTTCACCGGCAGCAGCACCATTTTTAGAAGAAATGGCCCAAATAAGCCGTATGCTTACCAAAAAACGCTTCGGGAATACCATACAAATGTATTCGCCCATGTATTTGAGCAACGAATGCCAAAATATCTGTACCTATTGCGGGTTTAGCCTAACCAATAAAATTCCAAGAAGAACCCTTACCGATAAAGAAATACTACAAGAAGTAGACTATATAAAATCTAAAGGCTATGACCATATTTTACTGGTCACCGGAGAAGCGAATACAACTGTAGGGGTAGCTTACATTGACAATGCCATTCAATTGATTCGTTCGCACTTCTCTAATATCACCATAGAAGTACAGCCCTTAGAGCAAGAAGATTATGAACTGCTGAAGGGTAGTGGCCTCTATGCAGTGCTGGTATACCAAGAAACCTATCATAGGGATGAATATAAAAAACACCATCCCAAAGGCAAAAAATCCAATTTTGATTATCGGTTGGCGACTCCCGATAGATTGGGAAAGGCGGGGGTGCATAAAATAGGCCTTGGCGCATTATTTGGTTTGGAAGACTGGCGTGCCGATAGTTTTTTTACGGCCCTGCATCTAAAATATCTCCAAAAGACCTATTGGAAAACAAAGTATTCTATTTCCTTTCCTAGACTAAGACCACATTCAGGGGGATTAGAGCCAAAAGTGGCGATGACAGATCCGCATTTGGTACAGCTTATTTGCGCTTATAGACTCTTGGATGAGGATGTAGAGCTTTCTATTTCGACCCGAGAAAGTGAAATATTTAGAAACCATATCGTCAATTTGGGGATTACCTCTATCAGTGCAGAATCTAAAACCAACCCCGGGGGCTATACAGTAGAAAAACAATCCTTGGAACAGTTCGAGATATCAGATGAACGCAGTACCGAAGCCGTAGCTGAGATGTTAAAAGCACAAGGCCTAGAGGTGGTTTGGAAAGACTGGGAGCATTATTTATAAAAAAAACCACAACCATACTATAACTACCATGGTTGTGGTTTTTTAAGAGTTATAAAAGCATTAAGCTTCCACTTGATACAACAGATGCTCATAAGCTTCGCCCAAGAGAGTTTTGATCCCTATGGTTATAAAACCCAACTTTTCATACAAGCGTTTTGCATTGGGGTTAGAAACATCGACCAATAAACCTATTCTCTGGTAGCCTCTTTTTGTAGCATGCTGTATTAAAGTGCCGATAAGCCCTTTTCCTATCCCTAACCCCTGTTTGTTGGGCGCTACACTGATGGTATCAATATAATATTCCCCTTCCGCAGTTTCATTTTCCAAGGCCATACTAAAGTTGTAATGCTCCTGTAAGTATGATGTAAAGGGCTGTCGCAGTTGCTGAAACAGGCCACCGTCATAGGCGGTGATAGAACCTACGATCCCCGTATGGTCTTCGGCTACCAAGGTGTTTTCGTAGCTATAGATGTTTTGGGGCTGTGCAAAAAAATACTCAAAAACGGCAACCGCATCCGAGGCCCGTTTCCCATTCACAAATTTTAGGGCCAACTCTTCCATGGCCTGAATCATAAGCGGAGCAACAAAAGTCTTGTCTGTTGGTTTTGCGGTTCTAAAAGTTAATGTAGTATTCATAGTAATAAAAGTGGACCAAGGCCCATTTATATAAGTGATTTGATAAGCTACAAAATTAATGAATATACCAGTAGGGAAGGAGGTTTCGTCCTGGGATAAGATGAGTAAGGTCTTTGCCTATGTCCAATTCAATTTATTACAGCGGGAGTTTTGTGTATATAGGTGTTGTCATTCAGTTGTTTTAACATAAAATCGGCTACACTGACTCTTGAGATGCAAGGAGTAAGGATATAATGGCCTAATTTTTCACCAGCTTGGTAATCGGATTTCATTCTTCCATTAGTCAGTTGTCCTGGACGAACAATAGTCCAGTCTAAATTGCTTTCCATGATAAGTTTTTCTTGTTTGGATTTATCCTTAAAATAAAACCATAAAATTACAGGGATCACAAAGAGGGTATAATACAACCCAAGTTTATAGCGGCTATCGTTAATCCCTAAGGAAGTAATCGCAATAAGACGTTTTACTTGCTGTTTTTCCATGGCCAAGATAATATTCTTCGTGCCTTGGGACAGGATACTGGTTTTAATAAAAAACCGTTTATGACCAAGTGCCGATAGCACTGCGTCTTGATTCTGAACGGCTGCTGTAAGGTCTGGTAAGGATAGAACGTTGCCTTTGCATACTCGAAGATGAGAATGAGTAAGCTTTACTTTTCCGGGCTTGCGTACCATGGCTGTCACTTGGTGTCCTTGTTCTAGTGCCTGCGCTATAAGTTGACGTCCCGTTTTTCCGGTCCCTCCAATGATCAAAAGCTTCATAATACGGTTTTTTTAGGTAGTTATTAAGTTCCGAATAGTAAGGACTACCAGAAAATTTTTATTCCTGAAATGTAGAATTATAAGGACGAACCGCTTAAAAGGAACTAATGGCTTTTAAAGTGCTAATATTAAGATTCTGCCTTATTGGGATTCCTGGGAGAAATCTATTGAACTGACTATAAATATCAATATAAAAACAGATAGAACAACAGAAAACCTAATAAGTGGTGGTCATATGACTATCTACACAAATGATAAAGTCGGCCAAATGCTTGTTTTCTTCTAATAAAACAGCAATATCTTCCTGGGATACCGTGGAAATGGTGGCATACTTTAAAGCGTTGTTTTCTTTTTTTAAATACCATAACATACCTTCATAATGGTCCGAGTGGTAATTGCCGTTATAATGGATGAATACATGGTCGGTTTTATAGTTTTTAAGAATAAAATGCGCCATGGTCGCATCCTTAATGGCTTGTGCCATAACTAACTTTGGGGAACCATGGTCGCCCATCATACCAAGTATATTTTTATAAGTAGGAAGCTCACTGTCAAAAGCGATTGGCAAGGGGGCTATCCATTGTTTTTCTTGGGTAGGAAGCGAGTCTAATACTTCAAAACCATTTTTAAAAACCAGGCTAGCGTACCGCCTAGGAATATTGGTGGCAATAAAGGCTAGTTGCTTTTCTTTGGAAAAATTTACCAATGGAGCATAGTCCGTATGGTAGTTAGACCATAAGCGGCCAATTGTTTCCAGTTCTTTGGCGCTAATACGGCCGTTTAAATAATCATCCAATAGCGTTTGTTGGTCGGCCTCGAGCATTTCTGCTCCCAAAATAAGTTGGTGGTCCTTATGGAGGTCTGCGGTAACCTCCCTTTGTAGCCAATGGGAAATAGGGTTGTTGTGGATTTCTCCAAATAAAACGATGTCTTTTTTTGCCAAGGTCTTTAGCATCTTTTTATAAGAAACCTTCTTTCCTTTGGCGTTATAAAGGATATAAGCTTCTTTCTGACCCAAACAGGGAAGGCTAAGCAAAAGAAAGATGATAAGAAATAGAGTTTTCTTCATGGCGGTCTAAGGATATAACTCGTATGCAACGAGACAATTTCTTTGTTTTTTAAACAAAAGCTTAAATTTAAGATTTTCTTGAAAATAATAAGCTATTTGTTTATTGTGGGCGCCAAACCGGATTTTGGTTTCTTGTAGGATCCTTGGTCAAACGGAGTTTTTTATTAGTGCTGAGGTGTATAATCCAAACATCGTACTGCTTTGGATGTCCGCTAGTGAAGGCAATCCATTGCCCGTCGGGTGACCAGGAAGGGGAATAATCTTCGGCGCTATCGTTGGTCAAATTAATAAGGTTGTCGCCATTGGCATCCATCAAAAAGAGATCCCATTGATCTTGCTCGCTCAGGCCATAAAAAGCAATCTTTTTTCCATTGGGCGAGAAAACAGCACCAGAATCATATCCTTTTTTGTGGGTCAATCGTTTTTCGTTTTTGCCATCACTGTCCATGATAAAAATTTCCCCATTGGAAGCATGAGAGGGATCGTTTGGATCTTTTAATTGTTTGGTGAAAATTATTTGGCTCCTATCGGGGGACCAAGAAGGACTTTCGTTATAATCTTCATCATGGGTCAAGCGTGTTACCTTAGAGCCATCGGTGTTCATGACATAGATTTCACGGGACGAATGGTCTCTATCCGAGGTGAAAACTATTTTATGCCCATCTGGGGACCAGCTTGGTACATATTCGTTGGCAGGATGCTTGGAAATATTAATTTGGTCGGTACCATCGGCATTCATAAAATATAGTTCCTTATTCCCATCACGGTCCGAATAAAATACTAGTTGTTTTCCATCGGGCGACCAAGAGTTTCCATAGTCGGTTGCATTATTGTTGCTAAGGTTCTTTATATTCTTTCCATCGGCGGTCATGGTATATATTTCAAAATTCCCGTCTCGGTTAGATAGAAAGGATATGGTGCCCGAAGGGGTTTCTATGGAAGAAATTTTTTGGGTTGGTTTAGGAGTTTCTCTACAACTTAAAAGACACGTAAATATTATCAGGAAGGGTAGGAGCAACACTTTTTTCGTTTTCATAGCGTACATAGATTAAAGTAAAAAACAATTGGTTGAGCGGTATAGCTTCTTAGTTTTTATTGCCATCAACCTCCAAAAATACAGGGGCCTGTTGGAATTTAAAGCTAGTGTCCGTTAATACCTGCATCTCTTTGGTACGCCAGTTCATTAGACCGATATGAAATTGATCTTGTCCCTCATCAAAAAACTCAATGGCCAACCATTTTCCATCAGGACTCCAACTGTGCCATCCTTCATTCTGGCTATTGTCTGTTAATTTCCATTGTTGCTTTCCGTCTGGGGATACCGCATATAAGCTGTATTTTCCCTGTTGTTTGCTTTGATAGCTTATAAAGTTTTCTGTGGGATGCCAGCGCGGTGGTCCGGCTTTGTAGGCATACCATTCTGCAGTAGTATCGGTAGTAGGGTAGTTGGTTAATTTTTTTAGGCCATTGCCATCGGTGTTTACCACATATATTTCTGCCTGGTATCCATCTTCCTTTTTCGATTTCTTATTACTCCCTACAAAGGCAATCCATTCTCCGTCTGGGGAAAAAGAAGGATCGGAAAAATATGGGGTGCCCGGATTTATTTTTTTTAAGATCTCTCCCTCGGTATTTATCAAATAAAGCAAGGAATCTACCTTAGGGTGGGGGACTACGATTAGTTCTTGTCCGTGTTTTCTAGTTCCCATCCAACTGTCGCGTAACTGAAAATTGGAAATCTTTTTAATTTGTTCGCCTCGGTGATCCATCTCATAAAGAAAAAAGGTCCTAGTAGTGGTGTCCCTATCACTTACAAAATAGATCTTATCGCCATGTGAGAGATAGGTCCAAGCAACATCGGGATGATCCGTAATGTTTTTTTTATACGTACCATCCATTTTCATGGTAAAAATATCATAGTTGTCGTCATGGATACTATCCGGGACATAGACATTATAAGCAATGATATATTCTTTTAGAGGCTCCTTTTTTGTAAAAGTACAGGACAAAAGAAAGAATAGCCCAAATAGCACTGTAATAGTATGTTTCATGACCTTTGGCGGTTTGATGGTATGGACGGTAATTTATTTTTTGCACCAATTTTCAAGATACGGATTTTTGAAACTTCCAAGTTAAAATTTAGGCGTACTGCAATAGATTTTCGGTTACCCAATAAACATATTAGACTTTTATTGTTTTTTCCTATTCTCACTAAAAAGTGTAGGAAAATAAGGAGAACACCTCCTTAGAAGCCATGTTCTAATAGGCCTTCACTGCTCCCATACCAATGGTGATAGGGCCTATTTGGTGACTACTGGGTAAGAGGACTCCTGCTGCCGTTTTTTGCCAACCCTCCCAACTAGCTTCCAATCCGCCTAAAGGAATTATTTCCACCCACATTTTAAAGCTTTTTGGAACAGCATCTGGTCCTAAGAGCCATAAATAAGAATCCCCAGGGGTCGTTCCTCCTTGGGTATAGGTGACCAATAAACCTTGGGAGCCATCTTTTAAAGTTACTAAACGACGTTCGGTACCAGGGTCAAAAACTTTGAAAGGAGCAACTAACCAAAAAGAATCGTTATTAAAGTAATCGGTTGCTTTTTGTATTATTTTTTGCTGTTTCTCGGTCTTGAGAAGCCTGTTGTTTTTATACGCCCTACTCTTGCCTTGATGCTTTAAATTTAAATGAACCCTATATTCGTCCCATAGGACCCTAACAGTGTTTTCTTCCTTGTTCCATACATATTGATGTTTCCCCCTGGCAAAAGACCACTCTAATATTGAAGTGTTTTTATAATTATCTTCCTGTATTGCTGTTAGCATTTTCTTTGCCAAGGCATCCGCTTTGGGGCCTTGTTCCCCCTTTGGCAGCTCTTCGTTATAAAAGCCAAACAATAGTCCTAAGGCAAGAATAAAAAGCAGAAGGGAGCCTGCTGTTATGCGGTATATTTTACTTGGTTTTTTCACAGATAATGAATGGTATCACCTAGTGAATAATGGTAGTTGTTTCTCATTTTTAAAACCCTACAGCGGTATCATCACCACGCTTGTCGGCGCCTCCCTCCAAGCTGCCATTGGGCAGTACTAAGATGGCATCGACTTTTCCTATGATCGGATTGTTTTGTTCGTTAATATGGTACCCTTTTGCTTTAAGCTCGTGAATGAGTTTGGGGGCAAATCCATTAGGCTCAAAAACAATGGCATCGGGTAGCCATTGATGGTGAAAACGGGGAGCGTTGACAGCCGCTTGCATGCCCATGCCAAATTCATAGGTATTTAATATGGTTTGGGCTACTGCCGTAATAATGGTAGAACCTCCCGGTGTGCCGACAACCATCCATAGTTTGTCGTCTTTTTCTACTATGGTCGGAGTCATACTGCTCAGCATACGTTTTTCTGGCGCAATACTATTGGCTTCGGCCCCTACCAATCCGAACATATTGGGGACTCCTGGTTTGGCACTGAAATCATCCATCTCATTATTTAGAAAAAAGCCGAGTTCATCGCAATACAATTTAGAGCCATAGCCACCATTAATGGTCGTGGTCGCAGAAACTGCATTTCCATATTGGTCTACAATAGAGTAGTGGGTGGTTTCGGTACTTTCGGTTATTTGGACCTCGCCGTGGGCTACCTCAGATGATTTTGTAGCTTTCTCAAAGGAAAAATCCTGCATCCTTTCCTTTAAATAGCCTTCATTTAACAAGGCTTCCATAGGAATGTCCACATAATCCGGATCCCCTAAATAGTAGTTTCTATCGGCATAAGCCCTGCGCGAAGCTTCGGTAAACAGCTGAATGGTTTTGGCAGAATTATGACCAAACTCGGACACCTTATATGGCTCCATCATTTTAAAGATTTGATGTATGGTAAATCCGCCACTGCTAGGGGGACTCATAGAAATGATTTTAAGCTCCTTATATTCAAATTCAATAGGGTCGCGCCATTTAGCCTCGTACTTGGCCAAATCTTCTTCGGTAACATAACCGCCATTCGCCTGAATGAAATGGGCTAGTTTTTGGGCTACCTCTCCCTTATAAAATCCGGCCTTCCCCTGATCTGAAATTTTTTTCATGGTCCAACCCAAGGCAGGATATTTTATAGTATCCCCAGCGTGGTAGGTTTTGGCAAAAAAGGTACTATCTCCGTTTACTTGTATAAAAATATCCTGGTATTCTGCCAATCGATCTGCTTGTTTTTGGGTAACCACTACGCCTTTTTCGGCTAATTGAATCACTGGGGCTAAAATTTCTTTTAGACTTAGGGTACCAAACTTTTCGTGAACGGCCATCACTCCGGCTACAGTTCCTGGTACTCCAACAGCAGTAGCCCCTAAGGTGCTTTTGTTGGGGATTACATTGCCTAAAGAATCTAAATACATATCCTTATGGGCAGCCAATGGGGCTTTTTCCCTATAATCTAATCCACCAGTCTCGCCATTGGCCTTTCGGTATACCATAAATCCACCGCCACCAATATTTCCCGCATAGGGATAGGCAACGGCCAAAGCCAATTCCGTGGCTACCATGGCGTCAAAGGCATTGCCGCCTTTTTGTAAAATGGCCGTCCCAATTTTGGAAGCTTCTTCTCGGGCAGAAACCACCATCGCCTTTTCAGTGACTAAACCTGTAAGAGGCTTTGTCTCTTGCCTACAACCCATTAGAGAAAGGATAAATAGAATGCTAAAAAAATGTTTTGCTTGCATATATTGTTTTGTTTGACTTTTAAAACACACTTTTTCCTGTTTTTAAGGAGTGGTGCTTTTGTTTGGAAAAGTTTATCAATTCTTCAAAAAAAGAGGTGAATTCAGCTTCAAAATCGGCGTAGTGTTCCTCTAAGTCACCAATGGCCAAATGCATGTTGGATTTGTATTTTGTACGTCGGTTTATATTGGTCAGGGCTGTAGAAATACCTTTTAGTTTAGAATAATTATAGATCCAGTTGTCAGAAACCATATAGGGCATCATATGTTGTACCCGTTCTGGGAGTATGCTATAGTGGTTTTCTAAAAGGGCATAAAAATTTTCGGTATAGTCAACCAAGGGAATATCGCAATAGGCTGCCCAGTTTTTAGCAAGGAAATGGTCATAGTAGATATCTACAATGACCCCGCTATAATGACTGTAGTTGGGATGTAGGCGTTTGGTGCTTTTACGAAACGTTGGGTGGGCATCGGTAAAACTATCAATAGCACGGTGTAATAGAATCCCTTTTTGTATCTCCTCCGGAAATTGCAAGTATTTATTACCCCTAATACTATCCGCTATAAAATTTCCAATAGTTAAATTATCGTTATTAAAGGATAAGTATATGTGTGCTAAAAAATTCATAAATAGCTAGAAATGTTATTAAATTCGAATTTACGAATTAAGAGGCTAGGTTTTAAGCCTATCTCTTATATTTGTAAAAAAACATTAACATACACTATGACTTTAATAAAATCGATTTCTGGTATTCGAGGAACCATTGGCGGGCAGCCAGGAGATAACTTAACTCCTATTGATGCGGTAAAATTTGCAGCCGCGTACGGAATTTGGCTAAAGGAGTATTCCAATAAAGAAAAATTAACCGTCGCGATCGGTAGGGATGCTCGTTTGTCTGGAGAAATGATACAAAACCTTGTGGTATCAACCCTTGTAGGTCTTGGAATAGATATTATAGATCTAGACCTTTCTACCACTCCTACCGTAGAGATTGCCGTTCCCTTAGAAAAGGCCGATGGTGGGATCATTCTTACTGCAAGCCATAACCCAAAACAGTGGAATGCCTTAAAATTGTTAAACGAGAAAGGCGAGTTTTTAGATGCCGCACAAGGAGCTAAAATTTTGGCAATAGCAGAACAGGAAGCCTTTGTTTTTTCTGAGGTAGACGATTTAGGAAGTATCACCAGAAATGATTCTTATATAGATATCCATATCGATGAGGTGTTAGACCTGCCATTGGTGGATGCAGAAGTTATTAAAGCTGCCAAATTTAAGGTGGTAGTCGACGGCGTGAACTCTACCGGAGGGATTGCCATTCCAAAATTGCTAAAAGAACTTGGCGTTGAGGTAGTGGAACTTTATTGTGACCCTACCGGACATTTTCCGCATAACCCAGAACCTTTAAAAGAACATCTAGGCGATATTTGTGAGCTGGTAGTGAAAGAAAAGGCCGATTTTGGAATTGTTGTAGATCCGGATGTAGACCGTTTGGCCTTTATAACCAATGAAGGAGAAATGTTCGGGGAAGAGTATACTTTGGTTGCTTGTGCCGATTATGTTTTGGGAAAAACGAAAGGAAATACCGTGTCTAACCTTTCTTCTTCGAGAGCGCTAAGGGATATTACCTTAAAACACGGAGGTTCTTATGAGGCTTCGGCAGTAGGAGAAGTAAATGTAGTAGCCAAGATGAAAGCCAATAACGCCATTATAGGCGGTGAAGGTAATGGAGGGATCATTTACCCAGAAAGCCATTACGGTAGGGATTCGCTTGTAGGGACAGCCTTGTTCTTAATGCTGATGGCAGAAAGAGGAGGTACGGTTAGCGAGCTAAGAGCTAGTTATCCTAGTTACTTTATGAGCAAAAAGAAAATTGAATTAACCCCAGGATTGGATGTCGATGGTATTTTAACCGCCATGGCCGGAAAATATAAGGATGAAGAAATTTCTACCATTGATGGGGTGAAAATTGATTTTCCAGAGAATTGGGTGCATTTGAGAAAATCCAATACCGAACCTATTATCAGGATTTATACCGAGGCCAAGAGTCAGGCCGATGCTGATGCTTTGGCCGATAGGATTATCGCCGAAATAAAAACGGTAGCAGGAATCTAACACAGATAAAGTTTAGCTAAGGGTCGGGGTTTTATACTGCCGGCCCTATTTTTTATAAGATATGAAATGGGCATAACCGAAAACTGTTTGTAATTACGAATTCAACGATGCCAATTACATATGATCTTTAAAAACAATAAAATCAACATATGAATCTGACCAATTTAAAAATATCTCTTTTTGTTTTTGTAGCTAGCCTGTCTCTTTACAGCAGTGCCCAGGCCGATACCTTGAGGGTGATGAGCTTTAATATCTTACATGGGGCCACCACAAAAAACGATTTTAATCTAGATACCCTTGCCGGGGTCATTAACCATTATAAGCCCCATTTGGTGGCCATGCAGGAGGTAGATTTTAAAACCAAAAGGGCCAAGGAGTACGATTTGCCTACAGAGCTTGGATATAGGACAAAAATGGCATCCCTTTTTGGCCGGGCCATGTATTATGATGGCGGAGAATACGGGGAAGGGGTTTTGTCCCAATATAGCTTTATTGGTAGTGAAAATGTAGCATTGCCGCATTTGCCCACTTCAGAGCCACGGGCAGCCTTGGTAACTAGGGTAAAGACCCAACAAGGAAATACCATCCAATTTGTGGCAACACATTTAGATCATTTAGAAGATGATACGGATAGAGTGATGCAAGCAAAGGCCTTGGTAGATACCTTTAAAGACTCCCCTTTGCCAACCCTTATTGTGGGCGATTTAAATGCTGAAACCGACAGCGAACCTATGAGGATTTTACAGAAGGAATATACGAAAACAGCACATCCGGAAGCTTTTAAGCCGACTTGGCCTTCAGAAAACCCATCGGTTTGTATTGACCATATTTTAGTGAATATGCCCCAAAAATGGAAGGTTATAGCTTATGAGGTGCTATGTGAAAACTATGCTACCGATCATTGTATTATTATGGCCACTTTGGTGTTTACACCTTAGCCACCTTTTTTTGTGAAGGAATGTTTTGTTGTAAATGCGCGTTCCTTACAATTTTTGCCGTTTGATGTTCTCCCGTATGGCTCCATCCGGGAGGCATTACGGTATACAAAAGCTTGTTTTTTAAGCCTGGTGCCCTTGCGATGTCCTTGAACAAGGCAACAAATTCACCGAAATAAACATCCAAAAAATTGCCCGAATTTATTTCTCGGGTGATACCATATTCAATCGCAATATCTGCTTCCTCATTTTGATAGGTGCCGAAAAGCTTATCCCATATATTTAATAGATTACAAAAGTTGGTATCCATATATAGTGGGTTTTTAGCATGATGTACCCTATGGTGCGATGGGGTTAAGATTATTTTGTTCAGAAAACCCATTCGGCCATTTTTCATCAAATTCTCTCCCACATGGATAAATGCTCCGTAAGTACCATCAATAAACATAATTAAAAAAAGCAGGGCAGGATCTACTCCCAATAAAATACAAACCGTTGTTCTTATCGTATCCGCATAAGGAGCTTCCAGAAAAAAATGTGCATGGGTTACCGAAAGATTCATTTCCTCGGGGGCATGGTGGGTAGAATGCAAACACCAGAATAATCGCACTTTATGACCCAAGTAATGGTAGATAAAGTGCCCAAACTCCCAAATGATATAGCCGTAAATAAACCAATACCACGTCATTTCGGTTTGAAACAAGGCATAGGATTGCAATGCTCCTATGATTAATACAACCATGGCAATTGCGATGAACCTTCCAATGAATCTATTAAAGATATAGATAAGAAAATTGACTTTATATACCTTGGTTTGTGGTTTCTTGTAGACTAACCCTAGTATAAATTCAAGGAGAATCAGCAAAGGAATTATGGGGTATATTAAGGCTACTATACCCTCATAGGTGGTAAAACTACTGTAGTTCCCGGTTTTTAATATCTCCCATACCTGTGAGACTCCGAGAAATCCAATGATTTCGTTATATAAGGTTTGCAAAATATCCATGGGCCTGATAGCTGTTTTTAGTGTTACAGCTTTGAAGGTATATTTAAATTGTAAAACTGCAAAATTTAGCAATGTATTTAACCGAATTTCTCTAGTTCATTGATATTCAGTTTAGGAGAGTGATAGACAAATAGAATTCCTAAACTTTTATACAAAAGGGCAGTTAAGGGGTCTATTCAAGACAAAGCATATTTTTTTCTCGGAAGTAAGTTATATGCTTTAAAAAGAAGTCGGTTTCGGTAGTAATTTGCTATTACTGTGTGCAATTAAGATCAAGGGATAAGTTTAAAATCCTGATGTAGCATATCAAATGCGAATTTAAATGAAGCCATAATAGTTTTACCCCACTAGCAAAGGAAAGGTCCGGTCTTGCTGCGGAGTTTTAAGCCAGTAGAATTTAAAGGGAAGTAGCTTAGGAGGGCCTATTGGTACTCCTTCGGAACTTTATCCCGATGCTTCCAACGTCTATGCGACCAAAGGTAATGTTCTGGCCTTTCCTTAATTTGATTTTCGGTGAGTCTGAAAAACTCGTCCGTAATTTCATTTTTCTCGGTATCTTTTCCAGAAAGGGTGATAGGAATGATTTCAGCAGAATAATACCCTCTTTTTACTTTGCTTACCTTCATGAATAAAACGGCTAGGTCTAATTTTTTGGCTAAATTTTCAGGCCCGTTGAAAACAGGAACCTTAACCCCCATGAATTCTCGCCAATATTGGTTTTTTGTAACCCTAGGAGACTGGTCGCTTACCATTCCATACACAGCTAAAACTCCGTTTCTGGCATTTCCGACGACTGTTTTTACGGTTTCTCTTTGCGAAATTAGCTCCGTATTCCATTTCGCCCGAATTTTTTTTATCAAGCGATCGAAATGCTTATTGCCTACTTTTTGATATACTCCATAACCCTTGGTATCTACATGGTTATTGGTACTAATTAACCACTCCCAATTGGCATAGTGTGAGCAAACTACAAGGACGCTTTTGTTTTTTGAAATATCCTGTAACACCTCAATATTGGTTATTTTAAAACGCCTAAAAGCTTCTTTTTTAGAAAGCGACATTGTCTTTACCATTTCTAGGAAAGTGTCGCACATATGATGGTAAAAACCTCTCCGGATCTTAAGAATTTCTTCTTCGGTTTTTTTGGGGAATACAAGTTTTAAATTGTTGTAAACGACTTCCTTACGGTAGCCGACAACATGAAAAACCAACACATATATAAAGTCGGAAAAGAGGTAAAATAACCTAAAAGGCAATATGGAAATAAGCCATAAAAAAGGGTAGGCCAAAAGATATACTAAAAGCTGCATGAAATTTAAATTAGGGCAAATATAACTATATTTGGAACCAAAATTAATTGTTTTATACATGAATAATATACATTTGGCAACTATGGCTATTATGGCCGCCAATGTCCTGGCATCCTTTAAGGGGTTTAAGGATCAATCATTTTTTGAGCGTTATAAATTTGGAGTTGGGGCGATACAAGCTGGGCAAAAAGACAGAATGATTACTTCTGGTTTTCTGCATGTAGATCTTTCCCACCTTTTCTTTAATATGTTTACCTTATATTTTTTCGCCGATGTGGTGATTGGTTGGTTGGGGCCGGCTAAATTTGGGATCATATATTTTATCAGCCTGGTCGCCGGAAGTATTTTGGCCTTGTTTTTTCATAAAAAAGAACCTTTTTACAGTGCTGTCGGTGCCAGTGGGGCCGTGACGGGTATTTTATATGCAGCTATATTGTTGCAACCCGATATGCGTTTGGGAATTATGTTTATTCCAATTCCGTTGCCAGCTTATGTCCTGGGAATTTTGTATTTGTTCTATTCTATCTATGGAATGAAAAACAGATTGGGGAATATTGGTCATACGGCCCATTTTGGAGGGGCAATCGGTGGATATTTGACGACCTTATTATTTAAACCGGAACTGTTACTTACAGATACTTGGATGGTGCTATTATTGGCAATTCCGATCATTATCCTATTTGTTTTAGGGAAACTAGGGAAGCTTTAATACAATCCTATAACACTAACATAGAAAGTAAAACAGATAGGGGGGCTTTTTAAAAGGCTTCCCTATATTTTTAGTTCCTAAAGAAAATGTGGGGCATTCTTTTTTTTAACTTCCCTAACAGCACAAACCAATCAGGGTTTCTCCCTACACTCGATGCCTGATTGCAGTTTGTTTATTTTAGGAACTAGAGGGTTTTGTTAAAGGTTGCTTAGTGGGTTTTTTATTTTAATGCTGTTGCATTTTGTTTGTTTTTTCTTCTAATAAATGCTTTTGATCGTCATTTAAAACGATGCCGATAATAACCCTTTTGTAAATGAGAGAAAGTATACTCCATAAAAATACTTAGAAAAACTAGCGAGATCCTTTCTCGAGCTAAATTGAGCTAGGGTGTTTTATTAATTTAACCGCTCAAAAGCCAATTTCCTAATTTCGTGTTCCTTGCCATGTAGTGCTATGGAAGACAGCGTTGATTTTATGAATACAATCAACGGCTGACCTTGTGTCTTTTCTTGGTAGAAAACTATATCTATGTTACAATATAAGGAATTATATAGTATTATTCTTACTTGTAAAAAAGAAATAAATTAAGATAGGTTTTTCTGAGGCAGTATTAGCAGTGGTTTTGATAGTTTCTTACACCAGGGAAAAAATAAAGTATAGCTATCAGTGTCTAGAGGGCCCATTGTGATGAATTTTTCCCTTTTTACTAAATATGTTTTTAGGGAGATTCCTAGGGATTAGGTTCTTAGTAGTAAAATTTAAGAAAACGATGCTTTAAGCATTAAAAATATACGGTTTACTGTTGTATTATTTTCGCGTTAGGGATCGCAGCGACATCCCCGCAGCAGGGCAAGGGATATAGCGAAGAGCCCGCCCCGTTAGGGGAACGCCCAAATTATTGTTCTTATTATGGACCATAAGGTATTTAGAATAACAGCGACCGCTTCTCATGGTTTTTGGATTCATCTGCTGAGCGGTATTAATAGGGTGTCTTTTTTAGGGGCCGTTTTAGTAATATCGCAGGGGATCTATAGGTTGTTGCATCTTAATAGGGGTGCGGGGAATGGTCTTTTTTATAAAAATAAACGCAAAAAAAAGACTCATAACAAAATGGTTATGAGCCTTTTTAGGAATAATTAGGAACAGTGTTTTTTACTGTAAAAGCTCGGCTATTTTTGCCTCTAATGCAGGTCCTCTTAGGTTTTTTGCAATAATAACACCGTTTTCGTCCAAGATAAAGGTCGCAGGAATTGCGTCAATATTATATAGGCGAGCGATGGCATCATCAAAATAGTCCAAGCTGGAAATATGGTTCCAAGTAAGTTTGTCATCGGCAATGGCTTTTTTCCAATCCTCGGCCTTTCTGTCTAAAGAAACACCAATAATATTTAGACCTTTACTGTGGTATTTGTTGTAGATATTAACCACATTCGGGTTTTCTACTCTACACGGCTTGCACCAAGCTGCCCAGAAATCTATGATGGTAACTTTCCCCATAGCCTCTTTTAAAGACAACTCTCCACCATCTGGTGTTGGTCCTGAAAAATCTGGGGCTACCGCGCCTATTTGAGTGCTCTTTCCCTTTGCTTCACGATCCTTGACAATATCAAGGCTTTTTTGAATTTTCTTAGCTGCTTCGGTTGCCTTGATTTCGGCCGTTAAAGCATCGTACATTTGCTGAGCTTCTTCTGTGGTTATTATTTTAGTGTTAACACCTTTGTCTATTAATAAAGCGGTAATAAGACCTTCAGGGTTTTCCTTAATAAAATTAAGCTCAAAGTTTTTGTATTCTTCCTGTAATTCTGCAAACTCATCACGCAAAGAATTTACGGTAGCCTCTTTGCCTTCCATAGTAGCTTTTTGCAAATCGCCTTGGATAGACATAGCCTTGTCCGATAATTCACGAGATTGTTTAATATATTTCCCGAATATTTTGTTTTGTAGGGTACCCTCTATCTTAGCAAAGCCTAAGCTGTCTTTTTGGGCAGTAAATTCAATAACACCTTTCTCGATAACGATAGGGCTGTATCCCTGGATATCTCCAACAAAGAGGTATGCTAGATCTGGAGCATCTACAGGTCCGCTTATGCTAAATTTTCCATTTTGGACCATGGTGGTATCTATATCGTACGGCTGATTGTTTTCATTGATCTTACGAATAAAAACTTTGGTTCCATCCTCTACATTGCCAGATAGTGTTCCGTTAATAACAAAACCTTCTGGTTTGTTGTCACAGGCAACTATTCCAACAATAACAGCAAGGGATAATATAATTTTTTTCATTTTTAATTTTTTAAATTGTGCAAATGTACTTATATATGTTAAATAAAAAAATAAGGTTCTACCGGGAATGGCTTCTAAGTTACTGCGCAACTGGCAGAATTTATTAAAACTTATAGCGGATCCCCAAGGCGATATCAAAATCAAAATTGTCGGAGAAATTTTTATAGCCTGCCAATCCAATTTCCGGTCTAAAATCTATAGAAAGCAATAAAGGGATGTCAAATGAATATTCGACCCCAATATCTCCTGCTGCAAAAACAAACAGACCTCCGTCTGGTGTCCTTGTATTACCGGGTTCGCTGCCGGGGACAGGAGCAAAGTCAACATTGCCCAGACCTGCACCAGCACCATAGTACCAGTTAAAGTTGTTTTCTATCGGGAAAATCCATTGGTAGAGGGCCGAAACCTTAAAGGCATCAAAATAACGACTATCGCGCCACCCTAAATTGGCCTCTAAACGGTTGAACTCAAAGAGCGATTTTTGATAGGAAATCTCAGCTCCAAAACCATCGCTATCTCCCAGACGCAATCCAAGCGCATGGTCGGAAATTTCTTGGGCATTTCCAGAATACCAAGAACAACACAGCAATAAAGCAAATAATTTCAGGATTTTCATAACATAAGGGGTTCTATTTATTAATTATTTAAAAAAGGAAACTTCATGGTTTCGTTAAAACAATAAAAACTTAATTTAGTGGCCTAATTGTTTTAGGTGGATAAAAATATGCTAAATAAATTAAAAGAACGATTGGAAGGGGAGTTGTTTATAGATAAATTAACAACGACACTATATGCGACCGATGCTTCTGTGTACAGAAAACTACCCATGGCCGTAGCCTATCCAAAAGTTGATAAGGATATTGAAGAAATAATTCTTTTTGCAAAAGAAAATAACATTGGATTAATTCCAAGAACCGCTGGAACATCCTTGGCTGGTCAGTGTGTGGGAGATGGAATTGTGGTTGATGTTTCCAAGTATTTTACCAAAATAATCTCTGTTGATACCGATAAAAAACAAGTCACTGTACAACCAGGTGTTATTCGCGATGAGCTGAATTTGTTTTTAGCACCATATAACTTGTTTTTTGGACCCAATACCTCTACTTCTAACCGCTGTATGATTGGCGGAATGGTAGGGAATAATTCTTCTGGGACCACCTCTATTCAGTACGGTGTTACCCGAGACAAGGTAGTGTCTTTAAAAACGTATCTTTCCGATGGGAGTAGGGCCGAATTTAAAACCCTGTCCCTAAATGAATTTTTGGGAAAAATGTCCCTTGAGAATCTTGAAGGGGAAATTTATAAAAGCCTTCATAAAGAGTTGTCTAACAATGAAATAAAAGAAGAGATTATCAGGGAGTTTCCCAAGCCTGAAATCCATAGGCGGAATACTGGGTATGCCGTTGATGAGCTTCTTAAAAACAATGTATTTGGGCAAGAGGACGAAGGTATAAACCTGTGTAAGTTATTAAGTGGAAGTGAAGGGACCTTGGCGTTTACTACGGAAATTGTTCTGCAGCTCGATGATATTCCGCCTAGTTTGTCGGCAATGGTGGTTACCCACTATAAGACCTTGGAGGATTGTTTAAGCGATGTGGCGCCCTTGATGGTTAACACCCTGCATACCTGTGAAATGATGGATAAGGTGATTTTGGATTGTACCAAAAATAACCGGACCCAATTGGAAAACCGATTCTTCGTAGAAGGCGATCCGGCAGCATTGTTGATGTTAGAGGTGAAATCGAATACCGAAGAAGATTTAGAACTACAGTTGCAGCAGCTTTTACAAACTATAAGGGCTTCTGGGCTAAGCTATGCCAGTCCTGTTTTAAAAGGAGGCGATATTAACAAGGCAATAGAATTAAGAAAAGCAGGCCTAGGGCTGTTAGGGAATATTGTTGGCGACCGTAAGGCCGTTGCCTGTATTGAAGATACTGCCGTTGCTCTAGAAGATTTAAAAGATTTTATCGGTGAATTTTCCCAGATCATGAAGGATTATGAGCAAGAAGCTGTCTATTATGCCCATGCCGGTGCGGGAGAATTGCATTTAAGACCTATCCTAAACCTGAAAAAATCCGAAGATGTAGCCTTGTTTAGGGCTATTACAACAGATGTTGCCAAGCTTACCAAAAAATACAACGGATCTTTTAGTGGGGAACATGGTGATGGTATTGTAAGGGCAGAGTTTATTCCTTTAATGATAGGCGATAATAACTACGAGCTGCTAAAAAGGGTTAAAACCTATTTTGACCCTACTAATATTTTTAACCCAGGTAAAATTGTAGAGGCTTACCCCATGGACGAGTCCCTACGGTATGAAGTAGATAGGAAAGAACCGGAAATAGAAACATTGCTCGATTTTTCGGATAGCGAAGGTATTTTAAAAGCCGCAGAAAAATGTAACGGAAGTGGCGATTGCAGAAAAACCCATCATATGTCCGGGGCTATGTGTCCTAGTTATCACGCTACAAAAAACGAAAAGGATACTACTAGGGGAAGGGCTAATACCTTGCGTGAGTTTTTAACGAGTACCGAAAAAACGAATCGGTTCGACAACAAAGAGCTCAAAGAAGTTTTTGACCTGTGTTTAAGCTGTAAAGCATGTTCTAGTGAATGTCCCAGTAATGTGGATATCGCTACCTTAAAGGCTGAATTTCTCTATCAGTACCAAGAAGAAAACGGCTACCCTTTAAGGGCAAAACTATTTGCTTACAACACAGCTTTAAATAATTTAGGAAGTAAGGTGGCCGGACTTACCAATAGTGTGTATGAATCAAAACTATTAGGCGGTCTGCTTAAAAAATCGGTGGGGGTAGCGCCGCAAAGAAGCTTGCCTAAAGTCTCAAGCTTTGATTTTGATAGTCATCTTAAAACTGTTAAAAATCAGAATAATGTATCCCTCTCCAAGGTAGTGTTGTATATAGATGAGTTTACAAATTATTTGGATGTGGAGTTGGGGCGCGATGCTATTGAGGTGTTGGGGCGTTTAGGGTACGAGGTGACGCTTTTTTATGCAGAAAGCGGACGTACCTATATCTCCAAAGGCTTTTTAAAACAAGCCAAAAAATTGGCCGTGAAAAACATGGAGAAGCTACGGGAGTTTTCTGAAAAAGGCTTGCCTGTATTAGGGCTAGAGCCTTCTGCGGTCCTTACTTTTAGAGATGAATACAAGCGCTTTGGATTTGATAAAAAAGAGATGGAAGCCATTGCAAATAATTCTTTTTTGATAGAAGAGTTTTTGGCCAAAGAAATTGCCAATGGGGTGTTGACGGCAGATTTGTTTACTGCGGAAAAGAAAACCGTGAAAATTCATAATCACTGCCATCAAAAATCTATTTCCAATCAGAAGGTGACTTTTGATATATTAAACCTGCCCAAGAATTATGAAGTGTCTATTATCAACTCTGGCTGCTGTGGTATGGCAGGGTCGTTTGGGTACGAAAAGGAACATTACCAGATAAGTATGCAGGTAGGAGAGCTGAAATTGTTCCCTGCGGTACGCAAAACATCCTCCGATGTAATTATCGCCGCAAACGGCACTAGCTGTAGGCATCAAATCTATGATGGTACCGAAAGAAAAGCAAAGCATCCTATATCTATATTTAAGGAAGCTTTACTGTAATAAATATATGTTTGTAAAGGCTCTACAGTACGGCATTGCCCTTCTGAGAGCCTTTTTTTTCTTTTTTAGGTGCTTTCTTTGCTTTTTTGTTTTTTTTGTCCTTGGGGATATTGGTGGTAATAGTAGCGATCAATTCGTGAATATCCATGGCCTTTAATGCTTCGTCTACAAAGAATGGTGATAGTTTGTCGGCGTTGTAGCGGTATATCTTCCAGCGCTTAAAGGTGTATTCCAAGGCCGTCAGGTTTTCTACCCAATCGCCAGAATTTAAATAAGTACATCTCCCTTTTTCATTTTCGAATATTTCCTTTTTTGGATGGTGAATATGACCACAAACAACATAGTCGTGCTCATTGGCTATGGCCAGTTCCTTAGCGGTATCCTCAAAATTCCGGACAAATTTCACGGCTCCTTTTACGTTGTTCTTTATTTTTTTGGACAAGGAGTATTTCTCTTTGCCCATTTTAAGAAGGCCCCAATTGATTAGTTTGTTTAGTACAATGAGCAAATCGTAGCCGTAGGCACCTATTTTTGCCAGCCATTTTGCATTTTGAATAGAAATATCAAATACGTCACCGTGAAAAAACCATGCCTTTTTTCCGTCAAGATCCAAAATTAACTTGTCCCTGATGTGTATATTTCCCAAAGAAGCACCGCTAAACTTACGCATCATTTCATCGTGGTTCCCGGTGATATAGTACACCTCCGTGCCATTGGCGGCCATGCCTATAATTTTTCTTAAAACCCTTAAATGGGAGGCCGGGAAGTAATGTTTGCTAAACTGCCACATATCTATGATATCCCCGTTTAGGATTAATGTCTTAGGGTTGATGCTGCTTAAATAGGTTAATAATTCGTCGGCATGGCAACCATAAGTACCTAAATGTACATCTGAAATGACCGCTAATTCTATCTGTCTCTTTTTCAATAGTAGAAGTATTTACACAAACTAAGGAGTTTTGTGTAAAGTGAAGGTGAAGGCAGTGATAAGTTAAAAACAGGAATACGTTAAGTTTCCATTAATTTGTGTCATTTATAAATTTTAGGTACAATAAGAAAGGCTTAATTTTTGTATTTCTTTTTTAAAATTTACCTTTGGGTCGCTTAGCGCATGAGATGGGCAGTAAGCTCATATATTACCAATAACTTAATTACGATAATGGCAGGAAATACTTTTGGGAACCTTTTTAAAGTGACCACTTTTGGCGAATCGCACGGTGTGGCAATAGGAGGGGTGTTGGACGGATGTCCGGCAGGAATTAGCTTAGACATAGAAGCAATTCAAAATGATTTGGACAGACGTAAACCAGGTCAGTCGGCCATTGTTACCCAGCGTAAAGAACCCGATACGGTAGAATTTTATTCCGGGATTTTTGAAGGGAAAACAACGGGGACCCCGATTGGTTTTGCTATTCACAATACCAATCAGAAATCACATGATTACTCGCATATCAAGGATTCTTACAGACCTTCCCATGCCGATTATGTGTACGATCAGAAGTATGGCTTTAGAGATTATCGCGGAGGAGGACGAAGTTCGGCACGTGAAACCGCCAGTAGGGTGGTGGCCGGTGCCATAGCGAAACAGTTTTTGGGCGATATGAAAATAAACGCCTTTGTTTCTCAAGTAGGGGAACTGCAATTGAATAAAAATTATACGGAATTAGATTTCTCCCTGATAGAGTCTAATCCTGTACGTTGTCCAGATCAAGAGACTGCCGCCAAAATGGAGGAGTATATCAAAAAAATAAAAAAAGAAGGCGATACAATAGGGGGTGTCATTACCTGTGTGATCCAAAATGTCCCGATAGGTCTTGGAGAACCTGTATTCGATAAGCTCCATGCAGAACTGGGAAAGGCCATGTTGTCTATAAATGCCGTGAAGGGATTTGAATATGGTAGCGGTTTTGAAGGGGTAAAAATGAAAGGTAGCGCACATAATGACCAGTTTAATACCGATGGGACTACCAAAACCAACTATAGCGGTGGTATACAGGGCGGTATAAGCAATGGTATGGACATCTACTTCAAGGTAGCCTTTAAGCCTGTGGCTACAGTTATACAAGCATATGATACTATAGATAAGGAAGGGAATAAAGTTGCCACTCAAGGAAAAGGAAGGCACGACCCATGTGTTGTTCCAAGAGCAGTGCCCATTGTAGAAGCAATGGCCGCATTGGTGATGGCAGATTATACTTTGTTAAATAGGACGATTAAATTATAAAGAGGCTTTCTTGGAGCTTTGTGCTGCAAAATAGTATCTTACTAGTTTAAAAAAATATTTTTATGAAAAAACTGGAATTGCATTGGCGAATTTTATTGGGAATGGTTGGCGGTGTGCTTTTTGCATTGCTGATGATTCAATTTGAATGGGGGCCTAAGGTCGTTTCGGATTGGGTTAAGCCATTCGGTAATATCTTCATCAATTCCTTAAAGTTGATTGCGGTTCCGTTAATTCTGGGCTCACTGATAAAAGGAGTCTCCGATTTAAAGGATATTTCCAAACTCTCTAAAATGGGGGGGAGGACCATAGGGATCTATATTCTTACCACGGTTATAGCGGTATCTATAGGGTTGACCCTTGTGAATTTAATAAAGCCAGGGAATTCGATAAGTGAAGAGACTAGAACTGAGCTTGTTGAAAACTATAAAGGAGATGCAGATTCAAAAATTGCACAAGCCAATAAGCAAAAAGAATCTGGACCCTTACAGGCCTTGGAAGATTTGGTGCCCAGCAATATCTTCAGCGCTGCCAGCGATAATGGCAATATGTTGCAGGTGATCTTTTTTGCTATCTTTTTTGGCGTTGGATTGATTTTGATACCCGAAGAACAGGCGAGTCCTGTGAAGAAATTCTTTGACGGTTTTAACGAAGTAATCCTAAAACTGATCGATCTAATCATGTTAGCCGCGCCTTATGGGGTATTTGCCTTGTTGGCAGCGTTAATAGTAGAATCGCCCAGCATAGATCTGTTTAAAGCCTTGGCATGGTATGCCTTATGTGTAGTGCTAGGGCTGACCCTTATGATCATGGTGTATGTACTATTTGTTTGGGTGTTTACCAAAAGAAGTCCTTCCTTCTTTTTAAAGGGGATTTCTCCTGCTCAGCTCTTGGCCTTCTCTACAAGTTCTAGCGCCGCGACCTTGCCGGTGACTATGGAACGGGTAGAAGAACATCTTGGGGTAGAAGAAGAAGTGGCAAGCTTTGTACTTCCTATCGGGGCAACCATCAATATGGACGGTACGAGCCTATACCAGGCAGTTGCAGCGGTTTTTATCGCCCAGGCCTTTGGTATGGATTTAAGTTTTGCAACCCAATTGGGGATCATAGTAACAGCTACCTTGGCCTCTATTGGGAGTGCTGCGGTCCCAGGAGCAGGGATGGTGATGCTGGTGATCGTTTTGGCACAAGCCGGAATTCCCGAAGCCGGATTAGCATTGATTTTTGCGGTCGATCGCCCCTTGGATATGTGCCGTACCGTTGTGAACGTAACAGGAGATGCGGCCGTTTCTATGATCGTAGGCAAATCTGTAGGTAAATTAGGAGAACCAAAAGTGAAAAATTGGGACGACACCTATAAAAAGGCAGTATAATTAAACCTTATTTTTTACCCCCTCCCCCGAAACGTATAAATTATTTTTCGGGGGTTTGTAATTTCAAAGGATTGTTCTTGTAAATTAGCGCTTTCTTTTTTGAAGTTATGAAAAACCCTTCTTTGCCCTATTAGATGTCTATAGGGCTTCTTTTTAGATTTATGTTCCTAGGAGTGTCTAGAAGCATAGCGCTTATTTTAGGTCGGATCTATTTATTCGAATCTCTTTTTTTAAGCTGCCTAGGCTATTTTTGGCCCTTTTAATGTTGATGTTCCCAATACAAGTGGTAGCAGCTGTTCCCGGTATCAGCACGCTAAAAGCCATAGGTTTTACTTTCCCGATAATTTTTGGAGTATCTTTACTAATGGCGGTAACTGTTGGCATTGTTATAACTAGTGTTTTTGCGTCAGAAAAAGGTATAGCGCAAAAAACCACTGTCTCCTTCCTTTTTGATGATACCATCGATAAAGAGGTACAATATGCAATCACAAAACCTTCTTTGTATAATAAAGTCGCAACTTTACAGTTCTCAGGAAATTTGGTTTTTAGTATCTCCAATGTCGCTATAGCGAACAGTTTAAAATTTTTGTTATTATTTTCCAGTGTTTTTTTTAGGGGGGAATCAAATGCTTATTTAATGCTGCAGGTATATGGGGTTCAAAGACTTTATAGCAGGCCTTTGCCGATTTTGTTGGGTCGATAGATAGGCGTTACTGTTATGATTGCGCTTCAAAGTGGTTTGGATGGTTTAGGAGTAAGCTTATTTGATTGTGGAAGATAACTAGGTGTTAAACAGCTAAGGGGGGAGTGGTGATAAAAGTGGCTGAATTTGCCATAGAATTGAATGAATTGATTAATAGTAGCCCTAGAATGGGCTCATTAAGGATAAATGTAAAAATGAGTAAAGAAGAAGTGCTAAAGGAAAAGCGGTTGCAATACCCGCAATTGTTTAAAATTGATGCAAATTTAGACCAATTAGTAAAGAAAATAGAACTGATCAGTTATGTAAATCCCTTAAATATAGAAACCGAGAAGCAACGCTTTTTTGCTTCTAAATATGTGGAGTCCCCTGTTTTTAAATATCGGAAACTACCATTTGACCCCTATAAGTTACATCAGTTGTTTTTTTCACAACAGATAGATCGTATCAAGGATGAGCAGATTCGAGCGTTTTACCAAGACGTGATTTACTTCTATGCTAATATGATTCAATGCATAGAAACCATTGGGCAAGGAAAGAAGTTTTTTTACAACTCCTTGAGTACCTATGGAACCCCTACAAAAAAGGATGTACAGAATGCTAAATTTATCCTGCACTTTAGCGATGAGCCGCTTTCCGAGGATATGGAAAAAAAGTATTCTCCGGAAGATGCAAGGTTGTTTTTTGAAAATTTTGTAGAACAGTATAATTTCCCCTTAAATATTGCCTATTCTACCAGTATCGCTGCCGATGCCATGGTTCAAAATAGTTCGCAGTCCCTTTTGATCAAAAAAAATGCGGTATTTAGTAAAAACCAGTTGCTTACTTTGGCAAATCACGAAATAGGAGTACACTTGGTTACCACCTATAATGCCATGTTACAACCCTTAAAAGTTTTTTCTAACGGGCTGCCCAGAAATGTGGAGACTCAGGAGGGCTTGGCGGTATTTAGCGAATATATGAGCGGAGCCCTGACCTTAAAACGATTAAAAGAGTTGGCCTATAGGGTTTTGGCTTCCGATAGCCTTATTAAAGGGTATAGCTTTGCAGACACCTTCGATATGATTCACAGTAAATATAAGCTCAATCGGGACGATGCCTTTACGATTACTTTAAGGGCGCATAGGGGAGGAGGCTTTACCAAAGACCGGCTGTATTTAAGTGGCTTAAGGAAAATACATAAACGTTATAAAAGCGGGCTATCGATGGATACTTTGCTGACGGGGAAAGTGAGTTTAGAATACGAAAGCACTATGTTGAGAATGAGAGAATTGGGATTGGTTCTGCAGCCTGCTCACGGCAATATTGCCTATACGAAAAATAAGAACAAAAATGAGACCTTAGATTTTATCTTAAACAATTTAAAGTAAGCTAAAAACGTTCTCTTTAGAAGTTTTCTATTAGAAAATCAAGGCAATGGCATTATTTGAGGTTATTTGGCTGCTCTAGGGCTAAATTCATTAAAAATATCATAAAATATTTTGGTTGGTTATTGCATATACAAATAAGATTTTGATATATTTGTAGCGTTATTTAAAAATTAAAATTATCATGTTCGATTTTGGCCAATACTTAGGGTTTATAGCTTTCTTAACCATTTTAACCATCGGTTTTTGGTTAATGATATTTCTATTGACTTTTGTGATACCTTATTGGGTAGGGGGATCGCTTCTTGAATTTCTGAAAGAAAAGCGCGACGCTAAAAAAGCAAAGCAAAACGCTTAAAATATATCTTATTTTTACAATAAACGAAGCTGTCCATAATCAATGGGCAGCTTTTTTTGTTTAGAAGAAGTATCTAATTCTTTTTCTGTGGTTCTAAAAGTGCCACACACCGCTTTTATATGTTTGTTGTAAAAAGGGAACGAGCCTAATTAGGAAACTACCTTTGCTGTTTTTGGTCCTCATACGGATATGGATTTGGGCGTTCCCTCCTTCGTCGGTCGGGCTTTTGGCTATATCCCTTGCGCTGCTGCGGGGATGCCGCCGCTATCCCTAACGCGGTTTTCAATCAGCAATTAACGATTGACAATATTCCTGGTTGAACTTCCCTGATTTGGGTTGATCGATTATAGGCCTTCATGAAAGGTTGCCTAAAATTAAGACATAAAAAAAGCTGCCTTTTCGGGCAGCTTTTAATTTTAATTGTTTCAGGAATTATCCTCCAAAGTCCATATCGTTATCACCGTTTCCTGATCCCGGTCCGCTCCTTTGCTTCTGGTTTAGAGGCTGGTTAAAGCGGTACTGAAAAGATAAGGTAACTTGTCTTTCTCTCCATTGAAATTCGCTATATGATAATACGTTTTCTGTTCTGGTTTCCCTTCTGCGTTTTCTAGTATTAAAAATATCGCCCACGTTCAACGAAATGGACCCTTTTTTGTTTAAAACATCCTTGCTCAAAGCTAAGTCAGAACTTAACATACCCTTATTATTGCTTTGGGCATTTTTGGAAGCGCCCATATAAAAGAAGTTTGTTTGAAAGTCAATTTTACCCGGTAATGGTAATTTGGCACTGAATCTTGTAAACCAAGAGAAGTTTTTAGAATCAAAATTCTGAACTATTTCTTCCTTATTACTATTGGTGTAGATATAATCTCCTTGTGTTTCCCTTTGGAAAGCATTTACGTTCCAAGTTAACCTCCAATTGCGCAAGGGAGTATAAGTAGTGGTAAATTCCATCCCATAGCGGTCTTCTGTAGCCAAATTAATCGGGGTCATGGCCTGTACTGGTACTACAATTGGATTTTCCGGATCGTCCGGATTCTCAATGCTTACAAAATCTCCAGTTTCTTTGGTGATAAATTGAAAAACGCCGGTAGATCTATTGAAATATCCAGAGGTGTTAAAGGTAATTTTGTCCCAACGCTTTAAATACCCTAAGTCAAAAGCATTGGTAAAGGTCGGATCTAAGTCTGGATTACCCTGAAAAAGGTTGGTGTTGCTAGATCTAGAAGGGAATGGGTTGATAAACCTAGACCTTGGTCTTCTAAGTCGCTTGCTATAGCTAAGGGTTAACTGTTCCTTTTCAGAAAACTCATATCCTAGGAATAGCGATGGGAACCAATTGACATAGTTCTTTTTAGAAATTTCGTTGTTGTTAAGGAGTTCTATTTCAATGTCCGAAGCTTCAACCCTTAGTCCACCAAGAATACTGATTTTATCTATTTTAGTTCCTAATTGAGTGTAGGCAGCATTTACATACTCCTTGTAATTTAATTCATTGCTAAAGTTAGGGTCACTATTAAAAGCACCATTGTCTTGTAAGATACCGAAATCAAAATCAGTATTGTTATTGTTAAAAGTACCTCTATACCCTAATTCAAATTGAGATTGGTTGTCAGAGCCAAAAGGCAAAACGTAATCTAATTGTAGTAATTGGGTAATTTGTGTTTCTGCATTTAGGGTTTTTTCGGTGTCCAAGGCTATATTATCGCCCAAGATGACTTCACTAATGACAGAATCCTCATCGTCCGTACCTTTCGAATATTGATAATCGAATGTTAGTTCATGTCCGTCCTTATCAAATTTTTTCTGATAATTTAAGGAGTACTGTACCTCTTCCTCAAATTCATCCTCAGTGGTAAACCTGTTTCTTTGGATGGTCGGATTTCTATTGGCATCGAAATTAAAGAAATCTACAGCAACGGTGTTATCACCATTAGACCTTCCAAAAACTAGGGAGTTGGTGATACTGCTGTTCTCGTCCAGGAAAAATTCGAATCCGATATTGGTGTTAAAACTTTTATCCTTTCTGTCGTACTTCCTAATTTCATTTTGATAGTTACGGGTATTGCCGTTATCGTCAAAGTTCTCTTGTTCAAAAAGGGCGTTCCCCGGTCCATTTCTGTACCTATAGGTGGTATTGGTGAAAAAGTTTAGTTTTTCGCGTCGTAAATTTAAGCTAACGGCTCCTCCAAAATTATCGGGGTTCCCGGCGTATAGGTTTACAGAACCATTCAGTCCGGCTGTTTTGCTTTGTTTTAAAATGATGTTTAAGATCCCTGCGGTACCTTCGGCATCGTATCTTGCAGATGGGTTGGTAATGACTTCTACCTTTTCAATAGCATCGGCTGGTAGCTGTTGTAGGGCTTCCGGACTTAGGCCAGATAGGGCAGAGGGCTTACCGTTAATAAGGATGCGGACGCTTTCATTGCCTCTTAAACTAATATTTCCTTCCACATCGACGTTTACGGAGGGTACATTCCCCAAAACATCGGTCACAGATCCTCCTTTTACTGTTAGATCGGAACCTACGTTGTATACTTTCTTATCCAACCGGAGCTCAACGGTGGTCCGTTCCCCAACAAGTTCAATCCCCTCGAGTTGTGCCACATCGAGCCCTAAGTTTATGATGCCGAGTTCGGTATCAGATCTCAAGCTGTAATTCGGAAGCTTGTGAGACCTGAAGGATATATATTCAATGCTGATGTTGTAGTTCCCGGCGGAGGCTTCAACCTCAAACTTTCCTTCGGCATTAGTGATTCCCCCTGTAATCTTATCCGGATTCCTAACACTTTGCAAGACAAGAGTGGCGTATTCCAAGGGTTCTTTGGTCTCTTCATCTAACACGGTCCCCGTGATTTTTACAAGCCTTTGGTTGTCTTGAGGCCCTTGTGCAAAGGTGAGTAGGGAAATAAAGAATAAGGTAATAGGGAGTAATCTTTTCATGCTAATCTTTTGATTTTCTTTTTCGGTTTTTCTTTTTCTTCTTTTTGTTTTTAAATCCGTTTTTTTGAAGTTCTACAAAAGCTTCGTATTTTTCAATTGGAAGGCCGGATTTAAGATCTTCGTCTTGTCTTTCTGTGATTCTCTCAAAACCCTCCTTCATTTTTTCGGGACTGAGTTTTAAAATCTGTAATTCGATACGTTCTTGTAAGTACTTGGTTAATGTGGTACTTAAAATTGCCTTTTCAAATTCATTTAGTCCCAAAATTTCCGTCAAATTTAGCATTTCGGCATCTACCATTTGTTGGGCAGTTAGCTTTTCTGGCTCTTTTGGTGTTTCCTGAATCTGTGGAAGACTGTTTCTTTGTCTGCCACCATATCCGTATCCATTGCCATACCCATAGCCGTTTCCGTAACCGTATTGGGCACTTGCCACAGGGAAGGATAGTAAAATGAAAGAAAAACTTAAAAATATTTTGTTCTTAATTTTCATAATAGTAACTGTTTTATAAGATTCTAAATTTAAAGGATGGTTTAACCTGCTAAGGTTAAAGGTTTGTTAAATAGTCAGAAGTGGTTTATTGCAAATAGGCATGCAAGTTGATGATCTTATTAGATCTGTTGCATGCCTATAGTGGTTTTATAAGAGAAGAATCTTGGGTTCTTAGTCTAAAATATCGTTTATTTTTTCGGTCGGTCGCCCTACAACCGCCTTTTCGCCATTCACCACAATGGGGCGTTCTATTAATTTAGGATGCGCAATCATGGCATCTATAATCTCCTCTTCAGAAAGTAGTTTGCCCTTAAAATTCTCTTTCCAAATAGCTTCATTTTTACGTACCAAATTTTCGGCGCTGATAGAAAGATAATTCAATAAGGTACGAAGTTCCTCTTTTGAAGGAATGTCTTCAAGATATTTAATGACCTGAAAATCCTTGCCCGAATTTTCCAGTAATTTTAATCCTTCTCTAGATTTACTACATCTGGGATTGTGATAAATTTTGATCATGGTTTAATTTTTGACAATTAAATTATTTTAAAATTTTATGGGTTTTAAAAATGATGGTTTCCTCTATTGTTCAAAGGAATGCTCTAAGGTAGTATGATTAATCAGCATCCTTTTGCCCCATCATCATTAAATAAGCCTTAAGAAACTGGTCTATATTTCCGTCCATTACGGCGTCAACATTGCCCGTTTCTTCACCTGTTCGAACGTCTTTCGCCAATTTATAGGGGTGCATCACATAATTTCTTATTTGCGAACCCCATTCTATTTTCATTTTGGTGGCTTCAATTTCTTGTCGGGCCTCTAATTTTTTGCGCAATTCTATCTCATAGAGTTGCGATTTTAGCATTTTTAAGGCCGTAGCTCTATTGTCGTGTTGCGACCTAGAGTCTGAACAGGAAATTTGAATCCCGGTAGGCTTATGGGTCAACTGCACCTTTGTCTCTACCTTGTTGACATTCTGACCTCCCGCACCGCTTGATCTTGCTGTGGTTATTTCAATATCGGCCGGATTGATATCAATTTCAATACTATCATCCACCAAAGGATATACATATACTGAAGCAAAAGAGGTATGGCGCTTGGCATTACTATCAAAGGGAGAAATACGGACCAAACGGTGCACGCCATTTTCGCCTTTTAGCCATCCAAAGCCATAATCGCCCTCAATTTCGAGGGTCACGGTTTTTATACCCGCGACATCCCCTTCTTGGTAGTTGAGTTCTTTTACCTTGTAGCCATGTTTTTCGCTCCACATCATATACATTCGCATTAACATGGCGGCCCAATCACAGCTTTCTGTTCCTCCAGCCCCAGCAGTAATCTGTAGGACGGCCGTAAGTTCATCTCCTTCGGAAGAAAGCATGTTCTTAAACTCAAGTTTCTCAATAGCATCCACGGTTTTTTCATAGTGGCTCCTTAAGTCGCTTTCAGACATTTCTCCTTCTTGGTAAAACTCTAAAAAGATCTCCAAATCACCAACCAAGCTTTTCGCAGCATTAAAGTCGTCTACCCATTGTTTTTTGGATTGGATTAACTTCATCTGCTCCTGAGCTTCTTGCGGATTGTTCCAAAAGTCTGGAGCTAAGGTCTTTTCTTCCTCGTTCTCTATTTCTATAAGCTTGGCATCAACGTCAAAGATACCTCCTTAACGCACCAAGGCGATCTAAAAGACCTTTGTATTGGTCTGAACTAATTATCATATCTTCATTTTTTAACAAAAATAGAATAATAAAGGAGAATAGTATCGGGAAAAATTTAACTTTTTTAGGGGCTGGTCTTCAATTGAAAACCGAACGTGCTGTTGCATTGGCACACCCTGCTTTTAATGAGGGGTTAGGAACTGAATTTCCCTTTTATACATGTTGATATTTTTAAAAAACAATTAGAGTATGGGGGTGACATCTTTTTTATATAATTTTAAAAATTAAATTTTTTAAAGGAAGCGGTAGTGTATTCCTTTAAGTATCATATTAATTCTATACCGTATGCAAATAAATCTAATCAGCGATACTATAACGAAGCCTACGAAAGGTATGCTAGACGCTATGATGAGCGCCGAAGTCGGTGATGACGTTTTTAAAAACGACCCTTCCGTAAATGCTTTGGAGAAAAAAATAGCCGATATGTTTGGGAGGGAAGCCGCGCTGTTTTTCCCTAGCGGTACCATGGCCAACCAAACAGCTATAAAATTGCACACCCAGCCGGGAGAGCAATTAATCTGCGATAAATATTCGCATATCTTTCACTATGAAGGAGGTGGTGTTAGTTTTAACAGTGGTGTTTCTTGTAAGTTGGTAGATGGACACCGAGGAATGATGACAGCAAACCAGGTAAAGGAAGCTATCAATCCGCCCGACTTTTATCACAGTCCATTGACATCTTTGGTTTCTATAGAGAATACCACCAATAAAGGTGGTGGGGCCTGTTGGGATTTTGAGGAACTAAAGGCTATCAGGGAAGTGTGCGATCGCCATCAGTTAAAATACCACTTAGATGGGGCCCGGTTATGGAATGCCCTGGTCGCAAAAAATGAATCTGCATTGCAATACGGAGCCTTGTTCGACACTATAAGTGTATGTTTAAGTAAAGGACTCGGCTGTCCTGTAGGTTCTGTCCTTGTTGGCAGTAAAGAAGATATGAATAAGGCTTTACGGATAAGGAAAGTGTTCGGGGGAAATATGCGGCAAGCAGGATATCTGGCGGCTGCCGGGATATATGCTCTGGATAACCATATGGAAAGACTTGCCATAGATCATAGCAGGGCCAAAGAAATCAGTACAGTGCTGCAAGAGTTGCCTTTTATAAAAGAAGTGGCGCCCACCCAGACCAATATTATCATTTTTGAACTCGATGAAAGGGCCATGAGTATGGCTGCTTTTATGCAAAAGCTAAAGGCTCATAATATACAGATTATAGATATGGGGCAAGGCAAATTACGCATGGTGACCCATCTAGATTATACCCAAGAGATGCATGAAAAACTATTGGAAATATTGGTGGAACTATAGGTCTACAAGCCCGGTGTCGGGAAGCAAATCCACTATTTTTTTTAAATTTTTGATCCCATTTTCCATGCCGGCTTCAGAGGTGTAAAACATAGAGTTTCCAATAATTTTTCCCTCCTTGTCCTTTAATATAAAGAAAAATTTGCCGTGGTAATTAGTCTTGCGTTCAAAAGCAGCGGAAAGCGTCACTAAAACCTTAAGGTCGGTAAGGGTTTTATGCATAGATTCTTTAGTAGTATAAGGGACGCTTTTTAGAAGAGACTGTCCGGTATCGGATTGTAGACTAAAGATGTGAGTGTTGTCTTTATCTTTTGTTATTGTTATCATAAGGCTGGGTAACTTTTCTTTTAAAAATACATAAAAAAACCGAATCCTGCCTTAGTTAATTTTATATCATTGGGAATAATTATCTAACGGTGAGACTTTGGTGTATTTACGGTAAGTAGGGAGGTAGAAAAAAAGTTGAAATCGTTTTGTCCAATCCATGTTTTTTATTTTAGGATAAGAGCGATATCTGTTTTTTGGCATGTAGAAAGTCAAGAATGAACACTATTTAAAGAAAGTTGAATCTTGTTTTTTAAGGAGTTTCTTGGAATCGAATGGATTTATGTGTTAAAAAGCTTTATGAAAGGGCGTTTCTGAAACTTAAGTCTCATAAACGCCCTTTGTTTAGGACTCCTTATTTGTTATCACTTGGTAGGCCGTAAGTATCCACTATAAAATCGATATCCTTATCGCCTCTACCGCTGAGGTTGACCAATATGGATGATTGTGGGTTCTTTTGCGCTAATTTTATAGCATAAGCAACCGCATGGGCGCTTTCTAAAGCAGGAATAATTCCTTCTAAACGGCTCAATTCATAAAAAGCATTTATGGTCTCTTGGTCGGAAACAGAATCGTAAGTTACTCTCTCTTGGTCTTTGAGCATACTGTGCTCTGGGCCTACGCCAGGATAATCTAACCCACTGGCTACGGAATGTACCGCGCCTGGTTCTCCATTTTCGTCTTTGAGCATATAGCATTTAAAGCCGTGGATTACTCCAGGAGAACCTAAGGTCATTGTGGCAGCATGTTCTCCGTACGCCAAAGACCGGCCTCCGGGTTCAACGCCGTACAGGGTACACTCTTTATCGTCCAAAAAGGCTGAAAAAATCCCCATAGCATTACTTCCTCCGCCAACACAAGCGACTACATTGTCTGGTAATTCGCCCGTCATGTCAAAAAACTGTTCCTTGGCCTCTATACCGATAATGCGTTGAAAGTCTCTTACAATCATAGGGAAAGGATGTGGTCCTACCACAGATCCAATACAGTAGATGCTGTTGATTGGGTCTTTTAAATACGCTTCAAAAGCAGAGTCTACGGCTTCTTTCAAGGTTTTTAGCCCGTGGGATACCGGTACCACTGTGGCCCCTAAAATTTTCATTCGCACCACATTTGGGTGCTCCTTGGCTATATCTACCTCGCCCATGTGAATCTCACACTCCAATCCAAAATAAGCCGCGGCAGTAGCCAAAGCAACCCCGTGCTGACCGGCACCGGTTTCGGCAATTAGCTTCTTCTTGCCCATGTGCTTTGCTAATAGCGCCTCACCCATGCAATGGTTTAATTTATGAGCTCCAGTATGGTTTAGGTCTTCTCGCTTTAAATAAATGCGGCCGCCGTATTTTTCGGATAAACGGTTGCAGTAATAAACAGGAGTAGGCCTTCCCTGGTAATGTTTGCGGATACTTCTTAATTCGGAAATAAAAGCATGCGATTTGCTAATGGCAAAATAGGCATCGGTAATTTTTTTCATTTCCTCCTCTAGGACAGGAGGTATAAATGCGCCTCCATAGGATTCAAAAAAACCTTCCTTGTTTGGAAAGGTTTTAAAATAATTATCAGTCATTTAGGGTATCAGTATTAATTAAGTAGTAAAAAATAAACTTGATTTCATCTACAATAATAACGAATTTGGAAGGAAATGTTGACCTTCCTTAGCTAAAATAACCCTATGCGAGTCTAGTCGTTGTTAGAGGCATCCGATAGAAATGTTTTAGTAATATAAGGTGAGATAGTCTCGGAGTATTTTGGGATACTGAAGAATAAGGATAAGCGTAGATCCATGGTTGTATGAAAGAAAAAAATACTTAGATAAAATTATAACTTGCTAAAAAATAGTATATTGTATAGGAGCATGGATGCCTGGATTTCTCTTGTAGCTTACAAACGTGGTATCTATTAAGGAATGCTATTTAAATAAAAGAAATAGAAATGAAAAACATTTTAGTAGCCATCGACTTTAACGACAATGAAAGTATACTTATCGAAAAGGCTTTTCAGTTAGCTAAAGCCTTCGGTTCCAAAGTGTGGGTATTGCATATAGCGGCACCGGATCCTGAATTTGTGGGCTATGGTGTAGGGCCACAATATATTCGCGATAGCAGGGCCGAAGAACTTAGGTATGAGCACCGAAAAATTCAGGAACATGTGGGGTTTCTTAGAAATAATAAAATTGATGCAGAAGGTTTGTTGATACAAGGGGCGACTATAGAAATGGTCATCAAGGAGTCCAAGAAATTAAATGCCGATTTAATAGTGGCAGGGCACCATAAACATAGTTTTTTATTCAATGCCTTTATAGGAAGCGTGTCCACTCAGATTATGAAGAAATCAAAAATTCCGGTACTGATCATTCCACTGGAATAGGTGCGTCAAAATCTTAGTGCCGCTGAAATCACTAGGAAAGTGTCGGTGAATGAATACTTAATAGGGACTTGGGAACAGTCCTAGAGCCTATTTTATACAATAGGTTAGCGATGTGTCTGAAGAAAATCGGCGTATTTAGGCAGATCGTTTTTGGAGCCGTAACCAGACATATAGGCGACTTCTTTTTGTAGGGGGCTAACCACGCTAATGGCTGGGAAAACCCCCTTTTTGTTCCATTTAGCCAACAATTCTTTGTTGTGATTCATTTCTTCTACAGAAAGAAGCTTTTTGTTTCTAGGAATATCTATATAAAGAAGCACATAATTGTTTGCTAGATCCTTAAACTTTGCGGTATCGAACAGGTCGTTTTTCAGGGCCCTGCATGGAGGGCACCAATCGCTACCGGTAAAATAAATAAGAATATTTTTATTGTTTTTCTTAGCCAAGCTCAGGGCGTCGTCGTAATTCGTTGCCCAATAGGTATCCGTTGCTTTAGAAGCCATTTGCCCGGAAAGAAGCATGGGGAAAAACAATAAAAACAATATTCTTTTCATCTATAGATATTTATGATTTCTTAACGATCATATGTAATTCGCATTGGTGTCCAATTTTCGGGCATGCTCATTTCATATAGAGGCTAAGCTTGTTGGTTTTATTTTAAAAAGGAATCCATTCCCGGGATGTTCGGCATCCCCTCTTTAGCGACAGCGGCCAATTCGGCTTCGTTCACATTAGTAGCCTTTTCTATGGCTTTATTCAATACAAGAATCAAATAGTCTTCTAACTGTTCCTTGTCTTCCATCAACTGGTCATCGATAGTGATAGATTTGATGGTTCTATTGGCGGTAAGGCTCACTTTTAAAAGCTCGTCCGATGATTGTTCATCTATAATAACCGTATTTAATCGCTCCTTGGTAGCCTTTACTTTTTCTTGGGTCTCTTTAAGTTTTCCTAACATGCCCATCATATCTCCAAACATAGTATCTAATTTAAAAGTTAAGTGGACAAAATTACAAAATTGCATCGGGATTTTCGCTATGAGGAGATCTGCTACCAAAAAGACAGCATTATTTTTTATTAAGTCTTACTTTTGCCCTTTCTTGTAAAATTCAAAAAGGGATATGTCAACAGAATTGAAAGCACCTAGTGTAAAAAAAATACCAAAAGAACTAATAGCTCATGGGGAGCGAAGGATAGACGAGTACTATTGGTTAAATGATCCAGAGAATCCCGATGTTATTGCATATTTGGAGCAGGAAAATGCATATTATGATACCATTACCGCAAACACCAAGGATTTTCAAGGAGCGCTTTTCGAAGAAATGAAATCTAGGATCAAGGAAGACGATTCTTCCGTGCCTTATAAAAGTAATGGGTATTGGTATGCCACACGGTATGAAATAGGCAAGGAATACCCGATTTTTGGAAGACGATTTGAGAAAGAGGATGCCGCCGAGGAAGTAATCTTCAACTGTAATGAAATGGCAAAAGGTTTTGATTATTTCAAATTGGGGGGACTGTCTATAAGCCCTAACAATCAACTGGCCGCCTTTGGAGTTGATACCGTTTCTAGACGACAATATATCCTGCAGTTCAAAAATCTTCTGACAGGAGAAGTATTTGACGATAAAATAGAAAATACTACCGGGAGTGCTGTATGGGCCGATGATAATAAAACAGTGTTTTACTGTAAAAAGGATCCTGTAACATTGCGTTCCGATAAAATTTACAAACATATTCTAGGTACCTCCAGTGAAGAAGACGTATTGGTGTTTTGTGAAGAAGACGATACGTACTCCACCTTTGTCTATAAAACAAAGTCGAAAAAATATATCGTTATCGGTTCTTCAAGTACCCTGACATCCGAGTATCAGATTTTAAGATCGGACAACCCGGAAGGGGCCTTTCAAATGTTTTCTAAAAGAGAACGAGGGGTAGAGTATTCCTTGGCCCATTACGGAGATAAGTTCTATATCCTGACCAATAAGGACGGGGCTACCAACTTTAAGGTCATGCGGGTAAATGAGCAACAGACGAGCTCGGAGCACTGGGAAGAATTTATTGCCCATAGAGAAGAAGTTCTCTTGGAAGATATTGAGATCTTTTCCGAACATTATGTGTTGTCCGAACGCGAAAATGGGCTTAATCAAATAAAAATTGTGCGTTGGGACGGGAAAGAGAGTTACTACCTGCCTTTCGACAACGAAACATATACCACCTATGTAGGAACTAATCCCGATTTTGAGACCAATGTCCTTCGCTATGTTTATAATTCCTTGACAACCCCCAGCTCGGTGATCGATTTTAATATGGACACCAAAGCCAAGGAGGTTAAAAAGGAACAAGAAGTACTAGGCGGAAAATTCGACAAGGAAAACTACACCTCTGAAAGGGTTTGGGCAACGGCCCAAGATGGTGTTAAAGTGCCTATATCCCTAGTATACCACAAAGACACCCCCTTAGATGGCAGTAGTCCGTTGTTGCAGTACGCCTACGGGTCTTATGGTTATACCATTGACCCTTATTTTTCTACAGTCCGTTTAAGCCTTTTAGACCGCGGCTTTATTTATGCCATTGCCCACGTAAGGGGAGGGGAATACCTTGGTCGTACATGGTATGAAGAGGGGAAACTGTTGAAAAAGAAAAATACGTTTACCGATTTTATCGATTGTTCTAAATATTTGATCGCGGAAAAATATACAAGTCCAGCACATTTGTATGCTTCAGGAGGATCTGCAGGTGGGTTGTTGATGGGGGCTGTAGTAAATATGGCTCCAACATTATATAACGGAATTATAGCCGCTGTTCCCTTTGTAGATGTGGTTACAACGATGTTAGACGATTCTATTCCATTGACCACAGGAGAATACGACGAATGGGGAAATCCTAATACGAAAGAGTATTATGATTATATGATGTCGTATTCGCCCTATGACAACGTGAAAGCGCAAAAGTACCCTCATATGTTGGTGACCACAGGCTTACACGATTCCCAAGTGCAGTATTTTGAGCCGGCAAAGTGGGTGGCGCGATTAAGAGAACTAAAAACTGATAAAAATTTATTGTTGTTCAATATTAACATGGAAGCGGGGCATGGCGGTGCTTCAGGACGATTTGAGTCATTAAAAGAAGAGGCCAAAGAATATGCATTTTTATTAGAATTGGAGCATAAAATTCAATAATTAAAAAAAAAGACTAATTTTGTCCTAGCTATATTGAAGTTTATGTAAAACTCAAGAGGCACAAAAAACCTAGTAATTGTTTATGGAAAATAAGATAGATGCCTATAATAACCTCCTGGAACTTGTAGGAAACACTCCACTTATTAAGCTAAATAAAATCGCTTCAGCCTTTAAAGGTAATTTCTTCGCCAAGGTAGAGGCATTTAATCCCGGACACTCCTCTAAAGATAGAATAGCCCTTCATATTATAGAAGAGGCAGAACGCAGAGGGATTCTAAAAGAAGGAAGTACTATTATAGAAACGACCTCGGGGAATACTGGTTTTAGTATTGCCATGATTAGTATCATAAAAGGGTACGACTGTATTTTGGCCGTCAGTTCAAAATCATCAAAGGACAAAATAGATATGTTAAGATCTATGGGGGCACAAGTGTATGTTTGCCCTGCCCATGTCAGTGCAGATGATCCTAGGTCGTATTATGAGGTTGCGAAGAGACTTCATCAAGAAACAGAAGGTTCTATTTATATCAACCAGTATTTTAACGAGTTAAATACCGACGCCCATTATAAGAGTACCGGTCCGGAAATTTGGAAACAAACCAATGGCCATATTACCCATTTCATTGCTTGTAGCGGTACCGGGGGTACTATTTCGGGAACAGCAAAATATTTAAAAGAACAAAATCCAGATATTAGGGTTATTGGCGTGGATGCTTTTGGTTCGGTATTGAAAAAATATCACGAAACAAAAGAGCTCGATCCTAATGAAATTTATCCCTACCGTATAGAAGGCTTAGGGAAAAATTTAATTCCAACCGCGACCATTTTCGAGGTGATTGACGAGTTTGTTAAGGTGACCGATGAAGAAAGCGCCCATATGGCAAGAAACATATCGCGTACCGAAGGCATATTTGCCGGCTACACTAGTGGTGCCGTAATGCAAGCAGTAAAGCAACTTGATGAATTAGGCGAGTTTGATGAAAATAGCAATGTAGTTGTTGTATTCCCCGATCATGGTTCCCGATATATGAGTAAGATATACAGCGACCAGTGGATGGGCGATCAAGGCTTTTTTGACAGTAAAAATGTTAAGGAGCCTAAAAAGATAGAATTTGTAAAGTGAAAAGTTTAAAAGTATTCCAAAGCTGTAGAAGCAACGGTTTAATATACCGTTGCTTTTATGTATTAAATAAGTTGTGAATGCTTATTAAAAATATATACTTTTGTAATCATAACCAATGTAGGCTAGATGAGAGATTTATTTGAAAGAATTATTGAAAATAAAGGTCCATTAGGAAAATGGGCATCCCAGGCAGAAGGGTATTTTGTATTCCCTAAATTAGAAGGTCCGATTTCTAATAGGATGAAGTTCCAAGGAAAAGAAGTTATTACTTGGAGTATTAATGATTATTTAGGACTTGCCAATTTGCCAGAAGTTAAAAAGGTAGATGGAGAAGCGGCCCTAGAATACGGAGCTGCATTCCCAATGGGAGCAAGGATGATGAGTGGTCATACAGAATTCCATGAGCAATTAGAGCAAGAATTGGCCGATTTCGTTCAGAAAGAATCGGCATATTTGTTAAACTTTGGATATCAAGGAATGGTTTCTGCCATTGATGCTTTGGTTTCTAAAGACGATATCATCGTTTATGATGTGGATTCTCATGCTTGTATTATTGATGGTGTGCGTTTGCATATGGGCAAGCGTTTTACCTTTAAGCACAATGACATTGAAAGCCTTGAGAAAAACTTGGATCGTGCCGTTAAAATGGCCGAGCAGACCGGAGGTGGTATCTTGGTGATCTCCGAAGGGGTTTTTGGAATGAGAGGAGAGCAAGGAAAACTAAAAGAGATTGTTGCTCTAAAAGAAAAATACAACTTCAGATTATTTGTAGATGATGCCCATGGTTTTGGTACCTTAGGAGCTACAGGGGCAGGTGCAGGAGAAGAGCAGGGCATACAAGATGGTATCGATGTATACTTCGCTACCTTTGCTAAATCCATGGCCGGAATCGGTGCTTTTTTAGCTGCTGATAAGGAAATTATAGATTATTTGAAATATAACTTGCGTTCTCAGATGTTTGCTAAGTCATTACCTATGATTTATGTAAAAGGAGCATTAAAGCGTTTGGATATGTTGCGTACACAACCAGAGCTGAAAGCTAAACTTTGGGAAAATGTGAATGCGCTGCAAAATGGACTTAAAGAAAGAGGTTTTGATATCGGAACGACCACAAGTTGTGTTACGCCTGTGTATCTTAACGGTAGTATTCCAGAAGCAATGGCATTGGTAAAAGACTTAAGGGAGAACTTTGGTATATTCTGCTCTATCGTAGTGTATCCTGTTATTCCAAAAGGATTGATCTTGCTTAGAATGATTCCTACGGCAACGCATACCTTGGTAGATGTCTCGGAAACATTAGAGGCTTTCTCTGTGATTAGAGAGCGTTTGCAAAATGGAACTTATAAAAGATTATCTGCCGCAGTAAGTGCTGCAATGGGAGAATAAACTTTCATAGAACAATAGTAAAAAGCCCACTCATGAATTCATGAGTGGGCTTTTTAAATTTAAATGGTTTGTATAGCGTTTGTGCCTACAAATCCTTGCGATAGGTACTTCTTCTTTTATATATCTTTGGATCAAAATGCTTCCATAATTGACGAATAGCTACATTGTCGGCCAATTCTGGGGTCCTAATACAGGTTTCAATTCCTTTTTTTGAAAAAGTTTCATGGTATTGGTTGAAAATAACGGCGGTAACTCCCTTGTTTTGGTATTCTGGGTGTACCCCAATTAAATAAAAAAGCACTTCCTTGCTTTTTTTCTTCGCCCATAGGAGGTGGAAAAGGCCAAAGGGGAACAATTTTCCCTTGGCTTTTTGCAATGCAGTGGAAAAGGAAGGCATCACAATTCCAAAGGCGATCAGCTTATCGTTCTTGTCAACAACAAATTTTATGTATTCTGGATTAATAAAACTGATGTACTTCTTTTTAAAATACTCTTTCTGGATATCGGTGATCGGAACAAAGGAAGATAGCTTGGCGTAGCTCTCGTTGAAAAGATCGAACATTTCATCGGCCATGGCCATAACTTCTTCCGTTTTGGTGAAATTAAGCTCTTTAACGCCGTATCTTTTCTTTACCAATAGATTGGCCTTTTCAAAGAAAATAGGATCGGCATTGGCAAAAGGAAATTTGTTTTCTACATATTCTTTTTCCACGGTAAAACCAAGACGCTCTATATGCTGTACGTAATAAGGATAGTTGTACCAGGTAATCATAGAGCCAATATGGTCGTACCCTTCGGTTAGGACGCCCACCTTGTCCATGTTGGAGAATCCAACCGGACCTTCCATATAGCTGAGCTGGTGTTCTTTCCCAATCTCGGAGACCTTTTGTAAAAGGGCCTCGCTAACTTCTGTGTCATCTATAAAATCGAACCAGCCAAAACGCATCTTTTTAACCTTTTGTTGGTTAATCTCTATATGGTTCACAATAGCGGCAACCCTACCTACAATTTTATTGTTTTTATAGGCTAAGAAAAACCACGCATCGGCATCTTTGAAAACCGGATTTTTATCCCTGTCAAAGGATGCTAATTCGTCAGCGATGATTGGTGGAACCCAATAAGGGGAATCTTTATAGAGGGAAAATGGAAATTTTACGAATTCTTTTAATTCTGATTTTGTTGTAGCTTCTTTTAAGGTAACCATACGATTGTGTTTGTATGGTTCAATATTAGGGATATTAATTTATAGAAAAAACTGAAAAGTTATTTTGTTCCTGCAAAAGGCTTAATTTTTTGTGTCATTAGAAGTTAATTTCTCCTTTGTTTTTCTTGGTATTTTTTTTATAGTTTTGCTGCTGCTTTTTGCCCTTCTTTTTCATGCTGTTCTTCTTTATAGGGCCACCCTCTGCATCGGAGATGGGAGTTTCTTTATATTGGTGCATATCTAACCTGTAAGACATCCCCAAGGCCCCGAATATTCTACTAGGCGTGCTTTTAAAACTAGCACCAAAATTAATATCGGCCTGTAGGTTGTTTGTAATTAAATGGGCGACACCGCTCCTGAATAGGATATCGGAATACAGCTCTCCCTTAATTCCTTGGTTTTCTATGAATACGCTCCAGTTGGGGTCTCTGAAAGAATGGGATAAGGATACGGAATAATTCCATTCCTCAAAATCGGTCCCTATTTTATCATAGGCAATATTGGAAATAAGAACGAACCTTGGCGTTATTCTGCTTTGGGTGGCGATCATAACTCTTGGTGATGCGATAGGGGCGTTTTTATAATAAGGGTTGTCGCCAAATACAAAATTAGCGCCAGCATAAATACTGATTGCCGGAAGTAGGTTTTTTAACTTAAATTTATTGTTGGCTTTCCAACTGTAAATATCGGGCTTGTTCCTTTCTTCGTTTTTAAAGGGGGCGTAGAGTAAATATTTTAATCCAAGCCTGTTTCTGTAAAAATCCTTGTTTTCATTGGTGATACCAGAGTTTAAATCTAGCTTGTCCTGATTGTTAAATATGCCTTCGTAGTTAATTTCTAAACGTTCCCAAAGCAGCCCATAGCGTAGGGATAGGTCTACTCCAAAAATATCCGATTCCGTAAGTAGTCGAGAATGATCTTGCTGCTCAAAAGAAAGTCCCGCTTCGGCCTGTAAAACATTTCTACCAACAGCATAGGCACTCACTGATTCGCCGGGGCGATTAGAATTGATGACATCGGTATATTGGGAAAAGCTTAGCGTATAGGAAAAAATAAATCCCAAGAGAACGATCCTTTTAAAGTATTTGATTTTAGCAAGGTATGCCATGGATGCTATTTTATTATTATTTTATGACTTTAGCACCAAAAATACAACGATAGAATTGTATTTTTGGGTTTAAATTTATTAATAATATGGGTTTCTTAAGAACGATATTAATTATACTATTAGTATACTATTTGCTTAAAATTCTAGCAAAATGGCTTGGGCCAATACTATTGCGATATGCCGCTAAAAAAACACAGGATCATTTTAATAAAAAATTTGGCGGTTATGCCCAACAAAATAACTATACCGAAGAACAAAATGGAGAGGTCATCATAGAGAAAAAGAACTCCAAAAAAACGAAGCCCTCAAAAAAAGTCGGAGAATATATAGATTTTGAGGAAATTGAATAACCCTTTACCATAAAACCAGCCATGAGGAACGGTCTTAAAGCCTTTTTTACCCATTTTTTTGTTCTTGTATTTTTTATAATTGCCGCACTAGCTTATTTTTATCCTGTTTTACAGGGGAAGGTCATTCAGCAGTCTGATATTGTTCAGTTTACCGGAATGGCCAAAGAGCAGATAGATTTCCGGAAAGCTACCGGAGAGGAGCCTTATTGGACCAATAGTGCCTTTGGAGGTATGCCTACCTATCAATTGGGGGCCTATTATCCGCACGACTACGTTAAAAAACTCGATAGGCTCATCCGTTTTTTACCACGCCCGGCCGATTATCTATTTTTATATTTTATTGGTTTCTATATTTTGCTCTGTTGTTTAAAAGTGGACTATAAATTAGCAGTATTGGGAGCCCTTACCTTTGGTTTTTCTACCTATTTAATTATTATTTTAGGAGTAGGGCATAATGCAAAAGCACATGCCATCGGGTATTTTCCTATGCTGCTAGGAGGAATCGTTCTTGTTTTTAGAAAAAAATATTTATGGGGGTTTATTCTTACGGCTATAGCCATGGCATTGGAAGTAGGCGCCAACCATTATCAAATGACGTTTTATTTTATGTTGTTGGTTTTGATATTGGGAGCGGCCTACCTTGTAGATGCTATTAAAAAACGGACTCTTAAACATTTTGGAATCGCTGTTGGGATATTAATTGGAGCGGTGATTTTAGGAGTGGCGGCAAACGCAACCAGTTTAATGGCCACTAAGGAATATGCCGATTGGAGTACCAGAGGTGCCTCCGAATTAACCATAACCCCCAATGGAACACCTAAAGAAAATAAATCGGGACTAGACAGGGAATATATCACCCAGTACAGTTACGGGATTTCAGAATCCTTGAATTTGTTCGTTCCAAGACTTTTTGGTGGGTCTGGGAATGAAAATTTAGGAGAAGATTCCAAGACCTATGCTTTTTTGACCGAAAATGGGATCCCAAGAACAAAAGCCTTGGAATTTGCTAGTGGCTTACCACTGTATTGGGGAGAGCAGCCTATTGTTGCCGCTCCAGCATACATAGGGGCTATAGTAATTTTTCTTTTTGTACTCGGCTTGTTTTTGGTGCAAGGAAAATCTAAATGGTGGCTGGTAGGAGGAACAGTAATGTCCCTTGTACTGTCTTGGGGGAAGAATTTTGGAGCCCTGACCGATTTTATGATCGATTATTTTCCGCTGTACAATAAATTCAGAGCTGTTTCTTCTATACAAGTAATATTAGAGCTGTGTGTGCCAATTATGGCCATGTTAACATTGGTGGCATTATTTAATACCGCTATTCCAACTTCGAAAAAAATAAAGGATTTAAAAATCGCTCTTATGATAAGCCTAGGAATAGGCGGACTCTTACTGCTTTTAAAGGGAATATTTAATTTTGAAGGGCCGAGCGACGAGATGTACCGACAGTACTACGGAGACGATTTGGTGTCCTTGATAAAGGCCGATCGTAAGGCGGTATATACCCAAGACATTTTTAGATCGATTACCTATGTGGTATTGGCGGCCTTGGTTATTTGGTTCTTTATAAAAGATAAGATAAAACAACATTGGGCTATATTAGCCTTAGGGGTTTTAACCGTTTTTGATTTGGTAGGCGTTGCCAAGAGATATGTAGATAAGGACGATTTTGTAGCCCAACGAAGAATGACAGTACCTTTCCAAGAGACGGCCTTGGAAAAGGAACTGCGTAAGGACACTACAGTTTTTAGGGTGTTTGATCCCTCCGAGGGTTTAAACGGGGCAAGGACCTCCTATTTTAACCAATCCATAGGAGGCTATCATGCGGCGAAACCAGCCGGAATCCAAGACTTGTTCGATTATCAGATCGCAAAAAATAATATTGGGATCCTGAACATGCTCAATGTAAAATACGTTATCCAAGAAGAGGAAGGACAAAAGTATCCGGCACTGAATCCAGATGCCAATGGGAATGCCTGGTTTGTTAAGGAACTTGTGCCAGTAACATCTGCCGATGAAGAAATATCGGCCTTGGGTGGGTTGGACTTAAAAGAAAAGGCTGTAGTAAATACCCAAAAGTTCGACCAGCTGACAAGTTTTACTTATAATGTGGACTCTACAGCGAGTATTGAACTCCTAGAATATAAGCCCAATTATCTTAAATACACCGCTGATAACCAATATGAGGGAATCGCTGTGTTTTCGGAGATGTACTATGCAAATGGATGGAATGCTTATATAGACGGGGAACTAAAAGAACATTTTGAGGTAAACTATGTACTTAGAGCCCTGGCAATACCCGCCGGGAAACACCTAGTAGAATTTAGGTTTGAACCTGAAGTCGTAAAAACAGGAGGAAAGATTACGATGGCAGTGTCTATATTGATTGGGTTAATTATATTAATGGGGTTAGGATATAGCTATAAGCAACGCCAGAACAAAACCGCCTCCTAATGCAGAAGGTTCTCATTATTACTTATTATTGGCCCCCAGCAGGAGGGCCAGGGGTTCAGCGATGGTTAAAATTTGTAAAGTATCTTAGGGATTTTAATATAGAACCGGTATTGTATGTACCCAAAAATCCCCATTACCCGATGACCGATGAATCTTTTTTGAACGAGGTGCCAGAGGGAATAAAAATATATAGGCATCCAATATTTGAACCCTATGGGCTAGCGAGTATTTTTTCATCAAAAAAGACTGCCCAAATCAGTGCCGGGATCATTACGACAAAAAATCAGACCACCATAGAGAAAGCCTTGTTGTGGGTTCGGGGCAACTTATTTATTCCGGATGCCAGAAAATTTTGGGTTAAACCTTCTGTGAAGTTTTTATCAGAGGTGCTTCAAAAAGAAAATATCGCAACCATTATTACTACTGGCCCACCACATAGCGTACACCTTATAGGGCATGGCTTAAAAAAACGCCACTCTGTAAAATGGCTGGCAGATTTTAGGGACCCTTGGACATCTATAGGGTATCACCAAAAGTTAAAACTCAGTCGCGCTTCAAGAAAAAAACACGAACATTTAGAGAATTTGGTTTTGAACAGTGCCGATAAAATTCTGGTTACTAGCAATACTACCAAAAAGGAATTTTCGGTTATTACCAATAAACCTATTGAAGTTATTACCAATGGTTACGATACCTTGGAGGATGTAAATATACCCTTAGACAAAACTTTTACCATATCGCATATAGGTTCTTTGCTTTCGGGGCGTAATCCGGCTAGTTTATGGAAGGCGCTGGCAGAACTGATTAAAGAGAATGCAAGTTTTAAGGAAAGGTTTAAACTGCAATTGGCCGGGGTTGTCAGTGCAGATGTCCTTAAGAGTGTGTATGGTGCTGGACTAAAGCCCTATACCGAGCTGTTAGGCTATGTTTCTCATGAAGATGCTTTGCGTTTTCAAAAAAAATCGCAAGTATTGTTATTGGTCGAGATCGATTCTGAGGAAACAAAAGGGATTATTCCCGGCAAGGTTTTCGAATATATGGCGGCCAAAAGGCCTATCTTGGGAATTGGTCCTAAGGCATGGGAAGTAGGACAGATTATTGCCAAAACCCATACCGGCAACACCTTTGAATACCAAGAAAAAGAGCTTATAAAAAAACAGCTTTTAGAATGGTTTATGGCCTATAAAACGAAGGAGCTAATACTGCCAGCGGCCACTATAGGACAGTTTCATAGAAGGGAGTTGACCAGAAAATTGTCCAAATTTTTACAATGGGAATAGTTTTAAAACAATCCTTGAGCAATACCCTGATCACCTACTTTGGATTTGCCATCGGGGGAATAAATCTACTTTTTCTATATACGCGTTTTTTAAGCGATGAATATTTTGGATTGGTCAACGTTATTCTATCGGCTTCGGCAGTGATTATGCCTGTTCTGGCTTTTGGGGTTCCCAATGCTTTGGTGAAATACTACGCAGGTTTCCAAGCCAGTCAAAAAACCGATGGTTTTTTGACCTTAATGCTGCTATTGCCACTTTTACTAGTAGTGCCAATTGGGGTGCTATCCTATATCGCCAATGAGGCTATAGGACAGTTTTTGTCCAGGGAAAATGCGATCGTAAAAGGGTACGTTTGGCATATATTTATCGTGGGGGTGGCTATGGCCTATTTTGAAGTCTACTATGCCTGGGCCAAGGTGCGAATGAAATCTGTTTTTGGAAATTTCATGAAGGAGGTTTTTAGTAGGATAGGGGTGACTTTGCTTTTGATGTTGGTGTATTGGAATCTTATTTCTGTGCCTCAATTTCTAAATGCCTTGGTGGGTCTTTATGTGCTAAGGACAGTGGTTATGAAGCTGTATGCACTTCGACTTCAGCAGATAAGGTTAAATTTCAACTTCCCTAAAAATACCCCTGAAATCATTAGTTATAGTGCCTTGATTATATTAGGGGGGTCGGCAGCCATCGTCCTGTTGGAGGTAGATAAGGTAATGATCAATCAGTTTATTGCCATCAAAAATGTAGCCTATTATTCCGTGGCAGGGTATATTGCGACGGTGATAGCGGTTCCATCCAGGTCCATGCACAATATAACCTACCCGTTGACCGCTGAAATTCTACATAAACAAGATTACCAAGCCCTAAAAAGTCTATATAGAAAAAGCTCACTGACGCTTTTTATAGTATCGGGACTTTTGTTTCTATTGATAATTTTAAACCTAGATAATTTATTCGATTTACTGCCCGATAGCTATAGAGGGGGCTATATCATAGTTGTCATTATAGGACTGGCCAAAGTATATGATGCCATGCTGGGAAACAACAATGCCATTCTGTATAATTCCGATTTTTACAGAACCCTGCTGCTTCTGGGGGTGCTTTTGGCTGTACTCACCATACTGTTGAACCTTTGGCTGATCCCTAAATATGGATTGGATGGTGCTGCAATTGCTAGTTTTATGGCGTTTTTCATTTATAATAGCATAAAACTGGCTTATGTGAAATCTAAATTCAATATCCAGCCTATTACGATTGATACCTTCAAGGTTTTATTGCTTTTAATAGTGGTAGGGGGAATTTTTTATTTTTTTCAGTTTCCTTTTCATCCTGTAATAAATATAGGGCTTAAGAGTACCTTTATAGTGCTCGTGTATGTCATGGCCCTGTACCGGTTTAAAATATCGGAAGATGTATATAGGATTTTGGCCAAGTATGTGGAAAAATTAAGGACAAGAATATAATCTCTCCTCAGGGCGAAACTTTTTCGGCCTTTACGAACCGCAGAACAACATAGATTAGCGCTTCATTATCCCAATTTATGTAAAGGACCTCTTTGGAGTCAAAAAAAATAGCCCTGTTGCAAAAATTTTGCAACAGGGCTATACAACCAACTAACCTAAAACTAACTTAATTTCCTCTTATATTTCCAGTTCTTGATGTATTTGAACCGGATACATTACTTCTTACCCTTCCAGACGATTCCCTATCAGAAGACCTTCTCGAAGCAGTTCTTACAGTCGACTTTGATCTTTCAGACGGAGACTCCTTACGGGTTTTTTCATGTCTATTTTTTGTAGCACTAGTATTCCTAGTTACATGTCTATGCGGCTGACTAGAAGCCTCTTTTTTACTCGATGTTCTAGTAGTGACCCTGGCAGAGCGCGAAGTGCTAGAGTTGTTGTTGCGATCTTGGTAACGAGGATTTGTGCTTTTACTTTTTGTAGTGGTCACTTCCTTTTTTGTTACCGATCTATGGGTGGTAGACCTGTCTGCAGCACCCCTATAGTTTCTATGACCATTATTGTTTTTGTACGAATCCCTGTTCTTAGAGTCTTTATTTCTATCATGGTTCACTTGAACGGCATTGGATCTCGAAGAAGAGTTTCTATAATGATTCCGATCGTTATATTGCTGTACAGTCCTGTTAGACCTCGACGCAGGGGCGGTTCTATACCCATGGTCCCTGACCGCTACTCTTTTATCATTTCTATAGACTTTGTCTCTTTTGTGTTTTTTAGGGTGGTATTTATAATGCTTTCCAACATGTACATGTGCTCTTCTTGGGTTATAGTGGTACGGCCTGTAATAGCTGTACCTAACAGGCTCATAGTACCTTCTGTACGGTCTATGGTATACCATGTGAAAACCTACTGCAGGGCGTGCAAAATAATCGTGGAACGGTCTGTAAACATAGTGCCTGTTATACACATTTATATAGCCTCTGTGGTGACTAAAATACCCTCTATGGTCGTAGTAAACACGTAATCCACCAACCCTGGAAACCCTAGAATTTCTGTATCGGATATCGACATTCCCAATTTGAGATACCCTACCGTAATAATCGTAATAAATAGGTACGTTTTCAATTTGTAAAATCGCCCCGTAATCGTCGTATTGTACATAGGGGTCATAGTTGTAACCACTGTTGAAGGTTATGTTCGCTCGTCCAATATTTACATTGGCATTTATACCGCCAACACGGTCATCGATATAAAAATCGAACTCCCCATCTGGGTAAACGGAAAATGTAATTCCGCTTTCAATAAATATAAAAGAGTTTTGATATCTATATGCATCGCTTACCGCCGCCTTATCCTCTAGAGATGCGGCAAAGGTAGGGGCAGTACCTAAAATTAGCGCTGTAACAAGTAGTAGTAAATTTCTCATATCATAAGGTTTTAATTCAGAATGCTACTATTGACATTCGATTAGAACCATACAAACAACATGCCAAAAACGGTACTAAACAAAAAAGCATTGATAGGAAAGAGGGCAATTTAAAGAGTGTTGGGCAGTAGAAAAGAAGGTGTTTCTATTGTAATAAGTTGTAGTACAGGTACTTGTGTTTAGGGCGTTCCCTCCTTCGTCGGGCGGGCCCTTGGCTATATCCCTTGCTCCGCCGCGGGGATGCCGCCGCGGTCCCTAACGCAAAAAAAATAGTGCAGCGGTGAAAATCATACGTTTTTCACCATACACACAGCCGAAAAACTTGGTTTTAACGGCATAAAGAAATAAGCAGGCCTAAAGCCTAAGCTTTTAGCTTTGGCCTTAGGTATGTAGCTGTATAAGAAGTTTTATTTTTTGCGACTTCTTCTGGAGTTCCCTGTACAATAAGATTCCCCCCTTTATCACCGCCTTGCAATCCGAGATCTATAATATAATCGGCACATTTTATAAGATCTATATTGTGTTCTATAACGGTTATGGAATGGCCTTTTTCTATGAGGGCGTTAAAGGATTTTAGCAATTTTTTGATATCGTGGAAATGTAAGCCAGTGGTAGGTTCGTCAAAAATGAACAAGGCTTTATCGGCTGTATTCCCTTTTACCAAAAAGGAAGCTAGCTTTATACGTTGTGCTTCGCCACCGGAAAGGGTAGAAGAGGACTGTCCTAGGGTAACATATCCCAGGCCAACATCTTGAAGCGGTTTTAATTTGCCTACTATTTTGGTCTGTTTATTTTTTTCAAAGAATTCAACGGCATCGTCTATGGTCATAGAAAGGACATCGTCTATATTGGCATCATGGAATTTTACCTCTAGGACCTCTTTTTTGAATCGTTTTCCGGAACAGGTCTCGCATTCCAGATACACATCTGCCATGAATTGCATCTCTACGGTGATTTCACCGTCGCCCTTACATTTCTCACAGCGCCCCCCGTCGACATTAAATGAAAAGTGTTTTGGTTGATAGCCTCTTAACTGGCTTAATTTTTGGCTAGCGAAGAGATTCCTAATATCATCATAGGCCTTGATATAGGTAACTGGGTTAGATCGAGAGGACCTACCTATTGGGTTTTGGTCTACAAACTCTATGTGTTTAATATCTTTAAAATTGCCTTCTACGGAAGTAAACTGACCTGATTTTTCGCCATATCCGCCAATTTCCTTCAGGATAATCGGGTATAATAGTTTTTTTACCAGGGTACTTTTACCGCTCCCCGACACGCCTGTAATGACCGTTAGCGCATTGAGAGGGAAGGTAACATCGATATTCTTAAGGTTATTTTCCCTGGCCCCCCTAATGGTGATATAATTCTTATAAGTCCTTCTTTGTTTGGGCACTGCAATTTTCTTGCTACCATTTAAATAGGCAGCGGTAAGGGAGTTCGATTGTAAGATCTGATCCATGGTGCCATGGGCGACTACTTCCCCGCCATGGGTTCCGGCTTTAGGGCCAATATCGATCACTTCATCGGCAGCTCTCATAATGTCTTCATCGTGCTCTACTACAATAACCGTATTGCCTAAATCGCGGAGCGATTTTAGTACTACGATTAAATTTTCGGTGTCTTTTGGATGAAGGCCAATACTGGGCTCATCCAAGATATACATAGATCCTACTAGGCTGCTGCCCAAGGAGGTCGCTAAATTAATACGCTGACTCTCGCCCCCCGATAGGGAATTCGATTTTCTGTTCAAGGTTAAATAGCTTAGGCCAACATTGTTAAGGAACCCTAGTCTGCTGTTTATTTCTTGCAGCAGGCGGTGGGCTATTTTTTGCTCATTTTCACTCAGTTGTATCTCCTTAAAAAATAAAATCAGGTTTTCAATAGGCATTTCAACGAGGTCGGAAATAGATTTTTCGGATACTCTCACATAATCCGTTTCCTTTCGCAACCGTTTTCCCTTACAGCTATTACATTTGGTCTTTCCACGGTAGCGAGACAACATCACCCTATTTTGGATTTTATAGTTTTTTTCTTCTAAAATCCCAAAAAATTCGGTCAAGCCGGTAAAATGACTGTTGCCGTCCCACACTAATTGTCTTTGAGCTTCGCTTAATTGGTACCAAGGTTTGTGAATGGGGAAGTCAAATTTATAGGCCGCATTTACCAATTGGTCCCTGTAGGCGCCCATACTTTCTCCTTTCCAGGGGAAAATAGCATTTTCATACACGGACAAGGCCGTATTGGGAACGACTAAATCTTCGTCTATACCTACGATATCCCCATAGCCCTCACAGCTAGGACAGGCACCGTAGGGATTGTTAAAGCTAAACAAATGAACATTGGGCTCTAAGAACTGCATCCCGTCCAATTCAAATTTATTGCTAAAATGGGTGTTGTTTCCCGAAGCTAGTTCCTGAATGATGCATTCGCCCTTGCCTTCGAAAAAGGCTGTGTCAATAGCATTGGCCAAACGATTGAAAAAATCTTCATCGTTTTTGAAGATAATCCTGTCAATGACCAATTGAAACTCACGATCTATTTCTTCAATATCATCATCTATACGGATAACCTCGCCCTTGTAGAATATTCTGGCATATCCTTGTTTGGAGAATAGTTGAAGGGATTTTATAGGATCTCTGTCTTTACTGATAGTTATAGGGGCAAGCAACAATAACTTGGTACCTTCCTCAAAGGACTTAATGTGCTCTACAACATCGGTGACGGTATGTTTTTTTACTTCTTCTCCGGATACGGGCGAAATGGTGCGGCCGATACGGGCAAAGAGTAATTTTAAATAATCATATATTTCCGTGGTGGTGCCTACGGTAGATCTAGGATTGGTAGAATTTACCTTTTGTTCTATGGCTATGGCCGGGGCTATTCCCTTAATATAATCGACCTTGGGTTTGTCTAATTTTCCTAAAAACTGTCGGGCATAGGAAGATAAACTCTCTACATACCTCCTTTGTCCCTCTGCATATAAGGTGTCAAAGGCCAAGCTCGATTTCCCAGATCCCGACAAACCTGTGATCACCACTAATTTGTTTCTAGGAATTACGACATCTATATTTTTTAAATTATGGAGCTTTGCTCCTTTAATTATAATGTTCTCCTTGGGATTTATATCTTTAATTGAAGCCATATGCCTATTTAAGAAAGCAAAGATACAATATGTGTATTTATAAAATGCCAGCAGTCATAATACAATTAAAATGCTATTGTTTATGACAATCTTTTATGGAAAACCCGAATTTTTTATATATTTGGGTTAAATCCTAGTACCAACGACTTATAGACCTGAAATTACTTTTTTAAAAAATAATGGAATTGCCTAATAGCTTTTTTTTACAAAAAAGAGAAGCTTGCTATTAGGTTCCTAAAAAGTAATTTATATGGAACTATTAATTGAAGACTCAGTACTGGTAAGCAACTATATCAATGGAGACGAAAAGTCTCTGGAGACATTGATAAATCGTCATAATCAACGCCTTAGCAGCTTTATTTACTCCAAAGTTCAAGACAAGGTGGTTACCGAAGACATATTTCAGGATACTTTTATAAAGGTGATTAAAACCTTAAAGAAGGGAATGTATATTGAAGAAGGGAAATTTTTGCCCTGGGTAATGCGGATATCCCATAATCTAATCATAGACTATTTTAGAAAAAACAATAGAATGCCCAAGTTTGAGGTGTCTAAAAATTTTAATATTTTTTCTGTTATGGGAGACGACCATTTAAACGCGGAAAGGAGACTCATAAAAGACCAGATAGATATAGAACTTTCCCTAATGGTAAAGGAATTGCCGGTAGACCAAAGAGAGGTGGTAGAAATGCGCATTTATAGGGATATGAGTTTTAAGGAAATATCAGAAAACACGGGAGTCAGTATCAATACTGCTTTGGGAAGAATGCGATATGCCTTGATAAATCTTCGGAAAATGGTAGAAAAGCATCAGCTTACACTAACGAATTAACTAGTTCTAAGGAATCGCAATAAAGATTGTTCCAATATGTTGGTGGTGTAAAATACTCTGCCGATGGCCCTATTTAGAAGCAAAACAAATGCTTTTATATGGGGCTATTGTTATATAGTGTAAACTTCCTGTGCGACACATAATAGGGATGAGGGGTAAAACTTGGTTTTGCTTCATTTTTAGAGTATCCGCGTTAGGGACCGCGGCGGCATCCCCGCAGCGGAGCAAGGGATATAGCCAAGTGCCCGCCCGACGAAGGAGGGAACGCCCCAATTTTGATACTTCAAAAATTCCTTACCTACTCCCAACAGCGGGGCGGCCTCGTTTATAAGGGTTCCATATACCGTATAGTATCTGGGGGTATTTATGACAGCCCCCCAGATTTAAAGCTTTTTTGGTCTTCTTACATACAGTTAGGACTATCCTCATCACTAGAAATTATTAAGGTATTTTCATTATATCAAAATCAATACCTTCTATTGTTTTGATATAAAAGGTACTATGGGGAGCGTTTTTAGGCTTAAGCATGTTTGTTTTAAAAGGCTTTCTTTTTTAGCTAACTGCGATATTCGACTATTATTATAGCAAAGAAATATAAAATCGGCATTTGACATCACAATAAAGCCGTTTTACAACATACTTTTTACCATACTTCATGTTTTCTATACTTTTATGATGTAAGAAAATAACAACATTTATTAAAGCTGCAGCACTTTAGTAAACTTTGACAAAAATGAAGTCCGACCCGTTTTGGCAAGGCATCTAGTTTAATCCTTAAAACAAAATTTGTATGGAACTGCAGATAGACGATTCAGTATTAGTAAAAGACTATATAAACGGTAACGAAAAGGCCTTGGAGGTATTAATTAACCGTCATAACCAACGTATTAGCAGCTTTATTTATTCCAAAGTTCTGGATAAAGATATTACCCAAGATATTTTTCAGGATACATTTATAAAGGTAATCAACACCCTGAAAAGGGGGAAATACAGTGAAGAAGGTAAATTTTTACCTTGGGTAATGAGAATTTCACATAACCTGGTCATCGATCATTTTAGAAGAAATAAAAGGATGCCTATGTTTGAAGGAACTGATGATTTTAATATTTTTTCTGTCATTGGGGATCAAAAGTTGAATGTAGAGAAGCAGATGATCAAAGATCAGATAGATTCAGATTTAAATGTAATGATAGAGGAGCTTCCGGAAGATCAAAAAGAAGTGCTGGTGATGCGTATTTACAAGGACATGAGTTTTAAGGAAATCTCCGAAAACACCGGTGTAAGCATTAATACAGCCTTGGGAAGAATGCGTTATGCTCTTATTAATCTTCGAAAAATCATAGAAAAAAACAATATCGTTTTAACGAATTAATCACAACTTACGATCTACAGGGCAATATATCCAAGTAAGTGGCGTTATCTTATCATAACAATACTTTTATACTATGGAAAAAATTTACTCTGAAAATCAAAGCAAGTGTAAACTTACCAAGGCAAATTCGGAAACTATAGCGTTTTTGATGAGTTATTCCAAATCCTTACAAATTGTTGAATGCAACAATATGCAGTTCGAAAGTAATTTAAACTAGACCTAAAAAAGACCAATGATCAATTGGTCTTTTTTAGTTTATAATATTGGTCTAGAACTGTTTTCCTACCGATGGTTTTGGTGATAATGTCTTTTTCTAAATCCCAGCCTCTGGCCGGCGAGTATTCCCTTCCGTACCATATGATCTGTAGGTGAAGGTCGTTCCATAGCTCTTTTGGAAATAAGCGTTTGGCATCTTTTTCGGTTTGTACGACATTTTTGCCATTGGTAAATCCCCATCGATACATAAGTCTATGGATATGGGTATCGACCGGAAAAGCAGGTATTCCAAAGGCTTGGGCCACCACGACCCCCGCTGTTTTATGACCTACCCCGGGAAACTCTTCTAACAAGGCCATATCCTGTGGGACTACGCCATCGTATTTTTCTATGAGCATTTTTGATAGCCCATGGATTCCCTTCGCCTTCATAGGGGAGAGTCCGACCGGCTTAATGATTTCCCTAATTTCATCGACACTTAATTTTACCATATCGTATGGGTTGTCGGCTACTTCGAACAATAACGGGGTAATCATATTTACCCGAACATCGGTGCTTTGTGCCGATAATAAAACTGCAATTAACAGCGTATAAGGGTCTTTGTGGTCTAAAGGTACGGGGATACTAGGGTAGAGCTTCTGAAGAGTTTGTATCGTAAATTCAACTTTTTCGGCTTTTGTCATTTATTACGTAGTTTTATGCTTATTTTAAACTATAAATTTACTTAAATTTAAACTATGGACACATTAAAAGTTGGGGATAAGGTTCCTTCGTTTTCTGCAATAGATCAAGACAACAATACTATTAATCTTTCTGATTATAAAGGGAAAAAATTAGTGGTGTTTTTCTATCCAAAAGCAAGTACTCCAGGATGTACTGCCGAAGCTTGCAACCTGCGCGATAATTATGCTGAATTACAGGGGCAAGGGTATGAATTACTAGGAGTAAGTGCAGATTCTGCTAAAAGACAATCTAATTTTAGAAATAAATACGAGTTTCCTTTTCCGTTATTGGCCGACGAAGACCGCAAGGTGATTGAAGCCTTTGGTGTTTGGGGGCCTAAGAGTTTTATGGGAAAAAAATATGACGGCATTCACAGAATGACCTTTATAATTAATGAAGAAGGAGTAGTAGAGAGGGTGATTGAAAAGGTGAAAACAAAAGATCATGCCGCCCAGATTTTGGAAGGCGTATAAACGAACCTATAAAAAAAGCCCCAATTTAATGGGGCTTTTTATTTTATTCGATTTTTGCTATTTCATTTGTGGGATTATATCCAAAAAGATGTTTCTTTTTTATGATTTCTGCAATTCCTTCCGGTAGTACAGTTTCCCAGCCTTCTTCACCATTAGATATTTGTTTAAGAACATCCCTAGAGAAAACATGTAGTATTTCAGGGTCGTAATCAATGATGTCCATAACCTTACCGTTGTATTTGAAGAATTTGTACAATTCTTTCATTCTAGGATGAACCTTTACGGTATTGCTGGTCATTATTTGTCCGGTTTCGTCATTTCTCATAGGGTATAGGTACACCTTAAGGTCTTTAAAGAACAGTTTTCCGAAGGCTTCAAGAATACCTCCACTTAGGTGTCTATAGTATTTTTCATCAAAGATATCGACCAGGTTGTTTACTCCCATGGTCAGCCCTATCCTAGCTTTGGTATAGTTGCTAAAGTATTCTACCAATTTAAAGTACTCCTGGAATTTAGAGATCATTACCGTATGGCCCAAGGAACACAACAGTTCTGCCCGGTCCATAAAATCGCGTTCATCAATTTCTCCGGAAGCCCTTAGGTTAGAGAGGGTAATTTCAAAAATAACGACGGTATTTTCTTCTTCGACACTGTTTTCGCGGATAAATATTTCGTATGACTTTTGAAACATATCCATATTTACCTTGGTCACCGGTCTAAAACTTCCGCGTAAAGCCAAGAGGTTTTTTTTGTACAAGATAGCGGCCGGCAACAGGTTGTTACCATCAGGGCCAAACATCACCGCATCGGTCATGTCATTTTTAACCAGCTGTAGACTCATTAATCTGTTGTCTACTTCGCTGAAATTAGGGCCGGAAAAATTGATCATATCAATTTCTATGGTATCCTTGTCGATATGGTCGTATAGGTATTTTAATAATTTTCTGGGCTTGTCGTGTTTGTAAAAAGCGCCATAGATTAAGTTTACCCCTAATATACCCAGTGTTTCTTGTTGCAATCGCGCCTCGTTTTGTTTAAAACGCAGGTGTAGGATAATTTCGTTAAGTTCGGTTTGGTTAGGATCTAGTTGGTAACGAATTCCAACCCATCCATGGCCTTTATAGCGTTTTGAAAAATCAATCGTGGCCACGGTATTGGCATAGGAGAAAAATAATCTGTCGGGATGTTTTTCTCGACTTATTCTTTCGTCCATATGAGCCATTTCGTGACTCAACATTTTTTTTAACCTCGATTGAGTGACATATCTGCCATCTTCTTCAATGCCGTATATAGCATCACTAAAATCTTTATCATAGGCACTCATTGCTTTGGCAATAGTTCCCGAAGCGCCTCCCGATTTAAAAAAATGACCAGAAGTTTCTTGTCCGGCTCCTATTTCGGAAAAGGTTCCATAGATATCCGGATTTAAATTTATCCGTAAGGTTTTTGCTTTTGTTGATGGTACGTTGGTAAAAGCAATTTCTTTTTTAAAAATAGACATGTAGTGGTTTTTGCTTGTGGCAAAGTTAAAAAGATTGCGCTATCAATTTAAGTAAATAAGTTATAAATTTGGATTAAATAGATATATCGCAGTGAAAATAACATTTTTAGGTACCGGAACATCACAAGGAATCCCAGTTATAGGTAGTAAACATCCCGTTTGCTTAAGTAAAAACCCGAAGGATAAACGGCTTAGAGTGTCGGTAATGGTCGAGTGGGACGACTATAATTACATCATAGATTGCGGACCCGATTTTAGGCAACAGATGCTTGCCAATCAGGTCACAAAAATAGATGGCATATTATTCACCCATGAGCATTCGGACCATACTGCTGGGATAGACGATATTAGGCCTTTTTTCTTTAGACAGGGAGATATTCCGGTTTTTGCCCATGAGAGGGTCATTAATTCCATAAAGACAAGATTCGATTATATATTTTCGGATGTCAATAGATATCCCGGGGCCCCAGCGGTGGAAATTAATATAGTAGAGAATAACGTTCCCTTTAAAATAGGGAATACGAAAGCTATCCCCATTGATGCAGAACATAACAGGATTCAAGTCTTTGGGTATCGAATTCAGGATTTCGCCTATTTAACGGATGTCAAACGAATTGCTTCAGAAGAAATAGAAAAAATAAAAGGGGTAAAAGTATTGGTTATTAATGCTTTGCGGTTAGATCCGCATCATTCTCATTTTAATTTAGAGGAAGCTTTGGCTTTTATCAAAGAGGTGAAACCCGATAAAGCCTATTTGACCCATATAAGTCATCACTTAGGTTTTCATGATGAATTGGAAAAACAATTGCCAAAAAATGTACATTTGGCCTACGATAATTTAAGTTTATACATTTAAGAAAAGTATTGAATGAAGAAAAAGATTTATTTCTACCTATTTATTTTTGTGTCAATGATAACCCTTTACCAATTTGTAAGTACCAGTAATATGGTACAGGCAAAAAATAAGGCTATAGAAACAAAGCAAGCACGAATAGAGCAATTAGAAGATTCGGTTCAAAAATTACAATTAAAGGTTCTAGGGATGCAGTACTTTTCTTTGGAGAACAATGATGACGCCCTTGCTTATTACGACCATCTTGATATAAAAGATGTCAGTCTTTATATTTCCGATAAATTATTGGAAACCAATGAGAATAAAGGCGACAACCCCCTGATTCCTTATGAAGGAATGGAAAATGATTTTAAGATCAATAAAATAAAGGTGCTGAACCACAAATGGATCTTAGCCGATTTCTCTGATGGAAAATATTGGGGAGAGTTATTGATTAAATATGAATTAAAAGATGATCTGGGAATTGATTTTTCCTTAACAGATCATCTTTTATATACTAGAAGTCATTAAATTTTATGGCTTAGCCACTCTTTAAAGGCGTAAAAGTTTTGAGGCGCTACTCCATGGCCGACCGGGAATTCTTGATAAAGGTGGTCTATATCTAAACTTTTCAAGAATTCTGGGGCCTTTTGCGCCCATGAGACCGGGATAACTTGGTCTACATTACCATGGGAGGCATAAATGCTTAGGTGGCTATAGTCATTCTCTTTATAATTATCGAGGATAATATTTTCGTTGATGTAACCGCTTAAGGCAATTACATTTTTAATTTTCTCCGGGTAAGACAAGGCTACGGCATAACTAAGGATGGTGCCTTGGCTAAATCCTAACAAACTTACGTTGGTCTGGTCTAGGCCATAAGTGCTACACGCTTCATCGATAAAGTCTTTTATTTTATCCCTTGATAGGGCTGCCTGTTCCTCATCGTTCCATTTGCCTTTTTCGGCTTCAAAATTAATGGCATACCATGCATTGCCATAGGGTTGCATAGGGTAGGGGGCGCGGACAGAAATAATACAAAGCTCTTTTGGCAATTCCTCGGCAAAGGAAAATAAATCTTCTTCATTACTGCCGTACCCGTGAAACATAAAGAGAACCGGTGGCTTAGAGGTAGTAATAGAAGAAGGTCTTATAATGTGTTCTAGGGAAAGAGGTGCTGTTGTCATCTTATTGAATAAAAGTAAACCATTTTTGAAAATAATTGCCGACTAAGGGAACGCTTATTTTTTTCTCGTTTAGGGCTCCCAGAAATCCGTAAAACCATAGGACGATATAAAATACATATAGGCCATACCATGCATATTCGTTGTACCAATTACTTAAAAATATGGCAAAACCGAGAAAGACAAGGTGTAATCCAAATGCTTGTCTGGTATGAAAGCGTGCAAAATCGTTCTTAGCATCTGAATTCATAGAAATGGCAATTAGGGCGCCTACCATAGTTAAGTAAGCGACAATTGCAGTAGTTTTTCCTTCTTTAATAGTGTTCATGAAATCTAAGTTAGTTCAAGTTTAAAGCACGCACAATAAAAGAGGCCTTTTTAGACCTCTTTTAATTGTTGAACGTGTAATTTTTATTCGCCAATAGTTCCAATAAAAGGCAATTTTGTCACTTTTCCGTTATAAGCATTTACGGCGCCCATAATAGCGAAAATAAACGGAAGCCAGCGAAGAGCTTCAAGGAAATGAATACCTAATAACGAACTCAATAATCCCAAACTTATAGAGATAACGATAGAAAGGATCCATACTCGTATCGATTGTCCGATATGGAACTTTGTGTATTGATTTTGTTTGCTATTATTGGCGATATAGGCAATGAGGAGTCCAATTACGGTTATGTAACTAATGACGGCCATAGTTTTGCCTTCGTTGATAGTTGTCTGATTCATTTTTTAAATATTAAATGTTAATTTTAAGAAATTAATTGTTTTTTGGCAATGCTGCCATATACTTTTCCTTTTAGGGTACTCCCTATAAAACAGCTGTTTTTAGAGGCTGAAAGGATGTGTTCAGTGTCTAAAGTAAATTCTGGTTCAGGATTAAAAAGGGTTAATGTTGCGCTTTCACCCACTTGTAGTTTTGGGGTAGGAATACCATAGCGTTCCCGTCCTTTGGTCAACAAGGAAATTAAGGTTTCCAAATCAAATAGTTGATTTAAAATGCCAAAGGCGGTTTCCAAGCCTATGGTACCGTCTTCGGCATTGTCGAATTCTACTCTTTTAAGCTCTATATCCATAGGCCTATGGTCTGTGGTAACGTAGTCGATGGTACCGTCTTGTAAACCTGCTATTAATGCCTTGCTGTCTTCTTTGGTGCGCAGAGGTGGCATCAACTTAAAATGAGAATCGAAACCTTCCAAAGAGGCATCGGTAAAATATAAATTGTGAATGGCAACACTGCAGCTGACGTCCAATCCTTTTTTCTTTGCTTCTGCTATAAGTTTTACTCCCTTGGCAGTAGATATGGTGGGAATATGTAATTTTCCACCGGTATATTCCAAAATATAAAGATCTCTCGCTATAAACAGCTCTTCGGCCAGGTGGGGGATACCTTTTAGCCCTAGTTTGGTAGATATCTCTCCTTCGCTGACAATTCCTTTTCCTGAAATTTGCTTGTCTAGTGGAAAGGAATGTACAAGGCCATTGAAGTTTTGGTTGTATTGCAAGGCAATCTTTAAAAGATTGGCATTTTTTAAAGGGTGTTTGTAATCGTAGAATCCTACCGCTCCGGCGTTCTTCATATCGTAGAGCTCTGCAAGAGCTTCTCCTTCCGCTCCTACAGTTAGGGCTCCTAAAGGATATAAGCTTGTAGCACTTTCTTTGGCTGCATTTTTTAAAAATACAATGTCCGAACTACTGTCTGGAACAGGGTTGGTATTAGGGTTTAGGACGATATCTGTAAATCCACTTTTTGCTGCCACGAATAGACCGTGTTTAATGGTCTCTCTTTCTTCATATCCAGGTTCTCCAAAACTAACGCTACTGTCAAACCAACCCGTGGAAACATGTAGGTTGTCCTTTTCAAGGATTTCAATATTTTCCCCTGTTTGGATATCAGTAGCGATTTCTGCAATTATTCCGTCCTTAATAAGAATATCGTGCTTTTTTAAATGGTATTCTTTGTTAGAAGGATCTACTATCTGTGCTTTTTTTATAAGTATGTTCATTTCAGGTATTTTTGGATAAGAACTTCGATAAGGATAAATGCTAAGGCTAAAATAACAAACCATTTCCAAAGCTCCGCGATGCTATTCTCTTTTTCTAATTGATCGAAGAAGCTAGCTATGGCGTTATTTTTAGTAGTAGCAGTAAGGTTTTTGAGGTCTATATAATTAAGTTGACTTTCTTTTCTAGAGGGATTAAAACTGATGTTTTGAATAGGCGTCTTGTCATTTGTAATGCTATAAATACCTGCTTTGGACAGGTCTTTGTCAAAAAAGAGAGTAGTTTTATTAGCAAAGGCTTGTTGCCTAGGAATATATTGTAATTGGTTATTGGTTACCGATAAGACATTATCCTTGATCAATACTATGGGAATATCAATGGTGGTGTTTTGCCCCAAAACTTCATAAATAGAAGGCAATTTTAAGCTGTTGACCCCTATTTGATAGAAGGTAGGAACAATTAAAGGCGATTTAGTTATATTAGAATATTCATCGGAAAGGGGCGATGTAAATAGATAATTACCATCTATTCCGCATAAAAAAGGCTCTTGGTTGGCATACGAAAGTATCTTCGGCAGTATTGATTTAAGCTTGTAATATTGTTCTACAGAAGGGTATTGGAAATTGTTGATTTCCTTATCGAATACATTGCGGTATAGGGGATGGGAAAAATTAATGTTGCTTATGATACGATGTTCGGAAACAAGAGAAGTAAAGGATGATCCCATTACCTGACTCAAGAAATTGTTATACTCTTTAAAATCGGTCTTAAAAGCAGGTACAAAAACCAGACTGCCGCCATTATTTTTATAGGTAATCAAAGCCGACTGAAGAGCACCGGGAATGTCTTGGAGCTCATTGACTATGATAAGGTTTTGCGCTCCCAAAACGCTATAGTTTAATGTTCTTATACTACTGTTTATATAATCAAATTCATCTTTAGAGAATATACGTTCAAGATAATTACTGTTGTCATCTCCTATGGACAATACCTTTATTTTTTCCTTTTTATTAATATTAAAATAAAGTTCATTGTCATATTGAAGGACTGGGTCCGAGATCTCTATGAGGCCATTTATGGATTCGTTTTGGGGCAAAGAAAAAGTAACCGAGGCCTTATTGTCAGCACCAAAAATAGCCGCTGTTTTCGCAATTAATTGTTTCTCATTAAACAAGGATACTGGGGTGCTTTTTATTTGACCATTACTCGATAAATGCCCTGTCAAGGTTATATTTTCGGAAGATGTATTAGAAATATAAGCAGTATCTATGGCGACATTAATATTGTTGTCAGGCGTAATTTGTATCAGATGGGTTTGGGTATTTCCGGGGTAATCTTTGCGTTTAGAAACCATGTTTGCTTGAAAATCCGAAATTATAACCAAATCGTTCACAGTCTCTAAACGGTCCTTGAAAAGGGTGTTTGCCTTTAAATAAACCTCCTCTAGGGATAATTGGTTTGCTGAATGGGAAAGAGATAGCAGGTTGTTTTTAATGTCTTTTATAAAAACCTTTCTAAACACCCCGTCATTGGTAAAAAGAGAAAATTCCTGATCCTCAGGAACGTGTTTTAAGATTTCTTGTACTGCATTTTCCAATAAAGTACCGTTGCTCAGCTTTGCCTGCATGCTAAAGGAGTTGTCTATGTAAAAGACCCTTTCTTTTTTCTTTAATGCCGTATTTTCGGCAAAAAAAGGTTGGGAAAACGCAAAGACCAAGGCGGTTATTAATAACATTCTAGTCATTAATAATAGCCATTTTTTTATGGATTTACTCCGTCTGGACTCCGAAATTATTTCTTGTAATAATTTGACGTTGGTAAAAGGAGTTTTCTTAAATCTACGTAACTGAACAAGGTGAATAAATATAGGAATCAGTAGCAGAAATAAGGCCCAAAGAAGTTCCGGATGTTTAAATAGCATTCCCATATTTAATTTCACAAATATAAGAAAAGTATTTAGGAAAAGGAATCAAAAAACGAAATGGATTTTCGGGTAAAAAACAATGACAAGAAGCTTTGACTAGCGTGTTTAACGCCAGATTCTTAGGGTTTGTCTACCCTTAGCAAAATAAAAAATAGTCCTCTGCCAAAAGCATATTCATTCCTTGAAGATGCTCCTTAATAAACTCTTGAGCTTCCTTATTGGCCACAGTAACGATTACTTGAGGACGATTGAGCTGGGGTAAATGCTTGTAGGATAACATGTGTTGGCCATAAATGATTTTCCCTATTTTTTGCTGATTATTGCACAGCCAGAAAAATGGCACTCCTTGTTCTACTAAGATCTTAGCAATGTTTTTTCCTTTTTTTCCGGCACCCCAAAGGACTAATGGTCTATTTTTATCATGATCGAGTTTTAAGAAATAGTGCATTTTTAGGTCCAAAAAATAATTTTGGGCATAATGTTCACTAGTACGGGAGGTTCTGTCTTGGTAATCGCGCCAATAATGAAGAACATTTTCTGAAGGGATACACTTAAATTGTTTTTCATAAAAGCGAAAAGCAAGGTCATAGTCTTCGGGGTATTGGTCGGGAGTAAAGGCTTTTGCCTTATCCAAATCGCTTCTGTGCACCATCCAACAGGGAGAGGGTATTACGCATTCTTTGTATATTTCTGAAAAATTCGTTCCTTTTTCACTTAGACGGTTTAACCACTTTTCATAACTTTTATACCCATTGGAGACCCCTTCTTTAGAGAAATAAGAAACTTTTCCTAAGGCCACATGCCCAAGACCGTTTTTTAATAGGGCAGTGGTCATGAGCTGCAGTTTGTTGGGAGTCATCATATCATCAGAATCCATGCGGGTAATAAGGGAGCCGTTACTCTTGCTATAGGCTGTTCTTAGCGCGTGAATGATCCCTTGGCCTTCATTTTGTAAAACGGTAATTCTTGAATCATGGTTGGCATAATGGTCCATAATTTGGCAACTATTGTCGTCGGACCCGTCATTGACTGCCAGAACTTCCCAGTTTTGATAGGTTTGATCTATAATAGAGGAGATACATTCTGAAAGGAACTCTTCAGTGTTTTTAAAAGGAATTAGGACGCTAACTTTCGGATTTTGCATGCTTACAAAATTAACCAATGATTATTAAATGAGGTCACTCTGGACAAAGAGAATATAAAAGGGCGAGGTTTTAATTTGTAAATACTTTTATGTAAGTGTTTTTATTGTCAAGGGAGTGGATGGACTTCTAGGGGTGCGGATGGCTGGGGAAGAGAAAACTCTGCTTTTATTTGTCCGGTTTTTAATAGAATTAAATATCGGAGATTTTATTCCTTATTGCGATAAGGCTTTATCAATTGCTTTTTGAGCCAAGGGAGCCATTATTTTATAGCCTTCAATATTAGGATGCACCCCATCTTCCGAATATTTTTTTGGCAATCCATTGCAATCATCGACCAGGGCAGAAAAATAATCGAGGTATACCATGTTGTTTTCTTCGCTGTAATTTTTAAGGTACCGATTTAATTTAGCAATTTTTTCTACCGGTTCAAGTCCGGGTTTCCAAGGGTAATCAAAAACAGGGAGTACGGACGAAAGTACTACTTTAATCCCATTAGCCTTGGCCAATTCGGCCATGGAGACAATATTGTCCTGTATCATTTCTACAGTAGCCGGACCGGTATTTCCGGCAATATCATTGGTACCGGCCAAAATCACCACAACAGCAGGGTGTAGGTTGATAACATCTTGCCTAAACCGCACCAGCATCTGAGGTGTGGTTTGTCCGCTGATGCCTCTATTGATATAGGGAGTGTCTTGGAAAAAATCGGGCTGCATTTGCAACCAGCCTATGGTAATAGAATTCCCCATAAAAACCACCCTGTTTTCGCCCTCTTTTGGAAGCCCGATTTTTTTATTGTCTTTTTTAAAGTGATGCAGTGCCGGCCAATCTTGAGCCATAATTGTTTGTATGTTCAATAAAAGAAAAAGGAGGGCGCATAAATTGATCGTATTAAACTTCATATCTTAGCTTGTGTTGGATTATGATGTGTTGGCTGGTTTTTAAAACAAGTGTTTAGGGGAGCGTTTCTTCGTTTTTCATAAACAATTCTTCGTGATCTTTTTTTAATTTTAAATCGCTCATTACTTTTAACTTAGTTGGTCTTTGAGACCATAAATACAAAAGCAGCAATACGGATATTACAAGGTAAAAAACGTTATGTATCCTCGAAAAAGCGATGAGACTAAAAATAGCGGCACCCTCAATAAATGCATATTTTATGATGGAGGCCGAAGAATAACGACTTAATATTGACTTTAAAGATGCCTTCGGATCAATGGCATCCAATTGTTTTTTAAATATTAAATTACCACCAAAATAACCAATCATAGCTACTAGTGGGATTATAATTCTGTAAATATCTTCGGTGTCTTGAAACCCAAAAATAAGGGCATCACTACTATAGTAGACCGCTACAAGGATAATAAAAACTCCCGTTGTCAATACTGCATGTAATACGGTCATAGTCCGCATAAAGCTTTTGGGAGTCTGGGGTTTATGAGTGTCTGAATTCATTCGTATTTTGCAGGTTTTCCGTTTGTTAATGTGTTTTGAATAAAGATTCTAATATCGTCATTTGCTTGTTTTAAGTCTTCTTTTCGCAAGTACATCATGTGTCCGCTTCGGTATCCTTTAAAACTAAACCGATCTTTAAGTCTACCGCTAGGATCTACCTGCCACATACTGTATTTACTGTTGAAATAGGTTGTAGCCCCGTCATAATATCCCGCCTGATATAAGACGTGTAAATAAGGGTTCTGTGCCATCGCTTGGCGCAAATTGTCCAAAGTATTATCATTTTCATTGTTCCAGGGGTGAACATTTCCGAACATATTGTACTTAACGTCGGTTTTAAACTTCAATTCTTCCTGTAAATAATAATTAATGGCAGGAGTAAAAGAATGAAGCCAAGAGGTAAGCTCGGCACTATAATCGGGCGAGTTCCCTGCGAGCTGTCTATCGATCCCCAGGTAACGCGAGTCTAAACGACCAATGTTATAACCTCCTTTGTTTCTAAGAAGTGCTTTCCAGAAATATTTTGTCGGTACCGATAAATTATGTTCCAAAATTTCCTTTGTACTCAATCCGGAAAAACGAGCCATTTTGGTGGCTACTTCGTTTTTTTCTTCTTCCGAAATAAATCCGCCCTTTGCAAGGGCCGGGATTAGGGTATTAATGGTATAGGCTTCAGATTCTGGCAAAATCTCAGACAGATCCTTCTCTTGAAGGTCAGGGTTTAATGCCTTGTGATACCAGGCAGCGGCAGTAAAATAAGGTAAATTTAGGGCTTCGGATACTGGTCCGCCAGTGCGGAGTACCTTATAGTCTGCTGGGGACACCATAATTACCCCATTTAAATACATCCATTGCTGATTTTGTAAAGCAAGGGCAAGACCGGCTACACGGGTACCCCCATAACTTTCACCAATAATATATTTGGGCGATTGCCAACGGTTGTTTCTGGTAACAAAAGTATTAAGCCATTCTGCCAAATATTTTATATCGGCATTGATACCAAAGAATTTACTGCGATCTACATCTTTCCCGCTTTCTGGAATGGTTCTAGAATAGCCAGTGTTTACAGGATTCACATACACAATATCTGCGATGTCCAGAATGGTAAAAGGGTTTTCTTTTATACCGTACGGCTGAACCGGGTATCCCTCATCGTCAATATTTAAAATCCTGGGGCCTGTATAAGCTAACTGCATCCAAACAGAAGCAGAACCTGGTCCGCCATTAAAGGAAATCAACAAAGGTCTTTCTGCTCGATTCTTTATGTTGTCTCGGGTATAATAGGTGTAGTTTAAGGTCGCTATAGGAGCACCCAATTCGTCCCAAAGCGGCAACATTCCTGTTTGGGCGGTGTAGGAAAAAGAAGTTCCATTGGCGGTAACGCTATGTTTGGTGACAACGATAGTGTCTGTTGGGATTTTACGTTCCTGGGCTCCAATAGCTCCGAATATCATTATAAAAGCAAGTAGTAATAGGGAATTCTTTTTAATCATTATTTATCTATGTTAGTGTCCGTTTAAAAATAGGAAATTAATTATAGGATATAAACTTTATGTATGTTTTAAGTAGCCATATGTTAGTGCCGGATATTTTTATTAGAAGCTATGCTGTTGTATTAGTTGTTTTTTCAACGACAGAAAAACGCTATTAGAATTTCTCAAACACTCCCAATCCAAATAAGGCAAAATCGTATTTTACAGGGTCCATGGGATCTAATTTCCGAAGATTTGCGTCCAATTCGGCCAAGGCCTTGCCATCGTTCTGTTTTCTTTTGATCAGGCCTAATTTTCGGGCCACATTGCCCGAGTGAACGTCCAAAGGACATGATAATTGAGCAGGGGAAAGCTTTTTCCAAATACCAAAATCTACCCCTGTCGTATTATCTCTGACCATCCATCTTAAAAACATGTTGATACGTTTTGCTGCCGAGCCTTTTAAAGGGTCCGAGATGTGTTTGGTAGTTCTGGCAGGATGTGGGATTTCAAAAAATACGGATTTAAAACTAGAAATTGCGGCTTGCAATGGCAAGGTATCCGTTGCTTTGGAAAAAACATCCTCCAGGCCATGGTGATGCTTGTATATATTTTTTAAGCTGCGAACAAAAAAGGTCAGGTCATCTCCATTAAAGGTGCGATGGACAAAACCTTGCAGTTTTTCCAAATCACTGGCTTCATGGTTCATTATAAAATCATAGGGAGAAGAATCCATCAACTCCATCATTTTATTAGCATTGGTAATAATACTCTTTCGATTGCCCCAAGCAATGGTAGCGGTTAAAAATCCGCTTATTTCTATATCCTCCTTAATGGAAAACAGGTGGGGAATTTGAATAGGGTCCGATTGTAAAAACTCGGGGAGATTATATTGAATTACCTTGGCGTCTAAAAATTCTTTTAACTCTTTTTTGGTCATTCCAAAGAAATATTAAATAGTTTTAAAATGATTATAGGTCCCAAAAAGATAGCGTTGTAGCTGGCATGTAGGAGGATGGCCCATAATAACCCTAATTTTATTCGGATATACGCTAAGAATACCCCTAGTATTATTTGTGGTGCCGAAAGCAATGGTCCAAGGATAAAAATTTCCTTGGAAAATTGAAAGTTGAATAAATGTACAGCTCCAAATAAAAGTACGGAAAGATATAGGAAATGCCTAAAATATTTTTTGTCTTTAAATAATATAAGAGGACCTCTAAATATAGCTTCTTCTAGTACAGGGGCTAGGATAGCAACGGAAAAAAATATTCCTAGGGCCGATTTTTTAGCCATAAACAGATCGCTGGCATGTACTCCTAGGTCAATATTTAACAGCTTTAGCAGGGATTGATTGAAAAGACCAATCGCAACACCGAACATAGCGCCTAGTATCAGTAAGTTAGCGAACAGATGAGCTTTGGCGGAACTAGTAGGCTGCCCTAGTTTGATATAAGAAGGAGACCATATGAAATTCCAAACATTATGAAGTACGTTCATTATTGTATAACACCATCTACCATGGTAAGCTTTCTATCGGCCATATTTGCTAATTCCTCATTGTGGGTAACGATAACAAAGGTTTGACCAAATTTATCCCTTAAATCAAAAAATAATTTATGTAGTTTATCTGCGCTTTCAGAATCTAAATTACCACTGGGTTCATCAGCAAAAACAACGGCCGGGTTATTTACCAAGGCCCGAGCAACGGCAACTCTTTGTTGTTCACCTCCTGAAAGCTCAGTAGGTTTGTGATTAATTCGGTGCGACAATCCCAAAAAACCCAATAATTCTGTGGCTCTGGCTTCGGCATCATTTTTAGAGGTTCCCTTAATGAAAGCAGGGATACAAACGTTTTCCAAGGCAGTAAATTCTGGCAATAATTGATGAAATTGAAAAATAAATCCAATATTTTTATTTCTAAATTTGGCCAGCTCCTTCTCTGATAATCTGGTTACATCCTCTTTGTTGATTTTTAACTCTCCATCATCCTTATTCGTCAACACATCCAAAGTGCCCAGTATTTGTAATAGGGTTGTTTTCCCTGCGCCAGACGGGCCAACAATAGAGACAACCTCTCCTTTTTGAATATGCACATCGACACCTTTTAGAACTTGAAGGTTTCCGTAGAATTTCTTAATATTATTTGCCTTGATCATTCATCAATAATTATGGGCTGAAAGTAAACATAACCACCAAGAATACAAAATAAGAAGGAGGTTAAGGGAAAAAAATGGATAAGGGCGTAATTTAGAAAATGAATATAAAACACCCTATATTGGGGTGTTTTCTTATTAATTTACCAAGTATTTAACACAGTTGGCGGTTAAAAACTGTCAACGGGTTAAAATTAAATATTAATTTAGATTTTTTAAATAAAAGTGGTCGATAAAAGCGGCACAAAAACAAAATACACATAAGTTTATGGCACCATACAAGAGTTTGGAAGAGTATAATTTAGAAATTACGGACGAAGTTAAAAACCGTTACTCCTCCATAATTAATGAAATAGGAGAAGACGTATCGAGGGAGGGTCTCCTTAAAACGCCAGAAAGGGCAGCCAAGGCCATGTTGTTTTTAACCCAAGGATACAAACAAGATGCGGTAGAAATATTGGAAGGAGCCTTGTTTAAGGAATCCTATGATGATATGGTTATTATAAAGGATATAGAACTTTATTCGCTCTGTGAGCATCATATGTTGCCTTTTTTTGGAAAAGCTCATATTGCTTATATTCCTGATGGTCAAATTGTTGGTTTAAGTAAGATACCGCGAGTAGTCGATGTTTTTGCAAGAAGGTTACAGGTGCAGGAAAGGTTAACTCACGACATCTTAGAGTGTTTAAACAATACTTTGAAACCTAAAGGAGTAGCTGTAGTGATAGAGGCCTCCCATATGTGTATGATGATGAGAGGGGTGCAGAAGCAAAATTCTGTTACTACTACATCTGGTTTTCGCGGGCAATTTGAAAAGATAGAGACAAGGAATGAGTTTTTAAAATTAATCAGTGCCAAGCTTTCCTAAAAAAAAGCTTGTTTAACACATTTTAAAAATATAGAAAGGATACAGGAGATTTTAAAGAACGATATAAAAGTAGAATCAAAAATAAATAGCGTAAAACCATTTTATACAGGGGCTTATGTTTGTTTATTACAATAGGGGATTCCGAGAATTTTAAATTATCAATTATGGCGGTGGAAAGGGGTGATAAAATTAGAGACTTATTTTTAGGTCTTCTTTTTGATGGAATAGGAATGCTTTCTTTTGTTATTCCTGGAATAGGGGAATTTTCGGATATTGTTTGGGCTCCTGTTTCGGCTTGGCTGATGACTCGTCTTTATAAAGGTAAAATTGGTAAAGTTGCAGGAGTTGTAAATTTTATAGAGGAAATAGTTCCAGGCTTTGATATAATACCATCGTTTACCTTAATGTGGTTATATACCTATGTGTTTAGTCCTTCCGAAAAAAAATCAGTGACCACCAAATAAGGAAAGACTTTGGTTTGGTGGATTTATAATAAGTTTTATCGTTAATAGCGCCTTAAGGACGCAATAATCCCTCATGATTTTAGGGGTTAGTTTAATTTATGATCAATTAATGAAAAGAAGAAATTTTGTTAGAAGCTCTGTTTTGGGGTCTCTGGCCAGTATTTTAGGAGCCGAAATTGTTTATGGTGCAACAATGCCAGAAAATTATATCCCCTTAGGGATGCAGGACCCAGATCCGTTCGCTTTGTTTAATAAGGACAAGGAAATGTTGGTTTTAAATAGTAAGCCATGGAATATGGAAGCTCTGGCGCATTTACTAGATGATAAAATCACCCCCAATAAGTTTATGTTTGTCAGAAACAATGGGTTGGTTCCTGAAAACATAAATATTAAAGAATGGGCGTTAACTATTGACGGGGAATCCGTAAAACAAAAAAAAACGTATACACTTGAAGAGTTAAAAAACAATTTTAAACAGCACACCTACCAACTCACCTTGGAGTGCGGTGGTAATGGCCGTAAAGAATTTGATCCTCCTGCCAAAGGAAATCAATGGGATGTTGGTGCTGTTGCTTGTCCGTCATGGACAGGAGTGCGGCTAAAGGATGTTCTTGAAGATGTAGGGATTAAGGCTGATGCAGTCTATATTGGATACCATGCCATTGATGAGCATTTGAGCAGGGATCCTTCAAAAAAACCTATCTCAAGGGGAGTGCCAATTGGCAAGGCTATGCAAGAAGAGACCTTGTTGGCTTTTAAAATGAATGGCGAGGACATCCCTTTGGTACATGGATATCCTTTGCGTTTGGTTTGTGGGGGATGGCCAGCTTCAACCTCGGGAAAATGGATACAAGGGATAAGTGTAAGAAATATTGTCCACGATGGTGAAAAAATGACCGGATCTTCTTATAAAGTTCCCAAAAATCCAGTAGCACCAGGAGAAAGTGTAAAGGATGAAGATATGCGCATCATAGAATCTATGCCGGTAAAATCCCTAATTACCTATCCAAAATCGGGTGCGGTATTACCTTTGGACAAGAAATTAAATATTAGAGGTCATGCTTGGGCAGGGGAGTTAGAAGTTTCCAAGGTGTCCTATTCTATAGATTTTGGTGCCACTTGGTCCGAATGTGGTTTGGAAAAACCAGTAAACAGGTTGGCATGGCAACATTTTAAGGCCAGTATTTCTTTTCCAAAACCTGGTTATTACGAAGTATGGGTGAAGGCAACCGATGCTAAGGGGGTTAGTCAGCCTATGTTATTGCCTGGATGGAACCCAAAAGGGTATTTAAACAATGCTTGCCACCGCATAGCCGTAAAAATCAGCTAAATGGAAAAGGAACGGAGTTTTAAAAACAACGTAAAAGAGCTTTATAAGCAGCTTTTGGTTTTATGCGGTATAGTTTTCTTATTTGCCTTTATTGGGATCACCTATATGGTGTCTCCTGAGTCTTTATTACTGGCTAGCGATACTCCCAAAGTGGAAATCACAAGTATAGACCCGGAGCAGGACGATTGGGATAAGGTAGAGAATGGAATTCATTTAAGAACAGGATTGAAGGAAGCAGAAGGGTATATGGCAGTGGTAAACAATTGCACTAACTGTCATTCGGCGCAATTGGTCATGCAAAACAGGATGAACGAAGAAAGGTGGATTGCAACCATCCGATGGATGCAGGAAACCCAAAATTTATGGGATTTAGGTGAAAATGAAGCTGTAATCGTCAACTATCTGGTAACCAATTATCCTGTTATCAGTAAAGGCAGGAGAGAATCTTTGTCTAATATTGAATGGTACGAGTTAAAGGAGTAACAATAATTAATTAAAATTTTGGAAAAGTATTTACAGGCATTTTCGAATGCCTTTATGGGAACTGTAAATTGGACAGGGAAGTCTATTGTTTTTGATGTTCCTTGGTATTCAAATTATTTCTGGGGCCTAATCATAATATCTTTAATAGTATGGGGCATGGAAATCTTGTTTCCTTGGCGAAAAGAACAATCTATTTTCCGGAAAGATTTTTGGTTAGATGGTTTCTATATGTTTTTTAATTTTTTCCTTTTCGCAATTGCGATCAGTGGGTTTTATAAGGTTATAGGGCTGCTATTTAACGATTTTGGGATTGATAAAAGCAGTCTAACTCTTTTAAATCTCTCGGAACTCCCTAATTGGGGGCAATTGTTAGTGTTTTTTTTGGTCTTAGATTTTGTGCAATGGTTTACTCATGTGCTTTTGCATACCTATCCTGTCTTGTGGAAATTTCATCAAATACACCACAGTGTCAAGGAAATGGGATTTGCCGCACATTTGCGATATCATTGGATGGAAAATATATTTTACAAGCCGTTAAAAACGTTTGGAGTCATGATTTTAGGAGGCTTTGAGCCCGGGCAGGCTTTTATGGTTCACTTTTTTGCGATTACCATCGGCCATTTAAACCATGCTAATATTAAAATAACGTGGGGACCATTAAAGTACTTGCTAAACAATCCAGTAATGCATTTGTATCATCATGCCTATAAATTGCCAAAAGGAAAAAATGGGGTTAATTACGGTATTAGCCTTAGTTTGTGGGACTATATTTTTAAAACCAATTACATTCCTGAAGATAGTGGAAAGCTGCAACTGGGATTCGAAGGTGATGAAAAAATCCCAAATTCCTTTTTAAAACAAATTACCTATGGCTTAAGTAAGCATAGGCCATAGGTAGTTTGTTTTTTAAATTTTTATAAAAGAATATTTACCCCTATAGAAACCGATCTTCCCATATTTGGGATGCCATCGGGTTTTAGGCGCGAAAGATGACTAATATAGCGTTTGTCTAAAATATTATTTGCGCTGATATTGATCTTCATAGATTTTTTTAGAAATTTCACTTCACTTCCGAACCCGGCATTTAAAAGGGAATATCCGGGACTTACCGTTTCGTAAACGTTTACTTTTCCTTGTTTAAAGGTCGTGTTTAACGTAACGTACGCATTGGTGTTTAACCACCAAGGGTGCTCGTTCACAAATTCGACCCTAAAGGTGTTGGTCAAATTATTGGCCGGAATTAAAGGTAAGTGCTCTCCGTTGTTTAGTTCACCATATACCGTTTGGTAGCTACTTTCTATATGCAACCAATCGTAGGGATGTGGGTGTAAATGAAAACCGATTTCCCCTCCGTAGAGCGTCGCATTTTCTTGTAGGTAGTTGTATACAACATTTTCGTTTATAAAAGTGCCATCGGGAGCGATAAAGATATAATTCGTGATGGTATTGTAAAATCCATTTAGAAAAAATTCGAAATGTTCATTCTTAAATTCCAAGGCCAAATCGAATTGTATATTTTGTTCATTTTTTAAATCCGGATTTCCAATTTCAAATCTATTGGCGCCTTCATGGCTACCGTAAGAGGTTAGTTCCGCTAAATTAGGGGCTCTAAATCCTGTAGCGATATTGAAACGGGTGGTGAATTGTTCCGAAATATTATTTTTATAGCCAAAAGCGCCATTAAAGCTATTGAAGCTACGGTTCAATGCAGGGATATGTCCTTCTTCTCCCAATTCTCCATAGGCCTTTCCGGCTATATTTCTATGGTCGTAGCGAAAGCCTAATTGAAAATCGTTGTTTTCGTTAAGATGAAAATGCGTTGTACCTAAAACACCAATATCATTGGTAACAGCATCAGGAATTAATATCTCTTCTCCAAAATTGGTATTGGATTGATGTATTCCTTGAGCGCCAATAATGGTTTCAAACTTATTCCATTTTGGTAGGTGGTATTGTATATCGTAAGTAAAAGTGTTGAGTTTCATATGTAAAGCAGCCTCCATATGTTCCTCTTCGTCATGGTCGTCAGTTGTAGTGTGCTCTTCATGGTGGTCATGCTCATCCTCATGTTCCTCATGATGATGGTGGTCTTCAAATTCTTTCCGATCATTGCCTACATATCCTAGTGTGATGTCTAAATTTGAGTCTTTAAAGAAAATCTTGGTTTTAGAGCTTAAAATATGGTTGTTGATTTTTTGATACGGCAGTTCTGGTGTTCTAGAGGTGGTTTGTGTGCTAATAGTCTCGGGAATTCCTAAGTTAGACTGGTTATAGTTATATCTAATTTCACTTTTGAAGGAAGTGGCTTGATAGCCCAGACCCATTTTTAGGTCTTTTTCGTTAAATCTAGAATTGGTAACTCTATTCCCGTCTCCAGCTTTATAGTCTACATGGTTGATGGTTGCTGCTCGAGCCAAGAACTTAAATCTATCTCCAGACGATTTTACACCCACATTGCTCGTTATTCCTTGAGTATTGGTGTTGTAGTCCAGGTTTAGATCGCCTTCGGTAGTATTTAAAATTGCAAACTTTTCTGGGTTTAAATAAAGTACACCTCCCATGGCATCGGAGCCATAGAGTAGGGATGCGGGGCCTTTAATAACCTCAACGCTTTCTATTCCGGCTTCATTAACGCCAAGACCGTGTTCTGCACCAAACTGTTGGTTTTCTAATCGTATACCCTGGGTGTAGACTAAAACCCTGTTAGATGTTAATCCTCTAATTACAGGTTTTCCGATTCCAATACCCGTAGAAACCATATCTACGCCAGGAATGGTTCCAATACCTTCGATTAGGGTAGGGGCTCCTTTTGATTTTAGCGCTGCGATTTTTGCAAACTCTACCTTCATAACGTTTTCACTCTGTAGCTTGTGGAAAGGGGTAGATACAATAACCTCCTCCATCTCAATAGCACTTGGATACAGCCTAAAATCTAAGGTGTTCCTTCCTTTTTTTATGGTTATGGTTTGGGAAAATGTCTGAAAACCAATATAAGAGGCTACGATATTGTAAGTGCCTTCGGGTAAATCATTGATTCGGTAGTGTCCATTGTCATTGGAAATACCGCCTTGTTCTAATTGGGGGAAATAAATGGCTACCTGCTCTAGGGGTTCATTTGTAGTCTTGTCTAGGGCTGTTCCTTCTAAAAAATTTTGTGCATGCGTTGCCACGGTTGTCAAAATGCAAAGCATTGACAAGAATAATTTTTTCATAACTTGAAACTTAAAAATAAATGTAAATGATTTTAAATGAGTGTGTTATGAAAACTTTGGCGGACCTCTTCTAGAGAAATGTAGTTTTTGGTATTTACTTAGAAAGTGATAGAAGTTAATGATTTTGGTTGTTTTTTCAACGGCCAAATAATTAGTAATTTCCTGAAAAGGCCATATGTAGTAATGGGTAATTGTTAAGGTATCAAAATCACATTCAAATTCTATCTCATGAATATGTAAACTTCCTTTTTCCTTACAAACAAAATTCTGGTGTTCATATAAAGCATGCTGTATCTTTAGTATTGTAGGCACACTGATAGCGGCCAACAATAAGATAGCAACAATTGAAAAAATATATTTTTTTAATTTAAAATTCACGTGAATAAATAACAGGCCTAATGCATAATTTTATAGACAAGGGAATGTTTATTTTAAAAGAAATCCGAGTCCTAATCTTGCTAACATCTTTTTTTCGAAGGCCCAAAAGAATTTAAACTGACCAAAAAACCATCCGTAAATAACTAACAGAATCTGGTATATTGGAAAAATCAGCAATATCCTAAAGGTTAGGTAAAGGAGTCCTCCCCAAATAAAATCGGGAGAAAAATTATGACGGTCTAATCCAATCCATGCAAGAAAAGGTTTCGCTGCAAACACAGCTGAAGAACCGGTAATTGAAAACACCATAAAGATAACGGCCAATTGCAAATTAGAGGTAACGCCCCATCGCTCTTTTAATTTCTTCATAAATCTTATAAAATCGGAAGCAAATATAAGTTTTATATACGAGGAACAAAAGGACCAAGGCGTTGATTATATTTTCTCTGAAAGTAAATGAAGTAATTATAGAGCTTATAATTTACTTCATAACCATAATCTATTTGTGGATTATAGTCGATTTGCATCTCGTAAAGGTTAGGGTCGTATCTAAAAGGTTGTAAAACTCTTGAATTCCATTCGATCACGTATAAATGATTTCGGTTTTCCAAAAACGATTGGGAATAATAGCCTTCGGGTTTTGCGATGCTTTGCAGCCAAAAATCAAATCCAGGTTCTATGATAATTATTTGATAGGAGGTTTTCTCGTCTGCAATTGCAATGGTATCTCCTTGGGTTTTGGAAAAGGCAGCTTTCTCTTCGTCCGTAACGGTAATAGCTTGTTTAGTACTATTACAGCTGGCGAGAGAAAAAATCATCGTTAAAACAAAAATACCGCTTGCTTTTATCCAAGTTTTCATATCCAAAAGATACAAAAAAAATGCCAATTGGGAAACAAATGGCATTTCTAAAATATCGTTAAAAGAGACGTTTATTTTCCAAAAAGACCTTCCATTAATCCACCTAATCCATCTTTCTTTTTCTTAGACCCTAGCACCATTCCGGCTACATCGTCCAAAACACTTCCATCCCCATCGGCATCCAATAAGGAATTGATCAGGCTTTGGTTTTGAGATGATTGTCCACTCAAGAGGTTTCCAAGTAATCCGGTAAGGCCGTTGGCGTCATTGACATTGGACTGATTCTTGTTCTTAGCCAAGTAAGCCATTAATAATGGAGCTGCAATTTTAAGAATCTCTGCAATGGTGCTGGTGTTCATTCCAGATTGTTTGCTTAAGGCATTTTCGACCGTACTTTGTTTGTTGCCAAATACATGTCCAAGTATTCCGGCCCCATCCTTCTTGAGCGAATCATTGACTCCGCCGCTGAACACTTGGCCTATATTGTCCCATTGGCTCCCGTCATGGTTCTTATTTAAAGCGCTCATTAAACTTTGTGCTCCACTTGGAGAGCTTGCGTTTTTTTTCATGGCACCCATGATCAACGGTAGGGCCACGGCTAAAACTTCGGCGGTTTTACCTTCGGGTTGTCCTGTTTGTGAGGCAACTCCACTGACCAGTTGCTGGCCAGTGGAACTGCTTAGTAAATCTAATAATCCTGACATAATATGTGGAATTAATGTTTTTTACAAGTTACAAAAAAGAGCCTTCCAATGAACATTAATTAAAAATAGTAATGATCTGGGAGGCAAGTTCCAGCCCAATTCTATCCTGGGCTTCGGCAGTAGAAGCACCAATATGAGGGGTTAGGGAAATATCTGGGTGCATTAGAATCCTTATTTCTGGATTGGGTTCCGTTTCAAAAACATCCAAACCGGCAAAGGCAACTTTTCCGCTTTCAAGGGCATCTACAAGGGCAACTTCATCCAAAACTCCACCACGGGCAGCATTTACAATACCCACACCTGGCTTCATCAAGTCAAATTCTTTTTTACCGATTAGGTAACTGTTTTGTGCCGGGACATGGAGGCTTATAAAATCGGATGATTTTAAGAGCATTTCCAAAGAAGTGCTTTTTAAGCTAAAAGAAACAGATTGACCATCAAAAAAAGGAACCGTTACGGTTGTTTCTTGTAATACAGGATCAACAAATTGTACTTTCATGCCTATTCCTAAGGCTATTTTTGCGGTTTCGCTTCCAATTCTTCCAAAACCGATGATTCCTAAGGTTTTTCCTCTTAATTCGGCCCCTTTGGCGTAGGCTTGTTTCAGTTTTTTAAAATTACTATCTCCTTCTAGAGGCATGTTTCTATTGGCATCGTGTAAAAAGCGTACTCCGCTAAACAAATGCGCAAAAACTAATTCTGCTACGGAAGATGAGGAAGCTGCCGGGGTGTTGATAACATGCAGGCCTTTGGACTTGGCGTATTCTACTTCTATATTATCCATACCAACGCCTCCACGACCAATAATCTTAAGTGTCGGACAGTTGTCCAATACCTCTTTTGTGACTTTTGTAGCGCTACGTACCAATAAAACTGAAACCTGTTGGTCGTTGATGTATTTTGCTAATTGCTCTTGGGCAACATTTACTTCCAGGACTTCAAAGCCTGCTTTATTAAGGGCTTCTTGTCCGCTTTTAGATATTCCGTCGTTTGCTAATACTTTCATAGGTCGTGGCCTTTTTGTTCTTTCGGTTTAACTTGAAAAAAGGCGTTTTTATTATTATATATTTTACTTTTTATGGCTCGTTCAAGCAGTTGTCATAGGATGAAAAACAAATTATCCTTTTCGCTCTAACTCGCTCATGATATCTACCAAAACACCAACGCTCTCCAACGATAGGGCGTTGTACATAGAAGCTCTATAGCCACCTACAGATCTATGACCGTTTAAACCGTTAATGCCCCCTTCCTTACACATTCCTTCGAACTCTTCTTTTAGCTTGTTCTCCGTAAGATTAAAGGTTGCGTTCATAATGGAACGGTCTTCTTTTTTTGCGTAGCCCTTAAACATTGGATTTAGGTCTATTTCCGAATATAACAACTGTGCTTTTTTGTTATTTATTTTCTCTATAGCCGGTATACCGCCTATGTTTTGCAACCACTCTAGGGTTAGCATAGAGACGTAGATAGGGAAAACAGCAGGTGTGTTAAACATGCTTTCTTTTTCTATTTGCAATTGGTAATTTAGGATAGAAGGTATTTTTCTGGTCACCTTTCCTAAGATATCTTCTTTAACGACCACTAAAGTAGTACCGGCGGGGCCCATGTTTTTTTGTGCACCTGCATAGATTAAATCAAATTGTGAGAAATCTAATTGTCTTGAAAAGATATCCGAACTCATATCGCATATTAGAGGCACATTTCCCTTAGGGAATGATTTCATCTGTGTCCCGTAAATAGTGTTATTGGAAGTTATGTGAAGGTAATCGAGGTCATTTGGTACCGAAAAATCTTTCGGAATATAATTGTATCCCTTATCCTTGGAAGATGCAACTTCTACTACATCGCCAAAAAGCTTCGCTTCTTTAATAGCGTTATTGCTCCATGTCCCTGTATTTAGATAACCTGCTTTTTTCTCCAACAGATTATAAGCAACCATTAAAAATTGCATGCTGGCACCTCCATGAAGAAATAACGCCTGGTATCCTTTTCCTTTTAGGCCTAGATGATCTAAAGCTAGTGATCTTGCGTTTTCCATTACTGCTACAAAATCCTTGCTTCTGTGTGAAATTTCTATTAGGGAAAGTCCAGAACCATTAAAATCTAAAACGGCTTCAGAAGCTTTCATCATTACTTCTTGTGGTAAAATGCAGGGTCCTGCGCTAAAATTATGCTTTTTCATTACTTTCTGTTTATTATTAAAAATAACTCCTTAGTGTATATCGGTATTCTATAGTTATTAAGCCATATAATACTGTTATGTCGTCCTTGTCACTATTGGAGTTTTGTTATTTGTTCTTTTTGTTGTTTTCTATGGAAAGAATTCTTTTGTACATCTTATGTATTATGACCTTTTTAAAAATGTTATAATCGGTTAATAACGCTATAATCTTTCTAGGATTTAAGGTGATAAATTTATAAGGATGTGTCTAAATAAAAAAGGTATTTTTAAATTATGTTTTTATTAAAAATTCCACGGTGTCTATGTTATCTGCATAGTCTTTTAAAGAAGGCTTTTGTGTGTGGCCAAATTTAACTTCATCTTTTAAAACACCATCAGCTACGATGCATTGCAATCTATCACTATTAGCTGTTAGTTTATTTTTTAGTTCTTCTAAAGAATCGTAGTATTCATAAAATAAAGTAGCTATAGGAGAGGCGTAATTAGTATCTTCCTTGAGCATTAAAAAACCGTTGTCCAGAATTTTGTATTCACTCATTAAATAGACGGCTTTATTGTAGTCGTAATTATTAGAGAATTTAGCTTGGTCTAAAATGTCCTTATAGCTGTAAATAGCCTCATAAAGTTGATCAAAATTATAGTCTCTAGGAACAAATATTTTTGAAATACTTCTGCAACCTAAGCCATAATATCTAAAAATATCCTCTCCTAAGGCAGTCAGTTGTTCTTTGGTCTCGTTGTTGGTAAGGACCGCAACGGAGTTCCTGCTTTTTCGGATAAGGTTAGGTTTTTTACTAAAGTAGTGTTCAAAATAACGCGATGTGTTATTGCTTCCGGTAGCTATGACCGCGTCAAAAGCGTCTAATTTTCCGTCTGTAAAATCAATTTTGTCCTTGAAGGTCGGTTCTATTTCTATCAAGTATTGGGCTACACAGGGCAATAATACGCTGTCATTGGACGACAATTTTATTAATATTCTGTTTCCTGTTATCAAGGTGCTTAAAAAGTCATGAAAACCTACCAAGGGAATATTTCCGGCCATTACAATAGCAACGGTTTTTGGTTGATTTTTCTCTATCTCATAGGTAGAAAGCCATTCTTCCAGATTTTCAGCAGTCAATTGCTCGGCCCAACTTTTAAGACTATAAAGAATATTCTCTTTAGTAAACCAGCCGTTTTTATGTCCAGATAAGGTTATAGCTTCGTCAAATTTTTGAAACCATGATTGTTGATTGCTGTTTATTTCGGTATTATTCTTTGAATATTCGTAATATTCTTGAAAAAAACTTCCAAGTTTAACAAAAGAGTTTGATATATGTGTAAGGTCTGTCATTATATTTGTAAAAGATTTTATTAGGCTTTACCTTTGTGCAAAAGTAAGCATTAGAAATAAAAAAATATGGCAATTATAATAACAGATGAGTGTATAAATTGTGGGGCATGTGAACCTGAGTGTCCAAATACTGCAATTTATGAAGGTGCAGATGATTGGCGTTATAGTGATGGTACTTCACTAAAAGGCAAGGTAGTCTTACCTGATGGCAAAGAAGTCGATGCTGATGAGTCGCAAGAGCCAGTCAGTGATGAGATTTACTACATAGTACCAGATAAGTGTACGGAATGTCAAGGATTTCACGAGGAGCCGCAGTGTGCTGCGGTCTGTCCGGTAGACTGTTGCGTGCCCGATGATGATAATGTAGAGACCGAGGAGGTTCTTTTAGGAAAGCAACGTTTTATGCATCCGGAATAGGTAAAACCTTATTTCGTATCCTGATCAATAAAAAGACAAAACCCGCCAATTGCGGGTTTTGTCTTTTTTTGAAAACATATAGTTTAAAATTTAAAATTCAATCTCCCAAAGATATAGGTGCCGTCCGATCCCATTTGTACAGAGTCGGCCAAGCCTCCTTGGTCTGTCCAGCCATCAAATTGTGAAGTAGGGTAAGTGTTGAATAGGTTATTGGCACCTACTGTGAACTTAAGGTTGCTATTGAGCTGGTATCCCACGCTGGCATCGGTTACCATTTTTGCTTTGTAAATATCCGTGGCAACAGGAAATAAGGCGTCAGCCTCAGCTTGGGTGGTAGCAGGTGTTTCTACCCATTGAAAATCTTGCAAAGTAACTTCACTGAATTGCGTTAGACTAAGGTTGGCATCGAATTTTTCGGAAGAATACCTCATATTTAAGCCAAATTTATAATCTGGCGCGGCGGCTTTTAAATAAGCTTGGGAAAAGGGACCGAAAAAGGTAAACTGGTTGAGGTTGCCATTATGGATCTCTTTAATTTTAAGATCGTTGATGTTTCCGATAAGTCCTACCTTTATTTTTCCAGCATCGCCTACCCAAGTTTCATAAGAGAGCACCATGTCGATACCGGAGGTTCTTGTGTCTACCCCATTGGCGAAAAATTGGGCAGCGTCTACCTTTAAGGGACCTAAAACAGCTTGATCGGTAAAGTTATCTGTTAAAATAATTCTGTCTTTAACAGTAATAGAGTAGGCATCTATAGTAGCGGTAAACCCTTTTTTTCTATAAGTAAAACCTAAACTAGCATTGAAAGCCTTCTCCTCGTTTAATTGGCCTATTCCAAAAGCCTTAGTAACAGTACTGTTGTTAGCAGATAATAGGGACGGGACAGATTCTCCTGCTACAATATTGTTGAAAATCAGGTTGTAATATAGCTGTGCTAAAGAAGGGGCTCTAAAACCAGTAGAGATGGAGCCTCTTATAGATAAATCGTTGTTGATTTTATATCTACTAGCCAATTTGAAGTTGAAGGTATTTCCAAAATCACTGTAATCTTCGAAACGCAAGGCTCCGGCAACCATAAAGTTGTCTGTAATATTTAATTCTGAATCTACATATATACCGTAATTAGATCTGCTTCTATCTACCTCGTTATCCGGACTATAGCCGGGAAATCCTTGTGAGCCTCCGGGTAGGTCTTGACCGTTTCCGTCGGTGGCAACGGTTTGTGAAGCGGGATTGCTAATAGGAGTTCCGTTGTTGTCGTACAAGGCGTAAGAGGATTCTTCTCCGGCAAAAATTCCGAAATTTTCAGTTCTATATTCCAAACCATAAGCGATATTAAGTCCGGAAGCAATATCTTCAAAATATTTATTGAATTCCAGTCCAGTAGTGTTCATTGCTAAAAAGTGGCCTCCAGCATCAAAATCCGTTGGAGATGCTTCCTTCATGGAAGCGTTGTTGCTTTCCTTGATGTAATAGTGAAAATTGTTTTTACCGTAAGTGTTGTTAAAATCTACATTCCATCCGTTTTCCATTTCATGTCGGATGCCTGCTGATACAGATACATCGGTAATCAGAGAAGTAATTCTAGGTGTAAATCCATCCGGGTACAAGCTAGGTACTGTTCTGTTGTCCGAGGCATCGGCATCACCTTGAATATAAGCGTCTCTAGAAAAGGCGTAAGCGTCTGTGTCTCTAAAGTTTCGCCCCCCAAAGGCGTACACTTCTGTTTTATCTCCAACAGGAACCGCAGAATTTATCATAAAGTTAAATCCGTCTACGGCAGCGCTACCGTATCCTTTTCGCCAAGAAAATCCTGGCCTTAAGGTTTTTTCTTTAGAAAGCAATTCTGTTGTAATATTTACAAAACCACCGTTTTCTCCTAGGGGCATACCGTAATTAGCATCGATTTTTGTTGTGATGCCATCGAAATTCCTGCTTTTTCCGTCCAATCTATTTTTGCCCTCTACATTGTAAAGGGTTTCTCCTGATTCTTCGGCCCAGCCTTCGCCTATTGCAGTACTGTTTCCGCCATAAGTAATACCGCCAGTGAATCCTTGACTATTATCTTTAAGAACAATATTGATAACCCCAGCAATAGCATCGGACCCGTATTGTGCAGAAGCTCCATCGCGTAAAACTTCTATTCTTTTAATAGCAGAGGAGGGGATGGCATTTAGGTCTGTACCTGAGTTTCCTCGACCTCGAGTACCAAAAATATTTACCAAGGAAGATTGGTGGCGTCTTTTTCCGTTAATAAGTACCAGGGTCTGGTCTGGCCCTAGTCCCCTTAAAGAAGCCGGGACAATATGATCGGCTCCGTCCGATCCTGATTGTTTGCTGGCATTAAAGGAAGGGGCTGCGTATTGAAGAATGTCATTTACCTCGACTTTACCTGTGGTAGTGGCTATGTCGGCAACATCGAGTACATCGATTGGGACAGCAGTGTCCGTGGCTGTTCTTTTAGAGCTTCTGGAGCCGACGACCTGTACTTCGGATAAAAGCATTCCTTCTGTCAGGGTAATATTAATTATCGGGTTTCCATTGACAATTTTTTCCGTGGTATTGTAGCCAATGTAGCTAAAAATAAGGGTAGCGTTTTTGGCTACAGAAATTTGATACTTGCCATCGAAGTCAGTGGCCGTACCATTGGTAGTGCCCTTTTCTACAATATTGACACCTGCTAGCGCCTGTCCGCTATCATCTACGACTGTTCCTGTCACTGTAAGCTGACCTAGTAGTGTGTTGAGGTGAAATAAAAATGCCAAAGATAAAAAACATGATAGTTTCATAATTAGTCGTTTAGGTTTTGGTTTCTTTAAATTTACGTAAATAATCTTTTAAAAAATTTATCATAATTAATTTGTATTAGAAAATGGACTTAAATAGTATCTTTGTAGCTGTTTTAAACAGCCAGAGCATGGGAATATTTTTAAATAATTCTGGCGTATAATTATAATTGATAATGAAAGCAGGTATCGTAGGATTGCCCAATGTAGGTAAATCAACACTTTTTAATTGTTTGTCTAATGCAAAAGCGCAAAGTGCCAATTTTCCTTTTTGCACCATAGAACCTAATATCGGCGTTGTAAATGTGCCGGATACAAGATTACAGAAGCTAGAGGAGTTGGTTAATCCGGAGCGGGTTTTGCCAGCTACTGTAGAGATCGTGGATATTGCAGGACTTGTGAAAGGAGCAAGTAAAGGAGAAGGGTTAGGGAATCAATTTTTGGGGAACATCCGTGAAACTGACGCTATTTTGCATGTGCTTCGTTGTTTTGACAATGATAATATTGTGCATGTTGACGGTTCTGTAAATCCTATCAGGGATAAAGAAACCATTGATATGGAATTGCAGTTAAAAGATTTGGAAACTGTTGATAAAAAGCTAGAAAAAGTAAAGCGTGCGGCTAAAACAGGAAATAAAGAGGCTCAGAAAGAAGAGGCGGTACTTTTAAAATTAAAACAAGGTCTAGAAGCTGGTGTTTCTGTTAGAGCTATTGAGTTTAGTGAAGATGAGCACGCCGAATTTGTAAAGCCATTGCAGTTTATTACGGATAAACCGGTAATGTATGTTTGTAATGTCGATGAAGATGCCGCTACCACTGGAAATGTTTATGTAGAACAGGTAAAAGAAGCTGTTGCCAAGGAAAATGCCGAGGTAATCTTTTTGGCTGTGGGGACAGAGGCAGATATTACGGAGTTGGAAAGTTATGAGGAGCGTCAAATGTTTTTAGAAGACCTAGGTTTAACGGAGCCAGGATCGGCAAAATTAATCAGGGGAGCTTATAAGTTGTTGAATTTAGAAACATATTTTACTGCAGGTGTAAAAGAAGTAAGAGCATGGACGATTCCTGTAGGAGCGACCGCGCCTCAGGCAGCTGGAGTGATCCATACCGATTTTGAAAAGGGATTTATACGTGCAGAAGTTATTGCTTATTCTGATTTTGTAAGTTTCGGAAGTGAATCTAAAGTTAAGGAAGCTGGAAAAATGCGTGTAGAAGGCAAGGAGTATATTGTTAAAGATGGTGATGTGATGCATTTTAGATTTAATGTGTAGTTTTTCTTGTTTTGTTCTTTCTTTATTTATAGGAAGAAAGTATAGTGTATCTTTATAGAATTTTATATTAAACGTTTTACGGTATTTTTAAGACTGTAAGGCGTTTAATTTTTTTTTCATAGATTGTAATTGGAGCAAATTGCGGTTTTAAGAGTATTGTTGGTTGATAATAATGCTGATTACTGCAGCTTTTTTTGTTTCGTGATTTGTGATTTTATCCTTAATGGTGAAGATTGTGAACAATTATTAAATTTTTATTGTTGATTACTTTATCGCTTAAGGGTTTTATCTTTTTGCAACACTTGCTATATTAGCAACACTTTCGTTTAAAACCCTAATTAATGTTAGAAAACGCCCAGTATACTGAAGATAATATTAGATCGTTAGATTGGAAGGAGCATATTAGAATGCGCCCTGGAATGTATATAGGTAAATTAGGAGATGGCTCCTCGGCAGACGACGGTATTTATATTCTTCTCAAAGAAGTTATAGATAACTGTATAGATGAATTTGTCATGGGGGCGGGCAAGACCATCGAAATCGGGATTAAGGATAAAGAGGTGAACGTACGCGATTATGGGCGAGGGATACCTTTGGGTAAGGTTGTAGATGTAGTTTCCAAGATGAATACCGGTGGAAAATATGATTCTCGGGCCTTTAAAAAATCGGTAGGTCTTAACGGGGTAGGTACCAAAGCGGTAAATGCCTTATCGAGCTCCTTTAAAGTACAGTCTTCACGGGAGGGGATGCTTAAAACGGCCGAATTTGAACAAGGAACCCTTATTAGTGAGAATGGGCCCGAGGAAACCTCCAGACGGAAAGGGACAAAAGTTACCTTCTCGCCAGATGAAGCTATTTTTAAAAACTATAAGTTTAGGAATGAGTACGTAGAGCGAATGCTTAAAAACTACGTGTACCTAAACCCTGGATTAACTATTGTTTTTAATGGTGAAAAATTTCATTCCGAAAATGGATTAAAGGATCTTTTGGAAGATAATAATAGTATGGAGGATATGGCTTACCCTATTATTCATTTAAAGGGAGAAGACATAGAAATAGCGATAACCCATAGTAAAACACAATACAGTGAAGAGTATCACTCCTTTGTCAATGGACAAAACACCACCCAGGGAGGAACGCACCAGGCAGCTTTTCGTGAGGCGATTGTAAAAACTGTACGCGATTTTTACAATAAAAACTACGATCCTTCAGATGTGAGGAAATCCATAGTCTCCGCGATTGCCATCAAGGTAATGGAGCCGGTCTTTGAGAGTCAGACGAAAACCAAATTAGGGTCCACCGATATGGGAGGCGAATTGCCTACCGTAAGGACTTATATCAATGACTTTGTCGGTACTTACTTAGATAACTATCTGCATAAGAATCCAGAAACGGCCGAAAAGCTGCAACGGAAAATCATGCAGGCAGAACGGGAGCGAAAGGAATTGTCCGGTATTCGTAAATTGGCCAAGGATAGGGCTAAAAAGGCCAGTTTGCACAATAAAAAATTAAGAGACTGCCGAGTGCATTTAGGAGATACTAAAAATGAACGTAGTTTAGAGAGTACCTTGTTTATTACCGAGGGTGATTCTGCATCGGGGTCGATTACAAAATCTAGGGACGTAAATACACAAGCGGTATTTAGTTTAAAGGGAAAGCCCTTGAACTCCTATGGAATGACCAAAAAGATTGTGTATGAAAATGAGGAATTCAACCTGCTTCAGGCAGCATTGAACATAGAGGAGTCAATGGAGGATTTGCGGTATAATAATATTGTGATCGCTACCGATGCCGATGTCGATGGAATGCATATCAGGTTGTTGTTAATTACTTTTTTTCTTCAATTCTTTCCGGAGTTGATTAAAGAAAACCATTTGTATATCCTGCAAACCCCCTTGTTTAGGGTTCGAAACAAAAAGGAAACGTTATATTGTTATAGTGAGGAGGAGAAAACGGCAGCTATAGAAAAGCTGTCCGGAAAACCAGAAATCACAAGGTTTAAAGGTTTGGGGGAGATTTCACCTGATGAGTTTAGATACTTTATCGGTGCCGATATACGATTAGAGCCGGTGATGTTGGATAAAGCAATGTCTATTGAAAATTTATTGGAATTTTATATGGGGAAAAACACTCCCGAACGACAAAAATTTATCATAGAAAATCTTAAAGTAGAGCTAGATATAGTAGAAGAAAACTAATTATAAACCAATACAATACGAATCTTTCTATATGGAGGAAAACGAGGAGTTTAACGAAGGATTGAATGAAGACATGACCGATATGTCAACCGAAAATACTGATGAGCCTCAAGACGCCCTTACCAAGGTTACCGGGATGTATAAGGACTGGTTCTTAGATTATGCTTCCTATGTTATATTAGAGCGTGCAGTGCCTGCTATCGAAGATGGTTTTAAGCCGGTGCAGCGAAGGATTATGCATGCTTTAAAGGAGCTCGATGACGGTCGGTACAACAAGGTGGCGAATGTGGTTGGGCATACGATGCAATACCATCCCCATGGCGATGCGAGTATTGCAGATGCTATGGTTCAAATTGGGCAAAAAGATTTACTGATAGATACCCAGGGGAACTGGGGTAATATATTGACGGGGGACCGAGCGGCCGCATCTCGATATATAGAGGCTCGTTTGACCAAGTTTGCTCTAGAAGTTGTTTTTAGCCCTAAAATCACCGAATGGCAATTGTCTTATGACGGTAGAAAAAAAGAACCGGTGAACTTGCCGGTTAAATTTCCGTTGTTATTGGCTCAAGGGGCCGAAGGTATTGCAGTAGGTCTCTCTACAAAGGTGCTTCCTCATAACTTTAATGAATTAATCGATGCGTCCATTAAACATTTGAAAGGACAGCGATTTAAGTTTTATCCAGATTTTCCAACCGGAGGTATCATTGATGTAAGTAATTATAACGATGGTCTACGAGGGGGTAAGATACGGGTAAGGGCTAAAATAGCTCAGTTAGATAAAAACACACTGATTATAAGTGAGATACCTCATGGAACCAATACCTCTACTTTAATAGATTCAATATTAAAAGCCAATGATAAAGGCAAGATAAAAGTAAAAAAGATAGAGGATAATACGGCTGCGGATGTTGAAATTTTAGTACATCTGCCAAGCGGTATTTCTCCCGATAAAACCATTGATGCCTTATATGCTTTTACAGCTTGTGAAACTTCTATATCTCCATTAGGATGTATTATAGAAGATAATAAGCCGTTGTTTATAGGGGTTACCGAAATGTTGGCCCGCTCTACCGACTATACGGTATCACTATTGAGGGCAGAATTGGAGATTCAGTTGAGGGAGCTAGAAGAGCAGTGGCATTTTGCATCTCTAGAGCGAATCTTTATAGAGAATAGGATATATAGGGATATAGAAGAACAGGAAACTTGGGAAGGTGTTATAGCAGCAATAGGCCAAGGGCTTAAGCCTTTTACGGCTCACTTGAAAAGAGCGGTTACCGAAGAAGATATTGTAAGGCTGACGGAAATAAGGATTAAACGTATTTCTAAATTTGATTTGGATAAAGCGCAGCAGTATTTAGATAATTTAGAGGAGCGTATTGCCGAAGTAAGACATCATTTAGAGAATTTGGTCGATTTTGCCATTCATTATTTTAAATCATTAAAAGAAAAATACGGCAAAGAAAAAGAGCGAAAATCAGAAATTAGGGTTTTTGACGATATCGAAGCTACCAAGGTTGCTATTAGAAACACGAAACTGTATGTAAATAGGGAGGAAGGCTTCGTAGGTACTTCGTTAAAACGCGATGAATATGTTACGGATTGTAGCGATATTGACGATGTTATAGTGTTTACGAGAGATGGCAAAATGATGGTTTCCAAGGTTGATTCAAAGATTTTTGTAGGGAAGAATATTATTCATGTAGCGGTATTTAAGAAAAAGGATAAACGCACTATCTACAATATGATTTATAAGGACGGCAAAGGTGGTCCTAGCTATGTAAAACGATTTAGTGTAACCAGTATAACCCGTGATAAGGTTTATGACCTTACCAATGGCAAGGCTAATTCGGAGATTCTTTATTTTTCGGCAAACCCTAACGGTGAGGCCGAAGTCGTAACTGTATTGTTGCGACAGGTGGGGAGTGTTAAAAAACTAAAGTGGGATATAGATTTTGCAGACGTTCTTATTAAGGGAAGGGCTTCTAAAGGAAATATTGTAAGTAAGTATTCAGTTAAGCGAATAGAATTAAAAGAAAAAGGGGTCTCTACTCTAAAACCGAGAAAAATTTGGTTCGATGATATCGTTAGGCGATTAAATGTAGATGGTAGAGGAGAGTTGTTGGGCGAGTTTAAAGGAGAAGATCTGTTGTTGGTGGCTACTCAAAAAGGAGTAGTTAAAACTATAATTCCAGAATTGACGACTCATTTTGATGAGAATATGATTGTCTTGGAGAAATGGACTCCTAATAAGCCAATTTCGGTGATTCATTACGAAGGGGAGAAAGAGCGCTATTATTTAAAGCGTTTTTTGATAGAAAGCGAGAATAAAGAAGAGTTGGTAATTTCGGATCACCCTAAATCATTTTTAGAAATAATCTCTACTGATTGGAGGCCTGTGGTAGAAATAGAATTTGTGAAGCCTAGAGGAAAGGAAGTGAGGCCAAGTCAGGTTGTTGATGTAGAGGATTTTATCGCTATTAAAGGAATAAAAGCGATAGGGAATCAACTGACTGCAGATAAGGTTAAAAGCATAAACGTACTAGAGTCGCTCCCTTATGAAGCGCCAGAAAATGAAGCGGAAAAGGAAGAAGATGCTGCTGACATGGAAGTCGTAGATGAGGAAAATGTAGATCCTCGGGCCGCGGAAAAGGAGAAAAAGGCTGAAATGTCTGATGATAAACAAGATGATAGTGAAGGGCAGTCGAAGCTTTTTTGATAGGTAGTGTGTATGAAGAAGTTTTTTGATGAGTTTAAGAGTTTTGCCATTCAGGGGAATATGATTGATATGGCGGTAGGGATTATTATAGGGACTGCTTTTAATAAAGTGGTTAGTGTATTGGTTAATAAGGTAATTATGCCGCCTTTGTCTCTTTTGACTAGCGATGTTCATTTTGCGGACAAACAATACGTTTTAAGAGAAGCTCAAGGGAAATCTGAAGAAGTTGCTATAGGGTATGGAGCTCTTATTGAGGTTTTGGTAGATTTTTTAATTATTGCCTTCACTATTTTTGTGGTTATAAAATTTATGACCCGTTTTAGGACAAAAGCCGAAGACCCTAAAGACACAGAGGTAAAAACACCAAAAGATATCCAATTGTTGGCCAGTATGGAAAAACTTATGGAAGAACAAAACGAATTGCTTCGAGGTTTGAAAAAATAATCCCCCACCTTATTAGCAGTCTTTCTTTTATATTCTTTAAGAATCTTATTATATTGCTATATTTGAGGAAAATTGATTGATTTATGGATTTTACCAACCCCCTGGTATATGGTGTACCTTGCTTTATTGCTTTTATTTTATTAGAACTTACCTATAGTAAAACCCACGGAGACGACCAATTATATAACTGGAAAGATTTAGCTGCTAGTGGATTTATGGGTATTGGATCGGCCATTATCGCTCCCTTGATTAAAGTTGTTTCGGCTATTGTCATTTTTGAATATACTTATGAATTGTTCAATCCTGTTACCGATGGTGTTAGGGCTAATGTTTTAGGGTATTCATCATTTGGATATGTGTGGTATGTGTGGATTTTTTGTCAATTAGCCGATGATTTTACATATTATTGGTTTCATAGGGCCAATCATGAGATCCGAATACTATGGGCTGCACATATAGTGCATCATTCTTCTGAAAATTTTAATTTGGGAACTGCTATTCGTAACGGATGGTTTACTATTTTTTACAAACCATTGTTTTATATGTGGATGCCAGCTATTGGTTTTCCGCCAGAAATGGTCGTGGTGTGCTTAGGGATTGAGGCTTTATGGCAATTTCAGTTGCATTCGGTGTATATTCCCAAGCTAGGTTTTCTAGAAAAGATCTTTAATACTCATACGATGCATCAGGTGCATCATGCGCAAAATGTAGAATATTTAGATAAAAACCATGGTGGGTTCTTGAATATTTTTGACAAAATGTTTGGTACTTGGAAAGAGTATGATGAAAATATTGATGTAAAGTACGGGGTGACCCACGCGCCGGATACCTATAACCCTGTAGTGATATTAACACATGAGTTTAAGGATATTTATTTGGATGTAAAACGATCTAAAAAGTTCTCCCATGCCTTGATGTATATTTTTGGACCTCCAGGATGGAGTCCGGACGGCAGTACGTTAACAGTAAAGCAACAACAACGATTGCTAAAAAAAGAAAGTAAGTCGACAGCAGAAGTGTCGTTTAGCCAGCCAAACTAATTTAGTTTGGCTTTTTTTATTGCCAATATGTAGGTTGGATATCAGAAAGGGGTTTCTTGGGAGGAAGAAGTATGTTTATTAAAGGGAAGTATCGAAGGTTCTTCTGGGCAGTAATTCCCACATTAGCATAGAGGTACATTTTTGTGTTTTTCCGCGTTAGGGACCGCGGCGGCATCCCCGAAGCGGAGCAAGGGATATAGCCAAGTGCCCGACCGACGAAGGAGGGGGCGCCCAAGGAAATATTCTATAAAATCTGTATAAACGGGATTGTTGAGTAAGGTCTTGAGGGTTTTGCTGACGAAACCCCTATAGGTATCCTTTTAAGGCTGTTTGACGGGCTTTTGAATAAACTCATCTGGTAGTATGGTTTTAACTTAAAAAGCTTCGTGCAGACAAGATGGCTGTGTTTGGCTTGTTTACTAAAAAAAAAGACACTTATATTATTAAAATTTAATAATCCTCGCAGTTGTTTGTTAGAGTGGGTAATTTTGTGTCGCGATTTTAATTGTGGAAATAAAGTGTTGTTTTTAATGAAGTGACTTAGTGTTCTCGTGTGGCGAGAAAAAAGATCGTCGGGAAAATGGCCGCACTGTAATAAGATTTATGTCACCACAGCTAATAGTTAGGGTTATTTAAGCGGCCAGATTATTAAGTACGTTAAAAAAGTTATTCTATTTTGATAGCAGTACCTATCGATTTTTTAGTGTTTCCCACAACGCTGTATTCAAAAGTATAAGAATCTTCCGAGGTAGATAATATTTTCATGTGAATAGACTTTTCTTCGGCCATGTTTCTTGGATGTAATTTTTTGACGATATATTCGCAATCGTTAATCCATCTTACGGACGAGGTGTCTATCCTTCCTTCAAACTCGTCAATTTCAATAGCGTCTTCACGAGTAAAAATGGTGGTCTTGGTTTCACCGTTTATTTCTGTTGTAAACGAAAACTTTCCATTTTGAAATTTTTTACAATTTCGCTCTGGTTGGTAACAAGAGCTAGCGCCAAAAAGTAGCACAACTAAACCTAAAAACATCTTATTTATCATGCCTGCAAAATAAAGAAATTAAGGGTGATTATCTAGTCGGGATGTGGGAAAAAAAGAAAATATTTATTTAACCATTTTCATTATAAGCTTTAAAGCTTCCGTCCGTATAAAAGATGATAATCTTTTCAATGGTCTTGTGTTTTTCAGAAGGATCAACATATTGCTGGATTGGTTTTTTAGGCTGGGTTTCTGGAGCAACAACGATTTCCTTTTCGACGTCATTTGTTTTTGATCGGCTAGGAAAGGAGCCCTTACCGTTTAAAAGCCAATATAGATCTACGTCGGGAAAAGCCGAAATTACCTTCAATACAAATTCTAGGCTAGGCTTGTTTCTGCCCGATAAAAGATGGGAGATACTAGAGCGCTGGACACCAATTTTATCCGCGAAAACAGAGGCTGAAAGATCGTAAAAACCCAGCACTTTGTTTAGTCTCTCAATGAATTCCGAAGTGTTTACCATTGTAATTTAATATAGTCAAAAATACGTAATTTACAATTATAAAACCAATGAATAATCTTTAAAATTATAATTGTTAATTAATTTAAAAATTTAGGTAAATATATATAAAAAACTGATTTTGAGGTTTTTGTATATGTAAAATATATTAACGAGAAGTTGGTGATACAAATGTAACATTTTACAAAAAGCAACGCCCCGAATGAATTGCTTTGGGTTTACAAAAGTAAACTTCAGAAGTTACAGATGTAATTAATTTTGACCTTACCTTTGTTGCTAGCTAATAAATTTACGGTTGTAATGAGTCATAAGAAGTATAGTGTTATAAAGGAGGGATCAATAAAAGGAAGGTATGTTGTGGGAAGTGACATCGATGGGTATTTAGAAAAACTCCCGGAAAATTTTAAGGTTCAAACCATAGGCAGGTCTGTTGAGGATCGCGAAATTAAAATGGTAACTTTAGGTGGTGGGGAGACAAAAATCTTAATGTGGTCTCAAATGCACGGAAATGAATCTACTACTACTAAAGCTGTTTTAGACCTTCTAAATTTTTTGCAGACCGATGAACCAAATGCATTGTCAATTCTTAAAAACTGCACCATTAAAATTATCCCTATTTTAAATCCGGATGGGGCTGCAGCTTATACAAGGGTAAATGCAAATGAAGTTGATTTGAACAGGGATGCGCAACAAAGAACTCAGCCCGAAAGTGTCGTTCTGAGAAATGTGTACGAAGGGTTTAGGCCTAATTTTTGTTTTAATCTTCATGACCAGCGTACTATTTTTAATGTAGGAAAAACACCAATGCCTGCAACGGTTTCTTTTTTGGCGCCGGCTCAGGATGAAGAACGAAGTATTTCTAAGACCAGGGGAATGAGTATGCAATTAATTGTGGCTATGAACCAGGAGTTGCAGAAATTTATTCCTGGTCAGGTGGGTAGATACGATGATGGTTTTAATAGCAATTGTATTGGGGATACTTTTCAAATGCTAAATACTCCTACAGTTTTGTTTGAAGCAGGGCATTTTAAAGGTGATTACCAAAGAGAGGAAACTAGGCGGTTTATTTACATAGCGTTAGAAAAAGCCTTGGATGTTATAGCTAAAAATGAAGTAAACAATTATGATATTAAGAAATACACCGAAATCCCCAACAATAATAAATTGTATTATGATGTATTGATTAAAAATATCCACCTTTTTGATCCTAAATATAAAAAGGGGGAGAGTGCAGGGGTTTTATTTAAAGAAACCCTGATAGATGGGGAGGTTGTTTTTAAAGAAAGGCTGGAAGATATAGGTGTCTTGGAGGGTGTGTACGGGCATAAAACATTTAACTGTTTAAATAACAGTGATGTACAGGAGCTGGAGAAGTATGTAGAGGTCTGTTTGTTGTTAAAATAAATTGGAATACTTTTTTAAAACCTTAAATCCGTTACATTTTTCATAAAAAAAACATTGTTTTATTGAATTTAATTTGTTTTTGTTTTATTTTTGCAATTAAACTAAACACTAATGAGTAAAGTAAAATTAGACGAAATAGACCATCAAATCCTAGATATGTTAATAGATAACACTAGGACGCCGTTTACAGATATAGCGAAAAAGCTTTTGATTTCTGCCGGTACTGTGCATGTTCGTGTTAAGAAAATGGAAGAGGCGGGGATCATAAGAGGGTCTTCCTTGACTTTAGATTATGTAAAGCTTGGATATGCATTTATTGCCTATGTTGGTATTTTCTTGGAAAAAACCCACCAGACAAAATTTGTTTTGGAAAGATTAAATTTGATACCAAATGTAACTGTTGCTCATATTACCACAGGTAAGTTTAATATTTTCTGTAAGATCCGTGCAAAAGATACCAATCACGCTAAAAATATTATCTTTAAAATTGATGATATCGATGGAATCAGCAGAACAGAAACGATGATTTCATTAGAGGAAAGTATTAATGATAAAAAACGATTGATGCATACCATTTTTAATGAAATGTAATTATAGGTGAATAATAACTTAAAATCCCATTCAAATTATTTGTTTGGGATTTTTTTAATTTAGGGCATATATGAACAAGTTTAATTTACCTGATGAGGTGCATAATGAGTTTTATGGCTCTTATGTCTCTTTATTGAATGGCGATCAATTGATGGATTTGTTAAAGGATGGTAGTGATGAGTTTATTTCTTTTATAGAAAGCATACCTGATGGTCTATTTTTGTCGTCTTATGGGAAAGGGAAATGGACAATTGCCGAAGTTCTCGTACATGTTATAGATGCCGAACGTGTATTTCAATATAGGGCCTTGCGGTTTTTGCGAAATGATAAAACTTCCCTACCGGGATTTGATCAGGATGATTTTGTTTTGCATTGTAATGCTAATAGTAGAAGTAAAGAGAGTATCGTAGAGGAGTATCGAACTGTTAGGGCTGCTACTATTTCCTTGTTTTCGGGTTTGGATGATGAAATGCTAAGGCGTGAAGGAACGGCAAGCAATATAAAATGGAGTGTTGCTATTTTGGGATTTGTGATCTGTGGGCATCAAAAACACCATCAATTGATTTTGGAACAAAAATATATGTCTGTCTAATATAAAACTTAGTTTTCTTTGACCTGATTGCGTTATAAAGGATATTGATTTGCGATAATTTATGGGGTTCCGCTTGCAATGAAGAGAACAGGTTGGAAAGGCTTTTTTAATAGGGAGTCTGTGTGAAGGTGATGTAACAACTGTTGTTTACTAGATAAACGCAGTTTTGCATTTTAAACACAGCTTTTTTTTGATGAATTATCTTTTGAGTTTAAAGAAAACAGTTGGAGCAATCTTATTCTTACCTAGCTGTTTTGCAAGAAGCTACGAGGTTGTTTTTGGGAGGTTTACTAAATTATTTTTAGGTGTATTGACTAGCTTGGATGTCTGGTTCTTATCCTTTAACCGAAACCAAACATCCAAGAAGTGTTCTTGTATTTTTGTAAGAGTGTTTATTCTGCATAGAATTCAAAGGCTTCCTTTAATAAATCTTCAGGGACCTTGATGTCTATTGCACATTCCCCAATATTTTTCAGCAGTACAAAATTTACATTGCCGTGGGAGTTTTTCTTATCAAACTTCAATAAAGTCAGAATAGTGTCTATGTCTGTTTTGGTGAAGGTTGTTTTCTTGTATCTGGCTAAAAAACTAGCTTTAATATCATTTAATTCTGATTCCGGAAGGCCGGTCAATTTAAAGGAAAGGTATCCTTCTAGGATCATCCCGATGGAGATGGCTTCTCCATGTAGCAATAAATCGTGCTTTGGGCTTTCTAGGAAATACGATTCTATGGCATGCCCTAGTGTATGCCCATAGTTTAGTATCTTACGAAGATTTTGTTCGGTAGGGTCTTGTAAAACGACTTCATTTTTAATGGTAACCGAGGTATAAATAAAATCAGCGATATTCTCAAAGTCCAAAACAGCTTTTAAGCTTTCCCAATAAGCAGCATCTCTAATTAATCCGTGTTTAAGCATTTCCGCAAAACCACTTTGCAGTTGACGTTCGTTAAGTGTTTTTAAAAACTCTGGGACAATCAATACCATTTGTGGCTGATTAATGACGCCAATTTGATTTTTTAAAGGTCCTAGGTCTACTCCGGTTTTTCCGCCCACGGATGCGTCTACCATAGATAATAGGGTGGTGGGGACATTGATAAAGTCTATTCCTCTTTTAAAACAAGAAGCCACAAAGCCTCCTAAGTCGGTAACGACGCCTCCACCAAGGTTTATCATGGCGCTTTTTCGGTCTGCATCCAATTCCGAAAGAACCTCCCACACCTGGGTGCAGGTGTGTATATTCTTATTTACTTCACCTTCTTCAATTTCTATAATTTCAAAATCATAATCTTCGTTAATTTGAGCCAAAAAAGTTGGCAAACAGTAATTATGGGTGTTTTCATCTACTAGAATAAAAATCTTAGAGTATTTAGACTGCGAGAGATGTTTATTTAATTCCGTATAAGCAATTTGGTTAAAATGTACGGCGTAAGATGGTGTTGTAATAGAGTTCATTTGAAATAAAATTTGAAACACAAAATAAACACTATTTTGTGTGATAAGAATACAAATACTGTACTTATATTTGCCTCCTTATAAAATTCGTATAAATGAAGGATATTTTTGAGGATACCGCAACGGCTTTTGCTCTTAAAACCGACTCAGAACTAGAAAGAGCCTATTTCTTGTTTAAGTTAATAGCAAATGAACCATTGGTTAAGATTGGTACTGCGGTTACTAATTTTGCAATTAAAGCCAAATTGCCTGTTGAGCGTCTTATACGGGTGACCGTGTTTGATCATTTTTGTGGAGGAGTTAATGAAGAAGATTGCTTGTCGGTAGCCGAGAAGCTTTATCAAAAAGGTGTTTCTACGATTTTGGATTACTCTGTGGAAGGTCAGGAAGAAGAAAGTCAGTTAGTAGCTTGTTTTGAGAAAACCCTAAATATATTGGATTTCGTAAAGAAACAAGAGGCTATTCCTTTTGCCGTATTTAAGCCGACCGGATTTGGTAGGTTTGGTCTATATGAAAAGATAAGTGCAGGGAAAAGCTTAACCGAGGCCGAGACTAAAGAATGGGAGCGGGTAGTAGATAGGTTTGATCAGGTTTGTAAAAAAGCTCATGACTTGGATATCTCCCTGCTGATAGATGGGGAGGAAAGTTGGATGCAAGACGCAGCAGACAGGCTAATTGAAGATATGATGCGGAAATACAACAAAGAGAAAGCAGTGGTATACAATACACTGCAGACCTATCGTTGGGATCGCTTATCGTATTTGAAAAAACTTCATGAAGATGCAAAGAAGCACAATTACATCATTGGAATGAAGGTGGTTCGTGGTGCTTATATGGAAAAGGAAAACTTAAGAGCGGAAGAAAAAGGTTATCCTACTCCAATTTGTGCATCAAAAATGGCTACAGATGAAAATTTTGACAGTGTAATTAGTTATATGTTGGACAATATAGAGACGATGTCTTTATTCGCGGGAACCCATAACGAAGTTAGTTGTTATAAATTGATGGAGCAATTAGAGGAGCGCAACATGAAGGTTGATGATGACAGAGTTTGGTTTGGGCAATTGTACGGAATGAGCGATCATATATCTTTTAACTTGGCCAAAAGAGGGTATAGGGTAGCCAAATACTTGCCTTTTGGACCTGTTCGAGACGTGATGCCTTATCTTATCAGAAGAGCTGAAGAAAATACTTCGGTGGCTGGGCAAACCAGTAGAGAGCTTTCTTTGTTGCAAAAAGAACGCAGTCGTCGTAAACTGTGAGTTTCTTTGGAATAAAAAAAAGTTTTTTGTGGTAATTAATAAACTATCAAAAATCGACATAACTAAAAAGCGATCCTGTTATATTTTTTAACGGGATCGCTTTTATTGTAGAAATCGATTTGCTTATTGGGTGTCAATTCGTTCTATGGTCGCCTTTTTAGCGCAATTTTTCACGGTAAGAACGGCTTCTTTTTCTCGTAAGGTTCCTTCTATGATATAGGTTTTGCAAGGAGTGGTTCTGGTTTGGCTTCTTTTAAAATTGACATCTCCATTTTGTAAAAAATTATCGATATCGGTGCTGTCCAATTGTTTTTCTTGGATGAGTTGGTTTATTGCGTCGGAATAGGATATGTTTTTAGATCTAATATCTTTAAGAGCTCTGCAATTAGGGAAATAACAAAATTCCGATCCTGTTTCTTCGGACTTTTTCTTCAGGAATACGGTTAAAAATACCAAACCAATGGATAATCCAAAAATGAAGAAGCCTAAACGTTTTAAAAATGCCATAAATTAAAAAATAAGAAAATTAATGTCGCTATAGGAGAGGTCGAACCATTCGCCTACAGATTTGTTAGTTAATATACCGTGGTAAAGATACAAACCGTTTCTTAGACCTTTGTCAAATCGGAGAGCGTTTTCTAGCCCTCCATCTTCTCCGATTTTCAATAAGTAGGGAGTAAAGATATTGCTTATAGAAATGGAGGCTGTTTTGGGGTATCTCGAAGGGATGTTAGGTACCCCGTAATGCAATACACCGTGTTTAGAGATTATAGGTTTGGCATGGGTGGTAACCTCGCTAGACTCAAAGCATCCTCCCATGTCAATACTTACATCTATGATAACGGCTCCTTTTTTCATTTGCTCAACCATGGTGTTGGTAACGACTACCGGAGAGCGATCTTTTCCTCTCATCGCTCCTATGGCTACATCACACCGTTTTAGAGCTTTTAATAAGTTTTTAGGCTGTAAAGTAGAGGTGTATACGGTTTGTTTTAAATTGGTTTGTATACAACGTAGTTTAGAGATCGAGTTATCGAAGATTTTAATATTAGCGCCAAGACCTATGGCAGATCTGGCTGCGAATTCACCTACGGTCCCAGCACCTATGATGACTACCTCTACTGGCGGAACGCCACTAATATTGCCAAACATTAAGCCATTTCCCTTATTGGTGGCAGACATGATCTCGGAGGCGATTAAGACAGAGGAGATTCCGGCGATTTCACTTAGTGATCTTACAGCAGGGTATTTGCCGTCTTCGTCTCTGATATATTCAAAAGCAATGGCAGTCACTCTTTTTTTAGCGAGCTCTTCAAAATATTTTTTGTTCTGGGTCTTTATTTGTAAAGCAGAAATAATGGTGCTCTGTGGATTCATTAATTGAATCTCGTGAAGGGTAGGAGGTTCTACTTTCAAAAGGATAGGGCAGGAGAATACTTTTTTGGTGTCCCTGGTTATTTCTGCTCCGGCATCGGTGTAGTCCATGTCGGAATAATTAGAGCCTTCACCGGCTCCGGACTCAATTAAGATTCGATGTCCATTAGCAGTAATGGCATTTACGGCATCTGGGGTGAGGCAAATCCGTTTTTCCTGATATTGATTCTCCTTAGGGATTCCAATAAACAGTTCTCCTTTCTGCCTAAGTATTTCTAAAGTTTCTTCTTGAGGCAGTAATTGATGTCTGCTAAAAGGTGAGGAATGTTGGATCATACGCTGTAATTCAGTCTTTAGTATTCCGATAAATACCGGAACCTCCCAAATTCAAAATTACGATATTTTTTCTTTAGCCGTTTTTTTCTTTTTCCGAACGCTCCTTTTCCAAACGCTCCTTTTCCTTGTAAGCGTTTAATTCCTGGTCCATGGCATCTAGGTCAATGCCTAGAACATGTTTGTCGAATAATTTTAAACGTATAAAATAAACAAATGGAATTATAATGGTCATTATTGGTAATAACCAGTAAAGTTCTACTTCGTCTAAATATCGGTCTTCATAAATAAGGGAGACAATTTGAAAAGAAAACATTGCAATAGGAATCAGAAGTACATGATACCACCAATGTTTACATGTAAAAAACCAAATCAGCATTAATAGTAACGGGATAGACTTTACCATAAAAAACCACATGACCAAGGAAATACTTTCTTGGTATTTGCTTTCGTAAGTGAAAAAGTAAAAATCCACGGTGCTGCCAGAGGGAGCTGACTTGTATAGGTAGAATAAATATGGGGTCATAGCAATAACAAAAGCTACAATACTCCCTATAAGGATACTTCTCGATTTTGATTTTTTCGGGGAATTATCAAGGTTTTTGTACGATTTCAACATGCTTTATTTTATACGGTATGTTTTCAAAGTACATATATAGTAAAAAAAACAAGGTTTCTAATGAATCTAGAAACCTTATTTTAATAAATAGTATAAGAATTATCCATTAGAAGGAAGCTTTTTAATTTTAGTTCTATCAATTCCGTTGCTTGGAAGCTTTTTAATTTTTGTTCTGTCAATTCCGTTCGAAGGAAGTTTTTTGATTTCCGTACGATCTATGCTTTGTTCGTA
>NZ_FQYX01000041.1 GCF_900141935.1 Arenibacter nanhaiticus | reverse complement strand
CTATAACCTGTTTCTGCTTAATAGAAAAGGAAAAAAGGTCGATTAAAATTTTACGGGTGTGTACATCTATTACAGATAGCAAATAAGCGTTTTTACCGGCATTAGGAATCCAAACCATTTTTATATCCATCTCCAGACATTCAAAAGGTCTAGAGGTATTTACTTTTCTAAACTTAACAAACTTGCGTCCCGAACCACTTCTATCTATCCGGTCTTCTAGTTTTAATAGGTTTGCTTCTTTCATTATTCTATAAAGCTTTTTATGGTTTATAGTATAGCCATCCCGCTTTAGGTATGAAGTCATTAACCGATATCCACAATCTATAAATGGATGTTTTAATATTGATTTTACCGACTCAATAACACCATCCTGGCTAATCGGGCCTTTTTTGCTGTGATAGGTAAACTTGCTTGGTCTATTCCCCTTCTTGCCATTGGTGGGCTTTCTATAGTAACTGCTATGTACCATTCCCACCATATCTATTAGTTTGGTCTTGCTGATTTTGTGTTTGGCGTGCATCCTATCCACTAGATCTTTCTTGGATCGGACGTCCCAAACTTTTTTTTAAGAAGTTCTCGTTGCACTTCCAGTTCAATTTCCTTATCACTAAGCAACTTGCGAAGCACACGATTTTCCTCTTCTGCTTCTTTCAGTTCCTTGCTCTTAGTGTCATAGGGCACTTTTAAACCTGCTTCCCCTTTATGGTCGAACTTCTTCTTCCAGTTGTAAAAAGTGCCAGTGCTGACCCCGTATTTACGACAGGTTTCCACAATGCCTATTTCTTCGGAACTGGATAATATCTCCAACTTCTGCGCTAAGGTCCATTTCTTATATTTCATATCTCAAATGTATAAATTTGAAATTTAAAATATCACTCCGATCTTATTGGGGGCTAAAGTACAGGGATAAAAAAAGAAAGTTCTATGATTTGGAACAAGTTCGTTTTGTTCTAACATCGCCAAATGGAGAAATTGCCGATATACCTTGGGATAAATGGTCATTTCTCAGAAGCAGAAAAAAGGAGGATAATACAGAATCAACCCAAACCCCAATTGAAGAAGAAATTATCACACTTGCAAATATTCAAGTTCCGGATGATGTGATTTTTGAGTACAAAACGTCCGACAAAATAGACGATTTGAAAGGTATATGGATAATTGCGAAAAGAAAAGATGGAGAACAAATAAACTTTACAACACTTTCGGGTTTGTTTAGTCTAAGGGTAAAAATTCAAGAACTGATTCCTAACACAAAGGAAACAGATATTTTGTTCAAACCCGTGATTCGATCAAGTAATAGCATTTATTATCCAAATATTTTGTCGAGTATTTTCATTCCTGCCAATGATGAGCTAAATGAGTTTTCAATCAACTTGGTAAAAGAAGAATACAATGACGGAAGTAATGCCGAAACCATTTCGAAGAATCTAAAACGCTATAAAAATATAGATATTGATGCTGAAACCATTCAGAAACTGATTGACAACAATTTTAGCGAAAGGAATCTTGAAATTGCAAAAACCGAAAACCAATACAGATTTGACGAATATAAATTCATCACTGAAAAAGATAATGATAGAATTGAAGATAAATTGATTTTCAACAAAATAGAAAATTCTTTTTTTCAAAGTGATTTGATAAAATCCATTTACAAAATGGATAAAATAAAAATTTCGTCAGTTCAGACTTCATACACAAGACAAGAGCCAATTGCATCAAATGCAATTTTAGAAGACGAAGACCCTGAAAAAACTACAATTGAAAGTATCGTCAAAAAATTCACTTCTACTTATGGTAAAACAACAAAATATTTACCAGCGATTGAAAGTTTTGGAGAGGGTGTATTTTTTGAATTTAATAATAAAATCTTGGATGAATGGATTAAAAACAACCCTAAAATACAAGAACGAATTTCAATTTTAATCGGAAACAAACAACAGTTTGAATCAACATTTAATGAGGACTTTGACTTAAACCCAAAGTATGTTCTCATTCATACATTTTCGCACTTAATTATTAAGGAATTGGAGTATTTGTGTGGTTATCCATCAACTTCAATTCAAGAACGACTATACATTGACGAAAACCCTGAAATGAATGGAGTTTTAATTTACACAATTGCAGGTTCTGAGGGAAGTTACGGTGGCATAACATCAATTTGTGATGACGACAGAATAGGAAAACTAATTGAATCTGCAATGATTCGTGCAATAGACTGTGCGACAGACCCAATTTGTTACCATACTCACGGACAGGGTGTGGCAAACTTGAACCTTTCCGCTTGTTTCAGTTGTACATTATTGCCCGAAACATCTTGCGAAAATTTCAATTGTTATCTTGACAGACGAATTTTAGTTGACAAAGATTATGGCTATTTTAAAGACTTGATAAACAAAATATAAAAGGGCGATTGCATAATTGAGTGGATGGCTCCGCCATCTAATGACGGAGTGCACCCCTCACACCACCGTACGTACGGGTCTCGTATACGGCGGTTCGATAATGAAACTTAACGTTTGTAGTATTCCAATAAACTAACATAACCTTTCCTCTTTAACCGTTTTACGGTGATCGTAGTTCGTAGTATTGGGCTTTGGGCTACAGCCCATCCCCCCATTCTGGTACGGCTCCAAGCGTAGGCTTGGTCTTGGTCAATGCCCAGACGGATCAGGTTTTTCCGTTTCCGTTCGGGTTTCTTCCAATGATGCCAAATACAATACCTCAGTCGGTTGCGCAGCCATTCTTCCAGCTTTTTGAGCTTGGTGGCTATTTCGGAGTGATGGTGCCACCTGTTTCGGTCAAACAGTAAACTTCTCCCCATTCGTAAGACAGGGTAAATGTATTTCTTAGTTATTTACGATGCTATCTTTTTAGTGTTATAAATTTAATCGGGCGGCATCCATCAATGGCGCCCTAAAAATACGTTTTGTAAATTTACGGATTGGTTTTCGTACGGAGTGATTTTTGCCCTGGATATTGGGACTCGATCATATCAATTCCCAGTGGGGCGATCATCAATGACGGTGGTGCAATGAAAGAAAGTTCTCCGTTGCTTCCCACAAACCTACGCTGTTTAAAATCTATCAGTCCCTTTTCCTTCATTTCCCTTGCTATGCGGGTCGCATCGTTCGGATCCATGCAAATATGGGTTATTCGTGAATAACCCTTTTCCCTGTTCCTGTAAAGAAATTCTAGTACGCATTGGTATAGTTTCATAGCTGAATAATTTTAGTACTTAAGTGCGTTCATATTCTACAAAAGAAACCATTTAACCTATAAAAGCATTTAATTATCTGTTAAAATTCCTACATAATTAATAAGTATTATCAATGTAGCAATAAAAATTGTAGGATAAGCAAAAAAAGTATTGCGTAATTCGCAAAACTACAATTAACGAATCGTACCTCTTACGAAGAATCCTCAAAAATGTCAAAGACAAGGGCTTGGTTGTCGGAGCGGGTGGGAACAAGAAAGCCCTTGCTGCGATGTTATGAGGATGGTAACGAGGCGGAACATCGTGAAGTACTGGATACCTCCCGCAAGAACATGGCTGATTTTTAGCTATAGCTTCGGGACCGCAAACTCCTCTAAACTCAGCGCTAGCAATCCTACTTATTTGTCTTTTGATTTTTATAAATCAGCTTTAATACCATAAAGGGTAATACCGATCCTATTAATAGGATCGATCAAATATTGATTTGTACAAAGAGAAATTCTGCAATCTAGGAACTCTGAATGAAAATTTAAAAATTATTCCTTAGGGTACGTTTTTGTACCGGTCTTTTTACATCGACGTCAATTTCTGATAATTTAGATTTTTATAAGGAAGATGTATGAGCTGCTGATTGAATATTCTTCTTGAAATCAACTTCTTTATTAAAATCTTCAAGCCCCCCAACATAAAAAGAATGTAAAAGTTTACTAATGGTAAATTGCTCTCCAACAATACCAAAGTCCAATTTATATAAGTTATCTTCTCACTAGTGTCCCATTAAAATTTTGACGTTTTAAAAATCAAATAAATTTGGCCCATTAAGCCTAGTTCGTTCTTTGTCATTTTGAAATTTAGTTTAGCTAAAGAGTTCTCGAAGATTCGTTTTATCTGTCAAGGATATACTTAATATTTGGAGTACTTCATATGTGCTTCTATCAAGTTTCATATCGTGTTGTGCGATTGTCATCAAGCAGTAGGTGCTTAGAGCAGCATTTATCTGGATTCGAACGGCATTCTCGGTAGTACCACAGAATTTCTTGATTTTAAGGCGCTGCTTCAGCCATTTGAATAACAGTTCCACCTGCCAGCGGTTCTTATAAAGTTCTGCAACCTGCAGCGCTGAGATGTGGGTGGCATTTGTCAAGAAGACAAATTCACGGTTTTGTTCCTCATCCCAGTATCTAACCATGCGAAGCGATCCTGGATAGTACTTTTTCGGATAAAAGCCTATTAAATCAATTGTCACATCAGAAAGTACATTCCTGGGTAACCTGCGTTTCCATTTGATGGTTTTGTATTGAAGGTTCTTCTTTGCCCTGACAACGAAGTAGGCTCCTATCTGATGAATCTTTTACAACATCTTAAAGCTATTGTAAGCTCGGTCAAATATATAGAAAGAGTCTGGCTCATAAGGGATCTCTTTCATAGCCTTTGAATCGTGTACAGAAGCTTCTGTAATATGAAAAAATGTCGGAATCTGTGTTTCTATATCCTACAATGTATGCACTTTGATACCGCCTTTTTTCTTACGGAACTTTGCCCACCAAAATACGGAAAGGCATAAGTCAATTGTCGTTGAATCGAAAGCGTAGACGTTACCACCGAGATTAAAAATATTAGTGGTACGCTTCTCTCTTGCATGATTTACCTAGTAGTAAGCATACTCTTCGAAGGTATGTTAGTCCCTACCCGGATTGGCTCTTTCCAAAGATGATTTTGAGACATTTTTACCCATCCCTAGATGGTAAGTTTTGGAGTGATGAGCGTCCAGAGCGACAATCAAACCTCTTAAACTTTCACGAGTAGAAAGCTGGTAGAACATCAAAGCAAACAGTTGATTCCAACAGCTAAAATGCTTTACATATTTGTCTCCTTCATATTTGGCGACAATACGATTGAATTTACTCCGATTAAGAAACGAGACCAACAGAGCGAAAACGTATTTATCTTGGAACATATGGATGTCAGATACATCTGACACAAAACTATGTCTTTCAAGTCCGTTCGCTTATAGAACCTCTGTAACTAACTATATTTCAAACATTTCAAAGAACTATTTTAAACTTTAATGGGACAGCAACGATATCTTCTGATTTCCCAAACAAAAAAAGTGCGCTTTTAAATTTCCCTCCAGACATTTTTATTATAGTAAATCAAGGTCTTGTAATTTTCTGCCGAATTCATCATCCACGGCAAGCTTTTTAAAATCATCCTCCAAATTAAGTACCCTTAACACATTAAAATAAGAACCTATGCCAACAGCTGAGTCACTTTTTACAATTCTGTAAAGTGTGGTACGATTAATCCCAGCCCGTTCAGAAACTTGCTCAGTCGTTAGCTTTCTTCGTTTTCGCGCAAGCTTTATATTTTCACCTAACTGCTCAAAAACCTTCAGATACTTCGGTAGTATGATTGCTCTCTTTGGATTCATTTTGTTGCATATTAAAAATAAATACACCGTTATTGTGGATAATATTCAACATTTGTAGTTTTAGACTATGTATAGTAGCTTTAATCAAAACCATGAAATGGCCGTAAAATAGGAATACCACATGTATTTCAATTCCGACCGCCAAACGAAAATACCTTAAGCGAACTCAAAGAAAAATACAGCTGGTTATCAGATAGAGATTCCCTGAAGGATGAATTAGACCCTAATCTAGAATTTGTATAACTTTCGGCACATCCTGGATACTCTTTCCTGAATTAACTACATCTACAGCCATTATTTTAAATGACTTTTCGTAATGTCTTCTTTCTAGGTTCATTTTTGTTTAAGTTAAGGGTTTTAAGCTTAACCTACTCTCCAAACAAATGTAGCAACTTCAGTTTTCTACCTCCATCAGGAGAACTAAAAGCAAATGCTGTGAATTAATTTAAAAGGAACGATGTTCTTAACTAAAAAAAACTCTTATTCCCTTTTAAATTCTCGCGCAACTTTTGAGATTGATCCTGAGCAATACCTGGGAAATTAGTTTATTCTAATTTAATTCCATTTCCACTTTAATCTACCAAGACCTCAACTCCCAAACTTACCTCACCTCTTAATAGAATACCCTAACCAACTACATATCAACGAAGTTTTACGTATTCTGTCTTGTTTTTTTATTGTTTGGAACTTATAATTATAATTTAATTACCTCCCCCAATTATAGAATTACCTCCCCACTTTATCAGAATTGACTCGCCCATCTTAGAAGAGTATTAATAATAAACACTATAAAAATGAAAAAAATTACAACCTTACTAATGGTGGTCTCCTTCGTGTTCCTATCCTGCGAAACCGAACCATTGAAAAGTGATGGCGTAGACGGTGTAAATGCCATGTCGAAGTCATTAAGCTCTGACAATTGTACGGTGAATTTATCACCGAATTTACCTGCTAAAGTTACTGCCTGTGCTGATGCGAAGCCAGGTAGTGATTCGTATTTAGATCTTAGTATAGCCGACGGATCTCTTGAAGGCGATTATGCGGCATGGTGTATAGATGTTTCAAGAAGCTTGGAGGCAGGAGAATGTTTTGAAGCAAATGTATTCTCAAGCTATGAAGTTGTACCGGATGGTGTGGTTGATAAGCCCGAAAATTTGGATTTGATCAATTGGATTCTAAATCAAAACTTTGTTGGAGAGCTCAGTGCAAATGGAGTGGACGCCTATACCATTGGCGATGTACAATGGGCTATGTGGGAATTGATTGATGACGCTAACTGCGTTAGTTGTACTTATTTAAATCCTTATGACACAGTAAGAGCGAACGAAATTGTTGCATTGGCTATAGCTAATGGTGAAGGATATAAGCCAGCTGAAGGTGGTGTATTGGCAGTTGTACTTCAACCAACAGATGGGAAGCAAGTGGTGATAATACCTTATATTGTTGAATGTGAACCAGAAATTCCATGCGACCCTTGCGATGGAAAAGTCACAGAGCTTACACTGAAAAACAATGGAGATGATGCTTTAATAAAAGTAGTCCAAAAGAAAGATGACATAGCCGTTTTCGAGGACAATGTGGTCTCTGGGGCTACATTTAGTTTTTCTGGAACAGATAAGAATGGGACTTTGGGTACAGAGATCATCATATATGTAAACGGAGTTGAGCATACCAGAATTCATACTAGTTGTTCGAAACCCATTGGGCCAGGATTAATAAGTGGCGATTTTGAGGTTATTCGCGGAGCAAGCCTCAAGGGGGGAGAATTATGTCCAGTAGATACTCCGCCAGGTGGTGAAGATTGCGATGAATGTGATGGAAAAGTCACAAATCTCACACTACAAAACAATGGAGGTGAAGCCTTAATAAAAGTTGTCCAAAAGAAAGATGACATAGCCGTTTTCGAGGACAATGTAGCCTCTGGAGCTGCATTTAGTTTTTCTGGAACAGATAAAAATGGAACACTGGGCACAGAAATCATCATATATGTAAACGGAGTTGAGCATACCAAAATTCATACTAGTTGTTCGAAACCCATTGGGCCAGGATTAATAAGTGGCGATTTTGAGGTTATTCGCGGAGCAAGCCTCAAGGGGGGAGAATTATGTCCAGTAGATACTCCGCCAGGTGGTGAAGATTGCGATGAATGTGATGGAAAAGTCACAAATCTCACACTACAAAACAATGGAAGTGAAGCCTTAATAAAAGTAGTCCAAAAGAAAGATGACATAGCCGTTTTCGAGGACAATGTAGCCTCTGGAGCTACATTTAGTTTTTCTGGAACAGATAAAAATGGAACACTAGGCACAGAAATCATCATATATGTAAACGGAGTCGAGCATGGTAGAATTCATACTAGCTGCTCTAAACCGATTGGTCCAGGGCTCGAAATGGGGAATTTTGAAGTTGTTGGCGGTGCCAGCCTCAAGGGAGGTGAATTATGTCCGGTCGATGTCCCCTCTACCCCGACAAGTGGTGGAGATTGTGGTGAATGTGAAGGCAAAGCTATCAATTTGATAATACAAAATAATGGAGGTGATGCTTTAATAAAAGTGGTGCAAAAAAAAGATGACATAGCCGTTTTCGAGGACAATGTAGCCTCTGGAGCTACATTTAGTTTTTCTGGAACAGATAAGAATGGGACACTAGGTACAGAGATTATTATATATGTAAATGGAGCTGAGCATACCAGGATTCATACTAGTTGCTCCCAGCCACTTGGACCAGGACTTGTAAGTGGCGATTTTGAAGTTCTTGGTGGAGCAAGTCTTAAAGGAGGTAAATTCTGCCCTCTATAGGACCGATAATCAGAAACTCGTCATTTACTTAGGCGAAAATCTAATTGATAGTTTATCTATTATAAAGCCACCCTTAAACCGGTGGCTTTTAAATTTATAATTAGTTACTTTACTGAAACCGCGTTTAACAAATTGTAAATAAGGGCTATATTTAGATTTGGTTAACCGTAAATTAATTCTATTTATGTAAAGTTTAAAACCGAATGATAAATTAACTCCAATATTTATTGACTTAAAGCTAAGATAAAGAGGTTATATCTTATGAAACTATGACCGATTCTTTCTTAGTCTCTCTAGAAAAGTGTTTAATTAAGTATCGATCTGGCTATTTGTATTCATAACCTTCTTCCTTTTTCCCGAGGAGAGTTCTGGAATCTCATTAACATATTCAATAGAGATTTCTGCATTTGTTCCTAACATCGCTTTAAAATTTTTGATCAATTTTTCACTGTAAATAAATTCCTTGTGGATATTTAGCTTAATGAGGTATTCTTTTTTTCCTATTTGTATAAATTGATATTGTTTGATTAGGTGGTTATATTTATCCATAACTGGATAAACACAATAGGAAGAAATTAAATCTCCAGCAGTATTATAAATCAAATCCATTTTTCGGCCTTCAACACATGTAAGAACTCGCTCATTATCAATCAATTCCATTACTCCAATATCTCCGGTATCATAACGTATTAGAGGCATACTGTAGTTAAAAAGATCGGTAACAATAATCCTCCCCACCTCGCCAGCTTTAACAGGTATGTCTTTGTCCATATGAAATATTTCGACTATGTAGCTTGCCCAATTGATATGAAAATATTTATTGTCATCGGTCTTTTGCTGGGCAATAATACCTTGCTCCTCATTCGAATACCTTGAAACAATAGGGGCGTTAAAATATTTTTCAATAGATTTTTTAGTATAGTCGTTTAATGCCTCTGAATTAGCAATTATTGATTTTATATTAATATCTAAGTTTTTTAAATTATTCCTATCTATATACTTACATAAAGTTTCAAGGGAAGATGCAATAGCAATAATACACTTTGGGGAATTATCCCTTCGAAGTTCATTTAACAGATCGTTCACAAAACCATCTGTCATTTTTGAAATATTTACTTTGACTATATTTTGGAGAAGTCTCTTTAACTCACTTTTTTGCTCCCCGTTCCAAAGCCTTAAATAATATAGCCTATCCCCAATGTTATATCCAACATTATTAAAAAAGTACAAGGTATCAGCTATGTTTCTACTTCTTTTGTCCTGATTTATAAATAGTAAAAATGGAATTCCCGTGGATCCACTGGTAGATACTTTACACAATTCTTTTGTTCGAAACTTATTGGATTTAAAACTATCAAAATTATTCTGAACCAAATCTTTTCCAATAATTGGCAACCTTGTAAAATTAACTTGTTCATATTTGGAATAAAAGGGTACCGTTCTAATGGAGTGGTCCAACAATTCCTCCAATAATCTATTTCTTTTGTCTACGGCCCTTTCAGAAAATGGATTTTGCATTATTTCTGAAACCTCCTGATAATGTCTTCTAATGTTACCTCCCTTGATAGTATCAATGGTCCAAAATCCAATTCTTCTAATAGTACTTCCAATTGCCATTGATAGGATATGCATTTTAACGTTATTATAAATTTAAATAACTTTTTCACGTGAGCAAAGGCATTATGGCTAAGTTTATTAGCGAAATTTGGTCGTTATCTAAAATTGTTAAAAATATTAACGGTTTGAGTTTAACCCATTGCCCTGTTTTGTTTAATTCAGATAAATTAATAATCAAAAAAGTAGAGCTTATTAACCCGCTATTACACTTATATATCCGTTTATTCCTACTAACATTTTAGTATCATCCTCCACAAAATTCATTTTGTTTTCTTATTATAGATTTTTAAAAGGCCATTTTTAAAATAGGCTGATATACCTGATTTGAATAGCTTATCGCCTGCTGATGGCTTAAAAAACAACTGATAAAAAATACTTTTTCCGAATGGGTTGTCGAGTTCCTAGAGCACTTCCCTCCTTTGCCGGTCTCGCTCTTTGCTAAATCCATTGCCCAGCTTCGGGGATTCCGCCGTGATCCCTAACGCAAAAAACAAACTCCGAACAAGCATCGACTTAGGCAATCCATGCATAGGTTGGCCGGACTCTTTCTAGCTTTTATCCTAAAAACATAAAACGCCACTCTCCTATTAAAACAACCTCCCCATTGAGCCCTAAAAAATCATATCATAACAAGTTACGACCGGTTTGTGAAATCTCTATTTTATTTCGGACAATAATGTCTTAAATTAAAAAATATAATATATTTGCCCTATCAATTAAAGACAAAAAAAGGATTTTAATTACAAACTTAAGGGTAACCTACCCATTGTCCTAAAACCTAACCAAGGCATAAGACAGGCCTTATGAACTAAATACCATTGACTAATTAATTAAAATCTGATGCGAAACCTTTAAAATGTTTAAAAAAAATTACCTAAAAAAAGGACACTTTTGTCCGAATTTATTAATGAACACATACTTATGAAGAGAGAAAGAAAACTATGGCTTGGATTTGCAGCGGTAATCCTGCTGTCCTTTGGGATATTAGGCTATTATGGATTTGAAATTTACCAGGAATCCCCACCGATACCCGAAAAAGTTATATCGGCCGATAACGAAGTTGTTTTTACAGGGAACGACATCAAAGAAGGTCAAAATATCTGGCAGAGTATTGGCGGTCAGGAAGTGGGATCGATATGGGGGCACGGCGCTTATGTAGCACCTGATTGGACAGCAGATTGGCTTCACAGAGAAGCTATATTTATACTTAATGGATATGCACAATCCGACTTCAAAAAAAATTACGAAGAAATAACCAAAGAACAACAGGCTGCATTAAAGGTAAGGCTTCAAAAAAATCTTAGAACGAACACCTTTGATAAAGAAAGCAATACGCTTACTATAACAGAAGAGCGATTAGCAGCTTTTCATTATTTAAGCAACTATTACAAAGGCTTGTTTACAGACAACCCTAACTTCGATAAACTACGGTCAGATTATGCTATCCCTAAAAACACCATTAAAAGTGAAGCCAGGATGCAAAAAATGAATGCATTTTTTTTCTGGGCAACTTGGGCAACCGTAACGGAAAGACCTGGCGAGGCAGTTTCCTATACTCACAACTGGCCCTCGGATAAATTAGTGGGAAACACTCCAACCACAAGCCTGTATACATGGTCTGGCGTAAGCATTATACTGTTGATCTTATGCATTGGAATCCTTGTTTTTTACCATGTAAGGTCTGGGGAAGAAGAAAATATACCTCCCCCATCCGAAGATCCTTTGTTAAAGCAAGGAATAACACCTTCAATGCATTTAATCAAAAAATATTTTTGGGTGGTAAGCCTATTAATGGTCGTCCAAATGTTACTAGGTATTGTAACGGCCCATTATGGTGTTGAAGGCGATGGGTTTTACCGTATTCCGCTAGATCAGATCCTCCCCTACTCGGTCACCCGTACTTGGCATACACAACTAGCCATCTTTTGGATTGCCACGGCTTGGCTAGCAACCGGATTATATATTGCTCCGGCAGTATTTGGCAAGGACCCAAAATTTCAAAAATTTGGAGTAAACTTTCTATTTGTTGCCTTGTTGATCATTGTTGTAGGGTCTATGTTCGGCCAATGGCTTGGAGTGATGCAAAAGCTCGATGTGATTGAAAACTTTTGGTTTGGACACCAAGGCTATGAATACGTGGATTTAGGTAGATTTTGGCAAATATTTCTACTGGTTGGATTATTTCTATGGCTGGCATTGATGGTTCGACCACTGCTACCGGTCATAAAAAAGAAAACAGCAGAAAAAAACCTCATCATAATGTTTTTAATCTCCTGTACGGCCATAGCCTTGTTTTACGCAGCGGGATTAATGTGGGGCAGGCAAACCAATCTGGCCATAGCCGAATACTGGCGATGGTGGGTTGTTCACCTATGGGTAGAAGGATTTTTTGAAGTATTTGCCACAGTAGTGATCGCTTTTCTATTTGTAAGATTAGGTCTTTTAAAAACAAAGACCGCTACTGCAAACGTGCTATTTACCACTATTATCTTTATGACTGGGGGTATTTTAGGCACCTTTCACCACCTTTATTTTTCTGGAACGCCTACGGCTATAATGGCCTTAGGAGCAACATTCAGTGCCCTCGAAATTGTACCGCTTACCCTTATCGGATATGAAGCTTATCATAATTATAAACTATCTAAAGCAACAAAATGGTTAGAAGAGTACAAATGGCCTATATATTTTATGGTTGCAGTGGCTTTTTGGAATTTTTTAGGGGCGGGCATATTTGGCTTTATAATTAACCCACCCATAGCCCTGTACTATGTGCAAGGATTAAATACAACCCCACTTCACGGTCATACTGCCCTATTTGGTGTTTATGGCATGTTAGGTATTGGACTTATGTTATTTGTGCTAAGAAGCTTGTACCGCAATGTTTCTTGGAATGAAAAAATCCTAAAAATAACCTTCTGGTCACTTAACATTGGGCTTTTGGCAATGGCATTACTGAGCCTTTTGCCTATCGGCATATGGCAAGCCTTGGAAAGTATGGAACAAGGTATGTGGTATGCCCGTTCTGCAGAACTGATGCAGCACCCCACAATGGTTATATTGAAATGGATGAGATCTATTGGCGACATCATTTTTGCAGTCGGAATAGTAACTACTTGTTGGTTTGTATTTGATTTGACCTTAAAAAATAAAATCGTTGGTCTGGTAACTGTTAGACTTGAAACCCAAGGTAAAACGCAAGTGGGTCAGTTAGTGGCCCAAAACTATAGAACAGCAGCAATTTTTTCTAAATATGATATTGATTTCTGTTGCAAAGGAGAAAAAACCATTGACGAAGTTTGCCTAAAAAAAGGCATTGATACGGAGCACCTCCAAGAGCGTTTAAATGAAGTATTGAACACTACCGATAGCCAAGACATCGATTATCAGTCATGGTCACTCTATCTATTAGCAAACCATATTGAAAACACACATCATCAATATGTGAGAAGAAACATTCCGACGCTTCTAAAATACCTTAACAAACTCTGTAATGTCCATGGACGCCGTCACTCCGAACTTTACGAGATCAATGATCTTTTTAAAGAAACTGCCACACATCTAAAACATCATATGGCCATGGAAGAAACCATTCTCTTCCCGATTGTCAGAAAAATGACCAAAAATATAGAAGCCGATATTAACCTAGCGCTCCCTAATTTTGGTAATGTCGACAACCCCATTTCCAAGATGATGCAAGAACATGACAATGAAGGAGAAAACTTTAAAAAAATCGCAACACTCTCCAATAATTTCACGCCTCCAAAAGATGCTTGTACTACCTATAAGGTTGCCTTTTCATTGCTCAAGGAGTTTGAAGCGGATTTACTTTTACATATCCATTTGGAGAATACTATATTGTTTCCAAAGGCAATAGCAATAGAAAAGGGAATTGTTGGGAATGAAAATCTAGCTTTCAACTCTAATAATTAAGCTATAAATAAACAATCGTACAATTTAGATACAACACCCGATGCGCATTCTTCACATCGGGTGTTTTTTATTGATTTTGTCGCTAAAAAATCCATAATACTATTGATCCAATTTAATACTTTCCAAGAATTATTATTGGCACTTTTTTCTACAAAAACGACCTCATACAACTTTGATTACCAAAGAGTATTTTATCCTATTGTTCTGTTTCAGAACGCTTAATATCCGTCATAGCTATTCTACCTTGTTCCTTAGAACTAGTAACAATTGGCATACCATCATAGAACACACCTCCCCAACCGACTTCCTAAAGCGCTGCATATCGAATCATCCCCAAAAAACCTTCCTTAACCTCAAAAAACAATAGTATCTTCCACCACAGATTTCATTTTATTTTCTTTTATCGAATTTTTTAAAAAGGTAACTTTAACCAAAAATTATAGGTTTATAAAAGGCCGATCTTTAAATAGGTTGATGTGCCTGAATAAAATAGCTTATTGCCTGTTGATGGTTTAAAACAATACAACTGATGATGAAAAATACTATTTCCGAAAGGGTTGCCGATTTTCTGGAACATTTCCCTCCTTTTAACGAGTTAGCGCAGGATCAATTAGCGACGCTTTCTAAGGAAATCACCATCATTTACAAGGAAAAGGACAATGTCATTTTTTCGGAAAACGATCCACCACACACCAGTTTTTACGTTGTACATAAAGGTGCTGTAGCCCTTAAAAGAGGTGAAAAAATGGATATTTTGGACATGTGCGACGAAGGCGATATTTTTGGTCTTAGACCTCTAATAGCGCTCGAAAATTATAAGATGACTGCCCAAGCCCATGAAGAGACCATCCTTTACGCCATACCTATACACATCTTTAAACCTTATGCGCGGGAAAACAAAGAGGTGGGGAATTTTTTAATAGAGAGTTTTGCCTCCAATACCCGTAACCCTTATTCCAAAAGCCATAGGGGTAAATTGTATGAAGAAATCCCCAATTTAGGCCCTATCACTCCAGAAGCTCAGCTCTTTGACCTACAACCAGTTAAGTATTCTAAAAAACTAATAAGCTGTTCGGCAACAACCTCGGCAAAAGAGATCGCTGAAAAAATGACCGAAAAAAAAGTTGGGGCAATGTTGGTCGTAGAGAACAAACTTCCGATTGGTATTATTACCGACAAGGACTTACGTAACAATATTGTTACCGGTAAATATCCGATTACCACGGAAGCATCTAAAATTATGGTCTCCCCGGTCATTACGTATGCAAAAAGCATGACCATTACCCAGGCCCAAATAGCCATGATGAAGAGCAGCATCAGCCATTTGTGTATTACCAAGGACGGCACCCCCAACTCCAAAGCTATTGGTATACTGTCTAAACACGACCTAATGGTTGCCATAGGTAATAACCCGGCCGTGTTAATCAAAGCCATTCAGCGTGCTAAGAAGGTAAAAAACATTCGAAATATCCGCAAAAGCATCACCCACTTGTTAGGGGCATATTTGGGACAAAACATTCCTTTAACACTGACCTCTAAAATAATATCTGAGCTCAACGATGCCTGTATAAAACGGGTCATCCAAATGGCGCTGGACAAGATGCCCGAGAAACCGCCGGTAGCCTTTGCATGGCTCTCCCTTGGAAGTCAGGGGCGCAATGAGCAATTATTACAAACCGATCAGGACAATGCCCTGGTTTTTCAGAATGTTCCAGAGGAGAAAATGGAAGAAACCACGGCCTATTTCCTAGAATTATCAAAAATCATCAATAAAGGGCTGTTCGAGATTGGATATGAATACTGTCCGGCAGAAATGATGGCTTCCAACCCTAATTGGTGCCTGAGTTTAGATCAATGGAAAAAAGCCATTACCCAATGGGTTACCAATCCAGGAGCAGATGAAATACTACTTTCGTCTATCTTTTTTGATTACAACCTCACCTATGGCGATATTACTTTGGTGAACCAACTCTCTGATTATATCTTTGAAATCACCCAGAAATATCCGATTTTTTTCCTTCATCTTGCCAGTGGGGCACTCCAAAATCCGTCTCCAACTGGCTTCTTTAGACAACTATTGGTAGAACAAGACGGAGAGCATAAGGATTTTTTCGATCTAAAAAGAAGAGCGCTTATGCCACTTACCGATGCCGCAAGGGTCTTGATTTTATCCCATTCTGTAAAATCCATAAACAACACACCTGGGCGATACGAAAAATTGGCGGAGCTAGAACCCAACAATGAAGAAATATTTATGGCCTGCTCCTTTGCCACAAAAGCCTTATTAAAATTCCGTACCAAACAAGGATTATTACACAACGATTCGGGAAGATATATTGCCATTGACAAACTAACAAAGGAGGATAAAGTAAAACTGAAGAGGACTTTTAAAACTATCAAGGAAATCCAGGAACTTTTAACAGTGAGATTCAAGATATCAAATATTTTAAGATGATAAAATTCTTTAAAAAAAGACCACCAGCAAACCTCCCAGATTTCTGGAAGACCTATGAAAATTGCTTTCTAGAAAAGCAACCAGAGGAGGTTAATTCGGTTAGGTTTGTAGTTTTAGATACAGAAACCACTGGGTTTGACTATATCCATGATAGAATATTATCTATTGGGGCCCTTAACCTAATCAACAAACACATTGCCATAAACCAAAGCCTCGAGCTATATCTTATTCAAGATCATTACAATGCCGAAACTGCAAAAATACACGGAATTTTAAAGAACGGCAGAGGAACCGAATGTATCACCGAGATTGAAGCTTTAAAACAATTCTTGGCCTTTGTGGGCAACGCCGTAATCATAGCACATCATACCATTTTCGATATTAACATGATTAATCAGGCCTTGGAAAGGCATCAACTTCCGAAATTACTTAACAAGACATTGGACACCTCCACACTGTATAAAAAAACCTTGCTTACCTCTAATGTCTTTAAAAAGAAAGACCATTACTCCTTGGATGATTTGGCCGAAAAATTCGATATTTCCATGAAAGACCGTCATACGGCTATTGGTGACGCCTATATTACGGCCATTGCCTTTCTAAAGATTTGGACTCGCTTAAAAAGCAAGGGACCGTTAAAATTAAAAGATTTATTAAAATTAGGTTCCTAAACACAAAAAAGAATGGCAATGCCATCCTTTTTTGTTTGTTTTAGCAAACCTCTCCTAAATAGCTATATCAAATAGACATTTAAGCAAAATCCCGAAACGATATTTATTTTCCGTTTAAGTGAGAAAGCACATTGGTTTCTATCCTTCTTTGAATATCGGAAATATCGGCTTTTACGAATTTCTCACCGGTAATATTTTCATATAGTTCTATATAACGTTCCGAAACACTGGTGATGTATTCATCGGTCATTTCTGGAACTGTCTGCCCTTCTAAGCCTTGAAAATTATTGCTGATCAACCACTGACGGACGAACTCCTTGGACAACTGCTTTTGAGCCTCGCCCTTGGCTTGTCTTTCCTGATATCCATCGGCATAAAAATAACGCGAAGAATCCGGGGTATGGATTTCGTCTATCAGTACTATTTTACCGTCTGAAGTCTTTCCAAATTCATATTTCGTATCTACCAAAATCAACCCTCTTTTAGCGGCAATTTCGGTACCTCTTTGAAATAAGGCTTTGGTGTACTCTTCAAGAATCAAGTAATCTTCTTCGGAAACGATTCCGCGTTTTAAAATATCTTCCCTAGAAATATCTTCATCATGGTCGCCCATTTCTGCTTTGGTAGCAGGAGTTAGTATTGGTTCTGGGAATTTATCGTTTTCCTTCATTCCTTCGGGCATTGCAACACCGCACAATACTCTTTTGCCTGCCTTATATTCCCTTGCAGCATGTCCGGACATATATCCACGGATAACCATTTCTACCTTAAACGGCTCACAAGCGTATCCAACCGCAACGTTAGGGTCTGGAGTAGCAGTTAACCAGTTAGGAACAATGTCAGCGGTATCGGCCATCATTTTGGTCGCAATCTGATTCAGAATTTGTCCCTTGTAAGGAATACCCTTGGGCATCACCACATCAAAGGCAGAAAGCCTATCGGTAGCTACCATTACCAAAACATCATTTTCCAGACGGTATACCTCCCTTACTTTTCCTTTATACACCTCTTGCTGTCCTGGAAAATTAAAATTTGTGTCAATTATTGTATTACTCATTTACTCAATTATTATGCTCTATACTTTTGTAAGCTGCTATTACTTTTTTAACTAATTTATGTCTGATAACGTCCTTATCGTCCAGATAAATAATTCCAATTCCGTCTACATTTTGCAACACCAATAAGGCCTCCTTTAAACCAGAAACCGCCCTTCTCGGCAAATCTATCTGCCCAGGATCTCCATTGATTAAAAATTTGGCATTTTTCCCCATACGGGTTAGGAACATCTTCATTTGTGCGTGGGTCGTATTTTGCGCTTCATCTAGAATAACAAAGGCATTGTCCAAAGTCCGCCCTCTCATAAATGCCATTGGGGCAATTTGAATGATGCCGTTCTCTATATAATGTGCCAGTTTCTCTGGGGCTATCATATCTCTTAGGGCATCGTATAAAGGCTGCATATACGGATCTAGTTTTTCCTTGAGATCTCCAGGCAAAAACCCTAGATTTTCTCCTGCCTCTACTGCAGGTCTGGTTAATATAATACGTTTTACCTGCTTTTCTTTTAAGGCCTTTACGGCCAAGGCAACTCCGGTATAGGTTTTTCCTGTCCCAGCCGGACCTACTGCAAAAACCATATCGCTTACCCTAGAGGCATCAACAAGCTTTCTTTGATTTGCCGTTTGAGCTCTAATAAGCCTACCACTAACGCCATGGACCAAAACCTCTCCACTGGCTGCCGAAGCGGTAAAATCTTCCTCCCCATTACTCGCCAACAAACGTTCTATACTATTCTCGTCTAACTTATTATATTTATTATAATGAGCTGTCAACATATCAAAGCGAAGATCAAATTCCTCTAAAAGGTCTTCGTCCCCATATACTTTAATCTTATTTCCCCTGGCAACAATTTTAAGTTTGGGGAAGAACTTTTTTATTAAATCTATGTTTTCATTATTTTGCCCAAAAAAATCTCTCGGGCTAATGTCTGTAAGCTCTATGACAAGTTCGTTCAATGAATATTTGTATTTAATTGTTAGACATAAAATATATATTTTGACACGCTGTTTTTTTATGTAATTTTGTTCAACAAACTTAAGTAAAAAACAACTTACCTAACTAAAAATATATCAACAGTTTTCTATGGCTATAATTACTTTAACTACTGATTTTGGACATAAAGACCATTTTGTAGGCGCCATAAAAGGAACAATATATAAGGAGTTACCAGATGCTAAAATTGTTGATATTTCTCATGATGTTTCTCCCTTCAATATACAAGAATGTGCCTATATATTAAAGAATTCTTATAAAAACTTTCCGGAGGGCAGTATACATATCGTAGGGGTAGACTCGGAATTGAGTCCCGAAAATCAGCACATTGCCGTTTTGGTAGACAATCATTACTTTATCATGGCCAATAATGGGGTGATTGGTTTGATCATCTCAGAAATTGTGCCCGAAAAAATCGTCGAAATCCAATTGCCAGATTCCGTGGATGGACCTTTTCCGGTGATGGAGGTCTTTGTAAAGGCGGCAAGCCATATCGCAAGAGGGGGAACTTTAGAAGTTATAGGCCGCCCCTTTAACAAACTTAAAGATCTAAAGGACTTTAGTGCGAGAATTACCAATAATGGCGATTCTATCTCAGGAAGCGTTATCTATATTGACAATTATGGCAATGTGGTGACCAATATCCAAAAAAGCATGTTTAACGTTCACGGAAACGGAAGAGAATTTGAATTGTTGGCTCGGAATAAAAAAATAAAAGCGATCTATAACAAGTATAGCGATATTGTCAATTTTGAGCTCGATAAAAGCCAGCGTAAAGCCCCCGGCGAATTGTTGGCCCTTTTTAATTCTTCCGGATATATAGAAATTGCCATTTACAAAAGTGATTTAAATACCGTTGGTGGTGCCTCTACCCTTTTGGGACTCGATTATAGGGATACCATTACCATAAATTTCTTTTAAATGCTGATAAGAATTGTAAAATTAAGCTTCAAGAAGGAAAATATTAAAAAATTTGAAGTAATTTTCGATACAAATAAACACTTGATTCGACAGGTCACCGGGTGTAATTTTTTGGAATTGTACCAGGACTCGGAAGATTCGAGCTTGTTTTTCACCTATAGCTATTGGGATAGCCAGGCGGATTTGGACAATTACAGGAATTCTGATTTTTTTAAAAAGCAATGGTCACAAACAAAACCTTTGTTTTCAGAAAAACCAGTGGCTTGGAGCCTGATAAAAAAAGAAACACTCAAGTAACTTTAAAGCATGCTAGCTATATTTAAAAGGGAAATTCAATCCTACTTAACATCGCCCATAGGATATTTGGTTATTGGGTTATATCTTACCTTAAACGGTTTGTTCCTTTGGGTATTCAAAGGGCCGTTCAATATTTTTGAATATGGTTTTGCCGATTTGGACAATTTTTTTCTGCTGTCCCCCTGGATTTTTCTTTTTTTAATTCCGGCGATAACCATGAAAAGTTTTTCGGAAGAAAAAAAACTAGGCACTTTAGAGTTATTGTTCATTAAACCTATTGGAATAGGGGAAATGGTTTTTGGCAAATTCCTTGGGGCTTTTGTCTTAACCATAATAGCTATGCTACCTACCCTACTCTATGTGCATACCATTTCTGAACTAGGAACAACCATTGGAAATTTGGATATGGGCGCTATACGGGGCTCTTATTTTGGTCTTTTATTCCTCATAGCTACCTATACCGCTATAGGCCTGTTTGCTTCTACCCTGTCTGAAAACCAAATTGTAGCCTTCCTTATTGCCATGATTTTGTCATTTCTGATATTTTATGGTTTTGAGGGATTAGCGAGCCTTTCGGCAGATGGAGCTTTACAGCTACTACTACAGCCATTAGGTATGAAAACACATTATGACAACCTTGCCAGAGGAGTGATCGATACCAGAGATATCATTTATTTTTCTAGTCTAAGCCTGTTTTTTATTTTCCTTACCACTGTTCAACTTAAAAACCAAAATAGGTAATGAAGAAAAAGTATGTATCTATTATAAAGGTAGTGGCAATATTAATTGTGGTGAATATTCTGGCTTCTTTTTTTCATGCTAGATTAGATCTGACAGAAGACAAGCGATACACCCTAACCGCATCCTCTCTTCAATCCGTCCAAAGGTTTGACAGCCCCGTAATTATCGATATTCTTTTAGGTGGCAACCTACCGGCAGAATTTATAAAGTTAAAAACAGAAACCCAGCAATTATTGCAGGAGTTTTCGTCAGAAAACAATAACATCAAATTCAATTTTGTAAACCCACTCGAAGAAGAAGCCTCCGTAAACAACATTATTTCCGATTTACAAGGAATGGGGTTAACCCCCGTGAATGTCACCATAGACCATCAAGGCAAAGTATCCCAGGAAATATTGTTTCCCTGGGCATTGGTGAATTACAATAGTACCACCATTAAAGTTCCGCTCTTAAAGAATAAAATAGGCGCTACCACCGAACAAAGGGTAAACAATTCTGTACAACATTTAGAATATGCTTTTGCCAATGCCTTTACCAAACTAAACATTACCCAAAAAAAGCGGGTTGCCATTATAAAAGGAAACGGCGAATTGGAGGATATTTACTTGGCCGACTTTTTAACGGAGATAAGGGAGTATTACAATATTGGCGCCATTACTTTGGATTCTGTTGCAAAAAACCCAGAAAAGGTACTAGAGCAGTTAAATGGTTTTGACGCGGCTATTATTGCCAAGCCCACGATAGCTTTTACAGAAGCAGAAAAGTATATTCTCGACCAATATATGGTACAAGGAGGAAAATCTTTATGGCTTGTTGATGGGGCTGTTATGGAAATGGATAGTTTATACAATGAAAAAGGTGCTGCCTTTGCCGTTCCAAGAGATGTGAATCTAGACGATCTTTTCTTTAAATACGGTATCCGTATTAACCCTGTGTTGGTCAACGACCTATATTTTACCCAAATTGTAATCGCTTCCGGCGAAGGCAATGATTCACAATACAATCCCGTTCCCTGGTATTACCATCCCATGGTATTTTCCAAGAACAACCATCCTATAAATAATAATATAGAAGCCCTAAGGTTACAATTCCCTAGCAGTATAGACACCCTGGCCAATGGGTATAAAAAGCAAATACTCTTACAAAGCTCGCCCCTATCCAAAGAAGAAGGGCTGCCCAAGGAAATACGATTAGACATTATTAACACCCCTCCAATTAAGGAAACTTACCAGCAAGGAAACAAACCTTTGGCAGTATTAATTGAAGGGGAATTTACATCGGCCTACTCCAACAGAATTAAACCGATAAAATTAAAGGATCCCATAGAAAAAGGAAGTCAAAATAAAATGATCGTTATTGCAGATGGCGACCTAATAAAAAACCAAGTTAGTAACAAAAGACCTCTAGAACTTGGTTATGACCGGTGGACCAATAATTTTTATGGCAACAAGGAATTCCTGATAAATAGCCTAAATTACCTCTTGGACGAAACCGGACTTATAAACATTCGGAATAAAAAAGTAGCAATCCCATTCCTGGATGAGGAAAAAATAAATGACCAAAAAAATAAATGGCAGTTGATTAATATTGGCCTCCCATTGATTTTGACCTTGATTTGTGGATTGATAATTGGCAATATTCGAAAGAAAAAATACGGCCATTAAGTGTTAATAAGTTTGTTTCCTTGAAAAGGACATTTAAAATATCTTTGTTTTGATAGAGATTCAAGGAATTTTACAAAATAGAGCGGTTATTAACCAACCGTTCTTTATATTTAATTTTATAATCATGGGGTTCCTTAAAAAACAATAAACGAATGAAATTTATAGTATCTAGCACCTATTTACTTAAACAGCTTCAAGTTTTAGGAGGCGTTATCAACAACAGTAACACCTTACCTATTCTGGATAATTTCCTTTTCGATCTAAAGCAGAATCAACTTAAGGTATCTGCTTCGGATTTGGAGACAACCATGAGCTCTATCTTAGATGTGGACTCCAATAGCGAGGGCGTTATCGCAGTTCCTGCAAGACTTTTGTTAGAAATCTTAAAGACTTTTCCGGAACAACCATTGACTTTTATTGTAGAAGACAACAACACCGTAGAGATCAGCTCTAACCACGGTAAATACGCCTTGGCCTATGCCGATGGCGCAGAGTTTCCAAAGGCCATAGAACTTTCTAACCCTACTTCTACCACCCTTGAAGGCGATATCTTGGCCACCGCTATTAATAAAACGATTTTTGCTGCCGGAAACGATGATTTAAGACCTGTAATGAGCGGCGTCTTTTTTCAGTTTTCTCCAGAAAATTTAACTTTTGTTGCTACCGATGCCCATAAATTGGTGAAATACCAACGTACCGATGTATCGGCCTCACAAGTAGCCGAATTTATTATGCCTAAAAAACCATTGAACCTTTTAAAGGGTATTTTAGGCGGTAGCGAAACAGATGTGGTTATTGAATACAATGAAAGCAATGCTAAGTTTAGCTTTGAAAACACGGTATTAATATGTAGGCTTATAGATGGAAAATACCCTAACTATGAAGCTGTTATCCCAAAAGAAAACCCGAACAAACTGGCAATTTCACGCAACCAGATCTTAAGTTCTGTAAGAAGAGTATCTATTTTCTCTAACAAGACTACTCATCAGATCCGATTAAAAATTGCAGGAGCCGAATTAAACATTTCTGCAGAAGATATCGATTACAGTAACAAGGCCGAAGAGCGTTTAACCTGTTCTTACCAAGGAGACGATATGCAAATCGGATTCAACTCTAGGTTTTTGGTAGAGATGCTGAACAACCTTACTTCTGACGATGTGCAATTAGAAATGAGCCTTCCTAACAGAGCGGGTATCCTAACCCCTGTTGATGGCTTGGACGAAGGAGAAAACGTTACCATGTTGGTAATGCCGGTGATGCTCAACAATTAAAATAACCATTTTTTTATAGAAAAAGCCGCGTTGTATGATACAGTGCGGCTTTTTTATGGAATCCTTTCTCCTATGAACTAGTATGGTGTTTTGGGCGTTCCCTCCTGCGTCGGTCGGGCCCTTGTCTATATCCCTTGCGCTGCTGCGGGGATGCCGCCGCGGTCCCTAACGCAAAATATAGATAGTCATTTAAAGCAAATTCCCTATTGAAAAATAGAGCGGCTTACAAGAATTCCTCTTTTGGAATAAAACCGTTATAGAATAAACTTTATACTTAAAGGATATTTTGGGTTTTCACCACTAGAAACTTTTACGGCATTGACAATTGGAAATACCAAACACATGATCCCCACGGCAATAAGTCCGATAAATCCGGCGCCACAAAATAATATAAAAGGAATACTAATAATCGCATAGAGAAACATGCTCAATTGAAAATTGATGATAGACTTCCCATTTTCATCCATTCCCATAATGGTATCGCGTTTTGTAAGCCATATCACAAGTGGCACTATAAACCCTCCAAAACCGGTTACCAAATCTAATAACTGACTTAAATGGGTCAATACCAATAATTGATTATTCTGTTCCTTCATCACTTTTCTCGTATTTTAAGATCCTTTAAAATGAATATATTTATTAGACTATAAAGTAAGCCTAATGTTACATAAAATACAAAACGAACATTGTTTTAAAGACTAATCATTTCTATTTCAGAGATTATATAGAACAACGGCCAGTCGTATTCTTGGGAGATTGTTTTTTAAAGGAACCTTTGTGTTCGGAAATTTATATATTGTATTTTTACACCAATTAAAAGATATGACCCCCAACGACAACATTATAGCATTAGCCACCCCTTCTGGGGCCGGAGCCATAGCGGTAATCCGTATTTCAGGAAAATCGGCCATCGCCTTGGCTGCGCCTTTTTTTAAATCGGTTCGAGGAAAAGATTTAGCAAAACAAAAAACCCATACCATTCATCTAGGCCACATTGTGGAAAACGATAGAATCTTGGATGAAGTATTGGTCTCAGTTTTTCAAGGACCAAATTCCTATACAGGAGAAGATGTAGTAGAAATATCCTGTCATGGGTCACCTTATATACAACAACAAATAATTCAGCTGTTCTTGCGAAATGGCTGTAGGACCGCTGATGCTGGTGAATTTACCCTAAGAGCCTTTTTAAATGGCAAACTAGACCTTAGTCAGGCCGAAGCAGTAGCAGATCTGATTGCCTCTGACAATGAGGCAAGCCACCAAATCGCCATGCAACAAATGAGAGGTGGGTTCAGTAACGAGATTAAAAAATTACGCGACGAACTGCTTAATTTTGCTTCCCTGATAGAATTGGAACTCGATTTTGCAGAAGAAGACGTAGAGTTTGCCGACAGGAGTCAGTTTAAAGACCTACTGCGTAGAATTCAGGAAGTACTAAAAAGACTAATCGACTCTTTTGCCGTCGGGAACGTGATAAAGAACGGTATTCCGATTGCTATTGTTGGGGAGCCCAACGTTGGTAAATCTACCTTATTAAATGCACTGCTAAACGAAGAACGAGCCATCGTCAGTGCTATTGCCGGAACCACTAGAGATACCATAGAAGATGAAATTTCTATAGGCGGAATTGGGTTTAGGTTTATAGATACTGCAGGGATTAGAGATACCAAAGATGTGGTAGAAAGCATAGGAATAAAGAAAACCTTCGAAAAAATAGAACAGTCACAAGTAGTTATATTTATGTTGGACGGTTCTTCGGTACTAAAGCCAGAATTTGATATCGAAAAACTAAAGGTTGAACTCGAAAAAATAAAGAATAAATACCCACAAAAACCCTTGTTGATATTAGGGAACAAGGCCGATTTGATAAGCGCTCAGGAGCAAGATTCGCTCCACCAGCAAATCCCTAACCTACATTTTATTTCGGCCAAAACAGGTGAAGGCGTAGAAACCCTAAAAGAACGGTTGTTAGAATTTGTCAATACAGGAGCCCTTCGCAACAACGAAACCATCGTTACCAATACCAGACACTACAACTCCCTATTAAAGGCATTGGAAGAGGTAGAAAGGGTACAATTTGGCATGGACGAGGATACCCCCGCCGATTTACTGGCCATAGACATTCGCCAGGCACTATTTCATTTTGGTGAGATCACCGGAGAGATCACTAGTGACGATTTACTAGGGAATATATTTGCTAATTTCTGTATCGGGAAATAGACATTCATTTTATTTGAAATCATATAACACCATTTAATTGTAAGTGTCTGAAAATCAATTATTTGTTAATAACTTTAAGAGTTTTACTTTCTTATAGTTATTTATTTTTTGTACTTTTTTACATCTCAATTACACCTCGCAATAATTTATTACACCTGAGGTGTAAAAAATGCACCTCGTATGAAAGTCCATCTCAGAAAGAAAAAGCTAAAAAGCGGAATGTCTAGCCTATATATTGAATACTATAAAGGACATAGATTAACTCCGGAAGGAAAAACAAAACATCTAAGGGATTTTGAATATCTAGAGCTCTATCTCACAACCGATCCCAAGACCGATGCTGAAATAAAGAAAAACAAGGAAACCTTGGAGCTTGCTGAACAAATACTGACAATAAGAAAGGCTGAAGTCTATCAGGGGAAGTATGACCTTAAAAACGACACCAAAGGAAAAGTTAGTTTATTAGACTTTTATTTTCAGAAGAAAGAGGAACGCTACCAGTCCAAAGGCAATTATGACAATTGGGATGCTGCACAGAAACATCTAGAAGCCTATTGCTCCCCTACCATAACTTTTGACGATATTGATGTCGATTTTATTAAAGGTTATAAGAAATACCTGGATACCGTTGCTGTTACACAGAGCAAAAAGAAGTTATCCCAAAACACCAAAAATACGTACTACAATAAATTTAAGGCTTGTTTAAATGCCGCTTTTGAAGAAGGGTACCTAAAGGAGAACCTCATTAAGAAGGTTAAAGGTTTTACAGCGGGAGAGTCTACCCGAGAATACCTCACCTCCGATGAACTTCAAAAACTATCCAAGACCCCCTGCCCTATTCCTTTATTAAAACGCGCCTTTCTCTTTTCCTCCTTATCGGGGATACGTTGGTCTGATATTAATAAGCTAAAGTGGTCCGAGGTCCGGGATGAGGGTACCGATAATTCCGGGAATTTTATATTCCGTATTGTCTTTCAGCAAAAGAAAACTGAAGGGGTGGAATACTTATATATCTCACAACAGGCTAGGGAGCTTTTAGGGGAACGTAAAGGTCCCCATGACCGAGTATTCAAAGGCCTCCGTTATAGTGCCCATATGAACCTCCAACTCCTCCGTTGGTGTATGTTTGCCGGCATTAATAAGCACATCACCTTTCATTCCGCCAGGCATACCAATGCAGTGTTATTATTGGAAAATGGCGCGGATATCTATACCGTTTCCAAACGTCTGGGACACCGTGAAATACGAACTACGGAGATCTATGCCAAAATCATAGACAAAAAAATGAAGGAAGCCGCGAACTTACTTCCTAAGTTGAATTTGGATTTGTTGTAACACTCATCTAAGGTTTAAATATCACTTGACTTATAGAGTAAGGTTCTAAATTCTAAGCGATTTTCAGGCTCCGCCAATTCATTTCCCGACGACTCCATCTGGTTATAAACATCTGACTGTTAATTATTATACAATAATCACCTGGATATTTTGGGAAATAAGGTTTATGTTAGTTGACGATAAAATGGGGATATAGCAACTTGTTGTTATATTAATATGTTGTGTTTAATTTAAAACAACCGAACATGGGCAAGGAGAAAGGCGTTTTGCATATTAAACTGTTTGAATTTCTTTTAAAGAAAAACAAATCATTCGGATATGTTCAAATAAAGGATTTTCTATTAGCAAATTTCGAGGACGAAGAAAACTTTAAGGACAGATTAAGAATGAAACACTTTTTAGACTTTTTGGAATCTGAGAATTATATCGAGAAAAAGCCTTTTGAACAGTACGGAATTTGGCTGATTACAGATGCGGGACATAAAATAACTCGGAATGAAATATCATCAATAGTCAGAATCAAACCTAAAGCAGTTGACATTTATAAATCCTATAAGAAAACGCGATTTGATAAAAATGTAAGCAGAATAAGTGTGTTTTTTGGAGCGGTAGCTTTTGTTTTGTCAATTTACACACTAAAAAAACCGTCAACTGAACAGTATGATACATTAAACAAAAAAGTTGACTCAATAATAAAAGTTATGCCCCAAAAGCCAAAATTAGAAAAGTCAGCCCATTTAGAAAATTAAGAAAAATCCATAGGTAAGTATAATAACGGTCATTGGATTTATAATCTGACATCTGAATAAAAACTAAACACAATCGAGTGGATGGCTCCGCCATCTAATGACGGAGTGCACCCCTCACACCACCGTACGTACGGGTCTCGTATACGGCGGTTCGATAATGAAACTTAACG
>NZ_FQYX01000049.1 GCF_900141935.1 Arenibacter nanhaiticus | reverse complement strand
TGGATAGAAAACAACAAATGGACCTGATGGAAATTATTGAGGACCGCCATGGAAGATCGTCCACCATTATCGCCAGTCAACTACCTGTGGGAAGCTGGTATGATATTATTGGGGAAGCAAGCATCGCCGATGCCATTTTAGATAGATTGGTACACACTTCCCATCGAATAGAATTAAAGGGAGAAAGTCTAAGAAAAAAACTGTAATATTGTCATTAACTTATCTTTTTGACCAAAATCCTTAGAGGGGTCAGTATGGCCAGAACAGGGGGTCAGCATCACCATAATATCCACATTTGTACCCAATGGAAGTGATGAAAATTCTCGTGGTGAGTTTGTTTTTGGAGAAGTAAAATTGGGTGCAACTACTGAAATCGGTGACAATATTAAATTGATTGACGGCATTAAAAGTGTATACACAGGGAATGGCGCAAAAGGTTTTCGATTGACCTATTCTATAGAACAAACCGATAACTTCTCCCTAATAAAGGCCGGAGAGTATACAGCTACCTTAAAGTATACCTTAGCGGAATTATAGCATCTGAACAACAAATTATGAAAATTCCTGACCCAAGCGTTGGGAATTTTTGGTTCATATGGTCCTTACGAACCCCATTCCTCGCAATCTAAAAAATTGGTATCTTCATTAGCTTTAACGAATTGTCACATGTAGGACATCCCCTCATCCGTAAAATAGTTTCTATTTTTTGGGAGTAAGAAAGATTATTGGTTGAAAAAAAACAAAAATAAATATGTAACACTATGTAATTCCACCAAATGTTAAACACAGAAAAATACCAAGCTGACTATATTTAAAATTTCCCTATAAAAGTGTATCTAAAGAATCTCTTGAACTAGAATACGGCTCAGAAAAATGGCCCAGTTAATCAACTTTTTCCTTAAAATATTTCTGTTCGTTGCTAAAATAAATATTGAAATGCCACTCCCGTCCCCAAAGTAAGTATTAAAACTAGTCTGCTTAAAAGAAAGACCAAACCTTAAAATCGTTCCTCTTTTAAAAAAATAATGAAAGTTAGAGAAAGGATTTTGGTGCGAAAGCAGCTAAAAAAACATAAAAACATCGCCAATTTCAAGTCCAACCTACCCCAATATATCCTAGAAATGAAAGTTTATTTTCCTTAAAACAGCCCTAAAAAGTGACGTTCAAAACGGAAAATTAGAATCAAAAATCAAGCTTTAATATGCCTTTTTTCTCAAATCTACCCGTCAAATAATTGCTTAATTTTACCTAATTCACATCTAAAAAACTTCCCCCGTTTAGCTAAAAAAAGGATCAAAAAAGGTTCAATTTCAGGGATCATCTGGCCTTTGAATAGTACCGTTTTTAGATGTAAAACCAGCTAAAAAAATATAAATACATCACCTATTTCAAGTCCAACCTACCCCAATATATCCTAGAAATTAAAGTTTATTTTCCTTAAAACAGCCCTAAAAAGTGACGTTCAAAACGGAAAATTAGAATCAAAAATCAAGCTTTAATATGTCTTTTTTCTAAAATCTACCCGTCAAATAATTGCTTTATTTTACCTAATTCACATCTAAAAAACTTCCCCCGTTTAGCTAAAATAAGGATCAAAAAAGGTTCAATTTTAGGGATCAGATGGCCTTTGAATAGTAACGTTTTTAGATGTAAAACCAGCTAAAAAAACATAAATACATCACCTATTTCAAGTCCAACCTACCCCAATATATCCTAGAATTTAAACTTCATTTTCCTTAAAACAGCCCTAAAAAGTGACGTTCAAAACGGAAAAATAGAATCAGAAACCAGCCTTTAATATGGGCTTATTTTACAAATATACCCGTCAAAAAAATGCGTGATCCGACCTCAATCTCACCGAAAAAACTTCCCTTTTATCATTAAAATATGAATCAAAAATGGTCGGATTATAGGGTTCATCCAGCCTAATAAGACTTATTTTTTTGAAAGATATTAAACGAAATCAAGGAATATTTCTGGAATAAAAACAGCTGTAGAAACATAAATATTCAACTCTTTTTAAAGGTCAAATTACACTAAAATCAACTAAAATTTATACGTAGCTTTACTAAAAAAAAGGTCCATAATGGAATTAGAAATCCATTTTTAAGGAAAAAATAGACCTAAAAAATGCATTTTAGTTAGCTCAAATCCTTGGCAAAAGACCCAAAAACCAATCCTAGAATTAGACTAATAGGAGCTAAAACAACGCTCAAATTACTGCCAAAAAAAGAACTTTTCAAGCTACAAAAATCACTTTTTTACCATAAAATTTAGTGCCATTTCAGCTCCTTCCATAGCCGATTTTAGAGTTAAATGGAGCACCATTACACCCCTATTTTTCGTTGAATTTAGAACTAAAATTGAGTTTTTAAAGCCCCTAAAACAAGCCAAAATTCGATAAAATTGAGATTAATTCTAAGTTAATAAGAGCCTCAAAATAATTCCATTTTTAAGAAAAAATAGCGTCCAAAACCCTAGTTAAAAAGACTCTAATAAGAGGTAATTAAACTCCAATCAGGGACAAAGACACCCCAAAATAACTTTAAAATTGCAGCAAAAAAGTAAAATTAAGAAGGGTAATTTCCGTCAAATTGTCATGATTATTGGTAGAAACACAAAGCAATAAATCTCTAATTTCTTCTAAAAATAGGTTCGTTTATGGCCAATAAAATTTCCATAAATCAATTTTTTAACGGCTGATAAAATACTGGATACAACCTATCATAGGTTTACAAATTGATCTAAAACGGATTGTAATTTTGTTTAAATTTTAGAAAATAATTGGTATTTCTACGGCCAAAATTCAACTTTAAAAATTAAAATCTCCCCTCAAATCCAGGCATATTCACCGCGTATATACCTCTTTATTTATCACAGAATATACTTTTATATCCAGTTAAAACACCCTTAAAAAATATCATTATATGTAATTTAATAAATGATTACAACGCTATTTTTGATGAATATGAACGGTAAAGACCTCAAAAATTTACCGCTTCCCTCCTCCTATTTTCTCCTGAAAATCGACTTGAAATAACCAAGAATACCAGCCTAAATTTTGTAAAAATGGACCTACCAAAAAACATTTAGCATCAAAAAACAATTCAGAAACAGCCGTACCAAACGCCCAATTTACAATCCAAAATCAGACAGTTTATAATGGTTTATTCCATCTAAAAACACCTAAAATATAGCCGCAAAAAAGGGCATAAATAAGCTTTAAATAAGGCTTATTTCGAACGTTAAATACCCTCTAAACAAGGCTCTTTTATACGCGTTTAGCAGTCCATAAAAAACCATAAATATCGGCCTAATTTCTGACTATAAACCTGTACCTTATCTGAGGAAAAGTTTAAAAATAAGGGTTGTTTATCACGCTATTCCATAGGTTGGGAAATACCTTTAAAGCTATAGTTGTATACCAGAAAACCTATCCTATTACCGTATATGGTTCATCATCGAGAGACCGGATAAGAGCAGTTTTAAGGGCTCAAAGAAAATAAAATATCATCCTTATATAAGCTAGCAATCGAACTCTTATACCTATATATCTACCAAAAGGCCTGAAAATACCGACCTTTGAGTATACTTTTACAATAAACTGACAATCAGCTTATTAACAGGTTATCAACAGGCTTTAAAACAATATAAAACAACCGTAAATAAGAAATGGGATTCCCCTGTAATCGGGAATCCCATTTCTGAACTTACGGCAGACTTTCATTTTAAATCCAATCGATACAAAAGAACTGTCTATCAATATTTTATACTAATAATTTGCTATACACAAGGAATCTTTTCGATACGGTTTTGGTGACGCCCCCCTTCAAAAGCTGTGTTTATAAAGGTAGCAACCATATCCAATGCTTGGGGTAAAGAGACATACCTTGCCGGTATTCCCAATACATTGGCATCATTGTGCTCTTTTGCCAGTTTTACTATTTCAGTTGTCCAACAAAGGGCAGCCCTTACCTTTTGGTGCTTATTAGCGGTCATACAGGCCCCATTTCCGCTACCACAAATGATGATTCCAAGATCGGCTATTCCCGCTGTTACATCCTTGGAAACCGGATGTACAAAATCCGCGTAATCAACACTTTCCGATTGATCTGTCCCATAATTAGTGACCTCTATATTCATCGAATTTAAAAGTTCGACAATAGCATGTTTATATGCTGTACCCGCATGATCGTTACCGATGGCTATTTTCATTTTTAATGTACTAGTTTATGTTCTGGAATAAGATTTTTTGAGAGATATTAACAATGCTCCAAGACCGTATTTTTAGTAGATATTGGGCCTTTTTTATTCTCCAATCATTTATGGATGACAAGGCTTTGAGCAGGCCGTTATTTGATGTTATGTGCTGATTACTAATATACAACTAAGTCCAATTTCACTACGCAAATAGGGTTGTTAACAACATAATTTTTACAAAATCTGAAAAAGCTTGTTAGTTAGCTATTTAAGCTTAAAACACCAATGTTAACAAGCTGATGATAAAAAGTAAATAGTAAATTTTGATTTCTCGATTATATTTCCCTATAGAAAACAAAACCATCATAATATAATTTACTTCTCAAAATCTAATAATAAGTTATGAAACGATAAGCTTTCGTAGTTAACAATTATTTAAACTTTACTTATTAAAAATTTCATGTTAATACAGGTTATCAACAGGTGTTAATAACTGTGTTAAGAACTTGATTTATAATAAAAGTCCCCTCGGATAACTTGTCAATAAAGTCCAAAGATACTGTAAAACTAATTTCCAACCATAATTTTATTGCAACTATTAACAAACAATAATATCCACCAGTTTTTTTTAAATTTTAATAAAAAGAAAATAGTATATTATATAATTGTTGATAAGAACAATGCAGAAGTTTTACGGTAAGTTGATTCTAGTTTGATGGGACAATGGATTATAATTCGTAATTTTCCACAAATAATAAGTATTAATGTCGCAGAGAAAAAAGAAAGGTCAAAACAATAAAAGCAACGAAATAACAAAAGGAATCTTTACAGTTCTTGAAAAGGAACCTGGAAAGGCTTTTAATTATAAACAAATAGCTGCTAAAATTGGCCTTACCGATACCAAGGACAGAAACGATCTGATCAAAAAATTGGTGTCGCTAAAAGAGAAAAAAAGAATCGTAGAAGAAAGCCGTGGAAATTACAAGGCTATTGCTTCCACAAAATCATACCATACCGGTAGGGTAGATATCACCGGAAGAGGAAATGCCTATATCATTGTAGAGGGATTGGACGAAGATGTTTTTATTCCGTTCAATAAGTTAAAAAAAGCCTTTCATAAAGACACCGTAGAGGTGTATATTTTTCCAAAGAGGAAAGGAAAAAAACTAGAAGGCGAGATCACCAAAATTATAAGTCGAAATAAAATGGTTTTTGTGGGGATTGTAGAGATGCAAAAAAGTTTTGCTTTTGTACGTCTTACAGATCACAGAATGTATACCGATATTTTTATTCCAAAAGAAAAAATCGGAACTGCAGAAAATGGCGATAAGGTAATTGTAGAAATTGACGAATGGCCAGACAAGGCCGATTCCCCTTTTGGGACCATCACCGAAGTGTTGGGGAAACCAGGGGAGCACAATACAGAGATCCATGCCATCTTGGCAGAATATGGTTTGCCCTATGAATTTCCGGTAGAAGTAGAAAGGTTCGCAAATCAGTTAGATACTTCCATTAAAAAAGAAGAAATAGAAAAAAGAAGGGATCTGCGAGATACCCTGACTTTTACTATTGACCCAAAAGACGCCAAGGATTTTGACGATGCGCTTTCTTTTAAAATTTTGGAGAACGGAAATTATGAAATCGGAATCCATATTGCAGACGTTTCCCATTACGTGACGCCAGATTCTATTTTGGACGAGGAAGCTTACAATAGGGCCACTTCGGTTTATTTGGTCGATAGGGTAGTACCCATGCTTCCAGAAGTCTTATCGAACAACGCATGTTCGCTGAGACCCAATGAAGAAAAATATACCTTCTCCGCAATTTTTGAAATTGATGACAAGGCCCGGATAAAAGATCAGTGGTTCGGAAGAACGGTCATTAATTCTAACGAGCGATTCGCCTACGAAGAGGCGCAGCATATTATCGAAAATCAAAACGGGAATATTCCGGAAGAAATTTCGATTCGCGAAAAAGCATACAGTGTCAGTGACGAGGTGGTAGCCGCAACCTTGACCATGGACCGCCTTGCAAAAATTATGCGGAAGCAACGCATGGGTGAAGGAGCCATCTCTTTTGACAAGGTGGAAGTGCGATTTAACCTGAACGAAAATAGCGAACCGGTAGGTGTCTATTTTAAAGAAGCCAGGGACGCCAATAAACTGATTGAGGAATTTATGTTATTGGCCAATAGAAAAGTTGCCCAATTTATAGGAAAGCCCAAACCGGAAAAAACTTTTGTCTACCGAGTGCACGACGAACCCAATGAAGATAAATTAATGGCCCTTAACGGCATTGTATCCCGCTTTGGACATTCCCTTAACTTTAAAGACAGAAAATCTATTAGCAGCTCTCTAAATAAGCTTCTGGAAGATGTAAAAGGACGCAAGGAACAAAACTTGGTCGATACCCTAGCCATTAGAAGCATGAGCAAGGCAATCTATACCGTGGACAATATTGGACATTACGGATTGGCCTTTGATTATTACACCCATTTTACGTCGCCCATTAGAAGGTACCCAGATGTGATGGTGCACAGATTGCTTCAACATTATTTGGATGGGGGAGCCTCGGCAAAAGCAGATGTTTACCAAGATAAATGCAAACACTCCTCCGACATGGAAAGTTTGGCCGCCAATGCAGAACGCGATTCTATAAAATATATGCAGATCAAGTTTATGCAAGATCACCAGGACAAAGAATTTATTGGCGTAATTTCTGGGGTCACCGAATGGGGACTCTATGTAGAGATTATAGAAAATAAATGCGAAGGAATGATCCGTATTAGGGATATCAAAGATGATTATTATACCTTTGATGAAAAGGAATACGCCATTGTAGGGGAAAGACACAAAAAAACCTACCAATTAGGAGACGAGGTAATCGTGATGGTAAAGAACTCCGATTTAATTAAACGACATTTAGATTTTTCGCTTCTAGGAAAAAATAAATAAATTTTGTTCGCATAGAATTTGTTTAAAAATGGAAGGATTACACCTGGTGCATGACTTTTAAATAATTCTTGTATCCAGGTGATGTCTACAGCAGATTGGTCGTAAACTACATGGTAGGTTTACGGCTTATTAAAACTATAGATTTAAGCAGATGAAACAAATAATCGTAGGTGTTTTAGCCCTTGGGTTTGGTCTTCAAACCCTTTGTTCCCAAAATGAAAAAGTAATTCAGGAATTACAACCCTTCTCCCAAATAAAAGCTTTTGACGGCTTGTCTGTAAACCTCATTAAATCTGATGTGAACAAGGCCGTAATAAGCGGGGCCAATACCACCAAGGTAGCCATTGTAAACAATGATGGCGTTTTAAAACTCCGCATGGAGGTAGGGAAAATTTTCAGTGGGTATCGTACCTTTGTAAACTTGTACTATAGCGGGGAATTGGTCGTTATCGACGTAAATGAAGATGCCCGTATTTCTTGTGAATTGCCTATAAAACAAAAGGTTTTAGAGTTAAAGGCGCAAGAAGGGGGAGAGCTGAATATAAATGCCCAGGTAGAACAATTACTGATAAAAGCGGTTACAGGGGGAATTATTACTACCAGTGGAAAATCCTACAATCAGGATATCCAAATAAATACTGGCGGTAGCTATTACGGGAAAAATTTCAATACAAAATTCAGTACCGTCAATGTCAATGCCGGTTCTAGGGCAGACGTTTTTGCCACGGAGTATGTAAAGGCAACCGTGAAAGCTGGAGGCGAGGTTTTGGTGTACGGAAATCCCGCTAAAATGGATGAGAAAACCGTTTTTGGCGGTAAAATAACCAAAATGTAAAGAATTTAAATTTTATGATAGAAGATGTACAGGCAGCGATACCTCTAGGCTTTTTTTTGAGTTTTATGGTAGGTCCTGTTTTTTTTGTGCTTCTAGAGACGAGTGCAACAAAGGGTTTTAGAGCAGCCCTCTGTTTTGATATAGGAGTGATAATGGCCGACGTTCTTTTTATAACAGCGGCATATTTTAGTAGTTTTCAACTGTTGGAAAACCTGAGCAATCAACCGGGACTCTATGTTTTTGGAGGCGTTATTTTACTGGTTTACGGCCTCACCAATATTTTTAAAAAACATGCCAAGCACAAGAAAAATAAGATAAGGGTTACCAAAGGCGATTATGTCAGTTTGTTTGTCAAAGGGTTCTTACTGAACTTTATCAATATCGGCGTTTTGGTGTTTTGGCTTGGAATTATCATTGTCGTAGGCCCGAGTTTGGACAACGATCCCAACCGTATCTGGGTATTTTTTGGCGCTATGCTGGGGGCGTATTTTATTACGGATCTCGTAAAAATATTGTTGGCAAAACAACTCCGAAAATACCTGACTTCAAAGCGTATTCTTATGGTAAAAAAAGGCCTGGGAATTATATTGATCCTTTGCGGCATGGTATTGATTGTCAAGGGATTTTTGCCGATGGATAAATTGAATATCGAGAAAGGAATAGAACTCATGAAAGAAAAATAGGAGGGAAGTTTCGGTACTTTTTTCTGGCTAAGAAATAAGGTGCCGCACTGTTCCAAATCTGTTTTGTTTTTTTCTGCTCCCTATGTTTTTAGCCTTATTATTTGGGCGTTCCCTCCTTCGTCGGGCGGGCCCTTGGCTATATCCCTTGCTTCGCTACGGGGATGCCGCCGCGGTCCCTAACGCAAAATTTAATTAGCAATGTAAAATGTGCCAATTTGATTGAGGTTGGTATTATGAAGCACTAACATCGGCGGCTTGGGGTATTTTATCTATGTCGATTATCGCCTCCTGCCGCCCGAATAGGTCATCGCTTCCCCTTTTCCAAACCCGTAACTGATACCGAAGGTTATAAAACGTCCACGCCGACCAAAGTCATAAGTTTCAAAAGTTGGTTCTGATACAAAGCGTTCGGAAATTTGCGACTCAAATAAGTCTCGCACTCCTAAATTTACAATAGCTTTACCCTTGAATATTTTCTTGCGTACCCCTATATCCAAAAAAGCAAACCCGGTAAGCTTTCCTTGTACAGTTTTATAGCCAGACTGATAGTTTCCCGTAAGTTCTAGATCAATGTCTGCGGGGAATCCAATTTTAGAACCTAATTTTGAGGACCAACGGTTCCCGGAGAAATCAAATGTTTGCTCTAAAAAGCTTCCCTTTCTATCAAAGTAGTTCAAATTGAAATCTCCTGTTAGCGTAAGCCATTTGTTGGGACTGTATTTACCGTTCGTTTCAAACCCAAAAGAAGCGTTTGTTCCAATATTCTCTGGAGTAGTAAAGGTTACGTTATCTTCAAAAGTAGAAACACGCTCTACCACATCCGTAGTATGGCTATGGTATAAGCTTGAGCTCAATGAAGCTTTGCCAATCTTGTAAATACTGGTCAATTCGTAGGAATCTGTATACTCTGGTTGTAGATCTGGATTTCCTTTTCTGACATTAAAATTATTTCTAATATTGAAAAAAGGATTTAAATCCCATAATCTTGGTCTAAAAATACGTTTCGAATAGCCCGCTTGAAGCGAAAAATAATCATCTATTTTGTAGGAAGTATGTAAAGTGGGAAAAAAATCGGTGAAATTTTGGTCATTAAATTCTTCGGTATTGGTTAAGAGGGTGTTCAGCTGGGTATTTTCAAGTCTAAGGCCAGCCTTTATTCCCCATTTCTCCTTTTCATAGGCCCCTGTAGCATAAATTCCGAGAACTTTTTGATCGTATTCAAAATTATTGGTCAGGGCTTCATTTACTATATATTCGCCCTGTGTTAGGTCTCTCACTTCATAATCATTTCCAACATCGTTCATTACATATTGTACCCCGGTTTCTACAGTATATACATCGCTTAAAGGATTGGTATAATCCACTTTAAAGGTGTAATCAGCTTGTTGGAAATTGGTATCGGTTTGTTGGTCAGTAGTAGTATCTGTCCCAGATATCGTCGTATTTTTAAATTGAGAAGACTGCTCTTTTCCAAAGAAAGTTCCCAAAGCGCTTAGTTGTAATGTATGGTCTTCCTTGTTTTTAAACTGCTTCTTATAGTTCAGTTCATATTGCCATTTTGGGTTTGTAGCCTCCGTAGTTTCATCCCTAAGCCAACTAGTGACTAGCTCATTCTCCGAATTGAAAAATCTGAAATTGGTTTCCGAGGGCTGGTCTTCAATTTCGTACGCCAAGTTTCCGGATAAGGTTAGTACGTTCAATTCGTCGATATGATAGTCGGTACCTAAGGTAAGGTTAAAAAATCCCTCATTGCGATACGCAGTGCCCTCACTGAACACAACCTCCTTGTTGGTTAAATTTCGATTGAAGGCTTTATTGTCTTGCGGTAAGGATCGATACCCAGCACCCAATTGCGCAAATAAGTTAAAATCTTCTGTTCTGCGATTAAGGCTTATTCCCAAACTGTGATTATCGGGTGTTCCCGTATTTGCAGAAATAGAACCATTCCATCCCTTGTTCTCTTCCTTTTTGAGGATAATATTTAAAATTCCGGCAGTGCCAGATGCTTCGTATTTGGCGGAAGGGTTTGTAATTACCTCGATACTTTCTATCATATCGGCGGTAATTGTACCCAATGCATTACTAGACTGGTCGGCTAAAACAGAAGGCTTTCCGTTTATTAATATTTGTACCCCCGACTTTCCGCGAAGGCTTACTTCCCCTTCTATATTTACATTTACAGATGGTACATTATTAAGAACTTCCAAAGCACTTGCCCCCGTGCTGCTAATATCTTTTCCAACATTAAACACTCGTTTATCTAACTTGAAAACTGTTTTGGAAACTTCCCCGGTTATGACGGCTTCATCAAGAGCTTGGTTGTCGGGGACAAGATTAATAGTTCCCAAATTGACCATTGCATTTGACACTGAAAACTCTGTGATTGTTTTGGTTCGATATCCCATAAAACTTATTTCTATATAGAAATCGGTCTTGGAACTAGTAATACGGAACTTACCATTATCATCCGTGGTAGTACCTGTAATGATTTTGTTGTTGGTATTGTCCTTGAGTACAATGGTAGCGTATGGAACGGGCTGGGAGGTTTGTTCTTCAACTAAATTTCCGAAAACTTCTATGTCCTTTTCCTGAGCACATACGTTACCACTTGTAACTAATAGGAATAGTACGTACAATTTGGTTTTTATGAAAATCTTCATTTTATAATATTTTTTAGTTTTCTATTCATTTTTTCTGATTAACAGGACATTTATTGAATACTTGTAAGGTCCTGTAAGTAGAAGAGTGATTCATCCAACACTATAAAGGAACGCTTTTTTGATGATTTCAAAAGGATCAGAAATATGGACGAAGATTATTGCGGCCAAGATCTTTATTTCAAGGACTTAATGCCCAATGGGCAGGTAACTTTATGTTCCGAGTCCAAATAGTAAGGTTAAACCAAGAAATTTTCTAAAAACCAAAAGGCCTAACCCGTTTAAATTAAGTGCTGTGTTTTTATAGGGTCATTTCTTTTAAAAATATGATTCAACTCTTTCCATTTATTTTTATGAATCAACGGAAGCAAGATAATGGACTTGATTAAAATATAGCTCTGTAAACGACAGAAATTATGCCTCTAAGGACTGTATTACAGTTTACAATCAATAAGTTGTCGTTTAGGGGGAAGGAGAATATGATGAGATGGTTGCTAATTGTTTACTGCTTATTGTAAATTGATATGGGGCCCCTTACTGCTGATGCAAGTCGTGGCATTTTCCGTGCGGTCCTTTCTTTTCTATGATCCTTTGTTAATTGCTAACTGCTAACTGAAAACTTCCAAACGACATAACTTGATAACAAGATAACTTCATAACAGATTTCATATACTTCGCCGATTACTGTTCAGCGTTCACTATCATATGCCTAAAAATGTATTTGTTCAGTATTTAGCCGATGTCATATTGGCCGGTAGTCCCGCGATTTAGCCGGGTTACTGCTTACTGGTTACCGATTAGTGGCGACTGAATACTGACCTACCGTTCACCCTTTACTTTTTTCATTGTTTATTGCCAAATTGATTATTATTCATTGATTATCGCGTTAGGGATTGCAGCGGCATCCTTTTTTGGACGGCCTAGGCGTTTAAAAAAGATATAGCGGAAAGCGCGACCCGATAGGGGAACGCCCATTAAATTAGAGGCATAAAAAAAACCTTAACTAATTAAAGTTAAGGTTTTAGAGAGGCATCGAGCGGATTCGAACCGCTGTACAAGCTTTTGCAGAGCTCTGCCTAGCCACTCGGCCACAATGCCCTTTCGTTGTGCAAATGTAATAATTTTTTTAACTATCAAAAACTTAAAATCATTATCTTTTAGATTTTAGTGTTACCGTTACCTCGGCAACATCGCCTCCGATAGGCGGATTTATCTTGGTAACAGCTACTTTGGCCGTCCTTACCATCTTACTTTCCTTGAAAATTCTTTTTATAATTCGTTCTGCCACATGCTCTAAAAGTTTGGAAGGAACCTTCATTTCTTCTTTTACAATATGGTTGATCAGGACATAATCGACCGTATGTACAAGTTGATCCGATTTGGCAGCCTTTTGTAGGGAGGCCTTTACGGCCACATCTACACGGTAATCGCTACCGATAATAGTTTCTTCCTTTAAACAGCCATGATGGGCATATACCCTTATATTACTAACTTCTACCTTTCCCACGTTTTCAATAAATTTTATACAAACTTACTGCAATCCTTTTATTTGTGGATTATAAAATGCGCTAATTTGAAATGGCCAAGACTTGCTGTTAGCTGCTCTTAATAGGTACACCTACAGTTGCTAATCCCCTGGAATAAATCTACACCGATGGTAATGACGTGGGTACCGGTACTGTATCCCAAAATTTCGTTTAAGATAATCTGATAGGAATATCCAAAGTAGAAATTATTTTTTTTAAGACCTACCAAAGGGGCCACATAGTGTGGTTTCCCAATCTGATCGTTTAAAAACCTATAGCTGAGTCCGGCATAGTAATAATCTTGAAAATCGTACCATCTAAATTTCAGGTTTAAATCTGCCTCGGACCTTCCGTCGCTCTCAAAAAGTTTATAGAGCATGGAAGGCTCTATTTCCAAATTGCTGGCCTTGGATTGCTTGTAACGATACCCTGTATAGAGGTAAAAGTTTCTCAGGGTATTTGGTTCATAAATAGGATCGAAAAGGTTGATGTCCTTATTGATCAGGTTGGAGGCATTTACGCTTAGGTAAAAATTGTTTTTACGATAAAGCACTCCGATATCAAAGTTGTGGTTGTCGGTAGCTCTGTCATTGGTTACTCCGGGATCGAAGCCGGCATCGGTAAACTTTTCTATATCTATTCTAAACTGGTTGAAATTATAGGAGAGGCCAAAGGATAAAAATTCGTCCTCGTACCGGTCCAGGGTCAAATGATGGGCAAAAGAAAGTCGCGCTCCCTTTTGTTTGGTATAGCCGTTAGAATCGTTGTATAAAAAGAGTCCGACCCCAGATTTTTCTCCAAGTCTCATATCGCCAGCGAAAGATTGGGTCCTGGGGGCATCTTTAATTCCTACCCATTGCGCCAGACCGTTTATTCGGATCTTAATATGATCGCCAATTCCGGCATAAGAAGGAGATAGCACAAAGGGGTTATCTGCTAAATATTGGGAAAGTTGTGGCGAATTAAGTTCCTGTCCTGATGAGATTAGGATACTTAAAAGAAACATCAGGGGTATTACTCTTTTAATCATTTTTCTTGAAAATTAAATTCTTTATCTATACAAGGTAAAATGGCCTACAAACTCCCTGTCGTCATTTTCTCCTTTGAGCTTTATGATATACCAGTAATCTCCTGAAGGCAGTTCGGTGTTTTTATAAAGTCCGTCCCAGCCTTTATCATTGGCGCCCATTCGGTAAACCTTCCTACCATAACGGTCAAATACTACTGTTAGTATTTTTGGGAAGCCTTCTAAATTCTTCGGAGCCCAGAAATCGTTTTGGCCATCGCCATTGGGCGAAAAGAAATTCGGGATTTCAATATCTATGAATTCCATAAAGATATCGGCAGTGGTTTCGCAACCTTTTTCATCGATCACCGTCACCGTATAGGTACCTGTTTCCCTTATGTAGAAGGTGTTTCCGCTGTTACTTTCCTTCCCGTTGAATAGGTAAGTGTACTCTGGATACCCACCACTGGCGCCGGCCGTAATTTGGTTGATGGTCTTTTGTTCCAATACAAGTGCCAAGGGATCTATTTGGTCTATTTCGAAATCGAAAGTTTGTATACATCCATTGCTATGGGCTATGGCTACATAATGTTTCCCAGGGCCCAGGTTCGTGAAATTAGGCTCTAGGACCATGTCTTCCGGATCTGTGGAGTCTAGGGCATACATAAGCTCTGGTGCAACGCTAGGGTCTTCCAACATCAAGGAAATAGCGTTAGTAGGACTGTTGTCCTCACATCCGTAAGAAGGAGTTATGGTAGCATTTAAGTTTACGCCTGCTTCTATGGTCACCGCTATATTGGTCTCACAGCCCTGGGCATCCCTAACTAGGATGGCATAGGTGCCGCTGGCCAAATTGGTAAACTGCGTTCTGCCCACCACAAAGTCGCTTTCTGTCATAGAATTGATACTGGTTCTGTATGGGGCCGTTCCACCCTGGATGGCAACCCTAATAGACCCGTCTTCACTGCCAACACAAAGTTCCGGTTCTACCGCAGTAGCGCTCATTTCTAAAGGTAGGGGTGCTACAATGTCGAAATTAAAGACAAATGGCTTACAACCTTTGGAATCTTGAGCAATGACCGTATAAGATCCCGGTGCCAGATCGGTGAATTTATTTTTGGTATCAAACTGGTTTAAATTTGGGGATATGGCATATTGGTACACGCCGGTTCCTCCGGTTAAACCTACTTCAATGCTTCCATAACCATCGGCACACATAGGATTGGTTACAATTGGGGTGTTCGTGGTCAATGGGTTTCCTTCGCTAATAACCACTTGCTCCCTGTCGGTACAATCCTTACTGTCTACCTGGATATAATAGGTTCCCGCGGCCAAATTATTAAAGACGGCATTGCTTTGCGGACCTCTTACAACCGTCAACTGGTCTTGTGCCAATAGGGAGTAAGAATAGCTGCCCAAACCTCCAATGGCCTTTAGCTGTATGACACCGGTAGTTTCTTCAAAACAACTGACATCGACCACCTTGGTTGCTGTAATTTGCAAGTTGGGAATGGCATCGACGGTTACTTTATTAGAAAGGGGAGAAATACATCCGTTGGCATCCTTAATGTAATATTGATAAGATCCAACAGCTTGGTTTGTAATGTTTACGGAATTTCCGGCCATTGGGCTAAATACCCCGGAAGCGTTAGCGCTGTAGCTATAAGGAGCTGTTCCTCCTGTTGCCGTCAACCTTAGGTCTGCACCTACCGTACAGCTGTTTACATTGGTGATCGCTAGGGATGCGGTTACCTTCGTTGGTTCACTGATAAGCACCACTGAGGTAGTAACATCGCAGTTCCACCCATCAGTAACTGAAATAGAATAGTTACCGGTTGGCAAATTGGTGAAGGTATTGGCCAGCTGTGGGGCAGAGGAGGTTCCTACATCCAAATAGTTCAATATATAATTATAGCTGGCCGTAGCATCTAAGGCCGGTCTTCCTCCACCAGTAACATTGGCGGTAATAGATCCGGCAAAATCGCCTGTACACAAATTGTTGGCATTTACCGTTGCCGTGGCAGTAATAGGAGCTGGTTGTACAAAGGTCTCTGTCCTAAATACTTCACATCCGTTGATATCCCTGGCATAGATTTCATAGGTTCCTGCCGATAGACCGCTAAATACATTATTAGTGGTAAAATCGGATGGCATTGGAGCTGTTCCCTGGGAAATAGCATAGGTATAGTTGCCCCATCCTCCGTTGGCATTGGCCGTTATTTCGCCAAGCTCGGTACAGGTTAAGGGCGCCGAAATATTGGTCGATATTGCCAAGGGGCTGTTGGGCGATGCAATAGTTACCGTATTGGATGTGGTGGTACAGAAAGGAGTCTCTGTAGCGGTAATGATCACCCTGTAATTTCCTGCTGGGATACCACCGATGGTTAACGGATTCGTGGTGGTATTGGCAGCCGTTGCCGGTACTATTTGCATCCCTGTGCTCGTATAGACCTCATAAGAATAGGCACCGGAATAACCGCTAATATTTATTTCTAGGGCTCCGTCAGTACCTCCAAAACAGCTTACTGGTTTTGTGGCCGTGGCCAACACATCGATGGTATCATAAGGAGCAATCTCATAAGGAGCCGTGGTAAAGGTACAGCCGGTACTATTATCGGTGATCCGGAAAACATAGGTCCCTGGGGTCGTTAGATCAAAGTCGGCCGTTTGGCTCACCACATTCTGCGACGGACCGTTAGGTAACAGTTCATATGTAAAGTCGCCCGATCCTCCAGTAACCGTCAAACGAATTGTTTCGGGATTGGTACATGTTATTTCAGTGAGTTGAGAAACGTCTACTGCCGTTATTTTTGGCAATGGATTAACCGTTAAACTTTCTGTGGCCATACAACCGTTTTGGTCTTTTACCGAAAGGGTAATATTTTGGACCATTCCGGTATCTTTTATCGTAAAGCTATTGGTAGCAAAGAAATTGGTACCGTCTATGCTATAGAAATAAGGAGCGGTTCCGTTATTCGCGCTTGCCGTAATGGTTACTTCTGATACGGAATTATCTGGCTTACAGTTAAATTCGGTTTGACTAGAAGTTACGGAAAGCGGTAATGGTTCTGTAATGGTGATGGTTTCTGTAAAGTCACAACCCCTATCGGAACTTACGGTAATATCATAGTTGCCCGCTGCCAAGCCCGTAAACAGATTACTGCTCTGGGTGGT
>NZ_FQYX01000046.1 GCF_900141935.1 Arenibacter nanhaiticus | reverse complement strand
TGCCGCTAGCGTTCATCCTGAGCCAGGATCAAACTCTTCATCGTTGATTTTTATATAACTTGATCAACCATTAAAAGCTAATTGCCCGGCCCGTGTTTTCGATTTTTATTCAATATTCCCGATCTGTCGCCAGAACGGAAATACGCTGTCTTTACAATATGTCTATGAACTTTTTATTCTTTTCTTATTCGCCCTGTCTCCCAAAGCGGCTGCAAATGTACAGCTTCTTTTTTACCCGGCAAGCTTTTTCGAAAAAATTAAATTCTTTCTTTTTGGCTTGACAGATTAGGGACACAACACTCAATGAACATGGCGCTCTTAACGCCTTTTTGCTTGCTCGGCACTGCCTCGCTAGCGGAGGGCAAAGGTACGCCTCTTTTTAAAACTGGCAAGGTTTTTATGCGGGTATTTTGGATTATTTTCGAGATATTTTTTTAACTACTTTATTTCCAATTATTTAAATTCTGACAAACCTTAAAAATCAATTACCGATTGGCTATAAACAATGAATTACCTTATTTATGAGCTTCTCGCTCCGCGAAGTCTCCCCACTTCGCGGCATACATCATTTTGAACCTTGAACTATAACGCCCCTCAAAGTCGGGAGACAAACAATTACCAATAACTAATTAGCAATAAGCAATAAAATCGGTTATAGAGTTGTCCTAGTATATAGATAGGCTCCTTTGATTAATAAAAAAAGTAAACGGTAGCGCTCGTCCCTGATAGAGGTTGCCCTCAATACGGGAACGAGGGCGACGCTCGCGCCAGCCATTCATTAGGGTATTGTAAACTATAATTTTTTTTAACGCTACATTACTACTTCCTACTTTAAACAATTGTTACATTTTCACATTAATCAATTTTTACATTGATCATTGTTTCCTGCTAATTGTTCATTGAAATCTGCGTTAGGGATTGTAGCGGCATCCTTTTTTAAGGGCACAGCCCTTAAAAAAGATATAGCGGAAAGCGCGACCCGCTAGGGGAACGCCCAAAACTTCCTTAGAAACAAAGAAATGCTATTGTGCTTACCCAAAAAACCTCAACAAACCATTTTGCCCCACCCTAAAACCTCTATGAAAAGAAATTCCAGACCAAGCCAAAGCGAATTACGAAATCGCGGTACGGATAGTTAGGCGCTGCATAATACTTTTTAGGAGAGAAAAGCGAATTGAAGTGCTCTGCCTTTAAGAATATCCTGGTTTGCTGCACCCGGGCATTTATAAAAAAGTCCAACATTGGAAAACTTCCCAATTCCTCCTTATCCTGAATAAAGAATTCACCCAATACCGGATTATAAGCATCCATATTATAGGCCGTAAAATACTTAAGCGTTATTCCTGTCTGAAGGTACATGGCCTTTTTAAACACATCATTAGAGTAATAAAGGGTATTTCTGGTAACCAATTCTGGAAGATTTAACACCTCATTGCTCTGGGTAACGTTTTGATACATCACCGTATTATTCAAGGCAAAATTCTTCCATTTAAACTCCTTTGCATACCTAAGCTTTAAAAGATCGACACTGGAATTTTCTTGAAAAGGCTTTACAAATGCTTGTTCTGCCCCCTCCTCGACGGTCTGATTTGGGTCGGAAGCGAAGTAGGTATAATTGTCCATAGTGGTATACTTGGCCATAATATTACCCCATACTTTGGTCCGCAAATTAAACTCCAGGCTCTGTATGTCTTGCTTTTTAAAGTCGTCTGTATGCTGCCAATTGTAGTTGCTATATTCACTTTGGTACAACAAGAAGTTATAATCGGGCATCTTGGAAGAGGAATGGATTGAAAAGTCCACTTCATTATCCTTATTAATCCTGTACCTTACAGCAGCATCGAGCAGACTCCCTGTGAAGGCCCCGGAAATAGCAGTTTTAAATTTTCCATCAATACGCAAGTTGCCTATCTTTTTATGGTATATGCCCCCTAGCGCAACCTCATCTCCTTTTAGCTGACTTTTTATAAGCTGCTCCGGCGTTTGCACTACCGAATTAAAGAAGTAGTTATACTGGTACAGGTCTACAAATGCGGTTACCTCCCCTAGGGTATTATTCTGAAGTTGGCCATTTAGCTGGTTATACATGGTTTTTAAAGTAGCCTTATCGTCTATGACCGACAAAAAGCTTTCTCCAAAATACCTGTTCCCTTGGGCTTGTTTAAACTGGTAGAATTTAGTTTCATAATTAAACTCGTGCCCTATGCTTAGCGCCGTTTTTCCTATCGCCGCCGAATCTGATTTCTTTCCGAACAATTGGTATTGGTGATCTAGAAAATACCGTTTCCCCAACACCCTATTATTGGCATCGGAAAACAGAACATCTACTCTGGAGCGATCCTTAAATTCTGGGTCTTCGGATTCGAATTGCAATTCTTTGTTTGCCAACCCACCGTTTTCTTCGGTTATTGAGTTTTGGGCGGCCATATGCATCCTAAACCTATAGCGGTTATTCTTGGTGAGGTAATTGGAAGTCATCTTAAAATTCCCGGACTCTGCCTGATCTGCCTGATATTTCCCTAAGGACCTAAAGCCTTTATAGGCTATGGAGAAGTTTAATCTTTTAGAGGTATTAAAAGCCAAGAGCGCATCGAGCAACTGCCCCTGCTCAAAGGTGGTTTTGAACATAAGATCGGTCATAGGGGTAGCGACATTATAATAGTCGACCTCATATGCCTCTAGGTAATTAAAATGTTTGGCTTTTGCCCCTAGCCCAGGGTAGTTCGTTTTTTGATCAAAATTAGCTCCCAACCTATTATAAGGTTGACCGACATTGGAAAATGGCATTAACTCAAAATCGTCCCGTCTTAAAAAATTGTATTTATATTCCTTTTGGATAGAAATAGTGGTATCCAAAAAGGTAGTGTCTCTTTGATAGTTTATTATCTGGTAATCCTTGATCGTAATTTCCTGGACGTTGGGATTTCTTTTTTGTTTAGACGGCAAATTTCGCTTGTTTTTCGCAATAGGCGAAGCCTCCAACTTTTTGGGGGTTGAAATCGAATCTTCTTGTGCCATAACGGCCTGACCAAAAAACACTATTAAAAGCGTCAATAAATATCTCATTGTACAAACTTACGAAGGCAAAGTTACTTTTTTTGTCCTTAACGGAATGTAAAAGTTTAAAAAACAGCTTCACATTTCCTTGCTAAAATAAGGATTCCCTTTAAAGGATTTCCAAAATCCCCCACTTCCTGAAATCCCCATGCCAAGGCTTACTTCTTTCCACATCTCCCAACCCCATAAAAAAAAGGCCTGCAAAGAAAATCCTTGCAGGCCAATTTTAAACATCACTTTAATATCTACAGTTTTAATTTAAATCCCAAAACAATTTAGTTTCTGCTTCGTCTCCGCCGATGGCGGTAGAAGCCGATGTATAATTAGTACCGTTAAGGGTTTGCTCTACGATAGGATAGGTATATCTGTTAGGAAAGCCGGAAACTGCTTCCGCTGGCGTTGCCATTACAGGATAGTCCAATAACCTTATAGACGTCCAGGCTTCTACTCCCCTATTAAAAAGAGCGATCCATTTTTGAGTACCGATAACCTCTTTCCATGGCGTAGTTGCCGTACTGGCAGCAATAGCGCTATTGTAATCGACATGGGCCAAGGCCAAATAGTCTGCTGTTTCTGCAGCGTTTCCGCCCCAGTACTCTATAGAGGCTGTGATGCCCATATCGTAATGTTCTTTAGCGGTACCTCCTACAGCAAAACCTCTTTCCACTGCTTCGGCCAATAAAAACTCCACTTCGGCATAATCCATTATAACCCCTGGTTCTGTTGCAGCTTCTACCCTTGGCGCCACTTGGCTATGGGAAGAAAAATTTGCCGTATTACCAATTTCACCTCCAAAATACACAACTTCTGCTACCGATGGATCTGCATCGATATTGGGAGAGAAATAGTACTTCATTCTAGGATCGGTACTGGTTACAGATCCCGGTACTACCGTACGGTTATCTTCTTCATTAATAACCCCATCATCGTTGGAATCCTCCAAATACTCATAACTTCTTGGCTGCATAATATCTACTATGGTTGTTGCCGCCACAAAATCCTTTCTACCGCTTAATACCATATTGTCGTGTATTGGGTTTGTATTCGGATCGGCCGATAAATACGCATAGGTAGCATTGTCATCGTTACTCGCCAACACTCCAGAAAGCACAGCGCTTTCTACGGTAGTCTTTGCAAAGGAATTGTCTACATCTGACAATAAAATCCCCATTCTAAGTTTTAAGGAATTGGCAAACTTTTTCCACTGCGTTACATTGCCATTATAAACCCTGTCTTCTTTCCCAAAACTCCCTACAGACTCATCCAAACCATTGATTGCTACGGTCAACCTTTCGATTAAATCTTTATAAACAGTTAAGCCATCGTCATACTTAGGGGTCAGGATATCGATATTTAAGGCCTCAGAATAAGGAACATCGCCAAAAGTCTCTACCAACACGCTATACGCATACACCTTTAAAATTTCTATAACCAATAGCTTATTTGGTTTTAGCACCTCTAATTCTGGCAGATAGGTTGTAGCCGCAATATTTATTTCGGCTTCATTCAAATCTTTAAGCACATCCTTGTACAAAACATCCCAATGTGTTTGCGGAATGTTTCTGGTTACCTGATCATAGTTACTTTCATCGGTATAGGTTGTTTCCTGTAAATACTGCGCCCACAACTTGGTGTTGTTGTTGTTTACATTTAAATCGACGATTTGATCTACAAGATTCTTTTGCGCCCCTGTAAACAAACTCTCCCCAGGAACAGTAGACGGATCCTTAATGTTCTCATTTAAACCTTCGAGGTTATCAGAACACGAAGCGAGCATTACCGCTGTCATCAATATTAATATTTTCTTCATCTTATATCTTTTTTAAAATTGTATTTTAACATTAAAACCTATATCTCTGGTCGTTGGTAAAGGACTCACCGAGTACCCTTGTAAGTTACCAGCCCCCAAACCTCCTTCTGGATCTTCATGAGGAATATTTTTATCAATGATCCATAGGTTAGAACCAACAAGACTTAAAGAAACATTCGTCAAAAAAGTATCTTCGATTATTTTTTTAGGCAAATTGTAAGCAACTGCCACCTCTCTTAGTTTTACATATCCGGCATCGTAAACAAATGCCTTGTTTGGCAACCCTCTACGATAACCAAAGGCTCCAAACCTGTCTGCCTGAATACGTGTAGTATTAGGAGCCCCGTCTGCATTTACACCAGGATTGATAAATCCACCCCCATCAGAAAGCGTATTCCTTACCGGATTTCCAAGATCATTGATAAAAGCAGTCTCGGCATACAAACCAGTAGCTCTACCATAATACTGGTCTAAAGAAAAAATACTCCCTCCTTTTTGAATATCGATTAAAAAGCTAAGCGTTAGATTTTTGTAGTTAAAACTATTGGAGATCCCCATTAACCAATCTGGGTTAGAATCTCCAATAACATTATTGGAACTAGAGGTTTTTACGTATTCGCCATTATCGGCATTTACAACTGGCTCTCCGTTCAAATAAGTATAGTCTGTTCCTTGAATAACACCATAAGGCTCCCCAACGGTGGCATTAATGGTAACACCGCCCTGAAAGGATCCTAGCTGAAGATTTTCGATACCCTCTTCCAAAGAAATAACTTCGTTTCTATTTCTAGTCCAGTTAAAGTTTACGTTCCATCTAAAATCATCGGTTTTAACAGGCATCCCCATTAAGGAAACCTCAACCCCTTTATTTTCTATCTCCCCAGCGTTCAACACTTTTTCTGTATAACCTGTGGCTGTTGAAACTGGCACTCCAAAAATTTGATCTACAGAATTGGTTTTGTAGTAAGCAAGATCGAATCCTAACCTATTTTGAAAAAATTTCATTTCTAAACCGGCCTCAAAACTTTGGGTTCTCTCTGGTTTCAATACTGGATTCTTTTTTCTGTTTCCAACAGAGGTATTTGGCGTTCCAATCGGCGTATTTACGATATAACTATCATAAAGAAAATCGAATGGCGCACTATTTCCTACCTCGGCATAGTTTAACCGCAGCTTACCAAAAGATAAGGCCGGAGCCTCTACAATACTGGAGAATACAAAACTACCGGCTACAGAAGGGTAATAGAATACACTGTTATCTTCAGGAAGTGTAGAGGAATGATCTCTTCTGATCGTGGCATCTAAATACAACATATTGTTATACCCTAAAGAAGCACTGGCAAACACTCCATCCACCCCAACTTTCTCATCGCGTTCTACGGGCAATGGAAGTGGACCTACACTATTTTGAAGGGAATATAATTTAGGAACACTCAAACCACCACTGGTAGACGAGTAAATAGATTGATATTCGCTACGTCTAATATTGGTTCCCAAAATTCCTTTCAGGTTAAAGTTTTCGCTTAGATCCTTATTAAAGTTAAGGGTCAGGTCATAATTCGTCTCTGTATTGTCTATGTTTCTTCTAGCATAACCAGCATCAACATTTCCTCTACTTACTCCAAAACTACTCGCCACACTCCCATTGGCTCTTCTTTCTTCTTGCAGTTCAGAATAGGTATCTGTTGCTACCCTGGCCATAACGCTTAACCAATCTGTCACCTCATAATTTAAGGACACATTTCCGATAAAACGACCTCTGGAATCATTCTGATAGTTTTCATATCTAGTCCAATAAGGGTTATCCCAGAAAATAGGCACTGATCCAGCCTCTGAAGTCGCCGGGTTCCAAGTGACATTCCTACCAGTAATATTATAGATATTTTCCAAATCCTTTAAATCTACATTCGTTTGCCACCACTGCTTAAACATCCCTACGATGTTATCACCATACCCGGTTGAGTTTCTGCCCAACCCACTAGATTTAATATAATTAGCGTATCCTGTCACGGTAAACTTATCGTTAAGCTTCATGGTTCCGCTCATTGAAAAGTTGTGCTTCTTAATAGAACTATTAGGCATTAACCCTTTTTGATCAAACTGAGTGTAGTTCATTCTATAGGAACCAGCATCGGAAGCCTTTTCCATGGAAACAGAATTCGTAGTGGTTACCGGTGTCTCAAAAAAGCTTATCGGACCATTTTTAGCATTTATCCAAGGTGTTGCTTTCCTATAGTTTGGAGACTCAGGATCAAAAGAATCCCATTGATATACTAATAAATTTGGATCGAAAGGTGCACCATAAGAACCGTCTTCGGTATACACCGCTACTTGATCATCATTACCATCGCCAGTGACATCTTCTAAGTACCAATACCCGTCTGGCCCATCGTAATAATGTCCGTAACCAGCACCGTATTGGGTCTGATACTTGGCAAAGGTACTTTTATCTATAGACCCAAAAGAAACTCCTGAATTTACCGTTACCCCGATCCCATCGGTTTTACCTCCTTTTTTTGTAGTAATCATAATAACACCGTTGGCTGCTCTTGATCCGTATAGTGCCGATGCTGCAGCACCTTTAAGGACGTTTACGGATTCAATGTCTTCTGGATTAATATCGGAAGCAGCATTACCGTAATCGTAATAGCCTCCTCTACCATTAGCTTGTCCTGTTGCATTAGAACTAGCATTGCTAACAGGCACCCCATCTATCACAAACAAGGCCTGATTGCTTCCCGTCAAAGAAGCATTTCCACGGATGACCACGTTGGTAGACCCCCCGAAGTTATTGTTTTTCTTAATCTGAATACCAGAGGCCTTTCCTGAAAGCGCGTTTACAAAATTCCCGCTCTTAACTGTATTCAGCTCCTCGCCCTTTACCTCTTGAGTGGCATACCCCAAGGACTTTTTATCCCTAGAAATACCCAAGGCAGTGACTACTACCTCTTCCAGCGCCTGGGCATCCTCTTCCATAGAAACATTAATAGTAGATGATGCACCTATCACAACAGACATGCTTTTTTGTCCCAAATACGTAAACAAAAGCGTTTGCCCTACCTGGCCCTGAATAGTGTAATTACCGTCGAAATCTGATTGAGTACCATTGGTTGTTCCCTGTACTATAATATTTACTCCAGGCAGTGGAATCCCATTTCCATCTGTCACATTTCCTGAAATAGTTTTATCCTGTCCATAGGACAAACCCATAATGAACACCATTAAAGGCGTCAAAATCCAAGTCAATTTTGGTTTCATTTATTTATTTTTTTAATTAGTTTCCCTCAAACTTCTTAAAAATTAGTTAACAAACCTATTTTTTATAACAATAAGAAGATCAAATGTTAATTTAAAACCGATATTTACATTTTTTACAATATTTTATAACTTTTATTAAATTATTGTTTCTTTTTTAAACTTATTATCGCATTTACAGCTTACTTAAACGTATAATATTTCATTTTAAACAATAATTGATTTATTTCTCCATAATTTATAAACAACTGTATTCTTTACGGTTATAAAACAACCGTTCTTCCCTTTAGCATTTAAAAACACTAATTTTAACATAAATATTTGTTAATTTTATTTTCTTGGTTTTGTTGTGTTTTTCTTAAAAAATATTTCTACACTGAGCGCCTAGGATTTTTAAATTTAAAGCCTCCTTGCTTCCTTCATGCTGCCATATTTTGTAATTTTGAACCGTTATGCTCTTGGCATGACGCTATATCTTTCATCTAGATTTTTCTATGATTAAAATTTGAGCCAGGCTATCCTTGGCAATAGCATTTCGAAATAAAAATTTCCATAAAAATTGAATATCAGAATATGTTGGAACCATACTTTAATTCCTTTAATGAAGCGGGCACGGATGAAGCGGGCCGAGGGTGCTTAGCGGGCCCCGTAACTGCCGCCGCAGTAATTTTGCCCGAACATTTCAAAAATGACATTTTAAACGATTCCAAAATAGTATCAGAACTTAAAAGAAACCAGCTAAAGCCAATCATAGAGGAGAATGCCATGGCCTTTGGAGTGGCCCATGTCTATCCGGACGAAATTGACAAGATTAATATCCTGAACGCCTCCTTTTTGGCCATGCACAAAGCGCTGGACCTAATTGAAAAGCAACCCGATTTTATTATTGTAGATGGCAACAGGTTTACTCCTTACCAAAATATACCACATGCCTGTATTGTCAAAGGAGACGGCAAGTACCTTAGTATCGCCGCTGCTTCCATCCTAGCAAAAACCTACCGCGATGCTTATATGGAAAAAATCCACTTGGAATTCCCCATGTACAATTGGAAAAAAAACAAAGGATATCCCACCAAAGAGCACCGAGAAGCCATACGGGAATTTGGACTAACCCCCTATCATAGAAAAAGTTTCAGACAATTACCACAACAATTAAAGCTAGATATATTAAAATCTTAAATTTGACGAAACCTTGATTATGAGAATTAAAATACTGGCCATTTTGTTTTTACTTACCCTAGGATGTACAAAAAAAGCTACGACCTCCTTTCCGCTATTATTGTATGTTCCAGAAAACAGTTCCCTCATTATAAAAATTAATGATCAAACGGCTTTTTTAAGTCAATTGGACCAGAACGATCTTTTAAAAACCTTGTCTGCTACAAGTGCTTATAAAACTATCGCAGAAAAAACTGCTTGCCTAAAATATCTAAAGTCCCATTCCGAAAGTATATTAACTTTTGTAGAATTAGGGAAAGGAAATTTCGAGGGACTTTATATCACCGAAAGCTCCGAGGACCTCTTTCAGCTGAACGATAGCATACAAAAGGCGGTAGCGAATATTTCTTACCAAGGAAAAAACATCCATACCTACCAATTAGATCAGGAAGAATATTTCACTACAGAAATAGAAGATAAAACGATTATCAGTACCGCTCAAATCCTAATAGAAAATTTAATCCGGAACCAAAATAATCTCAAGACCAACGAGTCCCTTCACAAACTATTCTACATAGCCGACCAAAAAAGCAGCGCCAATATATTTATCAACCTCAACCTTAGCAAACCCTTTCCATTGGCATTTTTGGGCGAAACGGGCAAAGTAGACGTATCCAAGTTTTCTGATTGGGCCGCATTTGATTTTGACATGAACAAGGACCATGTAAAACTAGGGGGAATTAGTATCGCTGCCGATGTGGCTTCTAAATACAGTAAACTTTTCTCCAATACCCGGCCCTTGGCCAATAGAACGCCAATCTTTGCGCCTTTCGGAACAGAGGCCATTGTTTCCCATACTTTTGAGGATTACAAAATATTTTCACAAAACCAAAAAAAATACTTGGACAGATCTGTGGTGATCGACACTACTTTTAAAGAAGTCGAAGAAATTGGTTTTGTTTATGTAAACCAGCAAAAGGCCGTTCTCGTTCATACGTATAATGCGGAAACGATCCTTCATTATTTAGATGACCTTAAAGTACAATCGGACGAATACCAGGGCAATGAGATTGTAACACTATCCAAGGGCGATTTTTTAAATCATTATTTCAACCCACTTGTTAAGGGATTCCGGGCCAAGCACTATACCATTTTAGAAAATGCTTTTGTTTTTGCGCCTTCCATGGAACTTTTGAAAACATTTATAAGCAATTTCAAAAACGCCTCTACTTTTGAGAAAACATCGTATTACAAAACGGCCCGTAGGCAATTGGCAGATGAATCGTCAGTACTCTTTGTGGGCAACAATAAGGGAATAGAATACTTCCTCAAAGAATTTGCCGACGAAAAAACGGTTTCCCAGATAACCACCGATGACCTCTCCCAATACACTTTTGCCGCCCAAATGGTAAGCGATGAAAATTTTCATCACACCACCTTGCTGGCCCAAAAAATAGCGCATGAAACCCATCTAAATAAGACCACGCCCCTTTTCACCTTGGGGCTGGACAATCAAATTGCCACCAACCCACAATTTGTCACCAACCATAACACCAAACTCAAAGAGATTGTTTTCCAAGACCATCAGAATGTTCTTTATCTAATCTCAACATCGGGGAAAGTACTGTGGAAAAAACAACTCGATGGCAAGATCCAAGGAGCTATTGAACAGGTAGACCTATACAAAAACGGAAGGTTACAACTTGCCTTCACCACCCATAACCAATTCCTGATCCTAGACCGGACCGGGAAGGAAGTACGTCCCTTTAATTTCACCTATGAAGGCGGCAATCTTAATCCGCTGGCCGTATTCGACTATGACGGAAACAAGAATTATAGGTTCGTCGTTTCCCAAGGCACCAAAATATTCATGTACAACAGCGCCGGTAAGATCGTAAAAGGCTTTAAATACGACAAGGCCGATAGCCCCGTTATTGGTACTCCAAAACATTTTAGGATAGGAAAAAAAGATTATCTGGTCTTTAAAAATGAAGGAGGGAGTTTACAAATACTGTCCCGTACCGGCAAGACCCGAATAAAGGTTAAGGACAAAATAAACTTTTCCGATAATCCGGTGCTCCTTCATAAAAATAAGTTTGCTGTGACCGATCAAAAAGGCACCCTTTATCTAATTGACGAAAAGGGCAAAATAAGTCGAGAAAACCTCATGTTACAGCCAGATCATGGGATAGACGCCACGGACAAAACCTTAGCGGTCATGAACGATCATATTCTGAGCATTAGAAACAAAAAAGTTGAACTGGAACTTGGCGTTTATTCAAAACCGAAGATATTTTATCTAAACGATAAGATCTACGTCAGCGTAACAGATATACAAAACCAAAAGATTTACCTTTTCGATAGTCAGGCTCTCCCTATTTCCAATTTTCCAGTTCCGGGAAATTCTATTATTGATTTACAAGATATGGACAATGACCATAAACTAGAACTAGTAGTAAAGGATCAGAACAACGGCATTTTGGTATATAGGATCAATTAATACGTATACCGTTCTCAAAATCCTGTCTGGGTGGGTGTGACGGGGTATTTTATTTCGAACTCAAGGCTCGTTTCTTTGCCCTACACCTCTTGGCAAAATACTTTGGGCGTTCCCTCCTTCGTCGGGCAGGCCCTTGGCTATATCCCTTGCCTTGCTGCGGGGATGCCGCCGCGGTCCCTAACGCAAAAAATGATATAATCATCACCATGGATCCATTCCAGCACTGCCAAACAACCAGTAGCACAAAAATACACTCAACACACACAATACCACATAGTTAAGACCCGATAATTCATTATATTTAAGGTTATAGCAGTAGTCTTTTTAATTCAAAGACTTAGTTTTTTTCGAACACTTTAAAATAATACGATTATGAATTTCCACAAAATTCTTCCTACATCGGTATTATCCCTATTATTTATTGTCTGTTTTACCCATGGGACGAATGCCCAAATCCTTAAAAAGCTCGGAAAAAGAGCACAGAAGGCAGCCGAACGTACCGTTGAACGCAGGGTAGAAAGGGAAACCCAAGAAAAAACAGATGAAGTATTGGACAGTATCCTAGAGCCGGGGACCAAAAGAACCACTGCCGATCCGTCCCTGGAAAACCCATTACCCCCAGGAGGACAGAACAATCCTGGTAATAACTCGGAAGGCAGGGCAGATTCCCAAGACGATCGACAAGCCATTGCCGTATACAGTAAATTTGATTTTGTTCCAGGAGACAAGCTGTTGTTTTTCGACGATTTCTCCGATGAATTCTTAGGGGACTTCCCTTCTAAATGGAACACCAATGCTGGAGGAGAAGTGGTGTCGATCAATGATAATGGCGAAAAGTGGCTGGAATTGGTTTCGGGTTACAACATCTATTTTATCCCCGACGTACCAGATTTACCGGAGGACTACACCATTGAATTTGATGTATTAGGGCTAGGCCTAGACAATAAGACCTCTTCCAATGCTATCCTGAGGGTAGATTTAAGTGATGACGACAAATTTAAAGAAGGTGCTAACTTTGTACAAGCCCATATCTCTTTTGTTCAATATATCGATAAAGGGATTACCATGGAAAACCGAATCAATAATAAAAGGGAAATTTACAGCGTAGTCAAGGCCGATCTTAGGGAGGAGGTTTTAAATGTTCCACATATTTCCATAGCCGTCAACAAACAACGATTCCGATTATGGGTCAATGAAGAAAAGCATATCGATATCCCAAGGATTGTACCCCAAGGAACTGTATTGACCACCTTAAAATTCCATATGAACAACTTTAAAGAAGGAAAGGAACGGCTATTCATTAAAAATCTTAAGGTAGCCGAAGGTGGAATAGACCTACGACGCAAGTTGATTTCGGAAGGGGAAGTGTCTACAAACGGAATCTTATTCGATTCTGGGTCGGCCAATATTCAGCCCCAATCGATGGGTATCATACGGCAAATCTCCCAAGTGCTCCAGGAAGAAAACGGCATGAACTTGCTTATAATTGGTCATACCGATACCGATGGTCCCGACGATGCCAATTTGAGCCTATCCCAAAAACGCGCCGCTGCGGTAAAAAATGCATTAGTAAATATATATGGTATTGATGCCGCGCGCCTGCAAACCGACGGCAAAGGAGAAACCCAACCGATCGCAGACAATAGCACTACTGACGGAAAAGCCCAGAATAGGCGTGTTGTCTTCAGAAAAAATTGATGTAAACTACTAAAAATGCAATATGATACCTAAAAACACAATCGCATTATTCGTCCTCTTAATTTCTTTTCTGGCTTTCCCTCAGGGCAATTGCAGTAAATTCTACCCCATGGAGAAAGGCACAAGCTTTCAGTATACTATGAGCAACAAAAAAGGGAAGACCGAAGGTATAACCGATTACTCTATAACAAAGGTAGAAAATTCGGGCGGCCATACAACCGCCACCATGAGTATGAGGTTTACCGATGAAAAAGGGAAGGAAGTCTTTGTTTCCGACTATAAGATGACCTGTACGGGAGATGGAATTAAACTAGACTATAATTCTCTGGTGCCTTCACAAATGATACAACAATACACAGAAATGGGCTTGGAAATGGATATAAGCGGAACAGACATAGAGCTCCCCAATAACCTCAGCGTGGGCCAACAACTAACCGATGCCAATGTCACCGTAAAAATTAGTATGACCGGCATGAATATGTCCATAAAAGTAGACCAGGTAAATCGGAAAGTAGAAAAGAAAGAAACGGTTACCACTTCCGCGGGAAATTTTGATTGCTATGTTATCGCCCAGGACAATACTTCTGAAACCATGGGCGTAAAAACATCTTTTTTATCTAGGCTATGGCTAGCGGAAGGAGTAGGCATGGTCAAACAGGAAACGTACCAAAAGAACGGAGACCTTATGAACCTTATGGAACTCACACAATTTAACAAATAATAATACAGACCTAAAAAAGCAAAAAACCGAGGTTCTTGCCTCGGTTTTTTCTATATTAAACATGCTTGGTCACCGGCAAAAACGCTGCCTCGAATAGCGCGGAAAAATGTTTTAATAATTTTTCTTTTACCCCTTCCAAATCTACTTTCACTACTCCTAATTCTACATTTAGGGAGGTTACTGCCTTGCCTTTTATCCCACAAGGGATCATCAAATCAAAATAACCTAGATCGGCATTTACATTTAAGGCAAAGCCGTGCATGGTTACCCATCGGCTAGCCCTAACGCCCATAGCACATATTTTACGGGCAAAAGGAGTGCCCACATCTAACCAGACCCCCGTTTCCCCAGGGGAACGTTCGGCATTTAGGCCATACTCCTTTAGGGTTAGAATTACGGTTTCTTCTAAGAACCTCAGATATTTATGAATATCGGTGAAAAAATTATCCAGATCCAAAATAGGATACCCTACAATTTGCCCTGGCCCGTGATAGGTAATATCGCCGCCCCTATTAATCTTGTAAAAACTAGCACCCTTTTCCTTTAAAACATTTTCATCGACTAAAAGATTAGTCATATCCCCGCTTTTACCCAAAGTATACACATGAGAATGCTCTACAAACAGCAAATGGTTGGAAGTTTCCAATTGGGTGCCTTCTCTTCTATTTTTTATTTTAACATCTAAAATAGACTGAAACAAAGATTCCTGATAATCCCAAGTTTCTTTATAGTCCTTACGGCCCAAATCTTCTAAAAGAATCTTTTTATTCATGTGGCAAAGGTACAAAGTCTATATAGAATTTTATATCAAAATATACCAATTAAGCCATGGTGTTATGCCGTGTTAAAAAACAATGGCTATACCAATAGTTCTTATAGCGACACATCAGCGTGCTTAAGGTCTAACAAATTACCCCTATATGGTTTTTAGGATTGGCCCACGCAACTCCCCCTCCTTATCCAAGGATACATTGAGCTATTTCTAGATCTGGTTAATTAGGCTTGTTAAGGATAATCAAAGCCGCTATCACTCCTGGCACCCATCCGCACAAGGTTAATAGAAAAACAATAAGAATAGATCCACATCCTTTCCCTATAACGGCAAGAGGCGGAAAAAAAATAGCTAATAATACTCTCCAGAAACTCATTTTTTATTTTTAATTTTTACAATACCTCTTTTAACTAAAAAGGGATACTTATATGACCCAAAATTAGGTGAAATGTTACAAGAGTATAAAATTAATATTTAGGAACACAACAATCCTAACTATTGGATTGATAGATTAAGCTAGAGTACCTATATTTGCAGCCTTAATTATAAGCATATGCAACTTTCGGAACAAGAAGTAATCAGGAGAGAAAAACTTACTAAATTAAGGGAGCTGGGCATAGACCCTTACCCAGCGGCCCTATACCCAGTGAATAATACTTCTAAAGGAGTTAAGGACAACTACGAAGAAGGCAAAAAGGTAGTCCTTTCCGGAAGGCTGATGTCCAGAAGAATTCAGGGTAAAGCTTCTTTCGCTGAATTACAAGATAGCGAAGGACGTATACAGGTTTACTTTAATAGAGACGAAATATGTACAGGAGACGATAAGACCTTGTACAATGAAGTATATAAAAAATTATTGGATATCGGTGATATTATCGGTATCGAAGGAGAAGCTTTTACCACCCAGGTAGGTGAAAAAACAGTGATGGTAAAAAACTTTAGCTTACTGAGTAAATCTTTACGCCCTTTACCTTTGCCAAAGGTAGATGCCGAAGGCAATGTTTACGATGAGTTCAATGATCCAGAATTACGGTACCGTCAGCGGTATGTAGATTTGGTGGTAAACCCGTCGGTAAAGAAGAACTTCATTAAGCGTACCAAAATCACCAACAGTATCCGTCAATTTTTTAATGAAGCCGGTTACTTGGAGGTAGAAACCCCTATTTTACAGCCAATTCCAGGAGGCGCTGCGGCACGTCCGTTTATGACTCATCACAATGCCTTAAATATGCCTTTGTATTTAAGAGTTGCGAACGAACTTTACCTAAAACGATTAATCGTCGGTGGTTTTGATGCGGTCTATGAATTTGCCAAAGATTTCAGGAACGAAGGGATGGACCGTACCCATAACCCGGAATTTACGGTTATGGAACTGTACGTGGCATATAAGGACTACCACTGGATGATGGATATGACCGAGCGGTTGTTAGAGAAAGTAGCGCTCGATTCTAATGGTACTACCAAAGTTAAGGTAGGTAAAAATGAAATTGAATTTAAAGCCCCTTACCCTAGAGTTCCAATTTTGGAAGCTATTAAAACACATACTGGGTATGATGTTGCCGGTATGACAGAAGCTGAATTGCGTGAGGTTGCCAAAAAACTTGGCCTAGAAGTAGATGAAACTATGGGTGTTGGTAAACTTATAGATGAAATATTCGGTGAAAAATGTGAGCATTTTTACATCCAACCAACCTTCATTACGGATTATCCTAAAGAGATGAGTCCGCTTACTAAAGAACACAGAGACAACCCTGCCTTAACAGAACGCTTTGAGCTGATGGTAAACGGCAAAGAATTAGCGAATGCTTATTCTGAGCTGAACGACCCAATTGACCAGCGCGAACGCTTTGAGGATCAATTGCAACTGTCGGAAAAAGGTGATGATGAGGCCATGTTTATTGACCAAGACTTCCTTAGAGCCTTAGAATACGGAATGCCTCCTACCAGTGGTATCGGTATCGGTATAGACCGTTTGGTGATGTTAATGACTAACAATGCCTCTATACAAGAAGTATTGTTCTTCCCTCAGATGAGACCCGAGAAAAAGCCCGTGGATCTTTCTGAAAACGAAAAGGCTATTTTCGATATTATAAAAAAAGAAAAAAGAATGCCTTTAGAAGCTCTAAAAGCAGCTTCGGAACTAAGCAACAAGGCCTGGGACAAGGGAATAAAAGGATTGGCCAAACACGGCTTGACCAATGTTATCAAGGAAGGCGATGCTTTAATTTGCGAGTTAAAGGCGTAAGCACAAGATTCTTGTACATAATAAAGGTAAAGAGACTGTCTTTAAAGGCGGTCTCTTTTTGTTTTAAAGGAAATCATGCTTTTAAAAAATACAGTCCCCCCTAAGATCAGCAAAGACTTTACCTTCGACTACCTCAAATATTACCTACAAAAACATCTGTAGCACACTGTCCATGTACAGGTTACACATTATTATACGTTTTAATCAAAAAGCAATTATAATATCCTTTCTCTTTACCCTACTAGTAATGCTCCTATCGGCCCCAAGGTATAGTTGTTTTTTATGCCTGCTATAAGTTTCTGAAAATTAAATATTTTTCAGTTCTTTGATACATTGAAGAAATCATCTAATCTAATTTAAGCATGTTTAAAAAAGTACTCCCAAAAATGTTATTTTCATTTTTGTTGTTGGGCTGCATTACCACTACAGAAGCCCAAATTTTTAAAAAGAAAAAACAAAAGACCGATCAATCGGACACAAAGGCCAAAAAAGGAGAATTAGAGCCCTATGCCAAAGTAATCACCAAGGAGGCCAAGACAGACAAAGGTCTTTTTGATGTTCATACGGTCGGGGATAAATACTACTATGAAATACCAGATTCTTTGTTCAACAAAGAAATGTTAATGGTCACCAGAATTTCCAAAACAGCTAATGGCATAGGTTTCGGTGGAGGAAAAATAAACACTAAGGTCTTAAGATGGGAAAAGAACGCTAAAAAGGTATTGTTACGCGTGGTTAGTTACGATGTGGTTGCCGCAGATTCTTTACCGGTACAGGAGGCGGTCATAAATTCAAATTTTGAACCCGTATTGTATAGTTTCGATGTCAAGACCATTAAAAAAGATTCGGTAAACCCAGCTACGGTAATTGCCATCAATGAGCTCTTCGAAAAAGACGTTAATGCCTTGGGGATGCCAGAAGGGTATCGCAAGAAATTTAAAGTGTCCCGTGTAGACGATTCTAGAAGTTTTATCGAATCAATTAAAAGTTACCCTTTAAATATTGAAGCCAGACATGTAAAAACTTATGTTGCCAGTAACGCTCCTTCCAACGAAAGTTTAGGGTCTATATCTATCGAAATCAACAATTCTATGATTCTTCTACCCAATGAACCTATGAAACGACGCTATTTTGATGAGCGCGTAGGTTGGTTTGCCCGTGGACAGGTAGATTACGGCTTGGATGTACAAGAGAGTAAAACCATCAAATTTCTTGACCGTTGGAGGTTGGAAGTAAAAGATGAAGATATTGAGAAATTTAACCGAGGAGAATTGGTTGAACCCAAAAAACAAATTGTCTATTATGTAGATAGGGCCACACCAAAACAATGGGTGCCTTTTATTAAGCAAGGAATAGAAGACTGGCAAGTAGCTTTTGAAGCTGCAGGTTTTAAAAATGCTATCATTGCCAAAGACCCTCCAACAGTAGAGGAAGATCCGGAATGGTCGCCAGAAGATGTACGTTATTCTGTTGTACGTTATTTGGCCTCTCCGATACCTAATGCCAACGGACCTCATGTGAGTGATCCTAGAACTGGGGAGATATTAGAATCGGATATCAACTGGTACCACAACGTAATGACCTTACTGCGAAACTGGTATTTTGTACAGACCGCCGCCATTAACCCAGAGGCTCGCGGGGTTGCTTTTAAAAATGAGGTTATGGGAAGATTGATCCGTTTTGTATCTTCTCATGAAGTAGGACATACCTTGGGATTACCACACAATATGGGAAGTAGCGTTGCCTACCCTGTTGACTCCTTACGATCTGCTAGTTTCACCAAAAAATATGGTACCGCTCCTTCTATAATGGATTATGCCCGGTTTAATTATATAGCACAACCAGGGGATGAAGGTGTTGCCATGATGCCCGAGATTGGGGTATACGACAAATATTCCATTGCTTGGGGGTACAGACCGATATTGGATAAAACCGCGGAAGAAGAAAAAGAAATCCTAGACCGTTGGATCCTAAAACATGCCGGAGACCCATTATACCGTTTTGGACACCAACAAGTAGGAGATGTGGTTGATCCTAGTTCGCAAACCGAAGATTTGGGCGACGATGCCATAAAAGCAAGCTTCTACGGTATTGAGAACTTAAAACGAATTACCCCTAGACTGATAGAATGGACAGCCGAAAAAGGGAAAAATTACGACGACCTTGGTATTATGTACGGACAGGTGGTATCTCAATTCAACAGATATATGGGCCATGTCAGCAATAATATAGGCGGCGTTTACGAAAACTACAAAACCTACGACCAAGAAGGAGCCGTATATACCCCGGTTGACAAAGACCACCAAAAAAACTGCTTGCTTTTTGTTCAGGAACAACTATTCGAAACACCGACCTGGTTAATCGATCAGAATATTTTTAATAGAATAGAGTACTCCGGATCTGTAGAACGCCTTAGAAAGGTTCAAGTAAATACTTTGAACAATATTTTAAGTTTAGGAAAACTAGCCCGTTTAATAGAACAAGAAACCGCGAATCCATCAGAAGCTTATAAAACTTTAGAGATGATGAAAGATCTTCGACAAGGAATTTGGTCGGAAACCAAATCTGGACGTACCATAGACACCTATAGAAGGAATCTTCAAAAAGCTCATATAGACAGATTGGAATTTCTTATGACCGCTCCTAGCGAAAATAAAAAGTCTACTTCTGGCGGGTATCAAAAGTCTACTGTCATTAATACTAGTCAATCTGATATAAGATCTATTGCTAGAGCCGAGTTAAACACTCTAAAAAGAGAGGCTAAAAATGCTGTTGCAAAAACAAGAGATTCGATGAGCAAATATCACTTACAAGATATCGTAGAAAGAATAGAGGCCATTTTGGATCCAAAATAAAAAAGGGTTCTAATAACATGAACTAAAAGGTGCGGTTTATCCGCACCTTTTTTGTTTCATTTCCCCTTCAAACCCGAACAACAAGGGTAAGAATTCAATTACACCACAAAAAACAAGCATTTCACCACAATTCCTGTAAACTATACTTTTATTTTTGTAGTTTTAGGATGATGTAATCGGTAAGTAACAATGCTCAGAAATTGGCAAATAAGAGTGCACAGTTTTTGGCAACAAGAATGCACAATCTTTGTAAATATAATGAGGTTATTCCTTCTGTTCAAAAAAAGTTTTTCTATTCTCCATTCTATAACTTTTTCCAGATAGATTCATTACGTCACATCGGTAGAGCAATCTATCAAGTAGCGCTGTAGCCAGCACTTCATCATCCAGCATTCTGGCCCAATCGGCGGCCATTTTATTTGTGGTAATGATAAAGCAGGTGTTTTCATATAATTGATTGATAAAATTAAAC
>NZ_FQYX01000037.1 GCF_900141935.1 Arenibacter nanhaiticus | reverse complement strand
GACGTCCCAGCCGACGAGTAATGTAGTCTTCGATATTGTTTCGGGCGATCCTAGTGAAGGAACAGTAGGGCCATCTAGTTTAACTTTTACAACTGCTAACTGGGATACCGCTCAAACGGTCAACGTTACCGCAGTGGACGATGCCGTTGCCGATGGAGCTCAAGTTTATGATATTACTATCAGTGTTGACGCCCCGAACAGTGACAATAGTTTTAACGCTTTGGCCGATAAGACCGTTACGGTTACCAATACTGATGATGATAATGTAGGAATCAATATTACACCATTAATATTAACTACGACAGAAGGTGGCACATCTCAAACCTTTAGTCTAGTCCTTAATTCGGCTCCAACTTCTAATGTTGTAGTATTGGCAACTTCTTTGGATACTACTGAAGGGGTAGTGAGTCCGGCAAGTCTGACTTTTTCTCCCGCCAATTGGAATGTTCCTAGGACGGTTACGGTAACTCCTGTGAACGACGATATAGTCGATGGAGACCAAACCTATAATGTAAGGCTCCGTATAGACGATGACAATAGTGATGATAGTTTTGATAGTTTGGCCGATCAAAATGTAGTAGTGACCAATACCGATAATGATAGTGTAGGGATAAATATAGGTCCAATAAGTGGCAATACCTCGGAGGCAGGAACCACGGCCAATTTTTTAGTGACGCTTTCTAGTGAGCCCACAGCTCCGGTGACCATAGCCTTGAGTAGCAGTGACACGGCAGAAGGAGCAGTTGCTGCCAATGTAGTTATTCCTATTGCAGATTGGCAAATGGGAGTTCCGGTGACTGTGACAGGAGTCGCTGATAATACTGTTGATGGCAACCAAAATTATACTATAATAACGGGAAATGTTACTTCGGCAGATGCTAATTATAACACTATCTCCGGGGCGGATGTAGCCGATGTTGATGTATTAAACCTCGATATAGACCAGGCCACTATAGCCATCAATACCACAACCGTAACGGTGAACGAAGGGGTAGGTACTGCTGTGCTAACGGTTACACTTTTTGGGAATGTGGCCAATAGCTTTACGGTCGATTATGCGACTCAGAACAATACTGCCACAGCTGGTGCATTATTTGATTATATGGCTGTTAATGGAGAGCTCAGTTTTGTTGGCAATAATGGGGAAAGCCAAAATATAGTTGTTGATATTAATGATGACCTATTTGTAGAGCCTAGTGAGACATTTTTTGTCAATGTTAGCAATGTAGAGGGAATTGGAAATATAACTATAGGAAATGCTTCTGCGACGGTTAGTATTACGGACAATGATTCGGCCAACATAACCATAGATGATGTTATTGTAGCAGAGAATCAGAGCGAAGCAGTCTTTACCCTTACCCTCACAGGGTCTTCTATCGGTAGTTTTGATGTCAACTATAACACTGTAGACGGTACGGCCATTGCGGGGGAAGATTATACATCAGTAACAGGGGCTGTTACCTTTAGCGGTAACGATGGCGAAACCCAAACTGTTTCAGTGCCCATTATCAATGATAATATCGTAGAACTAGAGGATGAAAGTTTTACCTTAAACTTATCGAGTACGACAAATGTTTTGGTGAGTATAGGAGACGGAGAAGGCTTAGGTACTATCCTGGACGATGAAACCTGCCCTGCCGGACCAATAGCACCAGTATTAAATACGGAGGTAGCGACTGTTTTTTGTGATGTTCCTAATCAAGATCTAAATGCCTATACCAATAGCGTTCCTCCAGCCGGGACAGTACTGACATGGAGTACGGATATTATTGATCTGACCGATGAAGCCAATCATTTGGGATCTTCTATTGTTGATTCGGAATTTCCTGGGACCTATTACGGTTTTTTCTATGACGCGGTTAATGGCTGCGCTAGTCCAGCTTTGGAAATAACCCTCGACTTTAAAAATTCCCCAATAATAACCAGTACTACCGGGGCCGAACGTTGTGGAGAAGGAACAGTCGTTTTAGAGGCAATAGTAGATGAGGGCATTTTAAATTGGTATGCTGCAGCTATTGGAGGTCCAATTTTAGGCACAGGCACCAGTTTTACAACGCCTATTCTTACGGCAACTACCACCTATTATGTGGCCTCTTCCGAAGATGGTTGTAATTCTACCCGTATACCGGTCATAGCAGCTGTTTTTCCAGAGGTTTCCCCAGGGGTACCTTCTAACACCACGGCATGTAGTATTGTTAGTGACGATGGCCCTACCACCGTGGCTTTGGATAACCAATTATCGGATGCCGATAGCGGGGAGTGGGTATTTAGCTCAGGGCCTGTTACGACAATAGAAATTGGAACGGGTAATATAGTCGATTTTGAAGGTTTAGCCAATGGTGATTACCTGTTTACATATACCACCAATGGTGCTCAGGCACCCTGTACCAATTCTTCGGTTTCTATAACGATAAGTGTTTCCGATTGTACCATCGATACGGACAATGATGGTATTATAGATGACAATGAGATAGTACTAGGAACAGATCCTAACAATGCAGATTCAGATGGTGACGGTATCGATGATGGCCAGGAAGTTGGGGATGATGTAAATAACCCAATAGATACAGACGGGGATGGTATCATAGATGCCCTGGACTCCAATATATTGGATTCTGATAATGACGGAATTGTAGATCAACTAGATCCGGCCAATGATAACCCCTGTATTCCAAATATATCTTCGGCTTGTATAATAGACTTAGCGATTGTAAAAACAGTCAACAACCAATCTCCAAGGTTAGGAGACCAAGTGGTATATACCATTGCAGTAAGCAATTTAAGCCAAACTGCTATCAATACTATTGAAATCAATGATCCCATTAGTGATATCGCTGGCTTGGAATATATTTCCCACACTGCTTCTTTAGGTAGTTTTAATGAGCTTAGCGGCTTATGGGAAATTGATAGCATAGAGATGGGAGAAACGGTACGTTTAGAAATAACCTTATTAACGATCGCTGAAGGGAATTATACAAATACAGCCACCGTTAGTCAATCTCAACCAGCGGATAGCAACGTGGCCAACAATACATCTTCGATTGATATAATGGTTAATCCACCCGACGATATAGACTTGGGGCTAGAAAAAAGTGTTGATAAGGATAACCCTTTGGTAGGCGATGAAATAGTATTTACGATACTCCTGACCAACAATAGCCCAAGGAGGGTTACAGCGGTAAGGATTAACGAGTTGATAGATTCTTCTATAGGATTTGAATATGTATCCCACACGGCCACCAAGGGGACCTATGATGAAATAGTTGGGGTATGGGAATTACCAGAAATTTTGGGCAATGAGATGAATACCTTGGAAATTAGGGTGAGCGTTCCCATTGAGGGATCCTTTAGAAATACGGTTAGGATTGTAGATACTTTTCCAAATGACAACAATGAGGATAATAATATTGCTTTTGTTGATATAATCGTTGGAGCACGTTCTAATGGTGAAAGTGGATTTGTTTTTAATCAGATATCTCCAAATAATGATGGTATAAACGATGTGTTAAAGATTAACGATATACAGTCGTATCCCAACACAACTTTAGAAATTTACGACAGGTATGGCAACCAGGTTTTTGCCACCAAAAAATATGATAATACTTGGTCTGGAACCGGTAAAAACGGGGATCTGCCAAAGGGAACATATTTTTACATTTTACACCTTGGCGAGGGAACTCAGGTTAAGAAAGGTTGGCTCCAAATTATAAGATAAGATAAACTATGGGTAATAGAACAAAGGGTATACCGTATAGAAGATTTTTCATTTTTTGCATTATATTTTGTAGTGCAACCTTGGTGGTAATGGGGCAAAAGGAGCCTCAATACACTCAATATATGTACAATATTGGAAGTTTTAATCCCGCTTATGTGGGGACGGTAGAAACGACGGATATGAGCGGACTGTACAGAGAACAGTGGTCTGGAATTCCGGGGGCACCAAGGACCATCAGGTTTGGCCTCAACATTCCATTGGCCAATGAAAAACACGGATTAGGGTTTAATATCATTAGCGATGAATTGGGACCCACCTCCCAAACATATGTAGATTTCGCCTATTCCTTTCAAGTGATGTTGTCCCAAGAAACCAAGTTGTCCTTCGGAATCGATGCTGGGGGATCACTCTTAAATGTAGATTATACCAAAGGGGACTTTGAGAACCCTAATGAACCTTTGGTGACCTCGGACAAGTTCAATAAATTTTATCCCACCTTGGGAGCGGGGGTTTTCCTTTATGAGGAAGATTGGTATTTGGGGCTATCGGTGCCTAATTTTTTAACCAATGGCATTTATGCAGATGAGGTAGCAACCATAGTAGAAGACAAAATGCAATTTAATTTTATTGGAGGCTATGTGTTTGAACTGTCGGAGAACCTAAAGTTTAAACCGGCTTTTTTGTTGAATTATTTAAACGGTTCGCCATTGAATACGAACCTATCGGCTAACTTTTTAATTAGCGACCTCCTTACCCTAGGAGCTTCTTATAGATGGGATAATGCCGTTAGTGGTCTGGCCGGGATACAGATATCTAAAGGAACATTTTTAGGGTATTCCTATGACTATAACACCAATGGTTTAGCAGAGTACAGTCAAGGTTCACATGAAGTGATACTAAAATTTTATTTTGGAAGAGGAGATACTGCTAATAAAGAGAAAAGGCAAGACCAGAAGGGAAAACCAAAGCAGATCGATAGTCCAAGATTTTTCTAAAACAGATATGATATGAGGATACAATACATAGCCTTAATTTTTACGATGCTTACTTCGATCGCTTTTTCCCAAGTGAAACAATCGAAAGGAGACGTATTGTTCTTTGAGTACTCCTATAATGAGGCCATAAAGGAATATCAGAAAGAATTACGGGAAGGAGCGCTTTCCAATAAGCAATATTTAAACTTGGCCGACGCCTATTTTAAAACTTCCGATTATAAAAAGTCGGCCGAGATTTATGTCAATATGTTCCAAAAAGATACGAGCATGTCCAAGTATCACTTTAATAGAATGCTACAATCCCTATCTTATACTTCCGATCTGGAAGGTGTGAAAAAGTATTTTGAAGCGAAAAAACCAGCCCTATCTGGAGAATTGTTGGAGAATACTGGCTTTAATGAATCATTAATTACATCCGATACAAAGGATGTATCGGATTATAAAATATTTAATGTAAGCAGCAATAGTGCCCAAGCCGATTTTTCTCCAACCTTTTATAAAGACAAAATATTGTTTTCTAGTGATAGACCTCAAAAAGGCAAAAATATATATGAACCCTCGGGGGAAGCATATTTAGATATTTATGAAGCTGCTTTAAACAGCCAGGGCGATATAGTAACCCCAGAGGCATTTAAAGGGATTGCCGAATCAAAATTTCACCAGGCCACCCCTTATTACTCTAAAGAATTAGATTATATATTCTATATATTGTCTAATTCGGAAGACGATTATTTACAATTTAGTGAGAAGGGTAAAAATGCCTTATCCATAGGCATGGGAAATGGAAGGGGGTCTTTTAAATATGTACTCCGCGATTTAAACACATCTTTTTATTATCCTTTTTTTGAGGCTAAAACAGGTAGACTGTTTTTTGCTGCGAATTTTGAGGATAGTTTAGGAGGTACCGATATTTACTATGTGTATACCAATGACGGCCTAATAATGTCGGGTCCAATTAATTTAGGGCCAAGGATCAATACCCCTGGGAATGAAATTGCGCCCTATATCTTTGAAAATACTTTATACTTTTCTTCAGATATATTTTATGGGTTGGGAGGAATGGATATTTACAAATCCAACCTACAGGAAGACAATAGTTTTAGTCTTCCCATAAATCTGGGTGAGGGTATAAATTCGCCAAAAGACGATTTTGGATTTATTATTAAAAGGTCGGACAATAATGGATTGATTGGGTATTTTTCTTCTAATAGGGAAGGAGGTAAGGGCAATGATGATATATATGGGTTTAAAGTCCAGGAAAACTTAGGGTTAAAGACTTTGGCCCTCAAAGGAATGGTAGTCAATTTAGCTTCTAATAGAGGAATCGCCAACGCACAGTTACGGTTATTAAATAAACAGGGAAATGTTATTAAAGAGTTAACCACAGATTCTGAAGGTCGTTATAGGGTAGAGGTGCCTTTTGAAGATACGGTCACTATTGAGGCTACTAAGGACCGACATTCTATTTTTTCGGTTACCTACGAGGCTCCGGAATTAGAAGAAATACAGAAGAGGTCTTTGAATATGGGGATTAAGTTTTTGGACGATTTAGTAGAGCAAAAAGAAGGACAGCCGGTGATAAAATTGAACAAGTTTTATTTTACCAAAGGCGACAGCTATATAACTCCCGAGATAGCCCAAGAATTGGATAAGGTCGTCGATGTTATCAGCAGATTTCCACATCTCCGACTAAGAATAGAATCGCATACAGATAGTAGAGGGGGAGACAGTGCCAATCTTACACTTTCTCAAAAAAGATCGAATGCCATTAATAAATACCTGATACAGAACGGGGTTTCTCAAACGAACATTATTGAGGTTGTAGGATATGGAGAAGAAAGGCTGACCAATAATTGTAAAAATGGTGTTTTCTGTCTGGATATACTGCACAATAAAAACGAAAGGTCGTTGATTGTGGTGCTTAATTATCAGGACTAGTAAAAAACTGAAAGACACAAAAAATCCCAGCTCGGTTAAAGCTGGGATTTTCTATTGTAATGGGTATCCTATTAAGAAATGTCTTTGCTTATCTGCTAAGAACACAATTTTTACAATCTTTTATTTCTCCGTAATATGTTTCTCGATAACGGTGAAGGGTTTTGATAGGGATACCGAGAATGACTTTTTTAATGTAAGTTACTTTCGCATTTAAAATACCCATTTTGGGGTTAAATCGCTTCTCATTTCTCGTTTTTCTACTAATATTGATCAATTTCATTCTAAATCCTTTATCATCCATAAGTACAAAGGTTGTGGTTATATGAGCCAAATGCAAATATGGAGCGTTAAAAATAAGTTAAACCGTTAGGTAGTTTTCTTTTTAATACATAAACAAAAACGCTGTTTTATTGAATTAATTGTAAGAATCTTGTTTAAAATTTGATGTATCGGATATTCTCGTCGTAGCAGTAAGAATGGGATGTCAGACAGCACTACCATAGAACCATCCAACAATAGTAAACAGAAAAAACACCTAGAAATACGATTCCTAAATAACTTAATATTTGGAGGCTTTTGTTAGGGCGATAAATTTCTGGTATTTCATCGCTCATAACATTTTTAAGATTCATATATCCAATAATGGGCGCCATAACAAAGGAAACAAAGGTAGCTAAGGCAATCAGTTGTCCCATATTGGCCGCGAAATAGTGGATGACCGAGAAATTAATAATGGCCAATAACAATATGGCAAAAGAAAAAAGGTTTTTTGTTGGTTTAATACTTTTAGGAAACAACAGTTTAAGGGTGTCAATGCTGACCCTGGCAATGGCATCATGTGCGGTCATACAGGTACTGAACATGGTAGCAAAGGCAGCGATGGCAATAAGGAAGTAGGACCAAAGACCTATATTGGTTGTAAATATTTGTACTATTTGGTCTGCAAAGATCACGGCATTTCCACTTAATTCGGTCTGGGTACCATAGAGGGTAAGCCATCCAATTATTAAGAAGAATACGGCAAGTAGGGCTGTTGTGTAATACCCGAATTTAAATTCATGGAGCGCCTCCTTAATCGAGGGTTTTGTCTTTGTACTGTTAAATTTTTCTACACTCCATAGACTTATCCAGCTCGAAGCCTCTACCGTGGTGGGCATCCATCCCATTAACCCTATTAAAAATAGGATCCCCACTTCATCAAAAATCTTGGGCGCCTTAAAATTGGGCACCTCGCTAACCTTACCATTGGCAATAACCAAAACTGTAGTGACCAATAAGGCTACGAACAAAATGCTGACAACGTATTTTAAGGAAATTTCTAGAAAGCTATAACGCCCTATAATTAGTATTAAACTAATAAAAACAAAGAGTCCTATTGCTACCAAATCGAAAGAAAGCTCTGGAAGTTGTATAAGATTGATAAATAATCCGGAGGTTACAACATATAGGGCTGCAAGTATGGTAAAAGTATTTACCAAGGTAATAAGGGCATAAAATATTAAATAGGACTTGCCGCGATTTAGGTAGCCTTCTATAAGTGTCCTATTTGTGATATTGGTATACCTAACGCCAAATTCAAAAAATGGATATTTAAAAATATTGGCCAAAAGAATAGGGAAAATCATGATCCACCCATATTGAGCACCCGCTTTGGTAGACAATACCAAATGGGATGTTCCAATGGCCATGCTTGCAAAAAGAAGGCCTGGCCCCAAATTTTTAATTAGATTCCTAAGTGTCGACAGCTTGATAGGTTTGGAAAATCTAAAATACTATTTATTGGGATTATTTTTCTAAAAGAGGTTATTTAATATCGACTTTTTCTCCAAAAAATTTAGGCTGTGTATTTAGGGCCAAGTCTACAAACAGCTTAACCCTGGCAAAATACTCGCGTATACGTACTTTTTGACCTGATTTCCCATCAATATCCCTAGCATTGAATCCAATAACATCAATCCCTTTCTTTTTGGCGAGGTAAATGGCTCGTTCGTTATGGAACTCTTGTGATATTACGGTTAATTGGTCTAATCCAAAAACAGCTTGGGCCCGTACGATGGAATCTAAGGTTCTAAAACCGGCATAATCCATAAATATTTTATTAGCCGGAATACCTCCCTTTATCAGATCTCTTCTAAAGACTTTAGGTTCGTTGTAGTAGCGACTACTATTATCGCCACTGACCAATATAAAATCGATTTTTCCGGCTTTGAATAAATTTATAGTAGCTTGGATTCTATTGGTGTAATAGGGGTTAGATTTTCCGCCTATCAATTTATGGGAAGTGCCCAAAACTAATCCCACGTTGTTATTAGGTATTTCGTGAATATTCCAATAGGTTTTGTCTTCTGTAGAAATTTCTACCAGGTAATGGCAAATTGTTAAAACCAAAGAGATTCCGGTTAACAAGATAAGAACGGTGTAGGCAATACTTTTTTTCATAAGTCCTTAGATCAACTCAGAAAGATAGTGAAATGAAAATGATAAATGGTAGCGTGGGGGGGGATTTTGGGAGTAAATAAACTTACTCGGCATTACAAGCTGGGATCAACATATTTTATGAGGCATTCGAAAATCGGTCTAGTTCTAAATAAACAAACCTCGGCTTTAGAGCCCGAGGTTTGTTTATTTTTTTTTGATATAGGAAAGAAAACTTTCTAGTTGCTAGAATTTCCAATATTTCCTTGTAAAATAATTACTTCCAAATGGTCCTTGTTTTGATGGATAGTGATATAAGCTTCATATTTTACAAGTTCGTCAAAAGTAATGGGAGTGCCATCGTCCAATGTTTTTACAATAGAAATTCCGCTTTCACAATCACAATCAATAGGTTCAAGTGTAATCACTATTTCTCCATTGGAACCTGTCTTTCCAAGACGAATGAATGCCGGATGGACGTCCGTGGAGGAGCCGCTTAATTCTATTAATACCGTCGTTGTTCCATCGTCGTTTTTGGTAAAGGTTACCGTTCCAGAAATTTTTGAATTAGCCACAGGACTTAAGGAATACACCCTGGATTTAGCAGGGTCAAGTGGTGGGAACTCATCTTTGCCGCAACCACTAACAAATACGAGCATGGATGCCAAAAATAATAAAGTATATTTTTTCATATTCTATGGTTTTAGTAGTATGAAATTCGGTAATTATCTGCGGCTCCACATATTAATACTGCCATCTGTTTATATAATCGACATAGTGTAAGAAAATCCAAAAAATCTTGTTTTGGAATGGAACACCAAAAACTAAAAACAAATGAAAGAAAAAGTCCAATGTTTCTCAGGGGTCGGGTGAACTGTTGTTTAATTCTAGGTACAGTAGGGATACATGGCATAAGTATTCCTTTTAGGGGCACACGGCGCTTTTAAGGTTGCTTGTGGTGCCGCAAGATATTATGGAATTATGATGCGTTAGGGACCGCGGCGGCATCCCCGTAGCGAAGCAAGGGATATAGCGAAGGGCCCGCCCGACGAAGGAGGGAACGCCCAAAAGAATATACTTGAAATTATAAAGGGTTTGGAACGGATTTATAGGTGCCTAATCGATAAAAAAGGCCGCTATTGTCGAATGTTCCGAAGAACTTTAGCTCTTCTTTAGAGACTACTATTTTTTGGAGGAGTACTGAGGTTGAAAGTTTTAAGGAGTTGGTTGATTTTTTCCTTAGATAAGGGTTTAACAATATAATCGGTTACTTCTATATGGTTCTCGGCGGCAATGACATCGTCTGGAGAAATGGAGGAAGAACAAATATAAATGGCGATAGGTTTGCAAATAGTGGGCTTAAGCTTTGTATAGGCCTCTAAAAATTCCCAACCATCCATAATAGGCATGTTAAGGTCTAGTAATAAAACATCGGGTAACAAATCTTGGTTTTCCCTGTTCTCCTTTATAAAGTTATAAGCATCCAAACCGTTTCCAAAAACGTTCGTAAATTGGATAGGAGCTACTTTTGTTAGGGTCTTTTTAATAAGGAAGACATACAGCTCATCATCATCTATAATCGAAAAGTTCATTTACTAATGTTTTTTATTGGTTTGAAAGTTCTACAAAGAATGTAGAGCCTTTATCTACTTCGCTTTCTACCCATATTTTACCTTCCATAGCTTCTATTTGGTTTTTTATCATATAAAGACCAAAACCTTTGGCATCCGGATTTTTATGGAAAGTTTTACTTATTTTAAATATTTTGTCCTTGTATAGGTTCAGATCCATTCCCACACCGTTGTCCCTAACTGCTATTATCGATGTATCCTTTATTTTATTAAAGCTAATTTCGATTATTGCCTGGCGCTCCATGGATCTGTATTTAATAGCATTGCTGATTAAATTACTAAGAACGCTGACCATGTATTTATGAGGAAAAATGACAGTATCGTCTTCCTTTATATTTGTGATAAGGTGGATGTTGTAGGTAGTTATCTGAGTCTCGTATTCTAATAGAATTTCTTCTAAACAGTCGCTTAGTTTTATGGTGTCCGATTTAATTTTGGTATCGTGCTTGATTTGAACCGAGGTCACCAATTCGTCTATCAGTTCTAATAAATGGTTTACGACCGGCTTTATTTTAGACTGCGCTTCTTTCTGTATTTCGATATCTTCGCTTCCTTCTATATAATCGACCAGCATGGCGATATTGATCATTGGTCCCCTTAAATTATGGGAAACAATATTACAGAAATCGGATAATTGGGTGTTTTGATATTCCAAGACTTTGGAATAATGTTGTAGTTTTTCCTCCTGCCGTTTTCTTGAGGTAATGTCCGAGCGAATGGACACATATTTATAAGGCTGCCCCGATTCGTTCAGAAAGGGAACAATGGTAGTATCTACCCAATAATAACTCCCGTCTTTAGCCTTGTTCTTTAGCTCTCCTTTCCAAATTTTTCCGGTGGTGATGGTAGTCCATAATTCCTTGAAAAATTCCTTGCCATGGTAGCCAGAGTTGATAAGCCTGTGGTTCTGTCCAATTAATTCTTCTCGTGCATATTGGGTAATTCTGCAAAAATTATCGTTTACATGAATAATGATACCGTTAGCATCCGTAATAACTACAACAGCCGATTCGTCCAAGGCGTATTTATAGTCGTCTAGTTGTTTGGAGAGCCAATTTTCTTCTTTTGACAGATGGTCCTGGGATGATATTGTTTTGGCTAGATTCATTATTTAATTGCTATAGGATGCCTGGTATTGAACTATACTTACAGGTAAAACTTGATTTGGGGCTGCATGGTTATGTTCTATTTGAGGTTGTATTGGGTTCAAATTTAAGAAATACCTTTTTATAACTGGGTTGTAAGGTTTTTGATAACTCTTTTGCTAGGATATAGGTTGAATAGGTGTGTTTACAAAATACTGAATTATTTAAAGTAGAGTTGTGCGGGAACTTAAAATATTCCTATTTAGCCAACGGTCTGTGTTCTTTCTCTAGGCGCATATTATTGGTATGAAAAAAGTTTATAAAACAAAAAAACCCTTGAAAATCTATAGATCAACAAGGGTTTGAGTACTCGAGGCGGGACTTGAACCCGCACGGACTAATGTCCATTGGATTTTAAGTCCAACGTGTCTACCAATTCCACCACTCGAGCCTAACTGCATTGCAGTGCATTTATTTGATGGAGCGAAAAACGGGATTCGAACCCGCGACCTCCACCTTGGCAAGGTGGCGCTCTACCAACTGAGCTATTTTCGCATGCTGTTTATGAACGTGACATCCTATTGGGATGAGGGCGCAAATTTAATACAATTATGTAAATACCAAAGCACTTTTTAAGTTTTTTAAAACGTACGGTCGAAAAAATATTGAAATAAAAATAGGGAGTGGTGTAAACTAGTTGTTTACACATAGAAATTTAACCAGGTGTGATGCTTCGTTTTATTTTTATGGAAGCGTACTATAGCAGGGCAATAGCATATAAAACAAAAAACCCTTGAAAATCTTACGATCAACAAGGGTTTGAGTACTCGAGGCGGGACTTGAACCCGCACGGACTAATGTCCATTGGATTTTAAGTCCAACGTGTCTACCAATTCCACCACTCGAGCCTAACTGCATTGCAGTGCATCTATTTGATGGAGCGAAAAACGGGATTCGAACCCGCGACCTCCACCTTGGCAAGGTGGCGCTCTACCAACTGAGCTATTTTCGCGTGCTATTTATGAACGTGGCATCCTGTTTGGATGCGGGAGCAAATTTAAGACAATTATGTAAATACCAAAGCACTTTTTCAGAAAAAAAATCAAAAAAAAATAACCCCCATAAAATGAGGGGGTTATAGAAGGTTAAAAATAATTTATTTTCTTACCACAACTTAGGCATTTTTAGTTTTGGTGAGCAAACGCTTAATTTCATTGAGTTTCATTAATGCTTCTACAGGGGTTAAGGTGTTGATATCTAGATGGGTTATCTCTTCTTTTATCTGTTGTAACAAGGGGTCGTCCAAGTTAAAAAAGCTTAATTGCATTTCATTCTGTGCAGACTGTAATTTATCGGTCAATTCTTCACTGGAGTGTGTTTTTTCGAGTTTCTTGAGGATTTTGTTGGCTTTGCTGATAACCTGTTGCGGCATTCCGGCCATTTTAGCCACGTGGATTCCAAAACTATGTTCGCTTCCTCCAGGAGTAAGTTTACGTAAAAAGAGCACATTGTCTTTTAGTTCTTTTACCGATACATTGTAGTTTTTGATCCGTTCAAAGGTTGTGGTCATTTCGTTCAATTCATGGTAATGGGTCGCAAATAAGGTCTTGGCCTTAGCAGGATGTTCATGAAGATATTCGGAAATTGCCCAGGCAATCGAGATTCCGTCATAAGTACTAGTACCTCTTCCTATTTCATCTAAGAGTACCAAACTGCGATCAGAAAGGTTGTTAAGGATAGAGGCGGTTTCGTTCATTTCGACCATAAAGGTAGATTCGCCCATAGAAATATTGTCACTTGCCCCTACACGGGTAAAGATTTTATCGACACAACCTATTTTTGCAGCGGTAGCAGGAACAAAACTACCCATTTGTGCCAAGAGGACTATCAGGGCTGTTTGCCTAAGGATAGCCGACTTACCACTCATGTTGGGGCCGGTAATCATAATGATCTGTTGGTCTTCGCGATTCAACAATACATCATTGGCAATATACTCTTCCCCTATAGGCAATTGCTTTTCAATTACCGGGTGTCGCCCGTTGCTGATCGATAATTCCGTAGAATCGTTCATTTCGGGACTTGTATAATTATTTTCTTTCGCTAATTGGGTAAAACCGCAAAGACAGTCCAGTTGAGCTATCTGGTGAGCATTGTTCTGCACTGGGGCAATGTATTCTTGCATCCAAGTGACCAATTGGGCGAAGAGTTGCTGCTCTAAGCTTAATATGCGTTCTTCGGCACCTAGGATCTTAGCTTCGTATTCTTTAAGCTCCTCGGTAATGTAGCGTTCTGCACTTACCAGGGTCTGTTTCCTGATCCACTCTTGGGGAACTTTGTCCTTATGGGCATTACGTACCTCTATATAATAGCCAAAAACATTATTAGAGGCAATTTTTAAAGAAGTTATTCCGGTGCGTTCTGTTTCTCTTTCGAGCATCTTGTCCAGATAATCCTTTCCGGAAAAGGCCAGATCGCGCAGTTCGTCCAATTCTGTCGAATATCCCCTGGCAATAGTACTGCCTTTTAACATGTTTACCGGAGCCTCTTCACTGATCATCTCTTTTATCTTGCTCCGAAGCATGTCGCAGTTATGCAGTTGGTCGCCAATAAGGTTCAGCGCTTCATTACTGCTCTTTGTTGTAAGTTGTTTGATAGGGACCGTTGCTTCCAAGGAGTTTTTAAGCTGAATAACCTCTTTCGGATTTATTTTTCCCGTGGCTACTTTGGAAATTAATCGCTCCAGATCGCCCATGAGTTTTATGGCATTCTGCAGTTTGCTAAAAACAAGCTCGTTTTCGGACAAATAGGTAACTACCTGATGTCTTCTGCGTATTTTCTCAATATTTTTTAAAGGCAGGGCCAACCATCTTTTCAGCATTCTACCGCCCATAGGAGAGATGGTCTTGTCTATTACCTCTAGCAGGGTTACCGCATTTTGGTTATAAGAATGGTATAATTCTAAATTTTTAATAGTAAACCGGTCCATCCATACGTATTCTTCTTCTGCAATACGTTGTAAGCTTGCGATGTGGTGCAATTTCCGATGCTGAGTTTCGGAGAGGTAATGCATGACCACCCCGGCAGCAACGATGCCGTGGTTTAAATGGTCTACTCCAAAACCTTTTAGGGTTTTTGTTTTAAAATGATTGGTAAGGGTCTCCATTGCGTAGTCTTCCTGGAAAACCCAATCTTCGGTAAAAAAGGTATGCAGCTGAGTGCCAAAAACTTCCTTGAACTCCTTCTTGTTGGCCTTAGAAACCAGTACTTCGTTGGGAGCAAAATTTTGTAAGAGTTTGTCTATTTGCTCCTCATTGCCTTCCGAAACAAGAAATTCGCCCGTAGATATATCGACAAAGGAAATTCCCAAGCGTTTTCGACCAAAATGTACCGCACATAAAAAGTTATTGGTCTTTGCCGATAAGATGTCATCGTTCATGGCTACCCCTGGGGTGACCAATTCCGTAACCCCTCTTTTTACGATGGTTTTGGTGAGTTTAGGGTCTTCTAGCTGATCGCAGATGGCTACACGTTGTCCTGCTTTGACCAATTTTGGCAAATAGGTGTTAAGGGAATGATGGGGGAAACCGGCCAGTTCGGTTCGGTCGCCACCATTATTCCTATGAGTGAGGATAATACCTAATATTTTGGAGGCTTTAACTGCATCTTCTCCAAAAGTTTCGTAAAAATCACCAATTCTAAAAAGCAACAAGGCATCAGGATATTTTATCTTGATGGCATTGTACTGCTTCATTAACGGTGTTACCTTTTTTGTTTTTCCTGTGTCGGCCAAAAGCGATTATATTAACTTATTTTTGTATCCTTCTAAAGAACGAAAGTAATATTAATCCAATGGAATGTAAACTATTGTTGATATTTTAAATAAAATTTTCTTTGGACAAATAGCGGTTCGGTATTATAAAAGGGAGCCTCTTATAAAGATAGCATCCTTTTTTATACCATACGAATTTGATGGGAACTTTCACTTTCCGTATTTACCGCTTTGCAAAAAGATATAAAGAGTTGAAAAATAGTAAGGAAAATCAATAAGACAGAATAACATAAATGCGAAAATTAGAAAATAGCGAGCTAGATCGATTGAATGTTGAAGAGTTTAAGCAGGTAGAAAAGACTCCTGTATGTATTGTTTTGGACAACGTGAGAAGTCTAAATAATATAGGGTCGGTCTTTAGGACAGCCGATGCCTTTTTAATAGAAAAGATTTATTTATGTGGTATAACGGCCACTCCGCCCCATAAGGACATTCATAAGACTGCTTTGGGAGCCACAGAAAGCGTTACATGGGAATACCGGGAATCTGCCTTGGCACTTGTACAGGAACTACAAGAGGGCGGTTATGCTACCTATTCTGTAGAGCAGGCAGAAAATGCAGTGATGTTAAATGAATTTAAGGTAGCAAAGGATCAAAAATATGCCTTGATTTTTGGGAACGAGGTGAAAGGAGTTTCCCAAGATGTGGTTTCTAAAAGTGATGGGGTACTCGAAATTCCGCAATACGGAACCAAGCATTCTTTAAATATTTCGGTAAGTGTTGGGATTGTCGTTTGGGATGTGTGGTCAAAATTATGGGTATAAAAAAACCCAACCGAGGTTGGGTTTTATTTTTTTGGTTTTGAGTTCGTTAGTTTAAAACTCGAAGTGTTGGTTGGTTATTTCGCTTTAAGGTCGCTTTGCGAAAAGCCCCTTAATTGCCCTTGCAAGTAAACAAATTGATTTGTTATTTGCAAGAATTTTGTGAAATTTATCTTAAAGCGCAAGATTTACGGCAAACTTCTGAATTTGATCTATAATACGTGCATAGTCTTTTGGATTCTCAACAAAGTCCATTTGGCTAACATTGATGATAAGATTGTTCTGAGCAGGGTGAGTCTTGATATATTCTAGATAACCACGATTTATTTTCTCTAAATATTCAGGGGCTATGGTTTGTTCGTAATTACGGCCTCTGCGTTTTATGTTTTGCAGCAAACGTTCGGTAGTTTGATGTAAGTAGACATATATTTTAGGTTTTTGTACATCCTTGTTCATTAAGTTAAAGAGCTTTCTGTACAACCTGAATTCTTCTTCCTGCAAGGTTATTTTGGCAAAAATCAGCGATTTGTTGATGTCGTAATCGCTTACCATAAAGTTTTTAAACAAATCGAGCTGAGAAGTGTCCTCCAAAAATTGCTGGTAACGATCCGCTAAAAATGACATCTCCAAGGGAAAGGCAAACCTGTTCTGGTCTTCATAGAACTTGGGTAAAAATGGGTTTTCCGCAAAACGTTCCAATACTAATTTGGCGTTAAAATCGGCAGCCATCTTATTGGCTAAAGTGGTTTTTCCTGCCCCAATATTTCCTTCAATGGCAATAAAATGAAACTGAGAAAAAAGTTCTTCCCTGGTGGTGTATAGTTTGTAAGGAGTTCGTTCTAGGGTGCTTTTGTCACGGCATTCCTGTAGCAGGTTCCTACTGTCCTTTTTTAAAATAGGATGATAAAATTGAGGGGCTATATCGGCCAGAGGTCTTAACACAAATCGCCTCAACTGTAAACTTGGATGGGGAATGGTCAGCGATTCATCGGAGAGGACTTCAGAACCGTAATATAATATATCGAGGTCCATTGTCCTAGAGGCATATCCAGAGCTGTCATGACGTTTTCTGCCCAATAAGGTTTCAATTTCCAGTAAGTTTTTTAATAATGACTCTGGAGAAAGCGCCGTTTCTACGCTTAAACAGGCATTGTAAAAATTATCTCCATCAAAACCCCAGGCCGGTGTTTCGTAAATAGGGGATACCTTGGAAACCTTACCGATACGGGAATGGATTAAAAATACAGCATCTTGAAGCTGATTTAATTTGTCGCCAAGATTGCTGCCTATAGATAGATGGGCTGTAGTTTTGCTTTGCATAATAGTGAGGCAAAGTAAATAAAAAGAAAACTACTTCATTGTAATAATCGATAAAAAGAGGGATGTTTTTCATCCTTAATATTATAAGAATGTGTATTTACTGATCATTATTAAGGGGGATTTAACTGAATAAATTTAAAGGCCTAAATATAACAATGGTTATCTTTGGTCAGTATTTGTAATTTAAGAACTACATGAAATTTTTAAGAAATTTATTAGCAGCAATTATTGGCTGCCTTATCGCTTTTGGAATCTTGTTTGTAATGTTCCTAGTTTTTGCGGCCCTTATAGGGAACTCCGAGGACTCGGTATTAATTAAGAATAATTCGGTATTGGAAGTGCAACTACAAAGTCCGATCAAGGATTTTGTAGGGAAGGACGATTCTAATCCTTTTGCCGGTTTGTTTGAGGATACCAAAGGTTTAGATGATATTTTACATGCCATAGAAGTCGCTAAGAACGACGATAAAATAAAAGGGATCAGTATTCGAAGCAGTGTTCTGATGGCCGGACTTTCTCAAACCCAAGCTATAAGGAAGGCTTTAAAAGACTTTCGCGAGAGTGGTAAATTTGTGTATGCCTACGCCGATTTTTATACCCAAAAGGATTATTATTTGGCCAGTGTTGCCCAAGAGGTTTACCTTAATCCGGTAGGGATGATGGATTTTAAAGGGCTGTCTACAGAAGTCCTTTTTTTTAAGGATCTACAGGAAAAATCAGGGGTTAAAATAGAGGTTATCCGTCATGGTAAATACAAAAGTGCCGTAGAGCCTTTTTTGGCCAACGAAATGAGCGACGCCAATAGAACCCAGTTAAAAGAACTATTGGAAGGCCTATGGACCTCCATGCTTTCCGATATTGGGGACAGTCGAAATATATCCTTAGAAAACCTTAATGTCATAGCCGATACCTTGGGAACAAGAACATCAAAAAATGCAGTCTTAACCGGATTGATAGACGGGGTGGCTTATTTAGATGAATACGAGTCCTTTATAAAGAACGAAATCGGTTTACAGGACGATGAAGATATCAATTATGTAAGCATCACAGATTATGCTAAGGAAGCAGGCAGAAAAAAAATTAAAAGTGGGAGCGACAAAATTGCAGTGGTTTATGCCCAGGGAGAAATTATCTACGGCGAGGGTGGCCCCAATATTATAGGACAAGGAATAATTAATGAGGCCTTAAAAAAAGCTAGGGAAGACAAGAGTGTTAAAGCGATAGTATTACGGGTAAATTCGCCTGGTGGCAGTGCGTTGACCTCGGATATTATCTGGCGTGAAATAGAGATTACCAAGGAAATAAAGCCGGTGCTCGTTTCAATGGGCGATGTGGCTGCTTCGGGAGGCTATTATATTGCGGCCGGGGCAGATAAAATCTTTGCAGAACCTACCACTATTACGGGCTCTATAGGGGTGTTTGGAACTGTGCCCAATATGAGCCAATTGGCTAGTGATATAGGGGTCAATGCAGAACAGGTGGGAACCAATCTCAATTCGGTCGACTATTCAATTTTTGAACCTATGAAGGATTCTTTTAGAACGACCGTTCAGGAAGGGATAGAAGAAACCTACAGTGTTTTTCTAGATAGAGTGGCCGCCGGTAGAGGGATAACCAAGGTACAGGCCGATAGCTTGGCACAAGGCCGTGTTTGGAGTGGTACCGATGCCAGACGATTGGGGCTTGTAGACGAACTAGGTGGATTGAACGATGCTATTTCCGAAGCTGCAAAAATGGTCGGATTAGAGACCTATGGCATAAAAAAGTTCCCCATATACAAGTCGGGCTTCGAAAAGCTAATGGAAGACCTCTCTGGCGCCAGAGCCAAGAGCAAGGAGTCTGTTATACAGCAAGAAATAGGGGCGCAAGCCTACAGCATATTACAGCAATTAAAAATTGCTACGGAACAGAAAGGGATACAGGCAAGAATGCCTTTTGTTTTGGATATAAAGTAATTTATGACTTCTAAAGATAAAAAGCTTGCCTTTAAAATTTACCTCTATATAGGGGCCATGTTCATCACTTCCCTAGTGGTTTCCAATTTGATTTTTCAAAAATTCTTTTATTGGAAACCCTTTGGTGATGTGACGGTTTTTGGGGCCACCCTCTTTGAGGTTTCCGTGGGGATACTGCCATATCCGATTACCTTTTTAATAACCGATCTTATTTCTGAAATTTACGGTAGAAAGAAAGCTAATCAGGTAGTGACTGCAGGTATTTTTGCTTCGTTTTTTTCGATGGGGATCGTTTTGTTGGCCAATTATGTTCCCGCAATAGAGGCTTCGCCAATAAATGATGGACTGTTTGACAAGGTGTTCGCGCTTTCCCCGGTTGCTGTTTTTGCCTCTATGTTGGCCTATTTGTTTGCACAATATATAGATATAGCCATTTATCATTTTTGGAAAAAAGTGACCAAAGGAAGGCAGCTGTGGTTGCGGAATAATTTCTCTACTTTTCTTTCACAATTTGTAGATACTTTTACCGTTGTAGGCTTGCTCTGTGTCTTTAAGGTATTGCCTTGGGATATGTTCTTTGGCCTTGTGGTCAGTGGTTTTGTTTTTAAGATAATTATAGCATTTATAGATACTCCTTTTCTCTATTTTTTCGTACATATGTTCAGAAAACGTTTTAAGTTAGAAGTGAATCAAGAAATTGATCTGGACGCATAGTGATTCTTGTTTAGAACCACTTTTTATTACATTAGGTATTTAACAGTGACGTATTAGTTGTAAAACATAAAAATATGAAAAAGAAAATTTTAAAGATTGTCGGTGCATTGCTTCTATGTCTTGTGCTGTTTTTGGCGGCTGCCCCTTTTTTTTTAAAGGGTAAGGTAACCGATTTGATTAAGAAAAAGGTCAACAGCAGCCTAAATGCCAGCTTTGATTTTGCCGGGGCCGATCTAAGCTTGTTCCGGAGCTTTCCCGATGCTACCGTTACTCTTACGGATATTAGCTTAATAAATAAGGCTCCTTTTGAAGGAGATACTCTTTTTGCGTCCAAAAAAGTAACATTGAAAATGTCTGTAAAAGAATTGTTCAAAGAAGCCAACGAGCCTATAGGCATTACTGATTTAATACTTGAAGAAAGTAAGGTGCATATTAAGGTAGATGCCGATGAAAATGCCAATTACGACATCACCTTAAAGCAAGAGGGCACGGTAAAAACACAAACATCGAGTTCGGTAGAAAACAACAGTTCTAGCCTATTCTTACAATCGTATGAAATTAAAAACTCGGTAATCACCTATGATGATGCTAGTAGTGGTATGTCAATGGTCATAGAAGAAATGAACCACCACGGCACCGGGGACTTGTCCTTGGAGGCTTCGGAATTGGATACCCAGACCAATGCCCTAGTGTCTTTTGTGATGGATAGTACTCAGTATTTAAATAGAAACCCTGTAAAGCTAAGTGCTTTGATCGGGATTGATTTAAAAGAAAACAAGTATATCTTCCTTAAAAATGAAGCCTTGGTAAACCAAATACCTCTGGTGTTTGATGGTTTTGTGAAATTAAACGAAGCCGATATGCAGGTCGATATCAGCTTTAAAACGCCATCATCTGATTTTAAAAACTTCTTGGCGGTTATTCCGGAAGCATATTCCAAGAATATAGAAAATGTGGCAACTACGGGTAATTTTACGCTATCAGGGTATTTTAAAGGAGTGGTCGATGAGGTTCATATTCCAAAGTTTGCTATAAATATCAATTCGGACAATGCTTCTTTTAAGTATCCAGATTTACCGAAGGCCGTTAGAAATGTTCACATCGATACTGAAATTGCGAATCCCAGTGGAATTAGTGAGGATACCTATGTAGATATCCGAAAGTTGTCCTTTATGATCGATCAGGACAAGTTTAATATGGTGGCTAAGATTTCTGATCTTATGGGCAATACTAAGGTGACTGCGCAAATTGATGGAAGGATGAACTTGGCACACCTGTCTCAAGCCTATCCGGTACCTGCAGATTTAAATCTAAAAGGAATCCTGAATGCCGATATCGCCACGGCCTTTGATATGGCCTCATTAGAGAAAAAACAGTATGAAAATACCAAGACCAAAGGATCTTTGAGTGTAAAAGGATTTGAATACAAAACCGATGAAATACCAAACCTGGTAAAGATAAACACGGCTGCTGTAACCTTTAATCCCAAAACAGTGACCTTAAATGAGTTGAATGCGGTAACAGGGAAAACAGATTTTAATGCTACTGGGACTATTGATAACCTTTTAGGGTTTATGTTTAATGACGAAAAGGTAGAAGGTCGTTTTAACCTAAAATCGAATGTTTTTGCGATTGACGATTTTATGGTGGCAGATGCTCCTGTAACAAAGAGCGAGAAAGCGAAAAGTTCTTCGCCCGTAGCAACAGGGGGGGCGAAAACGTCAAAGGAAACTTCCGACGCAAAAATAAAAATCCCATCTTTTTTGGATTGTTCTATAAGCGCTACGGCCAATACCGTAATTTATGACAATATTACTTTAAAAAATGTGAAAGGAGATCTCCGAATAAAGGACGAGAAGGCGACACTTTCTAATATGTCTTCTAATTTATTTGACGGAAACTTGGTGCTTAATGGAAGTGTTTCGACCAAGGGTGATGTACCCGATTTTGATATGAGATTGGGAATGGGCAGTTTTAAAATAGCAGAAACCTTTAAGGCTTTGGAAATGTTTAAGGTGCTAGCGCCAATAGCAGCGATTTTAAAGGGAACTCTAAATTCAGATGTTCAAATTTCCGGGAAATTAAATGATGATTTTACGCCAAATCTGGCTACTATTACCGGTGATATTCTCGCAGAGTTGTTGACCACCGAAATCGATGCGAGCAAAGCTCCCTTGCTTACGGCATTGGATGATAAAATGAAATTTTTGGATCTCGACAAACTAAATTTTAAGGATTTAAAAACAGCATTGTCCTTTGAAGACGGAGTGGTACAGGTGACGCCCTTTACTCTTAACTACAAGGATTTTGTGATCAACTTATCGGGTAGTCATACCTTTGATCAAGAATTGAACTATGCGGCAACCATAGAAGTTCCTGCAAAATACTTAGGGAAGGATATTAATGCCATGATCGAGAAGATAAACGAAACTTCCCTGGAGGGGTTGACCATTCCGGTGACCGCCAATTTTGAAGGTAAGTACACGAGTCCTAAGGTAAGTACTGATCTTACATCGGGGATTAAAAATTTAACCGCCCAACTGATAGAAATAGAAAAACAAAAGTTGGTTAATAAAGGAAAAGACAAGGCCAAGGATATTATAGGAGATATCATAGCAAAAAATCAAAAAGCTACAGATTCTACTAAAAAGGACAACCAAGATAAAACAAAGGAAATTTTGGGCGGTTTATTGGGGAAACCAGCCCAAAAATCGGATTCGGCAACTGCTGATTCTACTGAAAATGCCAAAAAGCAACAACAGGTTGATGCCGCTAAAAAAATATTAGGCGGAATTTTTGGTAAAAAGAAAGAAGAACCGGCAAAGACGCAGAAGGATTCCGTTAAGTAACAGTCAAGGAGACAACATAACCTTCGCTTCCCCGGACATTAAATACCGTATTGTCTTCGAAGATAAGGTATTGTCCTTTGATACCTTTTAACACCCCTTGGAAAATGGGGGTCTTTTCCAGGTTTAGACTCTTAACTTTTGTGGGATATTGCAATACAGGAAACTCTAAATGGGTTTCCTGTTTGTTTTCTAGGAAATAGGGAATAGCTTCTTCTGGGATGTATTGTTTTAGTTTGTTTCTGTAAGCTACTAAATCTTCATCGGCTGTGTTGTTGGTCAACATTTTTCGCCAATTGGTCTTATCGCCAATATGATCTTTTAAGGCCACCTCGGTAATACCGGCCAAATAACGGTTGGGAACTTCAACGATTTCTATAGCTTCGTGTGCACCCTGGTCTATCCATCTGGTAGGAACTTGGGTTTTTCTTGTCACCCCAACCTTAATATTGCTAGAATTTGCCAAATACACAATATGGGGCTGTAATTGAACCTTTTTTTCGTATTCCAAATCTCGGTCTTCCTTATCTAAATGGGCGGTGCTCAGTTCTGGGCGCATAATCCAATCCCCGGCAGTTGGCACTTTAAAAAAACAAGTTCGGCAAAATCCCTGTCGATAAATGGGGCGGTCTTCGCTACAATTTAAACACTGGTATTTTTCGAATTTAATAGTAAGCTCCTTATTCAGTACCTGATTCATATTTAAAAAATCCCCCTCAAAAAGTAAATAATATTGAATTGGATCCCCTATTTCTGTTTCCATTTTTCGTAAGACACCTTGGTACTGCATAAATTTATTTGTTTACTTAAATTCTATTTGAATATGAAAAGTTTTAAAGCTATTTTTAGCTTGTTAAAAGAAGTGATTATTGGGGTACATATAATAAGTAATATGCCCTGTCAAGAATCGCCAAACCTAAGCCCGAGCTAAAAAACGGGATAAAGATACCTAAAAATGCCAATACCATTATTTAATTCAATTGCCTCTTGGTTATTGAAAAAGCGATACCATCAAATTGAGCTTTTTTTAAAATACCCGGAAGAAGTTCAGGAAGAGGTGTTAAGACAGCTGTTGTCTATTGCTGCCGATACCGAAATAGGCAAAAAATATGGTTTTGAATCTATAGCGAATTACGAAACTTTTGTTTCAAGACTGCCTATTGTTTCCTATGAGGAGGTAGAGCCAATGATAGAGCGCTCCCGTTTAGGGGAACAAAATATCTTTTGGCCAACGACCATCAAGTGGTTTGCAAAGAGCAGTGGTACTACCAATGCTAAAAGCAAATTTATTCCGGTAAGTTCGGAGGCTTTGGAAGATTGTCACTATAAATCGAGTAAGGATTTACTATGTCTGTATCTCAATAACAATGAAAACTCCCAACTGTTTACGGGCAAGAGCCTACGACTGGGGGGAAGTAAGGAACTGTACAGGGATAAGGGAACTGTTTTTGGGGATCTTTCGGCTATTTTAATAGATAATATGCCCTTTTGGGCAGAACTTAGTAGCACTCCTAGTAATAAGGTGTCCCTGATGGGGGAGTGGGAGTCTAAGCTGCAAGCTATCATAAAAGAAAGTGTTCAGGAAAATGTGACCAGTTTGGCCGGAGTGCCTTCATGGATGCTAGTGCTTTTAAACGATGTGATGGAAGAAACAGGAAAAGAACATCTCTTTCAGGTTTGGGAAAACTTGGAGGTGTATTTCCACGGAGGGGTAAGCTTTAATCCTTATAAAGAACAGTTTGCAAAATTATTGCCGAAAAAAAGTTTTAACTACTACGAAATATATAACGCCTCAGAAGGTTTTTTTGCTATTCAGGATAGAAACAATGCCGATGATTTGTTGTTGATGTTGGACTATGGGATTTTTTACGAATTTATTCCGATGGATGCCTATGATACCAAGGATCAAATTACCGTTCCGCTATGGAACGTTCAGGTAGGTAAGAACTATGCGGTAGTGATAACCACCAATGCCGGGTTATGGCGTTATAAGATAGGCGATACGGTGCGTTTTACATCTATAAATCCCTATAGAATAAAGGTCACGGGCAGAACTAAACACCACATTAATGTTTTCGGAGAAGAGTTAATTATAGAAAATGCAGAGGAGGCTTTAAAAAGAATCTGTGAACAAACCGGATCCGAAATAAAGGACTATACTGTTGCGCCTGTATTTATGAACGGGAGGGAGAAGGGTGCCCATGAATGGATCATAGAATTTAGAAAGCTGCCCAAAGAAATGGATTATTTTACGGAGTCCTTGGACAGTGCTTTAAAAACATTAAACTCTGACTATGAAGCAAAGCGGTACAACAACCTGACCCTGACGTTGCCCAAGGTACATATCGCTAGAGAAAACCTGTTTTACGATTGGCTAAAATCTAAAGGAAAGCTCGGAGGACAACATAAAATTCCGCGATTGTCCAATAAAAGGGACTATATCGAGGAATTACTTCAGATGAACAAATAAATGCTAGATTCTTTTTAAAAATAGTCAATTTAGAGAAAGAAAAGTTGCCCCTTATCTTTTATTACTAACCATTAATAACTAAAGAATTATGGGAAACAAACTAGTAGTATTATCGGATATGTGGGGTGCTAAAAGAGGGCTTTGGATTACTTCTTACCTGGGTTATTTACAGCAATATTATAATATCACCTATTATAATAGCCAGCAATTGGCAAATCTGAAATTAACTATTGAAACTGCAGAAAATATAAGCAATGAATTTGAGAATGGCGGTATTGATACCGCGGTGGCCCATTTGCTTAAAAAAGAAAACGAACCGAGTCATTTTTTGACCTTTGGAATAGGTGGGACCATAGCGTGGAAAGCGCAATTGGAAGGACTGCCCATGGAGTCTCTTTTTATAATATCATCTAATAGAATGCGGCAGGAAACAGCGCTTCCTAAAACTAGTGTAAAGCTGGTGTATGGTGAAAAAGATCAGTTTACACCCTCCCGGGAATGGGCGAAAAATTTGGGGGTAAATTTGGAAGTGGTACCTAATTTTGGCCATGAACTCTATTCCGATGAAAAAGTAATAGGAAAAGTATGCCAAGATTTATTGGCTCAACTTGTAGTAAAACAGCCTCTTGTATAAGAGGCTGTTTTTTATAGATCTACACGATTTTAATCCCTTGTTTTTTATACAACAAGGCCCTTGAAAGTAAGGGGGTGAAAATGTTGAAAAGCATTCTTTAAGAAACTGCTTTTAACTTTTTAATAGTTTCAAACGATAATTTCTTTTCAGCATATTCCTGAGTTACCTTAAATTCTGTTTCAGAAGAACTGGGGAATTCAAACATAGCATCGGTAAAAATAGCCTCGCATAAAGAACGAAGGCCCCTTGCGCCTAATTTGTATTCTATAGCCTTGTCCACAATATAGTCCAAGGCCTGATCAGTTATAGTGAAGGTTATGTCGTCCATTTTAAACAACTTCTCGTATTGTTTAATAATGGCATTTTTAGGCTTCGTTAAAATAGCTCTAAGAGTCTCCTTGTCTAAGGGGTTCATATGAGTTAAAACGGGAAGTCTACCAATGATTTCCGGGATCAAACCAAAATCTTTCAAATCCCTAGGGATGATATATTGAAGGATATTGCTTTCGTCTACCTTGTCTTCTGCTTTTGAAGCGCTATAACCTACCGCTTGCATATTAAGCCTTTTGGTGATAATACGTTCAATTCCGTCAAAAGCTCCACCGGCAATAAACAATATATTTTCGGTATTTACTTCAATAAACTTCTGATCCGGGTGTTTACGGCCTCCCTTTGGGGGAACGTTTACAACCGTGCCTTCCAGTAATTTTAGCAATCCTTGTTGTACCCCTTCCCCAGATACATCCCTGGTAATGGAAGGATTGTCGCTTTTTCGAGCAATTTTATCGATCTCGTCAATAAAAACAATTCCTCGTTCGGCCTTTTCTAAATTGTAATCGGCAGCTTGTAATAACCGGGTAAGGATGCTTTCTACATCTTCCCCAACATAACCGGCTTCTGTAAGTACGGTAGCGTCAACAATTGCCAAAGGTACATTAAGCATCTTAGCGATGGTTTTTGCCATAAGGGTCTTTCCTGTCCCAGTTTGGCCGACCATAACAATATTGCTCTTCTGTATTTCTATATCGTCTTCCTTGCCCTTAGGTTGAAGCAAACGTTTGTAGTGGTTGTACACTGCTACGGACATTACTTTTTTTGTACGGTCTTGTCCAATGATAAAGGTGTCTAAGAACTCCTTTATCTCCAATGGTTTTTTTAACGTTAATTCCGAAGAAAGATCGTTAGAAGTAGATTGTTTGGATTCTTCGGTAACAATTCCGTGAGCTTGCTCTATACATCGATCGCATATATGCGCATCTAAACCAGCAATTAATAAATTAGTCTCCGGTTTTTTTCTGCCACAAAAAGAGCACTCTAAATTTTCTTTTGCCATATCATTTTATCACTTTCAATAATAATAACGGAAAAACCTCCCTTGAAATCCAAGATTCATAATAGGGAAAGGGGCTTTCCGTGTGCTTTAGTCGAAATTAAGATCTATCCCTTACCAAAATTTCATCAATCATGCCATACGCCTTGGCCTCATCTGCTCTCATCCAATAATCCCTGTCGCTGTCATCACTAACTTTGTCAAAAGTTTGCTCAGAATGTTTGGCGATTATTTGGTACAATTCGTCCTTAAGTTTAAGGATTTCCCTTGCGGTAATTTCAATATCACTGGCCTGCCCTTGAGCACCTCCTAAAGGTTGGTGAATCATCACTCTGGAGTGGGTAAGTCCTGATCGTTTTCCTTTGGCACCAGCACACAATAGAACCGCGCCCATAGAGGCGGCAATTCCTGTACAGATAGTCGCTACGTCTGGCTTGATAAACTGCATGGTATCGTAAATGCCCAAACCGGCGTATACGCTACCTCCTGGTGAATTGATATAAATTTGTATGTCTTTAGAAGCATCCGTGCTTTCTAAGAAAAGTAACTGAGCTTGAACAATATTCGCTACTTGGTCGTTGATTCCCGTACCTAAAAATATAATCCTATCCATCATCAACCTCGAAAAAACGTCCATTGCAACGGCATTTAACTGTCTTTCTTCAATAATGTTGGGTGTAAGGTTGGTTGGATACATACTACTAACAATAGAATCATAGTACATGCTATTGATGCCTTGGTGTTTAGTAGCGTAATTCTTGAATTCTTTCCCGTAATCCATATTTATTTTCGGTATTTTATAAGATAAAAAAAAAGTGCCGAAAATGAATTCTTCGACACTGTAAATATACTTATTTTATTTTGTAAATTACCCGTAAACTTCTTTTACGAAGTCTTCATAAGTAACTTCTTTTGATGTTAAATTTGCCTTTTCCTTATAAAGGTTTAATAATTTTTGGCTCATTAATTGCTCGGATAAACGCTTCACCTCATCTTGGTTAGAAAGTACTCTAGCTGCAATGCCGTCCAATTCTTCATCCTTAGGATCTAACTGGCCAAATTGTGCCATTTGTTCCTTGATGAAACCTTTAGCGAAATCTTTCAATTCTTCGAACTGGATTTGAATGCCGTTTTCTTGAATTATTTTGCCTTCAATTAATTGGTAACGCAATCCTTTTTCAGACTTTTTGAATTCTTCGTTTGCCTCGTCATCAGTCAATTGCTTTTCACCAGTAGTCTTGATCCATTTGGTCAAAAATTCTTCTGGAAGGTCAAACTTAGTGGTTTCGATAAAATGTTCTGTAACGTCATTTAAAAGCTTCTGATCGGACTGTTGTTCGAATTGCTTTTCAGAATCGGTCTTAATTCTTTCTTTTAAACCTTCTTCGGAAGTAATAACATCCTTTCCAAACAATTTGTCGAAAAACTCTTGGTCTAATGGAGCCAATTCTCTTTCGTTAATTTCTTCAATAGTGAAAGAAACCTCTATTTCTAAGTTGTCTGCTTTGGTAGCGCTAATTCCTAAAGAGCTTCCTAATAAATAATCTTCCGTGAAAAGATCTTTGGTATTCAAAGTAACAACCTCGCCAGCTTTTTTGCCGATAAGGCTTTTTAAAGCGTTCTCGTCTTTTATTTTATCTAGCTCAAGAGTAGTTTTATGGTCTATTTCCTCAGCTTCATTGACAAAGGTACCGGTGATTTCATCAGTTTTGCCAACGACTTCCTTGCTGATTAGTTTTCCGTATTGTTTTTGAAGACGTTCTACTTGCTCGTCAATCATTTTGGCATCGGCTACAATCTTGTAGTGCGTGATAGCGTCTTTTGATTTTAGATCAATAGAGAAACTAGGAGCAAGACCCAATTCAAATTCAAAGGCAAAATCCTCGGCGTCCCAGTTAAAATTATCTTGTTGTTTTGGTAATGGATTCCCTAAAACATCCAACTTTTCTTCGGTTAAATATTTGTTGAGGTTATCTTGTAAAAGTTTATTTACTTCATCAACCAAAACAGCTTTTCCGTATTGCTTTTTAATTAAGCCCATAGGAACTTGTCCCTTTCTAAATCCAGGGATATTAGCTTGCTTTCTGTAGTCTTTTAAAATGGTTTCTACCTTGTCTTGGTAATCCTCTTTGGTTACCGCGACTTTAACTACTGCATTTAATTCGTCAATCTGCTCTTTCGTGATATTCATTTGTGTATCTAATTTTGCTAAAATAAAATGGGATGCAAAAATACTATATTTTCCAATGCACTACAAGTTTTTAAATAACTGAATGTCAAAAAGGTATCTTAATTTTTATTATCGCCATTAAGGAAAGAATACAATATAGATTGAAGAAAAGAGAGTAAAAGGCTGAAAAGTAGCGCCCACCAAATAGAATCTACCCCAAAACCGTCAATAAGTTTATCGGCCAATAAAATAATAATAGCGTTAATAATCAGCAGGAAAAGTCCCAAGGTTAATATGGTGACCGGCAAAGTAAGGATAACCAAGATGGGCTTAACTATAAAATTAAGAAGCCCTAATACAATGGCTACAATGATGGCGGTCATAAAAGTGTCAACATGTGCTCCTGGTAAGAGGTAGCATAAAATTACAACGGCTAGGGCGCTCAGTAATATTCTTAAAATTAAATTCATGGCTTGTGTTTTTATGGTTAAACAAAAAAAGTACCGAAAAATATTCCGGTACTTTATAAAAGTAAACATTTATTTTTGAGTGGCCTTAGTGGTTTTGTAATCTAATGGCACTATTTTAAATAAAATGGTTTTAACCTAGGTCTAAGCAATAAGGGCTCTAAATCCGCTTCTCTGTGCTAGGGCTAGGAGCTTTTTTTATGACGATTTTAAAAAGGGTATTGATTTTTCTAAAAATTGTACCGGATTTTCTGCATGTAACCAATGTCCGGCCTTTTCAATCGTTTCAATAGTAGCTAAAGGGAAATGTCTTTTTATGTCCGAAAGATCGCTAGGGGAAACATATTCCGATTTTTCACCTCTTAAAAACAGCGAAGGCCCCTGATATATGGCCGTAGTGCTGATGTTTTCACCAATTTCTTCCATTTTTTCGCTCAGGACCTCTAAATTGAATCGGAACCCTAAAACGCCTTTTTCTTTCCAATACAGGTTTTTTAATAAAAATTGGCGGATGCCTATATTGTTTATATGCTTAGATAATTGCTTGTCGGCCTCGCTTCTAGAACTGATGTTCTTTATATCAATCGCGTTTAGGCCATCGATAATTTGATGATGGTGGGGCGGGTAAAACTTAGGGGCTATATCGGCAACGATCAGTTTAGAGACTAGCTCTGGTCTGCTACAAGCTAATTGCATGGCGGTTTTTCCGCCCATAGAATGGCCTAGGACAATGGCTTTGGACAATTGATGGTGAGCCATGTAATTGGCAAGGTCATCGGCCAATATGTCATAGTTGAAATCTGGGGAATGAAAACTTTTTCCATGGTTCCGCTGGTCGATCAAATGGGTTTCTAATCCTTCCTCGGCATACTTGTTCCCGATGGTCTTCCAATTGTCCGACATCCCTAAAAAACCATGTAAAACGAGGATGGGATCGCCCTCTCCTAAAATGTTGGAATGTAATAACGGCATTATTTTAATCGGTTTAAATACATGTTTACTACGTTTTCTAGTCCTAGGTACAACGATTCGCATATTAGGGCGTGTCCTATGGATACTTCCAACAAATGAGGAATGTTTTGTTTGAAAAATTTAATATTGTCCAAGCTAAGATCGTGACCGGCATTGATGCCTAATCCAAGGCTATGACCAATTTTTGCCGCCTCAATAAATGGGTTAACGCTGTTCTTGTCTCCTTTAGAATATCCTAAAGCAAAACTTTCTGTGTAAAGTTCAATTCTGTCGGTACCGGTAAGGGCGGCCCCTTCTACCATTTTAATGTCGGCATCTACAAAAATAGAAGTTCTAATGCCGTTGTCTTTAAATGTGGCGATTACCTCTTTTAAAAAATCCCTGTGTTTTATGGTGTCCCAGCCAGCATTAGAGGTAATGGCGTCTTCGGCATCGGGCACTAAGGTTACCTGAGTGGGCTTCACCTCTAGGACCAAATCCATGAACTTCTGAATGGGGTTCCCTTCAATATTAAATTCGGTGGTGACTATGTTTTTTAAGTCCCTGGCATCTTGATAAGTAATATGTCTCTCATCGGGCCTAGGGTGAATGGTGATTCCTTCGGCGCCAAATTCTTCAATGTCTTTGGCAACATTTATAAGGTTAGGAACGTTTCCTCCTCGGGAATTTCTTAATGTTGCAATCTTATTTACATTAACGCTAAGCTTTGTCATAGGTGCTTTAATTGGATGTTTAAAAAGCAAAAATACGAATTAGGCATGCCTTTTGATATTTTTAATTAGTAATTTGCGTTATATATAAGGAGATGGACATTCAAAACAACATATTAACCACAATACCCGTGTTTAAAGTAGGGGATGCTTTAAAGGAAGTAGTCGACTTTTTTAAAGAAGGCGACTATTCTCATATTGCAGTTGTCGAAAACGGGTTGTTTTTAGGTGTTTTGGCAGAAAACGATTTGGAGAGTTTTGATGTTTCTAAAAAAATTGAGGATATCCGATATCATTTGGAAAAGTTTTTTGTCTTAAGAGACTTCTCGTGGTTAGATGTATTGGAGGTCTTTTCTAAAAATGATGCCAACCTAATGCCTATTTTAGATCAGGAAAGTATGGTGGTCGGATATTATGATTTGAAAGATGTTGTTGATAGGTTTATGGACACCCCTTTCTTTACAGAGCCCGGTGGGGTACTGGTCTTGGCAAAAGGAGTTAATGATTATTCATTTAGCGAAATAGCCCAGATTGCCGAAAGCAACAATGCCAAACTTATAGGTGGTTTTATCTCCGATATTCGTAACGATGTCATAGAGATAACCATAAAAATTGGAACTACTAATCTTAATGAAATTATCCAGTCTTTTAGACGATATAACTATACCATTATTTTCGGAAATGACGATGATCAGTTTATGGAAGAATTAAAGCAAAGGTCAGATTATTTGGATAAATACCTAAACGTTTAATTTATATGAAAGTTGCCATTTTTGGACTAACTTACCAAGATAATGCATTGGAATATGTAATAGAGCTCCTAGATGAGCTGTCCAAAGAAAATGCAGAAGTCTATTTTGAAGAAGATTTTTATAAGCTTATAAGTACTAAAAGAAAAGTAAACGGTTTTAAGACCTTTACCGAAAAAGATGGTTTGGATGCCAGCTTTGACATGTTTGTCAGTTTTGGGGGAGATGGAACAATTTTACGGGCCACTACCTATGTGCGAGATTTGGGGATTCCTATCGTCGGGGTAAATACCGGAAGATTAGGGTTTTTGTCGACCTTTAAAAAAGAAGATGTTCGTAAGGTGGTTACAGAGTTTGTTTCTGGAGATTATCATATTGTAGAAAGAAGTCTGGTAGAGGTGAGTCAGGAATCTGATATTCCCGAATTTAAAACCTTAAATTTTGCCCTGAACGAAATAACCGTTAGCAGAAAGGATACCACCTCTATGATTACCGTAGAAACCTATTTGAATAATGAATACCTAACTTCTTATTGGGCCGACGGTCTTATTGTAGCCACTCCAACGGGGTCTACAGGGTATTCTCTCAGTTGTGGGGGACCCGTAATTGCACCCTTGGCAAAATCCTTGATATTAACACCTATAGCACCGCACAATCTAAATGCCAGGCCTTTGGTGATATCGGACGAAACCGTCATACGATTAACGGTATCGGGAAGGGAAGAGTATCATTTAGTGTCCTTGGATTCTAGGATTGCAACCGTTAAAAACGGAAAAGAGATTATTGTTAGAAAGGCGCCTTTTACCATTAAAATGATAGAGTATACCTCGGAAAGTTTCCTGAAAACCCTTCGGAATAAATTATTGTGGGGAGAAGATAAGCGGAATTGATTTTTGCTCCCAAACAATAAAAAAAGGCAAAATAGGGTTATCTGTTCATAACAAGGATATAATTAGTCGCTCCTTAAAAAATCTTTAAGTTGTTTCTTTTCAGTTTTTTACGCTTGAAATAAGCTCTTTTTGGATGTCTTTAATTGCAAGTAAATCACTATCTTGTATAGAAAACCTTGCAATAAATGATTGGAAAATCACCTTCACAGCATCAGAAAGACTTATTTAAACCTCTTCTTAAGGAGTTCATCAATTTAAGGCATGAGTTAGCGTTATTGGGCGACAAAATTGATTGGAAATACTTTGAAGATGAGTTTGCAGATTTTTATTCCAATACTGGGAAACCCTCAATGCCAATACGATTGATGGTAGGTTCTTT
>NZ_FQYX01000004.1:8667-243732 GCF_900141935.1 Arenibacter nanhaiticus | reverse complement strand
AATTTCTCTGGGCTATTCCCTAGTACAAGGCAGATTCTATACGCGTTACGCACCCGTGCGCCGGTCGCCGGCAGATAAGCAAGCTTATCCCCGCTGCCCCTCGACTTGCATGTGTTAGGCCTGCCGCTAGCGTTCATCCTGAGCCAGGATCAAACTCTTCATCGTTGATTTTTATATAACTTGATCAACCATTAATAGCTAATTGCCCGGCCCGTGTTTTCGATTTTTATTCAATATTCCCGATCTGTCGCCAGAACGGAAATACGCTGTCTTTACAATATGTCTATGAACTTTTTATTCTTTTCTTATTCGCCCTGTCTCCCAAAGCGGCTGCAAATGTACAGCTTCTTTTTTACCCGGCAAGCTTTTTTGAAAAAATTAAATTCTTTCTTTTTGGCTTAACAGATTAGGGACACAACACTCAATAAACATGGCACTCTTAACGCCTTTTCGCTTGCTCGGCATTGCCTCGCTAGCGGAGGGCAAAGATACATCTCTTTTTAAAACTGGCAAGGCTTTTTTTGATGTTTTTGGACGACACTGGCCATTTTATTTTTAACCGCTTTAAAATAAGTATTTTATAAGGTAATAAAAATCGAAAACTCGCTCCGCGAAGTCGTGAGACTTTGCGGAACAGGTAAACTAATTTATTTTTTAAGCTACATTACCCATTGCTACTTTAAACAATTGCTACATTGAACAATTGTTACATTTTCACCTTAATCCGTTGCTATAATAACATCTCTTTGCTTATTACCGTCCTTTTAGGTGCATTTTAAGCATTACCCATTACCTTTGCATAAAAATTTACAAAATGAATAAGAAGCAGACCATAGTGGTTGTAGGCGGTGGATTTGCAGGATTGGAGTTAGTAAAGAGAATGGGGAACTCCAGCAAATACGATCTGATATTAGTGGATAGTAATAACTATAACTTTTTCCCTCCCTTAATATATCAGGTGTCCACAGGTTTCATGGAACCTTCTGCCATCAGTTATCCATTTCGGAAGATTTTGAGGGATAAAAAGAGCGTTCATTTTAGACTTGGATCTTTGGAACGGGTAGTCCCTTCCGAAAATAAGATCGTTTTAAACAACGGCGAATTACACTACGATATATTGGTGATGGCCACTGGAGCGGAGACCAATTTTTTTGGCAACAAGAATATTGAAGAAAAAAGCTTGCCGATGAAAACCATCAGCGACGCCCTTTCGTTAAGGAATGTGATCCTTACCCGCTTGGACCGCGCCACGCGATTAACGAATAAGGAAGAGCGTAAAAAACTCTTGACTTTTGTCGTTGCCGGTGCCGGACCTACCGGTGTTGAGCTTTCGGGTATTTTAGCAGAAATGAGATCTAATATCCTTACCAAGGATTATCCAGAGCTGAGCAAGGAAGATTTAGGCGATATCTATGTCATAGACGGACAAAAATCTGTTTTGGCCCCTATGTCTGAAAATTCACAACGCTATACCCATAAGGAACTCAGCAAATTGAACATAAAAATAAAGCTGAACACTTTGGTGAAGGACTTTAAAAACCAAACGGTGTTTTTATCGGACGGAAGTGAAATACAGACCAAGAATTTAATCTGGGCCGCTGGGGTTTCCGCTAAAACCTTTGAGGGCTTTTCCCAAGATAGCTATGGAAGAGCAAAACGCTTAAAGACCAACGCCTTTAATTTGGTCAGCGGATATGACAATATATATGCGCTGGGAGATAGTGCCTTGGTTTCGGGAGATGAAAATTACCCGGACGGGCATCCACAATTGGCGCAACCCGCCTTGCAACAGGCTAAGAATTTGGCCGACAACCTTAATTCTGATAAGTCAAACTGGACCCCTTTCCGTTATAATGACAAGGGTTCCTTAGCGATTATTGGAAGAAACAAAGCGGTGATGGATTTCCCAAAACAGAAATACCATTTAAAAGGATTCGTCGCTTGGTTTATATGGATTTTCGTTCATATCATGGGATTGGTCAATTTTAAAAACAAAGTAAGGACCTTGTACAACTGGTTGGGGTATTATATTTATAAGGATCAATCTTTTAGGATGATCATTAAACCCACCGAAAGGAAACAGTAGACTGTTGCCAAAACAATTCAGACATTATAACTGCAAACAATACCTATACAACGGCTTTATATTAAAAGATAGGGCCGTTTTTAATAACACTCGAATCTCCTTGGCCCTAGTTTTGATTGCTATCACTACTCTCCGCAACCATCACCACTGAAATCAGCTTCGTTTAATTGAAAGGTTTTACCGGCTAGTTGCCAATTATGGTTATAATTCGCCTTCCCGCTCCCTAAAACGAAATTTTTTCCTCCATTTAAAATTATAAAAACCAACAACTATGCTGGTAGGTATCTAGACTCCCCCGAAAACTAGCTGACCTTTGCTCAATAGTCTACATTGAATATACGGCCCGTCACCCCTAGATGATGCGCCCGAAAGACGTTATTGATAATTCTTGGCTTCTCCGCGTCTGGGCTAGGGGTAATGAACGGAGTACCTATAACATTGCCAAAATAGGTCCATCATCACCTAATATTAAAAGCCATGACAGAACACTTATAAGCAACTAAAGCCCATGTCTTTGCGGAACCATGGTCGTATTAACATTCATTCCTTGCTCACTTCTCTTTTTAATTTAATTTTTTCCATTATTTTACTTACATTTAAAGTAATACATATTCTATATAGGGAGATTTAAGTAGGATTAACAGCTATAACTAGACCTACCTCTTCGTATGAAAAGAAAAATTTAATAACCTTATAAAATATAATACTATGTCACTTCTTACTATTATTCTCAACATCCTATTACCGCCCTTGGCAGTTTTTTTGAAACACGGTGTAGGCTCCGCATTTTTAATTAGTATAGTGTTGACGATAATCGGCTGGTTGCCCGGTGTGATCCATGCATTTATAGTAAATAAATAAATTCGATTTTTAAGGGTTAACACAGGCAATCATTCTTCACTGCCCTGGCAAAATTTGAAAACTGGTAAATAATTTGGCTTAATAATGGCAACATTAAAAGCCATATTGCTTTGTCATTGGCAGCTGCCAAAAAATAAAAATGGCAATAGGGTGTGGATTGCCGATATTGACCATACTATAAGCTAAAACGAAACCAGCACCCCAAAACCCCGATATGCTAAGCTTCACATTCCACGTTCACCACCCAGTAATCCAGCTAGACAAAAAAAAGGGCAGAAAACGGCCTTGAAATCCAATTGAGTGCGGTAAAAGCGTCACAACTTGGATTCATTGATTCTTTTTGTATTGATTACGGACAATTGTTTATGGTTTATTGAATCTCGCGTTAGGGATGGCGGCGGCATCCCCGCAGCGGAGCAAGGGATATAGCCAAGAGCCCGCCCGACAAAGGAGGGAACGCCCAAAAACAGTATACAGTAGCCAGTAAACCGAAATCAGTAATCGGCATACAGTGAAAAATTAAACAGTGCAAAAGAGGTATACATCTGTGTCATCTAGCAGATTTTCAACTACAGGAAAACCTAATCTTTAATGAAGGCCCAACTTTTTGGGATTGCTCCAAAACAACTTTAAATCGCGCACACACCCCCGGGATATCGACTTAACTAGATGAGATAAGGGCAAAAAAAAAAAAAAAAAAAACGCCAAGCGAGAAGCCTGGCGTTTTTAAAATATTTAAATGACAATTAGTCTGCGAGTACAATAACTTTATTGTTCTTCATTTCTACAGTGCCACTGGTAATAGTTAGCATAGTGTCTCCGTTTGCCGCTTTAGAGAACTTATCCTTAAAGCTTTCTTCTACCACTACATTCCCCTTGATCTTTACGTTTCCTGCTTCTAACAAGGATACTACGGCGGCGTGATTAGACAACATTTGAAACTCTCCATTGATACCGGGAACGGTAACTGCGGTTACTTCTCCTGAAAATAAAGTGGCCTCTGGTGATACTATTTCTAAATACATACTTCTATTCTGTATTCCCCAAATACTTCGGGAATTGGTTTAATATTTATTGACTTCCGTTAGGCGTCCTGTTGTTTAGTAGCCTATTAAGAAACTGTTATGCTTCCGCTAACATTTTCTCACCAGCTTCGATAGCTTCTTCGATGGTTCCTTTAAGGTTAAAGGCAGATTCTGGCAAGTGGTCTAATTCCCCGTCCATAATCATGTTAAATCCTTTAATGGTCTCCTTAATATCTACCAAAACTCCTGGGATACCGGTAAACTGCTCTGCTACGTGGAATGGCTGAGAAAGGAAACGTTGAACACGTCTTGCTCTACCTACCGCTAACTTATCTTCTTCAGATAATTCTTCCATACCAAGGATGGCAATAATATCTTGAAGTTCTTTATATCGTTGTAACAACTCTTTTACTCTTTGAGCACATGCGTAATGGTCTTTTCCTAAGATCTCCGGTGTTAAGATTCTAGAAGTAGAATCTAATGGATCTACTGCTGGATAAATACCTAATTCCGCAATCTTACGGGACAATACCGTAGTAGCATCTAAGTGAGCAAAGGTTGTTGCTGGTGCTGGATCCGTTAAATCATCCGCAGGTACGTAAACCGCCTGTACCGATGTAATAGATCCTCTTTTTGTTGATGTAATACGTTCCTGCATGGCCCCCATCTCTGTTGCCAAAGTTGGTTGGTACCCTACTGCAGATGGCATACGGCCTAAAAGTGCCGATACCTCTGAACCTGCCTGAGTAAAACGGAAGATGTTATCTACGAAAAACAACACGTCTTTTCCTTGTCCTTCTCCTGCACCATCACGGAAGTATTCCGCTATGGTCAATCCTGAAAGTGCCACACGAGCACGAGCTCCAGGAGGTTCGTTCATCTGTCCGAAAACGAAAGTCGCTTTAGACTCTTTCATTACGTTTTTGTCTACTTTAGACAAATCCCATCCGCCTTCTTCCATAGAGTGCAAGAAATCGTCTCCGTATTTAATAATACCAGACTCAAGCATCTCACGAAGCAAATCGTTCCCTTCACGAGTACGCTCACCCACACCGGCGAATACAGAAAGACCACCGTGTCCTTTAGCAATGTTGTTGATCAACTCCTGGATCAATACTGTTTTACCAACACCGGCACCACCGAATAAACCAATTTTACCCCCTTTTGCATAAGGCTCAATAAGGTCGATTACTTTAATACCTGTGAACAAAACTTCCGTAGAAGTTGATAAATCTTCGAATTTAGGCGCATCGCGGTGAATTGGAAGACCATCTTTACCAGCTTTTGGTAAATCTCCAAGACCATCAATAGCGTCACCTATAACGTTAAATAGACGTCCGTAAACATCGTCTCCGATTGGCATTTGAATGGCACTTCCAGTTGCTTTTACCTCAACTCCTCTGCTTAAACCATCAGTAGAATCCATTGAAATGGTTCTTACTGTGTTTTCTCCTACGTGAGATTGAACTTCCAATACTAACTTAGAACCATCCTTAGAGATAATCTCTAAAGAATCGTAGATTTTTGGAAGGTCTGCTCCTGACTGAAATTCGACATCAACTACCGGGCCGATAATTTGGGAAACTTTACCTGTAACTTTTGACATTTCTTAAATGTTTATTGTTTAGCGTGATAAATTGTGAACACTAACTTTTTTACCAATAATTGGATGCTTAGTTTTTCGCGAGGCAAAGGTATATCTTTTAAATTAAAAAATAAAGTTGTTTTTTGTGGTTTTTACACTAAAAAAAAAGAACCCTATATAAAAGGGTTCTTTTTAAGCAAAATTATACTATTTATTACTTTTTTAGGGAATCATTGCCGGGTAATTTGTAGGATAATTACCTGAATTTAAAGTAGCTCCGGCTTCAACAAAGTTAGAACCGTAGCTTTCGTCTATCGCTTCCAAGAATTTATTTGTCAAAACTGCATACCCCCGAGCGGTTAAATGCAGTCCATCCAACCCTATTAATCCACCTCTTACCAATTGGGTATTTAAAATAAAATTCCCCGAGCGTATTCCAGTAGAAGCCGCATCGCTCAAAAGTTTCTTAAAATCTACAAAAGCCAATTGCTTTTCGTCGGCTACACTTTTAATTGTCACGTTATAAGCATCGGTTGCTACTTTTATATTGGTTTGTTCGCTTGGCAATAGCACCCATTTATCTACCAAAGGCAGGGTTACGCCTTCTACGGAAAACTGTCCGGCCAATTCCTCAGACAAGCCTTCCCCCATTAGGGCTACCACCGACGCGGTGTTTACTTTTCCGATAATCGAACTACTTGGCAATACTAAGAGATCTTCTGCGGTAGCCTGTCTTGTTTGTCCGTATGCCGATCCCAAAAGTTTGGCCACAATGGGCGCTGCCTGTGCAGGTAATCCAAACTGGGCGATAAAAGCAGGGAACGTTGGACTAGCATTCAAGGCTCCTTCTATTTGGGCCGAAATATCCACTAGGGTCTTGTCCCTAATCACCACTGCACTGGCGGAAGTCTGCGAAAACACCACCTTACGATTCGGCTGTTGGAGCGCATCGTAGATTTGGTTTAAAGCCCCAAAAATAGAATTCAAGAGCGGTATCTGTGTTACAAACTCTGCATTATCAGGATCTAAAGGATCTAATGGATTGTGTGGTACTGTGGTAAAATGTGGCAAATCGGTAATATAGGGCACATTGGTCACCACTCCTTTGGCTCCACCGGCCGTTAAAGCATTTACAACTCCCCTGAAGGTCATGTCGAACAAGCCCGGGTCAGTGATATCGTTTCCTCCGTACACAGCGGCATTCGGATTCCCTGTCCTATCTACCCCTACTCCACCAGACACCGCATAGGACAATACGTCGTTGCCCCCAATTTCTGATAAGGTGAAAAATGTGGGCTGTTGTGCCAGGGCATCTCCTAAGATAGATGTCAGGGGGGCAATGGCCATACGTCCGAAATATGGATTTAAAGCACCGTAACCTTGAACGCCAAGGTGAAAACTTTTTATCCCGGCCACACCCATATTGTTATAGGGTCCGCTCATGACATTAGTAGCCTCGGTGGTTGGTACAGCTGGCAAAGGCACTGGGCCTTTCCCATCAAAGATCAGTCTAGGACCAAAACTACCATCGGGCATTTGATTGCCGCCAAATACTAGGCCCCCGATATTATCGTTCATCAGCGGCTGGGTAAAACTACCGCCGCCAACAGCACTAAATTGTTGCGATAAAAGGTTAGGGAAAGAATTTGTTTGCCCTGCCACAAACAAGGCTCCGTCTGTAAAACCAGCCGTAAAAGAGCCCCCAACGGCCACATAAGTAGAGAAATCGGCGTCCCCAGCCGTTAAGGTTACCGCAGGTTCCACAGGCATCACGGTATCGTCCGACTCACAGGACAACAACCCTAAAGAAGCCATTGCCAGCAAAATATATCTTGTATTCTTCATCTTCTTTAAATTAAAATTTTCTTTCGATTAAATCTCCTATAGGTTGTTAATGGTCCATGAAACGTAAAATTGCGAACCGATATTACCGGTACCAAAAGCCGTAAAATACTCCTGTCCCAATACATTGGCAGCCCCTGCCTTAAAGGTCGATTTTATGCTAGGAACTTGGTAATTGATCTGCGCATCGACTACATGGAAAGACGGTACGTCTCCACTACCAAAGGTAGCTTCCCAGAAATAGGTATCGGTCCATCTCCAGGCCACATTAAAGCCAAAATTCTTAAATAAATTGGTATTCCCTATAGAGGCTTTTACCTTATGCTCTGGTGTATTAAAATTGGTCTGAAAATCTGGATTCCCCGCTTGATCGAAGTCCAATTTTGAAAAGGTATAGTTGGCAGAAAGGTCATAACCGTTAAATACGGAGGCAGTCAACCCTAGGGCTGCCCCATAAGAACTTACAGCAGCATCAGAGTTGGTATACGCACTATAGGCCTTAAAATCGTTGTTTTGTATAGCGGCCAAAGATTCGCTTTCCCCTACCTTTCCGTAAAAAGGAACAAATACCGCTTCTTGTGATATAAAGTCCTGATACTTGTTATAGTACCCGCTGACATCTACAATAAGCCGATCTATTTTTCCTCTATACCCTATTTCTATAGAGGTTACTTGTTCTGGTTTCACCAACTCCACATCAGAAGCCACTGGAGCGCCTGCCAATACAGAGCTTACGGTATATGAGTTTTCATAGGCATCCCTACCTACAATATCTACGGTTGCAGGTTGCCCCTGCGCCTGTCCGCTAGCACTCACTTCGAAGGTACGCACATCCCTGTCCAAGTTAGTTTTGGCCGACCCCACCAAGATAGCCCTTCCCGCATCCAATCCTATAAATAAATCTTGGGTGGTTGGATTTCTGAATCCTGTTTGGACAGAAGCTCTAATATTATGTCTTTCCATTTCCCCGATAGTATATCCTACGGACAACCTTGGCGAAACGAATCCATCAAACAACTCTGATTTATCGTAACGAACAGAACCCGTAAGCTTTAATTTCTCCTCGAAAAATTTCTTTTGTATTTGAGTATAGACCCCAACTTCTGAATAGTCGATAGGTCCGTCATAATCGGTATAAATAGTACCAAAAGAATTTAGGCTATAGGTTCTAAAGGAACCTCCAAGTTGTATTTCGGCAATATCGGTTAAGTGGCTAAAGTTATAATTAGCATCGGCGTGATAAATTTTGGAATTGTCCTGAAATTTAGATCCGGTCGTTAAGTCTGGATCGTTGATACTCTTATTAAAGGCAGCTTTAAATTCTGGGGTACCGGGCAAATACCTTCCTTCTTCGGCCTTTGCTCTTGCCAAGGCATGAGCCTCTGTTTCATTGGCCCCACCAAAAGAAGCAGCGGCATAGGTATTGATATAATCACCGAACCATTGTCTATCGCTTTTCCAAGCTCTATTGATGTTGATTCCGGTAAAGACCATATCATAGGAATCTCCGGCCTTGTCCTCGGTAATATACCCTCTTACAAAAAAGTTGTCATTTTTAATTTCCAATTTATGCTGTTGCAAGAAGAAATTATCGATGGCATACCTGTTCAACCCTTGATAGATAGTAGATCCGCTCCCTACTTTCCCCACATAGGCAACCTCAAAATCGTTCCCCCAAGGACGGTAGTACAATCCCCAGTCTGCCTTAATACTTTCTGCTTTATAATCGGTTAAATCTGCTTCCCGATATCCGGTCCTGCTCACGGTGACATCCGGAATAATGCCCAAACCACCGGATAGGTCTCTAATATTTCCGCTCACTTCATCTCCATAGACATTTATCCCATCATAGTCCAAATTGGCCCTTGTATATCCTCTTCCTAGTTTATCGGTCATATTATCGGCTGCCCAATCGGTTCCTTTGAGATAACCAAAGTTTACCTTAACCGCAAACTTATCACTGAACTTATGCGCAGCTCGGATACCAAAATCCGTATATTCATTATCCCCAGAAGCTTCTTGCGAAGTAATTCCTTTCTTCACATACCCACTAATGCCCGAATTATCAAAAGGACTTTTACTTCTCATAAAAAGGATTCCGTTAAAGGCATTTGCCCCATATAGGGCCGAAGCCGCTCCCGGCAGTAATTCTACGCTCTGAACATCGGTTTCCGTCATCCCCAATAAATTCCCCAAGGGAAAGTTCAAGGCCGGAGCAGAATTGTCCATTCCGTCTACCAGTTGCATAAAACGGGTGTTGGCAAAAGTAGCAAAGCCCCTGGTATTAATAGACTTAAAGGTTAAACTATTGGTATTGATATCTACCCCCTTTAAATTTTCCAGACCGTCATAAAAATCGGCCGATGCAGTGTTCTTGATCTCCTTAAGTCCAAATCGCTCTACCGTTACCGGGGATTCGAAAATACGCTCCGGTGTTCTGGAAGCCGATATTACCACCTCGTCCAAAAAGGTTTCTTCCTCATTTAGAACTACCGTAATATTCTGATTGTTTTGGGTGATTTTAGATTGGGCAGACACATAGCCGATACTGGTAATTTGCAGTGTAAACGGTGGCTCCTCGGAAGTATTCAACGTAAAAAGTCCGTCGAAATCGGATACGGTTCCAATGGCTTTCCCTGTGATGACGATATTGGCCCCTGGAATAGGCTGACCATTAAGATCAACTATCTTTCCCTTTACGATTGTTTGGCCATAAGACACAAGTCCAAATATTAAAAAGGATAACAACATTACTGTTCTCATACGGTATTTAAGTTTAATTAGTTATAAGCAATATACTACATTTTTTATACGAGCAATAGCAAAATACTCTAAATTATGCATGCATAGTACTTTTTTGAGAAATATATTCGCTACAATTTACGAATCCCACAAAAAAAATCGGGTCCTGAATACATCAAGACCCGATTTTTTGGGTTTATTTAGTGTTTGTTATTTCTTATTCCACGGTAACGGATTTAGCCAAATTTCGCGGCTGATCTACATTACAACCTCGCATTACTGCTATATGGTAGGATAATAATTGCAAAGGTATAGTGGTTAATAAAGGTGTTAGGCTTTCCAAGGTTTCTGGTATTTCGATCACATGGTCTGCCAATTCCTTTACCTGCTGGTCGCCTTGGGTCACCACGGCAATAATTTTACCTTTTCGAGATTTTATTTCTTGGATATTGCTCACGACCTTCTCATAGTGCCCCTTATTGGTAGCGATAACCACGACAGGCATATGTTCGTCTATCAGGGCTATTGGCCCGTGTTTCATTTCTGCGGCAGGATAGCCTTCGGCATGGATATAGCTTATCTCCTTTAGCTTTAAAGCTCCTTCCAGGGCTACGGGAAAATTATACCCCCGTCCCAAATACAAACAATTGGTAGAATCTTTATAGACCTCCGCAATTATTTCTACCAAGGCATTAGACTCCAGGGCCTTTTCTACTTTGGCGGGTATTTGCTCTAGTTCGGTTAAATACTCATGGAACCTTGTAGTGGTAAACACGCCTTTTTCCTTAGCCAATTTTAAAGCAATAAGGGTTAATACCGTAATTTGGGTAGTAAATGCCTTGGTAGAGGCCACTCCTATTTCTGGCCCCGCATGGGTATAAGCCCCAGCATCTGTTTCCCTAGCTATAGAAGAACCTACGACATTACAAACTCCAAAAACAAAGGCCCCCTTTTCCTTGGCCAATTTTATGGCCGCCAAGGTATCTGCCGTTTCTCCAGACTGGGAAATAGCAATAAGCACGTCCTTGTCCGTGATCACCGGGTTCCGATATCTGAATTCAGAGGCGTATTCTACCTCTACCGGTATTCTTGCCAAATCCTCAAAAATATATTCGGCCACGAGTCCGGCATGCCATGAAGTACCACAAGCCACAATTATAATGCGATTTGCATTTAAGAGTTTTTCAAGATTCTCATCAACCCCTGCCATCTTTATTATCCCCTGTTTGGCCAATAAACGACCCCTATAGGTGTCTAAGATAGCTCTTGGCTGTTCGTAGATTTCTTTGAGCATAAAATGTTCAAAGCCTCCTTTTTCTATTTCTTCCAGATTTAGTTTTAATTCTTGGATGGAGGGGTAGGCTACGGCATCGTCTTTGATCTTGCGCAGTTTTATTTCTTTCCCTAGGCGGATAATCGCCATCTCCATATCTTCCAAATATATGGCATTATTGGTGTATTCTATAAAGGGAGATGCATCCGAGGCTATAAAAAATTCACCCTCGCCAAGGCCAATCGCTAGCGGACTCCCTAATTTTGCCACTACGATTTCATCGGGTTTTTGCTTGTCAAATACCGCTATCGCATAGGCTCCGACTACCTCGTTCAAGGCAATCTGAACCGCCTGGCCCAGCTTGACATTTTCTTTGTTCTTTATCTCTTCTATTAAGTTTACCAATACTTCGGTATCGGTATCCGAGGAAAAAGTATATCCTCTTTTTAGCAACTCCTTTTTAATGGCATCATAATTCTCTATAATTCCGTTGTGGATCATGACCAAGTTCCCCGAGTTGGAATAGTGGGGGTGTGAGTTGACATCATTAGGTTCCCCATGGGTAGCCCATCTGGTATGACCAAGACCTAAGCTTCCTTTCAATGATATAGTACTTTGAGACTTCTTATGAAGATCTGCTACTTTGCCTTTTGTTTTGGATAAGTTGATCTCATTTCCATCGTAGAGGGCTATACCGGCACTATCGTACCCTCTGTACTCCAATCGCTGGAGCCCTTTCATTATAACCGGATAGGCATCTCGATGCCCAATATATCCTACAATTCCACACATAATTTATTAGTTGATTAGTTAGTAATTCAAAAAAGGTTTTAAATAACACTCACAAATGTAATGTGATGTTATTTAAAACCTTTTAAATCTCAGACAATTAACTAAAATATACTGTATGTGGTACTTTTTTTGCCCTTACTTTACTTCTGTATAGTAAATCTCGAGTTTCAATTTCTTGTTTTCTTCCCCTTCAGAAGTATGATCACTTCCAAATAGCACGGTACCAAGCGGATTGATCACAGACATTGAAGCTACTGTGCCTTCATTGCCGTTTGCCAACATGGCCTTAGCAGTGCTAGACACCCTAATATCGGAGGTCACGGCCAGATTTAAGGTCGCATTGGTAGAATCCCTAACGATGATATCGTTGATATAATTGGTGATCTTTATTTTATAATGATCTCCCTTCCCGTTTTTCTTGGTCAACGCCCCATCGTAATTGGTAAGGTTCCCTGCATTAAAATCGGCTTCTTGTTCAAAGAACGGATTGTACACCGGGATATTACTATCGGCCTTGTAGAGATACAATTTAGATGGTTCTATCACTTCTCCCGCGCCATCCAAGGTATTTCTGTCGACATAAAAAACAAGATTAGCTTCGTTAATAATCCAATTTTTATTTTTTATCTGGTTGATAATTTCTGCTCCATCGGTGTCATTGAACAATTTAATTTGAGCAAAACTGCCTGCCCCTCCTTTTAAGTAGATCCTGGAAGCATTTTCGCCATTGTCCATACTGTTGGCAATTTCTTCAGGATATGCGTCATTGACAAATGTATTGACAGCATTTCCAACCACAGCTCCGGTATTGCTATTTCTTCTTAGTAGTTCCAGCACAAATTCACCTTCCTTCTTGACATCAAATTCATCGTCAGAAGTATCGGAAGTTCCCTTAGTATCTACCGAATCATACTCGTACTTAATGGTAATATTTCCTTGGGTCAAATCCAACAACATCAGGACATCGTCAGAAACGGACAAATGGATACCTCTAAAAAATTCGGCAAAATTCGATTGGCTTAACAATTCCGAAGCGCCTTCCTTATCCAAAATATTCTCCTGAAAGAAAGTTTTGTCCAGCGCAACCCTTATCCCTGGTGCAAGGCGCACTGGAGCCTCCTTCGATTCATCTTCCTCTTCGGTCTCCGGATCGTCCTCTTTAAAAATAAGCTCTTCCTCGGTGTTGATCGTTACCGGTCCTTCAAATAAAAGATCTGAAACAAAATCGGGAGAAAACTGCTGAGACGAAAAATATTGTTGCGCCTCCTGGAAATTGCTATTCGGATCTAAATCCCTTAAATAATAGGTAGAACGCTCTACCTTTAAATTAAATGGAATATCCCTATTACCATAAATACTATCCAAATCGAATTTTATAGGAAATCTGTTCGGAGCCGTATCGGTATCTTTGTCATCATTGGTTCCATCTCCATCGGTATCCTTATTATAAGGATCGGTACCCATGGCTTTTTCTTGAGCATCTGTCAATCCGTCGCCATCGTAATCACTGTTCGGATCGTCAGGATCCGTATCGTAAATATCAGGCACGCCATCATTATCACTATCTCCTTTGGTGTTGGTCAAAAAGGGAATAAACAAGGTTACTTCCTTAACAGTCTCTTTTTCCTTTATAGTAAGGATATTATCATCGGTATCGGCATTAGCCTCTTTTTGGGCAGAGTAATTTCCAAAAACCGGATTTTCCTTTGATAATAGTACCTGGGTAGTGATCCTAGCTTCGGTTGTCCCGTATATTGGATCATTAAATTTCCCTAATTGGTATACTGGAACCTTATTGGTCTGTACTGCTTCAACTTTTTTGTTGTAAGCAAAAACATCGTACACCGCCTTATTTGCAGTAAATGGTTCGTCTCCTATTACGCCACTACCAATTGTTGTAAGATCATCTTCACAAGAAACAAAAGTTGCTGCTAACAACATTCCTACAAGCGCAGGAAATTTCAATCCTTTTACTAAATCCATCTAGACTATTTTAATACTTCTGTGTTATAAAAATTCAGGTAAGCTTCTTCAAATTCCTGGATAGGCACATAAGGCAATACAGGTTTTTGAACCTTGGAAATATGCGTTTCCAGTTCATTTGGAAGCTCTTCCGCAGCTAAAATAACGGCATCAGAAAAATCGACCGCTACCTTTAACAAATTATTATAACTAGGATCTTCAAGGGATTTAATGCTTTCTTCGGGCACACCGTCAAAGGCAATCTTCTTGATCATATCGCTATTCAGACTCCCTTCGAAACCTTGTCCATAGACCGAAAGAACTATTTTACTTTCAGAGAATAAAGGTTCATCGGCGTAGAATTTTTTCAAATACAAAGGAAGTAATGAAGCCATCCATCCGTGTACATGGATAATATCTGGAGACCAATTTAATTTCTTAACAGTTTCAACAACTCCTTTCGCAAAGAAAATAGCACGTTCATCGTTATCAGGAAATCCTTTTCCATCCTCATCGGTGAAAGTGGCTTTTCTTTTGAAATATTCCTCATTGTCTATAAAGTATACCTGTATACGTTCCCTTGGGATCGAAGCTACCTTTATAATTAACGGCATATCCATGTCATTGATCACAAGGTTCATCCCTGATAATCTAATAACTTCATGCAATTGATGTCGACGCTCATTGATGTTTCCAAACCTCGGCATAAAAATCCTAATCTGGCCACCATTACTGTTGACCATTCTTGGGGTTTCGTAAGACATTAAGGAAACTTCGTTCTCTGGTAGATAGGGTACTAATTCTGAAGATACAAACAATATCTTTTTGCCATTCATAAAAGCTATATTTTATTTATAGTGCAAACGCAGCTGCAAAATTACAAAAATTATAGAGATTAGCGGTATTTATAGTAAGTTTGCTCTCTTTTAAGTTGAACAGATGCAGTTATTTACCACTAAAAAGGACCTTGACTCCTTTCTTTACCCCCTAAGAAAAGGCAAATCAATTGGTTTGGTCCCTACCATGGGAGCCCTACATACGGGACATTTATCCCTTGTAAAAAAATCGGTAGCCGAAAACCATATCACGGTGATTAGCATATTTGTGAATCCCACCCAATTTAACAATCAGGACGATTTAGAGAAATATCCCAAAACTTTGGATGCCGATATTTCATTATTATCTTCCGTTTCGGACGATTTAATTGTTTTTGCCCCCTCGGTTTCCGAAATATATGCCGAAGAGGTAGCCTCCAAAGCCTACGATTTTGAAGGATTGGAAAAAGTGATGGAAGGCGAATTCCGCCAAGGTCATTTTGAAGGCGTGGGTACCATCGTGGAGAAATTATTTCGATTGACCATGCCCAACAAGGCATATTTTGGGGAAAAGGATTTTCAACAGTTACAAATCATTAAAAAACTGGTGGAAATCACCCAATTGCCTATTGAAATTATTGGATGCCCCATCCTAAGGGAGCCTAATGGCCTAGCCATGAGCTCTAGAAATGAAAGGCTTACCCCAAGCCAAAGAGACACCGCTGCCTTTATTTACAGCACCCTTCTGGAGGCTAAGAATAAGTTTGGCACAAAAAGTGCAGTTTCTATAACGGATTGGGTGAAGGATCAATTTGAAAACCATGAATCCCTACAATTGGAATATTTTAAAATAACCGACGAAAACAACCTTCAGCCTGTATTGGAAAAGGAAATCAATACCACCTATAGGGCCTTTATAGCCGTTTATGCAGGAGATGTTAGACTTATTGACAACATTCTGCTATAATACCAATAACAACATTGAGCAATAAATTATTAACTTTGTCCCATGCAAATAGAAGTAGTAAAATCTAAAATACACCGTGTAAAAGTTACCGGTGCAGACCTCAACTATGTCGGTAGCATAACCATTGATGAGGATTTAATGGATGCCGCGAACATTATTCGAGGAGAAAAGGTACAGATTGTTAACAATAATAACGGGGAAAGATTAGAGACCTATGCCATTCCAGGACCTAGAAATACCGGAGAAATCACCCTTAACGGTGCCGCGGCCAGAAAGGTTTGCGTTGGCGATGTGTTAATTCTTATCACCTATGCCCATATGGATTTCGAAGAGGCCAAAACCTTTAACCCTTCCTTGGTATTTCCTAACGAGGAAACTAATATGTTGACCTAATCTTGAAAACCTCCTTTAAGAAAACACTAAAATCAACACTTCCAATTCTATTGGGAGTGTTTTTAGTTTGGTACTCTTATTACAGAACTACAGAGGAGGAAAAACAGCAAATAATACATTATATAAAGGAGGCAAATTTACTTTGGGTAGGAATCTCCGTTATTCTGGGCGTACTTACCCACCTTTCTAGGGCCATTCGTTGGAACTATTTATTAAAGCCGCTAGGTTATACCCCAGGGCTTATGAATAACATCCTCATTATACTAACGGCTTATTTCACCAATCTTGGCATTCCCAGATCGGGTGAAATTTTAAGAGCCACCGCCCTGACCACCTATGAAGGGGTGCCCTTTGAAAAAGGTTTTGGCACTATTGTTACCGAAAGGGTTATAGATTTAATTATGCTGCTATTGATCGTCAGCATCACTTTTTTTCTACAGACAGACATCATATGGGCATTTTTACAAGGAAAAGGGTTTAACGCAACCGTACTGATCGGACTGCTCAGCATAGGTACTATAGGCCTTTTCCTGAGTATGTATTTTGTAAAAACATCTACTTCTACCCTTGCCAAGAAACTAAAAAAGATACTAAAAGGCCTTATGGATGGTGTTTTTAGCATTTTTAAAATGAAAAATAAATGGGCTTTTGTCTGCCATACCATATTTATTTGGGTGGCCTATATTGCCATGTTCTGGATTATTAAGTTTACCATTCCAGAGACCATGAACCTCACGGTTAGTCAACTCATGGTTGCCTTTGTGGCCGGAGCCTTTGCCATGACCGCTACCAATGGCGGAATAGGCATTTACCCCATTGCCGTAAGTAGTGCCTTGGCGATTTTTGATATTAGTTCTGTTTCCGGAGATGCCTTCGGGTGGATTATGTGGATATCCCAAACTTTCATGATCGTTGTTTTTGGTGCAATATCTTTTCTGATATTGCCGTTATGGAACAGAAACAGATAGTTTTCTTCTATTTATTGCCAAAATAAAAATTATGCAACGTATAATTACTTTTTGCTTCCTATTGCTGTGCTTTACCAATAATGCCCAGCTCACCAAAGAGATCTTTGAGTCCTTTAAATTACAAGAGCGCCGCGATGTACGCTACTATTTTCCGGAGGACTATTCTGCCGATAAAAAATATCCCCTGATCGTAGTATTGGATGCCGAGTATTTATTTGACCAAGTTTTGGCCAACGCTAAGTTTTATAGCGATTTTCACGGCATGCCAGAAGCTATTGTGGTAGGTGTAGAACAGGGCAAAAATTCTATTCGCTATGACGATTGCGACTTTGATCCCGAGAGTGGTCTTCCCTCCGAAAAGGGCAAGTTGTTTTTTGAGTTTTTAGGGATGGAATTAATCCCTTATCTGGAAAGCAAATACAGTTTGGCATCTTTTAAAATGTTCGTAGGCTATGAGCTTACGGCCAACTTTGGCAATTTCTATTTGTTTAAGGAAAACTCCCTTTTCAATGCTTTTATCGCCATATCCCCCACCTTGGCCCCAGAAATGGAATCCAGGGTTCCACAAAGGATTGCGGCCATGAAAAAGAAAATTTTCTATCAATTGATCGTCGAAGGAGAAAATAACCCACACACCCATAGCGTTTTGGCATTTGACCAGGCTTTAAAAGCCGTAAAGACCGAGAATTTATATTATTACTTTGATCAATACCCGGGTGCCGATCATATTTCCGTTGCAACCTATGGTATAGGAAAAGCCTTTGACAACATTTTTGGAATGTTTAAACCGATAAGTCCCGCCGAATACAAAGAACAAATTTTAACTTCCGAGGATCCGGTATTTAAATATCTTGAAACCAAACATACTACCATAGAAAATTTATTTGGGTTTAGGAAAGCTACAAGCCTTAACGACATCATGGCCATATATGCGGCAAGCCGTAAAAAGAAAGATTTTGAATCCCTAAAACCCTTGTCAGAGCTTTGTAAAAAAGAATTCCCTACCACCATGTTGGGATTTTATTTTGAAGGAGAATACTACGAACAACTGGGCGAGCCCAAAAAAGCATTACGGACTTTTGAAAAAGCTTTTGGCATGGAAGAAATAGACTTCTTAACTAAAGAGATGGCACTAGAAAAAATGGATGCCTTAAAGGCCGATTTTGGTTTTTAGGCCCTGATATCATCTTAGGATATATTCCCAAATCAAGGAAAATCCCTCGCCTATTCAAAATAGCTCCTCCTTTATGGCACATTGGATAGTTTGCGCCCACTGACAATGCCATGCTAGAAAAACGTCAGCTGTTCCAAACTTTATTTATCTTCGTCAAAATCTTAGAATAAAGAATGGCTAAAATTAAATCGACTTTTTTTTGTCAGAACTGTGGTACCCAATACGCAAAATGGGTAGGACAATGTAGTGCTTGTAAGGAATGGAATACCGTGGTGGAAGAAGTAATTCAGAAGGAAGAAAAAACCCCATGGAAGAGTCCTTCCAATACCACCAAAAAAATTGCCAAACCTTTACGGGTAAATGAAATAGCTACCGACAAGGAACTTCGCCTAAACACCTTCGATCTAGAATTCAATCGGGTACTGGGCGGCGGATTGGTACCGGGCTCCCTAACTCTTTTAGGAGGGGAACCAGGAGTAGGAAAAAGTACCTTACTGCTTCAAATAGCCCTAAAACTACCTTATAAAACCCTATATGTCTCAGGGGAAGAAAGTCAGAAACAGATAAAAATGCGTGCCGATCGCATCAACCCCAACAGTGAAACTTGTTTTATACTGACCGAAACAAAGACCCAAAATATCTTTCGCCAAATTGAGGCCACCGAACCCGATATCGTAGTGATCGATTCTATACAGACCTTACATTCTGATTATATAGAATCGGCCGCCGGGAGTATTTCACAGATACGGGAGTGCACCGCCGAACTGATAAAATTTGCCAAAGAAACCAATACCCCCGTTATTTTAATTGGCCATATCACCAAAGATGGTACTATAGCCGGACCAAAGATTCTGGAACATATGGTCGATACCGTGCTACAGTTTGAAGGGGACAGAAATTATGTATACCGTATTTTAAGGGCCTTAAAAAACCGGTTCGGGTCTACGGCAGAATTGGGAATCTATGAAATGCAGGGCAGCGGATTGCGAGAAGTGAACAATCCGTCCGAAATTTTGATATCCAAAAACGATGAAGGCCTGAGCGGAACCGCCATAGCTTCGACCATAGAAGGCATGCGCCCTTTGATGATAGAAATACAGGCCCTTGTCAGTACCGCTGTTTATGGCACGCCACAGCGCTCTACTACAGGATATAACTCTAAACGATTAAACATGCTATTGGCTGTTTTGGAAAAGCGAGCCGGATTTAAACTAGGTGCCAAGGATGTCTTCCTCAATATCACAGGCGGAATATCCGTAGATGATCCCGCCATAGATTTAGCCGTGATAGCCGCCATCCTTTCTAGCAACGAAGACGTCGCTATAGACAAGGGTGTGTGTTTTGCCGCAGAAGTAGGACTCGCAGGAGAAATACGCCCTGTGCAACGGATAGATAACCGTATCCTAGAAGCCGAAAAATTAGGCTTTAGCAGCATATTTGTTTCCAAAAACAATAAAATAACCCTTAAGAACACCAATATTCGCATTCATTTAATTACAAGGATCGAAGATCTTGCCAATGCCTTATTTGCGTAATTCTTATCGTTTGGAATTAAACAATCTTGCCCCAAATAAAATAATGAAAACCAAGACGATGATAATGATAAATTGAAAAAAGCCTATTTGTAAAAAGATCATATCTAATACTTATTTAGGGGGCAGGATTGGGGAATTCCGTATGAATAGCCTCAATACCTGCCAATACTGCATCGCTTAAGGTAACCTCTATACTGCCTATATTTTCTTTTAATTGGTCCATAGTCGTTGCCCCAATAATATTACTGGTGACAAAAGGTCTTGTATTGACAAAAGCCAAAGCCATTTGCGATAGTGAGATATTGTGTTCCTGTGCCAATTCATAATATTTTTGAGTAGCCTTTACGGACATCTCATTACTGTAACGATTGTAATTTGGAAAAAGACTTACCCTAGCATTTTCTGGTTGTTTGCCACCCAAGTACTTGCCGCTTAACACTCCAAATCCCAATGGGGAATACGCCAATAACCCTAAATTTTCCCGGTGTGAAATTTCTGCCAGACCCACTTCAAAAGATCTGTTCAACAGACTGTAGGGATTCTGAATAGTTTTCATTCTTGGCAACCTTATATGCACCTTGCTCTCTTCTAAAAAGCGCATGGCTCCCCAAGGGGTTTCATTGGACAGGCCCACATGCCGTATTTTCCCTTCGGCTATCAAATCCCTTAAAGTTTCTAGTATTTGGTGAAAATTGTCTTCCCAATAATCGCTGCTGTGATAAGTATACCCTAATTTCCCAAAGTAATTGGTCTTACGCTCTGGCCAATGTAATTGGTATACATCTATATAATCTGTTTGTAAACGTCTTAAACTTCCTTCTACCGCTTCTATAATCGCTGTTTTGCTAAAACCATCGGTTCTTATAAACTTGGTTACCTCCGAACGGCCTGCAATTTTAGATCCCAATACAATCTTATCGCGATTATTGTTTTTCTTAAACCACTTTCCTATGATTTCTTCGGTAACGGAATGTAATTCCTTTTTAGCGGGAATGGGATATAGCTCTGCCGTATCAAAAAAGTTTATTCCTTGTTCCAACGCATAATCCATTTGCGCATGCCCTTCTTCTTCGGTGTTCTGACGGCCCCATGTCATGGTGCCCAAGCAAATCTTACTTACTTCAATATCGGTATGTGGCAATTGGGTATATATCATTCTAATCGTTTTTCTTTTATGCTTAATGTTAGGACAATCCTCCAGTAGTACCAATAGTCGTATATGCTATTGATCCCACTAAAATCTTAATTTAACTCTACCAAAATAGGGCAATGATCACTGTGTTTGGCTTCAGATAAGATCACCGACCGTTTTAACCGGTCGGCCAATGGCTCGCTCACCATCCCGTAATCTAAGCGCCATCCCTTATTATTGGCACGAGAATTTGCCCTATAACTCCACCAAGTATAATTATGGGGTTCCTTATTAAAATGTCTAAAACTATCTATAAAGCCAGCCTCCATAAAGGCGCCTAACCATTCCCTTTCTACCGGTAAGAATCCAGAAACATTTTTATTGCGAACAGGATCGTGGATATCTATGGCTTCATGACAGATATTATAATCGCCACAAATCACTAGGTTTGGTCTCTCTTTTTTTAAATCCCCGATATAGTCCTTAAAATCGTCCATATATTGCAACTTAAGATCTAGCCTATCCAAATTTGTTCCCGATGGCAAATAGAGACTCATTACGGAAACCCCATTAAAATCGGCTCTGATATTACGCCCCTCGAAATCCATATAATCTATTCCGGTTCCGTATTCTATATGATCGGGTTCTTGTTTCGACAAAATTGCTACCCCGCTATACCCTTTTTTTTGCGCACTGTACCAGTAGTTATAACTATAGCCCAATTCCTCAAAAATACTCAGGTCTAACTGCTCTTTATTTGCCTTAATTTCTTGTAAACAGACAACATCGGGATCTACACTCGTTAGCCATTCTGCAAAGCCTTTATTTAAGGCCGCCCTAATTCCGTTTACATTATAAGAAACTATTTTCATTTGATATTTTATTGTTTTTCGATTCGAAAATCTAAGCGTTCACAACGACTAGATAATCCTAAAAATTAATTTTTAAAATTAAGCATTGTTTTTTGGAACAAAAAAGGTCTGCGCCTTTAGTTCCTTATTTCTTGCTTTTTTTATGCCACCTTCCAATTTGATGCTTTACCAACTGTCATTTCCTCGTTTAAGCCATACTCCATATATAATAATATAATTCCATATATTTAAACTTCAATATAAATCAATGAAGTTTTCCCTTTCCGTAGTACTTGCGATGTCCGTTTTTACGGCATCCATAGCACAAATACCTCCTAAAAAAGACAGTATAACCCAATTAGACGAGGTAATTTTAATAGACCAGCGTCGCAGCCTGTCCAAAACCCTTACTATTCCGGATAAAACCATTGGAGAAAAGGAATTTAAAAATTACAGCCCCATAGATATGGTATCGGCCATCAATCAAATTTCGGGTGTTTATGCCTTATCCGGAGCGCTGAATACCAATAGGATTACCATCAGAGGGGTTGGTGCCAGAACCTTATACGGAACCAATAAATTACGACTTTACTACAATAACATTCCTGTCACCAATGGGGCCGGATTTTCGACCATAGAATCATTCGATCTAGAGAATCTGAGCGCTATAGCCGTTATTAAAGGTCCTAAAAGCACCTCTTTTGGCACTAATTTAGGCGGAGCCATTTTACTGCAGACCAACCCTGCTTTGGAAAACGGCTCCTATATTAACAATAATCTTACCCTTGGGTCCTATGAGCTATTTAAGAACAACCTGCTGGTAAGCCATAAGGACGACCAACTTTTGGTGAGACTGCAATACGGGCATTTAAAGACCAATGGGTATAGGGAAAACAACCGCTTTAAAAGCGATAACCTCTTATTGGATCTCAGATATCAAATCGATGAGAAAAACCAAATCTCCTTATTGTTCAACCAAGTAGATTATACGGCACAAATCCCCAGTTCTTTGGGCGAAACCGCTTTTAAGGAAAACCCCAGACAAGCCGCTTTTACCTGGAAAGCAGCCCAAGGCTTCGAAGCCAATAAGTACAGCCTTATAGGTCTTTCGTACTCCCATAAATTCTCGGAAAAAATTCAAAATACCACCAGCTTGTTTTATTCCTATCTGGACCATTATGAGCCACGGCCCTTTGGCATTTTAGACGAGTACACACACGGATATGGGTTTAGAACAAATTTTTTAGGATCCTTTGACCTGAATGGCTTGGCGATGAAATACAGTTTTGGAGCCGAACTGTCCAGGGATCAATATAATGGGCGGGAGTTTACCAATCGCTACCGGGAAAACAACGGCCAGGGAAGTCTAAAGGGCGATTTATTCAGTAAAAACAAAGAGTTTAGAAGGCAGCTCAATACTTTTGGAAGCCTTGACATTCCGTTTACCGACGCTTTTTCGGCCCAATTGGGCATCAACCTCAACCATACCTATTATGACTATAGGGATTTATTTGGCCAAGGGGAAAATAACAAAAGTGCCAAACGAGAATTTAACGATATTCTAATGCCCAGTGCAACCCTTAGGTATGCCGAGAAAAACGCCCCATCGTTTTATTTCAATATCAGCAAGGGCTTTTCCAACCCCAGTGTCGAGGAAACCTTAACCCCCGCTGGCGTAATCAACCCCGATATTGATCAGGAAACAGGTGTGAACTATGAAATAGGTTCCGAGCTTTCCCTGCTCGACAAAAAGCTTCATATGAGTATGGCGATTTACCGCATGGACATCAAAGGCCTATTGGTTGCCCAACGTGTTGACGAAGACCAATATGTTGGTAAAAACGCTGGAAAAACCAAACACCAGGGCCTAGAATTTGAGGCGTCCTATCAGCTGCCTATTGCCGCTACCGCCTCTTTAAATCCGTTTATCAGCTACAGCTTTAGCGATCATAGTTTTGTGGATTTTATCGACGGTGACAATGACTATTCTGGCAATCCTATTTCAGGGGTTCCCAAGCATCGGTTAACCACGGGCCTGCGGGCAACATTCCTTAAAAACCTGTATTGGAATACCGTGCACCAGTATGTTGGAGCCATGCCAATGACCGATGCAAACACCTTGTCTAGTGATTCTTTTAACGTTTTCAATAGTAAAATAGGCTACCAAAAACAATGGAGCAAAAAACTATCCGTTGGCCTGTCCCTTGGCCTCAATAACGTTTTTGATGTCGATTATGCCCAATCCGTGCTCATTAACACAACCGGATTTGGAGGTGCCGAGCCTAGGTATTATTACCCTGGCAACGGCCGGAATTTTTACAGCGGGCTACAAATTCGGTATTTGCTATAATCAACTATGACTTCTAAGGGCCTTACCATGCCTTTAAACACCAACCCTTAGGGCTTCATCGGTAAGGAGAATACTTTGGGCGTTCCCTCCTGCGTCGGGCGGGCCCTTGGCTGTATCCCTTGCTTCGCTGCGGGGATGCCGCCGCGGTCCCTAACGCGGTTTAATGTGTAAATGAAACAATTAAGGACACCGATAATGTAAAATCCCAAAAACAAACCCCTTAACAAAACAAGGTTTTGTTAAGGGGTTATAAGGTATTCGACGAAGTTTATGATAAAGACCGTCGCATTATAGCATATGGCTTATGCCATTTTCTTTAACCATTCTTTCATATCTACTTCCTTAGCGATAATGGACTTTACAGCATCGATAGATACACGTTGTTGTTCCATGGTATCCCTATGACGTATGGTAACTGTCCTGTCTTCCAAAGACTGGTGGTCTACCGTTATACAGAAAGGAGTACCATTGGCATCCTGTCTTCTATAACGACGCCCCACGGCATCTTTCTCATCGTAGATGACATTAAAGTCCCACTTAAGTTCATCTATAATTTCGTGCGCCAATTCTGGCAATCCATCCTTTTTTACCAATGGCAATACAGCTGCCTTGTTCGGGGCCAATACTGCTGGTAATTTAAGGACTGTTCTAGTGGTACCGTTCTCTAGCTCTTCTTCCTGTAAGGCATTCGAGAAAACGGCTAAGAACATACGGTCTAAACCAATAGAGGTTTCTACCACATAAGGCACATAGCTTTCGTTTAATTCAGGGTCAAAATACTGTAATTTTTTTCCTGAGAATTCTTCGTGGCTACTAAGGTCAAAATCGGTTCTAGAATGTATCCCTTCCAATTCTTTAAAGCCAAAAGGAAATTTGAATTCTATATCGGCGGCCGCATCGGCATAGTGGGCCAATTTCTCATGATCGTGGAATCTGTAATTATCTTCTCCTATTCCCAAGGAAAGGTGCCATTTAATTCTGTTCTCTTTCCAAGCCTCGTACCATTCTTTTTGAGTCCCAGGGCGTACAAAGAATTGCATTTCCATCTGTTCAAACTCGCGCTGACGGAAAATAAACTGTCGGGCCACAATTTCATTTCTAAAAGCTTTCCCGATCTGGGCAATTCCAAAAGGTACCTTCATTCGTCCAGTTTTCTGAACATTTAAAAAGTTCACAAAAATCCCCTGCGCAGTCTCTGGCCTGAGGTATAAATTCATGGCACTATCGGCAGAAGCTCCTAATTTAGTACCGAACATTAGGTTAAATTGCTTTACTTCTGTCCAGTTTTTAGAACCCGACACAGGACAAGCAATTCCTAATTCTTCGATCAGACTTTTAACATCGGCCAAATCTTCCGTTTCCAAAGATTTCCCCAATCGTTTTAATATAGTCGCAATCTGTTCTTGGTAACCGATAACCTTTGGGTTGGTTTCCAAGAATTGGTTTTTATCAAAGGATTCTCCAAAGCGCTTTGATGCTTTGGCCACTTCCTTGTCTATTTTAGCTTCAATTTTAGCAGCATGTTCTTCTACCAAAACATCGGCACGATATCTTTTTTTAGAATCCTTATTATCGATTAACGGATCATTAAAGGCATCGACATGGCCAGAAGCCTTCCAAACGGTCGGATGCATCAGTATTGCAGAATCTAGGCCTACAATATTATCATTCATCTGAACCATGGCCTTCCACCAATATTCTCTGATGTTTCTCTTTAATTCTGCGCCATTCTGGGCATAGTCGTAGACAGCACTTAGTCCGTCATAAATTTCGCTAGACTGAAATACGTACCCGTATTCCTTCGCGTGGGATATTACCTTCTTAAAATCGTCTTCTTGTTTTGCCATATGGCAAAAATAGAATAATACCTCATATTTGGGTAATTTATTTCAAATGAAATTCTGAAGTGCTTATCAATTTCTCTTCTTCAAAAATATTCAGGGTATAAGTACCGGGATTTAAGGAGCCTTCGGGTACCGAAATAGCATCACACACATTGAATTCTTCGTCCTGAAAGATAAATTGTACGCGCCTGCTGTAGACATTTCCTTGATAGGAAATGGTATTGGCATTATCTGCTATAACCTTCATTTCGGGCCCTAAAAACTGATAGTAAATGGTTCTTTCTTCCTTAGCAGTATTAGGATTACCCATAATAGTGACACAACCTCTCAGCTTGGTCACAGAACTGGCCTTACTTGTCTTAATATGTTTAGAACTTCGCAGTCTAAAACCGGCTCCTTCGCTATTTTCTAATTTCAGATAACTCTGGTTTTTAAGTTTTAGACTCAGTTCCCTATTCCTTTTACGCAATAAGGCTTCGGCCTCGGCCAAAGAATGGCTCTTGCTTTTTAGTTCGTCCAAAATATCCTTCGTCTCCTTATATTGGTTTCCCAAAAGCACATTGTTATACCTAAGGCTATTGTTCCTTGCTTTTAGACTGTCATTTATAGCCTCTAACTTGGAAAGGTCCGTCTTAAATTCTTTTAGTTTTTCTACATTAAAATTTAACTGTCCAACAGAATCTATCAATTGTTGTATCTGATATCTTGAATCCTGTAACTCTATTTCATTAACTTCGTTTAGTGCCGAAAGTCGGTCTACATCAGATTTTACAAGCGTGAGGTCTTTTATTAAAAGTTCTTTTTCCTGTTTCAGAAAATTTATACGTCCCTTAGATTGGGCATAACTAAAATAAAAGGCTATTAAAACACCCAATATGATAGCTACTAGAACAGCAAAAGTGAATTTATAGTTGAATTTATTATCTTGTAGATTCATCTATCATAAAAAGTATTAAGTAGGTTATTAGCAATTAAGATTTGGTATGGGCTATATTTCAAATATAATAAATGATATCAATTCTATTCTTTTCCCCAGGCTATGTTTTGGATGTAATGCGCTTTTAACTAGAGGAGAAGAGCACATTTGTACCATTTGTCGGAATCAATTACCCCTTACCGAGTACAATTATGAGGTAGAAAATCCTGTAGACCGCATTTTCTATGGTCGAGTGGTTATAGAAAAGGCCAGTGCTTTCCTTTTTTTTTCCGAAAATGGCATTGTAAAAAACCTCATCCACTATTTAAAATACAAAAACCAAGTCCAAATAGGGCAATTTTTAGGGGACTGGTATGGGCATGTTTTAAAAGAGAACAATTCCTTGGCACATATCGATTATGTGATTGCCGTTCCCTTGCACAAAAACAAATTAAAAAAACGGGGCTACAATCAAGTAGCCTTATTTGCCCAGAAAATCGCCCAACATATCGATGCCCAATACATAGACCATATTCTAATAAAAACGGCCAATACCAGGACTCAGACCAAAAAGACAAGGATCCATAGATGGCAGCAAAAACAATCGCTCTATATCCTTAGTGATCCAAATTTCCTCTGCAATAAAAATGTTCTCCTGGTAGACGATGTGATCACCACAGGGGCCACCATGGAAGTATGTGCCAAAACCCTTGGGGAAACCCCCGGAATAAAACTATATCTGGGCGCTATGGCCGTGGTGTTATAATTTTAGATTTCTCCAAATTAGTTGTTTCTTTGTTAAACATTTTTGTAATTGTTATGATACAACGAATTTTAGGGTTTCTCTTTTTATTTTTATCCATTTCTGCTTTTGTTCAGTGTGCTAGAAGAGGTACGCCAAGTGGTGGCGATAAGGACATTACCCCGCCAAAACTGATAAAAGCAGAGCCAAAAAACATGTCTGTTAATTTTAAGGAGAAAAAAATCAGGTTGTACTTTGACGAATACATAAAACTAAAGGACGTACAAAACCAGTTAATTATTTCTCCCCCTTTAAAATATACTCCATTAATTTCTCCTCAAGGTTCGCCAAGTAAGTTTGTAGAAATTATCATAAAAGACACCCTAAAACAAAACACTACCTACACCTTTAATTTTGGGCAAAGTATCATAGATAACAATGAAGGAAACCCCAACCGTTTTTTATCCTATGTATTTTCAACCGGAGACTATATAGATTCTTTATCGGTATCTGGGGTGGTCAAGGACGGTTTTCAAAAAAATGCCGATACCTTTATCAGTGTAATGCTTTATGAGATAGACAGTACTTATACGGATTCTACCATTTACAAGCGTCCGCCCAACTACCTCACCAACACCTTGGACAGCACCACTATATTTCACCTTAGAAACTTAAAAGAAGGCAAGTATGCTCTATTCGCCGTAAAGGACGAGGCGAAAAACAATATTTTCGATCAAAAAACCGATAAAATCGCCTTTATAAAGGATACACTAAGCTTACCGACCGATTCCATTTACTTGCTGACTTTATTTAAGGAAGTTCCAAATTACAGTATTTCTGTGCCCAATTTTGCCTCGAGTAATAAAATTATATTTGGATATCAAGGCCTTGGGAAAGATATAGAAATCACCCCTCTGACCAAATTGCCCGATACGGTAAAAACCCTGGTAACCAAAGAGCCCAAAAAGGATACCTTAAATTTTTGGTTTACGCCCTTTAAAACCGATTCCATCGTTTTTATGGTAACCAATACCAAGGAAAAATTAAGGGACACCTTTTCTGTAAAAACCAGGAAAGTAGGTTTGGACACTTTAAATTTACAACCCAACCAAAGGGGAACTCTAAAATTCGGAAATCCGCTTTATATTACCTCCAACACCCCTATAACGAAAGTAGATTCTACTAAAATAAGTATGATTCGAAAGGACTCTTCCACGGTTAAAATGCACCCGACCTTGGACAGAAAAGACAATAAAGTAGCGATTAACTTTGATTTAGAACCAAATGAAAAGTACGATCTGAAACTCCTTCCCGGTGCTATTGAGGATTTTTTCGGCACTGTAAACGATACCTTATTATATCCCTTTACCACACAAAGTCTTGCCGATTTGGGAAATCTAAGACTTACCTTAGAAGGCGAAGTCACCTATCCGCTCATTGCGCAGCTCACCGATGAAAAGGGCGTCACCAAAAAAGAAATTTTTGCGACAAAACCAGGGGTGCTTGAGTTCAGCCATATAGAACCTGCTAAGTACGTAATTCGGGTTATTCACGACACCAATGGCAACCAAAAGTGGGATACCGGAAACTACCTTCAAAAGTTACAGCCCGAAAAAGTAAGCTATTACCCCACCGTATTGGAAGTAAGAGCTAATTGGGAATTGGAACAGACCTTTACCCTTCTAAAGTAAAGCCGTCCCTATCGTCCAAAAATTTTAATTCCTTCCTGACCTTGGTGATATGTTCTCGGGTCAGGGAGGCGTACAAAACCTCCTCTCGGTCCGAAAACACCAAGGGCTGACCAAGAAGATCGTACACCGCAGAATGCCCACAATATTCGTGTCCGTTATTGTCTAGGCCTATTCTATTGACCCCAATAACATAAGCCATGTTTTCTATGGCCCTTGCTTTTAACAGGGTATCCCATGCCACGATTCTTTGCTTTGGCCAATTGGCAACATAAATTAACATATCGTATTCTTCGACATTTCTTGACCATACCGGAAACCGTAAATCATAACATATCAGGGGACATATTTTAAATCCCTTATAATGGAGAATCAATTTGTTTTTCCCGGCGGCATATACCAAATTTTCCCCGGCCAAAGTAAAGGTATGCCGTTTGTCATAATAGGAACAATCCCCATCGGGGGTAACAAACAACAAGCGGTTGGTATAAGTACCATTCTCATAATAAACAGCACTGCCCACTATGGCCATATGGTGTTCTCTGGCCACTTGCTGCATCCATAGAAGTGTGATGTTCCCTTGATCCTTGGCCATATTTTCTGGATGCATGGTAAATCCGCTTGTAAACATCTCTGGCAAAATGACCAGGTCCGTATCTTTAGAAATCTCCGCGATCTGTTTTTTAAAATTTGTTCTGTTCTTATCGGGATTTTCCCATACCAAAGAAGATTGCACCAAGGCTACTTTAAGCTCTTTCCCCATATTATAAGTTGTTAGCGCACCCAAGTACGACTGCATTTTCTGGCTTCTAATTTATGTATTTCCCAGCAATTCCATTAAGGCCGGTAACCCTTGCATTCTGGCATGATCTAGGGCAGAGTTGCCACGGGCATCCTTAAGTCCTTTGTCAGCACCGTGTCCTATAAGGAGTTTTGCAATGACTTCTCTATTAAAGGTAACTGCGTAAATAAGGCAGCTGGCTCCCATAGCATTTCTCGCATTTACATCGGCTCCTTTTTCTATAAGTTTTTTTGCTACCGAGGTAAATCCTTTAAGGCATACTCCCATAAGGGCAGTATTCCCAGAAGCATCCTTGGCATCGACCTCAGCCCCATTGTGGATCAGTGCATTGGCAATATCGCCCCTATCGTAGTAAGTGGCCAGTATCAGTGGTGTTGTTCCTCGCTCGTCCCTGGCATTTATCAAATCAGGATTTTCAGAAATCATCCGAACCACATCCGCTGTTTCTCCGTTTCGTATCACGCTAAAAAAAGATTCTCTATCATTTTCCATCTTCTTCCAATTAAAAAACTTTTTTCCATTTTTTATGGAACTGTTTTTATTATTTTATATTCTAATATCAGTAATTGGTAAATTCACTTATCCCCAAGGCTTTTCTGTTTTCTTTCCTACTTTAGAAAATATTTTAGCCCTTGTATGTCGTAATATCATTGGTTACGGCAAAGGACCCCTTGGCACCACAACCATTGGCGTGTACCACCCATTATAGCGTTCCTCCGCTATTCTCATGAACCAATTTTTCGAACAATTTATTAACCTGCACCAATACAGCCCCCTGTTAGACAAAGGTTTGCAGAGCTTGATTATTAGAAACTGAAACACCTGCAGTAGTCGTAATTTTTTTTCCATTTTTTATATTTTCAGGCAATTTCTCCTAAAGCCAAAGGCAATGGCATTCATCATGCTTTTCCTAAAATTACGAAACAAAACTCCGGTTTCAGCTTAAAATTACGCTAATTTACTTTATTTCAACGGTTTAAACGCTCACCCAAAATCCATTTGTTTAAAAAAAACCTATTTGTATAAAACCCGATATAATGGTACCTTGGCTACATTGTAAACACAACTAACTCTTTTAACGTTTCCCTATTGGATACTCTTGCTTCTATATTAACCCTTAAAGACGCCCCTGTTGCCATGGCTATGGTTGATAAGGAGTTGAATTTTATTAACTATTCCAGTATTTGGTTCGAAGAGTTAGGCATCCAAAAAGGGGATATTCGGGGCAAATCATTTTTTGAGGTAGTACCGAACACCCCTAGAATTTTTAAAAATATCCTAAAGAACTGCTTGAAGCAGACTGATGTCACCAAAATAGAACAACAGCACACCCTGCCCAACGGAAGTAGCCAATGGTATAAATGGCGGGTAAAACCATGCAAAGATAGGGAGGGCAATGTTGCTGGACTTATTATCAGCAGTGAAAATATCACCAGGCTTAAACGAACCAAAGAACTTTTGGAAACCACGGAAAATGTGGCGCGAATTGGTGGATGGGAATTAGACCTCCTTACCAACAAAATTCAATGGTCCGATATTACCAAGGAAATTCATGAAGTACCCTTATCCTATGTGCCCTCCATAGATACTGCCATGCAGTTTTACAAAGAAGGAGAGCATAGGGAAAAGATTCGCAAATTAATAGAAAATGCCATTGAAAAGGGGGAATCCTGGGATACCGAATTACAGATTGTTACGGCTAGCGGAAAAGACCTGTGGGTAAGAGCGAAAGGTGTACCGGAACTCATCAACGGTAAAATTGTACGGCTTTTTGGTGTTTTTCAAGATATAGACACTATAAAGAGAGCAGAGCTAGAAAACGAAATCATTGTAGAACGTTTAAAAATAGCGACTGCAGCGGCCAATGTAGGTATTTGGGAGTATCATTTATGGGACAATACCCAATCATGGGACGATCGAATGTACGCCTTATACGGTGTAAAAAAAGAAAGTTTTACCAAAAGCTTCGAAGCTTGGCTTTCTTGTATACATCCGGACGACAAAGAGAAGGTCCTTTTAGAAATAGATATGGCCCTTAGGGGGGAAAAAGAATTTAAAACCAAGTTTAGAGTGGTCCTCCCTTCAGGCGATATACGTCATATAAAGGCTATTGCGACCCTGCAAGAAGATAAGGCTGGTAACAGAATTAAAATGATAGGGACCAATTGGGATATCACAGAATTAATAAATACCCAATTAAAACTCGATAAAAGTCAAGAATCTCTAAAAGGCAGTTTTGAGTCTTCTGCCGTAGGGATGTCATTGGTAGGTGTTGATGGTTCTTGGTTAGACGTTAACGAGAGCCTTTGCAAAAGTTTAGGCTATACCCGAGAAGAAATGATGCAACTAACTTTTCAGGATATTACCCATCCCGATGATTTAGATGAGGATTTAGAATATTTACAGGCACTGTTAGACGGAAAAAGTGATAGCTACCAGTTGGAAAAACGATATTTTCATAAAAAAGGACATATCGTCTATATAATATTGACGGTAACTGCCGTAAAAGATATTTCAGGCAATGTTTCTCATTTTATTTCCCAAATCTTGGATATCACATCTAGAATAGAAGCTACAAAAAAATCAAATGAATTATTAAAAGTCAGTAAAAGTCAAAACGAGAGCCTGACTAACTTTGCCCATATCGTTTCCCATAATTTAAGATCACACTCGTCTAACCTGTCTATGCTGATCAACTATTTAATGGAAGAAGAGGACGAGGAAGAACGGAAAGAACTGGAAAGCATGATATTGGATGCTAGCGAAAGTTTAAATGAAACTGTTCAGCATTTAAATGAAGTTGTTTCAATAAAAACCGATATACAAGACCAATTACAGGATTTAAATTTATTGGAAGGCATTCGCAGCGTAGTGAAAAATATCAGTGGCTTGTTAAAAGATAGGAAGGTTCAATGTAAAATTGATATCAATGAAGACGAAAAAATTAAGGCAGTTCCAGCCTATTTAGACAGCATATTGCTGAACCTCTTTACCAATAGTATTAAATATTGCAGTCCAGATAAACCTCCCATTATTAATATCACGGCAAAAAAAACCGGCGATATGGTTACCCTAGAATTTACGGACAACGGCTTGGGGATAGATTTGGACAGACACGGAGACAAGATTTTTGGAATGTATAAAACCTTCCATAAACACAAGGACGCTAAAGGAATAGGCTTGTTCATAACTAAAAATCAAATAGAGGCTATGAACGGAAAAATACAGGTAAGAAGCAAGGTTAATGAAGGTACTACCTTTATAATTTCATTTTTATCGGCCAATACCACCATTAAATAAAATAAAAAAAATGATATCATGATGACATTTAACCATAGCTGTATCATAGACGATGACCCCATTTCTGTATTCGGAATGAAAAGATCCATGAAAAAGGTGAACTTTTCGAAAACCATAGAAGTTTATCACAACGGCCAAGAAGCTATCGACGGGATTACAGCTATGGTTGCAGCAGGACAAAAAATTCCTTCCGTAATTTTTTTGGATTTAAACATGCCCATTATGGATGGTTGGGAGTTTTTGGAGAATTTTACTAAAATCCCTAATACCAATACTGATTATGTTACCATTTTCATCGTAAGTTCATCGGTGAACCCCCGTGATATTATTCGTGCCAAGGAATATAGCATTGTAAACAACTATATATTAAAACCAATACAACCGAAGGATTTGCTAAAAGTTTTATCTGAAATTAAAGCGCAATAATTAGCGGATTCCTGGACTAAAATCGGCCGGCGCATTTTGCGGTAAATTAATGGTCCCCGCGGCCCCGGTATCGTTATATATGGTCCATTCCGAAAATGTAAAAAGGGTATTCCCCGAATTAATATTCTCATTGCGCAGTGCTCGGCCATCTTCAAACTCATGGTTGGTACCAGAGCCATCTTCCCCTACCACCCCAAAACGATCTATGACGGTACCAAACGGATCTACCAATTCTAAATTATCGTCCCCATTAGAATCTGCGGGACCATTGGCAGCTCCCGAAAAATCTGGACTAAAACCATAAACCGTTAAAAATTCGGCCGCATTGGGCGAAATCAGAAAGGTACTTTTTGCCCCTATGCTATAGTCCGTTAAATTTATGGTAGCACTAATTTCGGAATTGGCATTCGTATAGCGAAGCAATTTCCAACCTTTTAAACTCAAAGGCTCGGACCCAGCATTATACAACTCCACAAACCTCGCTTCCGTATTATTATTGGGATCTGCCAATTCGGAAATAAAAACAAGATTAGAGGTAAATTCATCCGGTATTTTTTCGCATCTTTTTTCAATAAAATCAATGTCATCAGCATTGCGTATCACCAAAAGGAATTCTTTGTGTTCTTTTAGTAAAACCCCCACTATTGAGCCTCTGCCTTCGGGCAATAAATTTGCCTGAAAGTTGGCATACCCACTGTTTTTAAGCGATAATTTATCGCCATCGCAATGGGTTAAGGTCCTAAGGGTCTCCTCTTCCTTATCAGCAAAAGTAAGCCCCAATTCTTCTGATATTATCTGTACATCCTTAATTGTAACCAAGGTATTTACGTGTGTATCCGACAATTGGCCCATGGTTACCTCCTTTGGGACAATGCCTCCCGATTCATCACAAGATGTAAGGACATGCTGGGCTACTATAGCCGCTGGTAATCGGCCTACCGATAAATTTCCAAAAGAAGAGAATACACCTCCAAGTTTTAAAACGCCCTTGCTACTTCCCAAATAAAGTCCTTTTAAGCGAATAAGTATCTTGCCGCCCTCCGCATAAAACAAATGCGAATCCCTTAGGTCTATTTCTATTTGCATGCCTGAGCTAGGATCCTCGGCTGTATCTTGAAAATGAAGCGTTCCAAAAAAATTGGATGCCAAATCGGAAGAATTCACGAACCCTTCAATCACCAAATCGTCTTGAATCTGAATCACGCCATCGGTATACATGGCTTTTAGTTCATCGAAAGAGGTATTGGCCTGCAGTACTGCTTCACAGGCCTTTTGAGGAGTTTTAAAATTAGAGTCCTTCACACAAGCCCACAAAACACACAATCCAAAAAGGAACAGTAACATCCGGAATGGTATTATATTTCTCCTTTTCATGACTAGTATTATTAGTTTTAATTATAAATCTTTTTACACCTTACCCTAGAATGGACTTAAAAGCTTATGGCAAAATTTAAAAAATAGGAACGCCCATAGCCATACCAATATTTAGGAGCAAAAGAAGGACTACCGCTTAAATTGTCCTGTTGCCATTGTCCAAAGTTTCCATTTCTACTCTGCTCATAGCCGCCAGTTCTAAACACAGCATCGAAAACATTGGAAACACTGGCAAATACACTGATATAGGTTCCTTTTCTCAGCCATGATTTTCCCCCTATGACATTCAACAGATAGATATCGTCCAGTTTTTGTTGCGCCAATAATTTTTGTACATTTTCCTCCGTAGCTTCGGGGAACGGCCTTCCCGTTTCCGGATCTAGATAAAAACTTTTTGTTCTGGTTATGGTCGATATTCCGGCATAATTATTTGTCAGGTAATTGGTCGTTGCGGCTACCCACCAATATTTAGGATCTCGATATTCGACTCCAAAAGCCATGGCTTTCTGAGGCCCTTGTCCAAGCTTGTAATCCTTTATTTTAGCATTTCCCAAATCGACGCTCCCAAGCGGATTGATAATATCTTCCTGGGTCCCAGCGGTATCAAAATTTATACTCACCAAAGGATCGCTTGCATATAAATATTTACCTATTGCGCTTACCATCGTTAATTTAACCGCCGCCGATACCTGATATTCCAACCCCAGTTCTGTGCCCATATGTAACTTGTCCAAATCGGTGATTACTTCCTGGACAAAATCGCTCCCCACCCCTGCATCTACAAAGAAGAAATTAATATCGGTCGTGTTTTGAAATCGGGTATAAAATCCGCTTAGCCTAGCCGTTACATTGGGCAGGCGCATATAGTAGTTAAAATCGGTGGTCGCTATGTGTTCATTTTGAAGATTGTCCACCGTCTGATTGTTTTCCCTTGGGTTAATAAAAACATTCTGAAGAAGGGGTGCTTTGGTCATATAGGCGCCATGTAAAACCATCCAATGGCGGCCATTTAATTTATAGGTTACCCCAGCCTTACCGCCAAAATTAGAAAAATTAAGGGCATCGCTTTTTCCTAAAGAATTCTCTAAATACCGCTGGTTCTTAAATTTCCCGTCTCTTTGATAATCGGTCACAGAAAGATTCGCTGCAACAAATCCCTCCCATTTTAAACTGCGCAGTTCGGCTTGTAAAAACCCCTCCATAACACTCGAATTAAGCTTATAAAAATAATTGAACTTGTCTCCAGAGACCTTGTTCAATTCCCCCTCCATATCATTATTGGTTTCGGAGAACGGATCTTTATCCTCGTGAAATTGTGCCCCAAGCAAATCGTTTATCCCTGCATAATTATCGGACTCGATATTCCTATAGTTACCGCCAAAAGATACTTTCAAACGATCGTTTATTCGGTAGTTCGCAATACTATTAAACTGAAACTGCTTTTCGTCCGTAACATCCTTGTAAAACAGGTAGGCTGCCTTGCCGTTTAAGGCCAAAATTGCGTTTGCCCCATATACCTTGGACCAACTTAACTGAGGGTTTTGAATTAAGCCTTCCCTAGCCATATTGGCACTGATAAAATTGGCGCCAATAGGACTGTTGATATAATAACTCGGCAAATACCTGTAATAGGTAGGGTCTGGATTAGGCGCATTAAAATACCCCAACCTACTTTGCTCAAGGGTACCAAATTGATAGGAAACTCCGGTGTTTACACTTAAACGTTCCGACCTATAGAAATGATTGAGCATCCCGATAGGTTCCAAAATTTTTCGTTCTCTAGAATTTCTTATTTCCCCATTTTGATACCCCCAATATGGATTATAATGCCGTCCTACTATTCCAAAAACTTCTTCTGTAATTGCCGAAGATTTGCCTCTGCGGTTTGCTGCTAGCACCGCGGTTGCATTGAAGCTGTTTTTTTCGTTTACTCTGTACTCCATCGCCGCAAAAAAGGAATAGGCATCATATAAGGTACCGTCCATATAGCCTTCTTTGGCCCATCGTCTAGAAGCCGATATACTATAAGCAAATCCGTTTCTCTGCCATCCCGAAGAATAGGTAGCCATAAGGCGCCCAGCATAAGTTCTATTGGAGGCCGAAGTAGATACCCGAAGCCCTTTCCGAAAACCAGAGGCCCTGGTATCTATATTTGTAGTCCCCAAAATTCTGCCAAAAGAGTAGTCAGAGGCCACTAGTCCGTGGGTAAACTCTTGGTTTCTGGTAACGTCATTGAGTCCGCCCCAATTGTTCCACTGCGGTCTACCATTAAATATCTTATTCATGGGCATTCCGTTAAGCAGTACCATCCCGTTTTCCGAACCATAGCCCCTTACCCTAAAAAATGCCTGTCCAAAATCGAAGGCCGCACGGTTTAGGAATACATCCTTGGTAGCTTGAAGCATTCCCGAAGGAAAGGAGGCTGTCCTTTCGTCTTCTATATCGGCCTCCGTAAGCATAATTACATTATCGCCCTTTTCAAAGGTTATATCCCTTTCCATATAAAGGGTTCCCAAGTCTAAACCTGTTGTTTCAATTAAAATAGGAATTCTTTTTCCCACATATTCTGGGGCCATTATAGATAGAATATAATTCCCAGGCCTTTTAATAGTAAGTTCAAATTTCTCATCCAAGGTTTTGAAACTATAAGCAGAAACACCTTCGATCTTAATTTGGGCATGTAGAATATTTTCCTTGCTTATTTGGTCTTTAACCACTCCAATAACCTTATACCTTTCCTGGGCCGAGACAACGAAGTTTCCAACTATAAAACAAAATATGAGGTATCTTTTTTTCATTTAATTAATTATTGGTAGCTTCTACATTCTTCTATAAGATATTCGTTTTTAGACATTTATTCTCTAAATAATCTATGAACTATGCCATTTAATAGTTAATTTAACAAGTAATTACCTTAAGAAATGAAAACAATTATTATATGTATCATCTTATTTATTAATTCTATTTACCTACAAGGGCAGATGGCGAATACCTATAGAATTAGGACAATTGCCTTTTATAATGTGGAGAACTTATTTGACACTTTGAATGACTCCTTAACTTTTGACGATGACCGAACTCCACTTGGCAAGGATCAATGGACCATAGAACGGTATCGGAAAAAACTAGGTAATATCGCCAAGGTACTCGCGGAGATTGGGGCACAGGAAACCAATAGTTCTCCCGATATCATAGGCCTTTGCGAGGTAGAAAACCAACAGGTGCTCGAAGACCTTATCCAGCATCCCTATTTAATGGACAAAGGCTATGGCATCATACATTTCGATTCCCCGGACGAACGTGGCATAGACGTTGGGTTATTATTTAAGAAATCGGCCTTTATCCCCGTTGCTTTTAGCAGCCATAGGCTACTGTTAAAAAAAGATAATGGGGAACGAGACTATACCCGCGATCAATTGGTGGTCTCTGGTCTCTTAGATGGGGAGAAAATACATTTTATAGTAAACCATTGGCCTTCTAGAAGCGGAGGAGAAGCCAGAAGCAGGCCCAACAGGATCGCTGCAGCTGCCCTTAACAAGCGTATTATCGATTCTATTATAAGATATCATCCAGATGCAAAGATCATGAGTATGGGCGATTTAAATGACGATCCGATAGACGACAGCTTAAAGAAAATTTTGAGGACGAAGGGAAAACCCAAGGACCTGGCCGCACATGAACTATTCAATCCGATGGAACGTTTGTTTAAAAAGGGAGTAGGGACCTTGGCTTATAGGGATCGATGGAATTTATTCGATCAGTTATTTTTCACTGCAAACATGCTGCAAAACACAGAGGGAAGCTATACATATTGGAAGGCGGGGGTTTACAACCCTTCCTATTTGGTAGACCAGCATGGCAGATACAAAGGCTATCCGTTGCGCACCTATGCCGGCGGGAGTTATGTAGGGGGCTATAGCGATCATTTTCCAGTATACTTATACCTTATTAAAGAGGAACGCCATGTGCAGCCGTCCCTACAAGGGCAATAAAAAAACCGTGTTCTTAAAACATCGCACAAGACGTTATCATAAGAGCACGGTTTTAAAAGGATATGGAAATAGGGAATTCCATCCTTATAGATTTAGTACACTATTTCTCGTATCTGTATATTTCTCCATTTAACCTTAATTCCGCCACCATCGTGTATTTGAAGGGCAATTGAACCTCTCCCTTGCGCAATTTTATCATCGGTAATCGTAATCATTTCGGTGCCGTTTAACCAAGAGGTCAAAGTACCGCCAACTACACGAATTTTCATCTTGTTCCAGGCACCTTCTTTAAGGACCTTTTCCTTTTCGGCCGCCGGTTTAATTAACCAACCTCTTCCATAGGATTCGTAGACCCCACCAGTGTGCAGGCCTTTAGGCGCCACTTCTACTTGCCAACCGCTAACTTTTGTGCCATCTATGGTAGAGCGGATAAATACTCCGCTATTACCATTGGCTTCCTGCTTAAACTCCAAGGTAACCTCAAAATCGTTGTATTCCTTTTCTGTTGCCAGGTAACCATATTGTTTGTCCGGGCCACTCTCAGAAATTAGAAGACCGTCCTCCACATACCATTTTTCGGTACCGTAAGCTTTCCAGCCATCTAAGTTTTTCCCGTTGAAAAGCGATTCTTCCTGTGCAAAAATTGGCATGGCCAACAACGCCATTACTAATAACGTAATTTTTTTCATGTCTTTAATTTAGAGTTTATAGTTGGTTTAAAATAGATTTATATACCTAAGGCCCTACCGAAAGGAATATTAGTTAAGCCATTGGCCCCATGGAACCCTACTTAGGATCAATACCAATCCCAACCCGTAAAAAATAGTGATCAGTTTAAATTTCTTAGAGGCTTCCAGTACCTTTTTGTGTTTAGACCAACCAATAGTAATTAAAACCAAGGCAATAATATTAATAAATGGATGTTCTACTGCCAATAACCGAGCAGCTGCATTCATACCGCCCATACCCAATTCTTGGATGGCATTTAGTCCATTTGCGGAAACAAAATACAATATTAAACCTACTAACAATTGAATGTGTGACAAAATCAGCGCAAAAAGACTAATTCGCAAATCTTTTTCCAATGTAAAGTCCTTTTTCCCTACCAAACCAAGGATGGCATTGGCAACAGCTAAAAAAAGAAGGGCCAATACAATGTAGGCCAAATAAGAATGTGTGTTTAATAATGTTTCGTACATGGTTATAAAATTTTAGCTATAAATGTACTGACTTTTTAAGTATAAAAAAACCCTGCCATAGGGCAGGGTTCTAAAATAACACAAGGATGTTTTTAGAAGTTATATCGCAAACTTACATTCCATGTTCTTCCGTAACCAAAGCGAACTCGGTTGTCGGTATTTACACCGTTCCAAACGTCATCTCCTGGATTTACATGTTTGTTATCCCTAGAGCTTTCTAGGTATGTTTCATCAAAAAGGTTATTGACATTAACGCGGAACTGAATTGATTTATCTTCGTTCTTCCCTACTATCATTCTATACGACACCCCAGAATCTACTGTATTGTAAGATGGTAATTTAATAGCGCCCCTATTGTTGGCGGTAGAAAATTCTGAATCCCCAAAATTAGTAGTACCATATAGGTTATCGTATAAGTTCCAGTTAGCATCTACTTTAAACCTAGGGAAGATTTCGTAATCTCCACTGATCCCAGCAGTCAACTGTGCGGCTTGACCAATTTTCACACCGTCAATATAACTTGCATCACCGGTTGATAGGATATTTCCATTTTCATCCGAAGTAGTGGTCGTTACGTTTCCATCGTACTCCCAATTACCAACGGATACAAATCCTTGAAAATTCAATCCGTCAGCAGGTCGGGCAAATACTTCCAATTCAACTCCAGAATGCACTTGCTTTAATGGGCTGGTCTGTGTAAACTCATCGACAATATTATCATCATTCGTATCGTCAGAGCTGTATACTATTCTATTATCCCAGATGGTATAATATACGTTCAGGTTAGCAGAAATTACATCACCCAAAAACTTATAACCACCTTCGAGGCCGGTGATTTTTTGATTTTCTTTGGCCAAAGGATTCAATTGGTTCGAATTTCTATCGTCTATATACAAATCACTGTGATATGGCTGTCGCGAATAGTACCCGGCATTCACGAATACTATATTTTGATCTGATAGGTTATAGGCAGCACCACCTTTTACGTTAAACCCTGGGTTGTTCACCTTATCGGATTCTTCCGATTGTCCTTGGTTAGCAGCATTTAAATATTCTGTTCTTACGTGCGATTGTGTTGAAGCAGATCCCTGGAAAAATGCCGAGAAACTATTATTAGAATATTCCAATTGTCCAAAAACACCGCCGTAATTAATGGCTTCTTCATAATCATATCCAAAACGTTGTGCATGATCTGTATTTGGATTGAAAGTAACATTCCATGGATTGATACCGCCATAAGTTTTGGTCAGCTCGTAGGCTCCTCCGTTGTAATTGCTGGAAGCCGATACAGCACTAGCGCCTAAAAACTCCCTTACATCCCTAAAGTGTATTCCTTTGTACAAACGAACATCGGCCCCAAAATTAAAATTCAGGTTTTCGCTTAACTGCTTATTGAAGTTAGATACTAAACCGTACCAATTGTGGTTATTGTTAGACCCTCTTGCGTATAGTGGTTCACCTGTTCCACGGTCTGTAGATACAGAGGCAAAGCTACCTCTACCCAAAGAACCGTATAATACCGTTGACAACGATGCCGTTTCATTGAACTTTAAATCCCAGCTTAGGTTAGCCACTGGTTTGTGATAAATATTTCTACCGCCGGGATAAGCACCTCCATTTAAAGTATTGGGACTATCGACGCCTTGAAAGTTCCAAGAGTTGTATTTTCTTCCGTTATCCAAGAAAGTCCTTAAATTATCCGATCCTGCAGCGGCATGCCATTGTGGCGCTCCGGTTAAAATAAAGTTGAAAATATTGTTTTCGTTTGGTACATACCCAAAAGACAAGAAATACGTTTGTCCCTGTCCACCAGTATTATCTACATAACCATCTCCTTGCCAATGTCCCAACATGGCAGAAACGGCCAATCCATTATCCATTAAGCCAGTAGAATAATAGCCAGTAGTTTTTACATAATTATCGTTACCAACCATAGTTTGAAAAAAGCCACCTTCTCTCTTGTCTACTGTTTTAGTTACAATGTTTACGGTTCCCCCCACAGAAGAAATGGCCAATTTGGACGATCCCAATCCTCTTTGTACCTGCACGGCATTGGCTATATCCAATACTCCAGACCAGTTAGACCAGTACATTTTTCCATCTTCCATCCCATTGATTGGCTGTCCGTTTAATAAGAAAGCGGTATTGGTCTGGTCGAATCCTCTTAGGAACATTTGACCATCTCCAAAACCACCACCTTTTATATTTTGAACAGAGGGAGTAGATTTTAAAACTTCGGGCAGGTCCCAGTTTCCTGTTTTCTCCCTAATTTCGTTTGCTTTTATAGTAGAAACGGCAATCGGTGTTTGTCTATCCTCTGCCAAATCAATAATTCCCGATCCAACAACGACAACACCTTCTAATTGTGAAGCGTCTTCCATAAGGCTAATGGTACCAATATTCCCAGCCTTGGAAAATTTTACTCTTTTGGAGATAAACCCAATATAAGAAACTACTAGCGTCCCGCTTGTGCTTGGGGCTTCAATGGAGAAGTTTCCATCAAAGTCGGCCGCGACCCCTATGGTAGTTCCCGAAATTAGAATGTTGGCCCCCGGCAGAGGACCACCCAAACTACCATCCAATACTTTACCAGTAATGGTTACCTGTGAAAACGCTGATAACGTACACAGAAAAACTGTAAGAAAGAAATAGATTTTTTTCATTTTATTGAGTTATTTAGTGTTTTATTAGGCAGCAAAAATGCTGTTATTTTCACAACAATTCGTTACCATAATGTTAAATTAGCTGCCGCTAAATTAACAAAAAAAATAAACCAATAAAATGAATTACAATAAGTTATACTTATTGTTATAATTTATGAAATTACCTGCTCGTTCTTAAAAGTCTCAAGAAGGTTCAGGGTAGATCCATCATGATCTGCTATTTCTTGTCCTTCAATATCATTCAATACCGTTGTAGCCAGTTGCTTACCAAGCTCTACTCCCCATTGGTCATAGCTAAAGATGTTCCAAACAATTCCTTGGACGAATATTTTGTGCTCGTACAAGGCTATAAGTGAACCAAGACTTTTTGGCGTAAGTTTATCAATCAAAAGGGTGTTCGTAGGCTTATTTCCTTCAAAAACTTTGAACGGCAACAATAGCTTCCTGGCTTCTTCTGACATATTCGTTTGCACTAACTCATCATTCACCTGATCGGATGTCTTACCGTTCATAAGTGCCTCTGTTTGTGCAAAGAAGTTGGCCATAAGTTTGTTATGGTGATCGTTATCGCCGTGTAAAGGGGTTTTAAATCCGATAAAATCGGCCGGAATTAATTTGGTCCCTTGATGGATAAGTTGGAAAAAGGCGTGTTGGGAGTTGGTCCCTGGTTCTCCCCAGATAATTGTTCCGGTTTCATAGGTTACCCGTTCTCCATTTCTGTCGACACTTTTACCGTTGCTCTCCATGATACCCTGCTGTAAATAGGCCGAGAATCGGCTTAAGTACTGTGTATAAGGGATAATTGCTTCCGTTTCGGCGCCATAAAAGTTATTGTACCAAATACTGATCATGGCTAAAACCACTGGGATATTCTCCTGAAAATCTGCCGTTTTAAAATGCACATCCATGTCATTAGCTCCTTCCAACATCGCATCGAAGTGGTCGTAGCCTACTGCCAAGGCAATAGAAAGTCCAACGGCACTCCACAATGAAAATCGGCCTCCAACCCAATCCCACATTGGGAAAACGTTATCAGCAGAAATTCCGAATTCCGCTATTTTTTCGGTGTTGGTAGAAACCGCGGCAAAATGTTTAGCAACATCTTCTTGCTCGGCATGCTTTAAAAACCAATTTTTAATGGTTGTAGCATTGCTTAGGGTTTCTTGTGTTGTAAAGGTTTTGGAAACCACTACAAATAAAGTAGTCTCAGGATTTAAGCCCTTTAGAGTTTCGTATACATGGTCTCCGTCTACATTGCTTACGAAATGCATTTTTAAGTGATTCCCGTAAAACTTAAGCGCTTCGGTAACCATCGCTGGCCCAAGGTCCGATCCTCCTATTCCGATATTAACGACATCGGTAAAGGTCTTGCCGGTATACCCTTTTTTCTCGCCAGAAATAATAGCGTCGGTAAAGGCCTTTATGTGCGCTTTTACTTCGTATACTTCAGAAACTATATTAACTCCATCAAGGGTTACAACATCCGTTTTTTTTGCTCTTAAGGCGGTATGCAAAACAGCTCTATCTTCGGTTTGGTTGATTGTCTCACCACCGTATTGCTTTTCAATGGCATCTTTCAACCCTACCTCATTGGCCAATTCCATCAAGAGATCCAAGGTCTCTTGCGTCAATCTATTTTTAGAGAAATCGACTAAAAAATCGTTCCAGCTAATAGTGTGTTTTTGGGCCCTTTTCGGGTCTTCCCTAAATAATTCTTTTAAGGTGTTTGCTTTCGTATCTGCTAGGTGCCGGGTTAACTTTCCCCAAGCTTTTGTTGTTGTAGGATTTGTATGCTGTAAAGCCATTCTATTCATTAAGGGTTAACAATTCTTCACTAGGTTCTTCTATATATTCTATACAGTCTAACTGATTCTTTAAAGGGGAAATATGCGCTAGATACTGTTTCTTTAAACTATCTGCGATAGGGTCTGCCGTAGGCAATTTTTCACGTAGGGGATCTACTTGGCGGCCATTTTTCCAAAAACGGTAGCATACATGCGGACCACTGGTATTTCCGGTCATTCCTATCCACCCAATAACATCGCCTTGTTTGACGTATTGGCCTTTTTTTACATTTTGAGCCTTCATATGAAGGTATTGGGTACTATAGGTACCGTTGTGTTTAATTTTAACGTATTTTCCGTTACCGCCTCGTCTGGTAGATTCTACTACCGTACCGTTGGCCGTTGCCAAAATAGGTGTCCCTATAGGGGCAGCGTAATCTGTTCCCTTGTGGGGTCGTACCTTATTCCCGTAAAATGCTATTCTTCTGTTTAAGTTGTAACGCGAAGAAATTCTGCTAAACTGTACTGGAGACCTTAAAAATGCCCGTCTTAAATTCTTGGCCTCATGGTCATAGTACTCTCTGATATTCCTAACAGAATCCGTTACGTAATTAAAGGCGTAGAAGGGTTCTCCATTATGTTCAAAATAAGCAGCTTCAATACTCCCAGCACCGGCATAGATGGTGTCGTTAATATATTTTTCTTTGTAGATTACTTTAAATTTATCGCCTTTTTGAAGTCTAAAAAAGTCAATGCTCCAAGCATAAATTTCCGATAGGCTGTTGGTAATATTATAATCAATCCCCTGTTGCAAAATTGCTTCGGACAAGGAGGAATTAATTACCCCCGAGGCCTCACGCGTCACATATTTTACCTTTTGTTTTTTATTATAGGCCACCACATCGCCCCTAAAATCAATTACGGTATAATTTATAGGGTCGCTCTGATAAATAAAAACTTCGGTAGCATTGGTGCTATCCTTCGATTTTAATATCACATAAGGTTTTCCCTTTACAATTCTTCGAACGTCAAAAGTATCTTTATAGGTCTCGGCGATCATGGCAATTTTAGGATAGTCTATCTTATTCCTAAGCATAATAGCCCCAAAGCTATCCCCATCCCTAATGGTATCCTGCACCACCTCAAAATCGTTCATCAAAAAACCGAACTGTCTTGTTTCTACCGGTTTTTTAATGGTTACGACTTCCGATAATTCATCTCCTGCCTGCTTTTGGTCCTTGCAAGAAACCAAAAAAACCAAACCTAGCGCTAGTCCCCAATATTTATGCATTCTACTATTTTATTTTATCTGGGTTAAAGATATGATCTACCCATTGCTTCCCCCAATTATTTAACTCCTCTTTTGAAAATAACTCCGGAAAAAACACCACTTTCTGGAATCCTGGCGGCAAGTATTCTTTCCAATTGGTACCCCCTGTAGCGTCTATGGCAGTATTTTCTTTGGTCAAATAACGATATGCCGACCCCATATGCATTAATGGCCAATTTACATTGGCATTAATATCTAGGGATTTTAACGCCTCAATTAGCTCTTTATTGTTTCTGGCAGCTTCTGGCAACTGCTGGTATTTTTGATATACCGTACTGTGCTTCACTTCTTTGGCAATCCTTATCAATCGTGGTGTATAGCGGTACTCGAATTGCTTTAGGGTAAGGGTTTTTTCTCCTGTTACCACATCGGTGGCCCCTTTTTTCCAGTAAATACTTTCGTACAATTCCTCTATAGAATTTTGGCTAGAGAACCGCTCCCTTTCCGCATGGTGGATCAGGTTTTCCATAGGGGTAGCATAAATCTCTATCATTCTGTACTGGGCAGATTGAAAACCACTGGCCGGCAACAAGGCCATCCTAAACTGCATGAACTGCTCTCGTTGCATGCCTTTGATCATGATACTAAAAGAAGAAATCAGCACTTTGTAATAACTGTTGATCCTATTGGCCTTTTCTATAAAAAAGTCGACGTCTTGAGATTTGTCGTCTACAAGTTGTTTTTGCTCGTGAAGGATGAGTTTAAAGTACAGTTCGGTAATTTGATGGTACATTATAAAAATCTCCTCGTCCGGGAAATGTGTCCTTGGTACTTGTATACTCAACAAGGTATCCAAACTGATATAATCCCAATAGGTAAGATACCGTTGATACAGAAGGCCGTCCAAATAAGAGCTTAGGTCTTGCCCAGAATCTTTATATTTTTCCTCTAGTTTTGAAATCTGGGAATCAATATGCTCCTTATCCATTGTTTAATCCATTATTATTTTAAATTGATGCTTTAGGCCATTATAACCATCCAAATCGGCTTTAATAGATCCTACGGCCAGATCGGCCTTGATTCTGACCGGTATTTTATTGTCGTCGTTGGAAACCCATAAGGTTAAGCTTTCTTGTTCTTTAAACACACGACCGGACTGAACATAAGGTCTGAATTTTAAACATTCGACTTTGCCGTATTTGGTTCTCAATACTTCCTTGCCTAAATATTTGAGTTTAAACTGAAACACTCCGTCATCGTCATATAAAAGATCCAAATTAATGGACTTCCCTTCGACCAAGTCTTCGGCTTCAAAATTATTTCGCAGAAAATAAAAGGCAGACACCAAGTCTTGAATACTTTCTTGGATGGCAAAATTAATCTTTTTATCCTTTTTCTTATCGTTTAGGACGGCTACATCGTTTTTGTAATCAAAATTTATTTCGATATCCTTGGTATAGCCACCTTCGTCGATTTTACGGACAAACCTATAGGGTCTTCCGTCCTCTTTGCCAAAATAGCTTTCATAGGTATCATCGACCTTAAAAAACAAACTTGCCAGACCAACGGTTTTCCCATTTCCAACCACATGATATACGGGAATGCCATTTATATTTGTCGATTTTACCTGAAGTGTTGCATAGCTAGCATTCAAAAATCCGTAGTGCAAGCGAAATTTGAGCCATTCCCCAGGTTTAAAAGCAGATTTTTTTTCTTTCTTTTCAACACCTTCGAGCTTATTTCCTTGGTTAGAACGATACATTTGGGCGTTGATAGAAATCCCAAGAATTAAAATAAGTAGAATGCTAATCTTTTTCATACTTTCTCTGATTTTGTAAAACTACTAAAAACGATTAAACTACGTTTTTATTTATAAATATCTAACAAAATTTATTCCAAAGTACTCTTAAAAAAAAAGCCCAGTTTTACAACTGGGCTTTTCCTAAATAACCAACCAAACTTTAAATTATGAAAAACCAATACTTAAAGTTGTAAGGGAACCACCCCTTACGAGGACAAATTTAAGACAAGAATTTGTTTTGAAATAAAATTTAACGTAGTTTAACGGTTCTATTAACAGTATTTTATAGCTAAGGCATAAAAAGTGCTTGAGAAAGCATAAAATTTATATATCTATAAGGTTCCTCGCGCCTCTTGCTCTCTTTCTATAGCTTCAAAGAGTGCTTTAAAATTTCCCTTCCCAAAAGATTTTGCACCTTTCCTTTGAATAATTTCTATAAACATAGTAGGCCTATCCAATATCGGTTTTGTAAAAATTTGAAGCAAATACCCTTCATCGTCCCTATCTATTAAAATCCCCAGTTCTCTTAAGGGCTCCAAATCCTCATCTATTTGCCCTACACGATCTAAAACATCTTCGTAATAGCTGGCAGGCACCGTTAAAAACTCTACGCCCCTGTTTTTAAGGGCCGTTACCGTTTCTATGATATTATCTGTTGCCAAGGCCATATGCTGTACCCCTGCCCCATTATAAAAATCTATATACTCTTCTATTTGCGACTTTTTTCTTCCCTCTGCGGGTTCATTGATGGGGAATTTAATACGTCCATTGCCATTGCTCATTACCTTGCTCATAAGAGCCGTATATTCGGTAGAAATATCCTTGTCATCAAAGGACACCAATTGTGCAAACCCCATTACCTTGGCATAGAATTGGCACCATTTGTTCATTTCGTTCCACCCTACGTTTCCTACGATATGATCAATGTATTTTAATCCAACTTCCGCCGGTTTATAAAACGGATCCCATTTTCTAAACCCGGGCATAAATACCCCTTTATAATCTCCTCTTTCAACAAACACATGGACTGTTTCCCCATAGGTATGAATACCGGAAAGCACTACTTTCCCATGCTGATCTTCTAGGGTTTTGGGCTCAAAATAACTTTTTGCCCCCCTAGTGGTGGTTTCTTTATGGCTTTTTGTAGCATTGTCTACCCATAAGGCCACTACTTTAACGCCATCGCCATGAGCATCTATATGTTTGTTGATTTCTCCTCCAGATTGTAGGGGAGAACTAAGCACCAGCCTTATTTTATCTTGCTGCAGCACATAAGACACCTTGTCCTTTTGCCCCGTCTCCAAGCCGGCATAGGCCAATGGCCGAAAACCCCATGCAGCCATATAGTAATACGCCGACTGTTTCGCATTCCCTACATACAACTCTATGTAATCGGTCCCCAATAAAGGAAGGAAGTCTTGGGCTTCCGGATTTTCTATTGGTAATTTTAAAGAAGATTTATCTACTGTTGCCATGATGTTACAATTTTGAAATTATTAGATAATGTATATTGAATAAACGGTATATCAGAAGCTTTCCATAGTTTAAAAAGCGCTGTTCTTTCATACTCTATACTTACCACATTGCCCTAAGGTGGGCCGTAATATCTATTCTTAATCGCAGCATAATATTTATTGTTTACTTCCCTCCGCCCATTAAGCTTTCTTAATTTTCGCCAAGGGAAAATCGTCAGTATCACCCCTTAACATCAAAAGAACCCGTCTTACCTAAGCAGCATACCTCATTAGGAACACTATTCTATAGCAATATAGCAAATATCCCGAATATTTACACCTATCCTGTTGTTTTTCAATCGTTTCTACTTCCTATGTACCCAAAATACGCTAGGCACGCTTAGAACCAATATCCAATGCTGAAATAGAAATTATTGTCCTTGTTTTCTGGAGAGTAAGAGTACAGTACTTGCATGGGGCCTAGAAAAGACTGAAATCCATACCCTATGGCATAGCCCGTATATTTTGGGGCTTTAAACCAATCTGCTGTCCTAAAAAGGTCATCGTCTATATTTGCAACATTAGCCGCTAACACCAAATGGTTTTTGGGCACAAATTCATAATCTAGCCTAGCAGTTGCCTTTACATAACTATTCCCAACAAGGCTCAAAAAATCGTAGCCGTAAAAAGGCACAAAATTATTGATCAAATTAGTGCCGTATCCCCCCATTACAAAATCGAGGGAGGTCACCGGGGAAATACCCCATTTAAATCCACCTTCGGCTTCTAACTTCAGGTATAGGTTTTTAGCGGCAGAAAATGCCCAACCCATTTTAGCGCTTCCGATGGAGAAATCCTTAAAATTATCATTAAAATCTGAAGACAATATATAATAATGAAAATCCCCATCAAAGTAAAGTCCCTTCTTTGGGAAATAGATATCATCATACGTATCAAAGGTCAGTTTGCCGTAAGTGCTGAAAAAATTACTCTTTTCAAAATAAGTCTTAGATGCAGCCGGAGGGGGACCATCATTTGTACCCCCAGCAGAACCTAAGGTTCTAGTGCTGTATTGCAACCATTTATGCTCTAACCCCATAATAAAGGAAAATTCCTCTTCCAACACTGTTTGTAGGTATATTTGGTTTGTAAAGTCGGTGACCCCTAAATTTATTTTACGGATATTGGCATTATTCTCGACTTCGAAATTAGACTCTATCAAAGAAAAATCTATCTCCCTACTAAAATCGTTAAACCTAGAGTTCACTCCAAAACTCCAATAAAAACCACGGTCAACATAATATTCCAGATAATATCTAAGATTGTCGCCTATAATAAAATCGAACGAAGCCACATCATCATCTCTTAGAAAATTCTTTTTTGTCAGGTTAATAAGACCTGAACTTTTGTATAAATCGTCATAATGTACTCCAAGGCGGATGGACATTTTATCCATATTTTCTTTTAGTTTTAAAAATAGCCCCACCCCATTGCCATTGGAAAGCAATTCGTATTTTATGGCATTAAAGTTTCCCGTAGCAGATAAATTATTAATACCGCGTTCTAATTTGGCAAAGGTTATTTTTTCGTCTGTATTGAACCTTAATTTCCCTTTGATATACGCACTGGAATAATTGTTGTTTCCTTCAATCATGATCTCATTAACCAAGATACTATCCGATATTTGTGCCGGCCTAAAAGTATCGGGCTTATTGAGTGCCCTACCCCCAATTCTCTGTAATTCCAGAAGTTTTGACCTGGCAGCCTCCTCGCCATTTTTTATAATGGTATTTCCAAAGCCAAAATCTATCACGGAAAAATTCTTGATATCAGGGGTAATATAGATATCGGTTTCCTTAGATTTTATATCCATATCCCTAACGGTCCTATAGTTGTTAATCTGCAATAGGATTTCCGTGGCTGTCTGCAAGGCTTCCCTATCGGACAGGCCGTGTTGCACATCGACCCCAATAATGATATCGGCCCCCATATTGCGTACTTCTTGGATGGGGTAGTTATTGACTACGCCCCCGTCGACCAACACTCTTCCGTCTATTTCTACAGGTTTAAAAAGGGAAGGAAAGGTCCCACTGGCCAAAATAGCTTCGGGCAGGTACCCTTTATCTAAAAGCACTTCTTCCCCGGTTTCTACATCGGTAGCCATACAGAAAAACGGAATTTTCAATTTGCTAAAATCCTTGGTATCCTTAACGTGGTACAACAGCCTTACAAATTCATTATAAACGCTTTGTCCTCCGGAAATAGCCTGAGGAATAGACACTTTAAACCCGTTAAACGGCAAGGTCAGGGCATATCTTTCGGAATCTTCCTTTTCATAGAAGGTTTTGGCACTTCTCGGCAAGTTATCCTGGATCAAATTATTAAAATCGGTAGTGCTAAAAATAGAATCCAAGGCCGCTGCAGAATATCCCGAGGCATAGAGCGCTCCTATGATGGCCCCCATACTAGTACCACCGATATAATCGATCCTTACCCCGGCTTCTTCTATCACTTTTAAGACCCCTATATGTGCCAAGCCCTTGGCACCTCCGCCACTTAAAACAAGTCCCACTTTAAGATCCTGAATTTCATTAGGCACCTGTCCTTGGAAAAATTGAGAAAAAAGAAACAGACATAGTACTACCAGTGATTTTTGCATAGAGTTAAGATAAGGCTTTAATGAAACGATTCATAAATTTTCTTTGCTTTTGACCTGCCTACAATGCTTATTAAATTCTCCAAAGAGGCTTCCTTGATCCGTTTAACGGACTTAAAATATTTTAATAAATCTTCGACGGTTTTTTCCCCTATCCCATCGATACTTTCCAATTCCGAATTTATGGCGGCCTTGCTTCTTTTATCCCGATGGAAGCTTATCCCAAACCTATGGGCTTCATTTCTAAGCTGCTGGATTATTTTTAAGGATTCGGACTTTTTATCCAAGTAGAGGGGAATAGAATCTTCGGGGAAATATATTTCTTCCAACCGTTTCGCAATCCCGATAATGGCTATTTTTCCTCTAAGCCCTAAGTCGTCCAGACTTTTTACGGCCGAGGAAAGCTGTCCCTTCCCCCCATCGATGACAATTAGTTGCGGCAGGTCTTTCCCCTCTCTCAACAAACGATCATAGCGCCTGTACACCACTTCTTCCATGGAAGCAAAATCATCTGGCCCCACAACCGATTTAATATTAAAATGGCGGTAGTCTTTTTTAGAGGGCTTCCCGTCCTTAAAAACGACACAGGCGGCCACAGGGAAGGCACCTTGTATGTTAGAGTTGTCAAAACACTCTATATGCCTTGGCTCCTGAGACAACCGAAGATCGCTTTTCAATTGCGCCATGACTCTATTGGTATGCCGGTCTGGATCAATTATCTTAATCTGCTTAAATCGGTCTTGCCTAAAATACTTGGCGTTTCGTTCAGAAAGTTCCAATATTTTTTTCTTGTCGCCTAATTTTGGCACAGTCACTTTAAGTTCGGGCGGTAAGCTTACTGGAAAAGGCAGATAAAGTTCTCTGGAAAGGGATTGAAACCTTTGCCTTATCTCTACAATTGCCAATTGTAATAATTCTTCTTCCGTTTCCTCCAATTTCTTTTTTATTTCCATGGTATGGGAACGGATAATAGACCCATGGGATAGTTGCAAGAAATTAACATAGGCATATTCCTCGTCCGAAATGATGCTAAACACGTCTACATTATTGATTTTAGGATTTACTATGGTCGTTTTTACTTGATAGTTTTCTAAAACCTCTATTTTCTCTTTTATTTTTTGAGCTTCTTCAAATTTCATTTCTTGGGCCAAAGAAGTCATTTGCCCTCTAAAATAATGTAAGGATGCCTTAAAGTCGCCTTTTACAATTTCGCGTATTTCTTGAATTTGTCGGTTGTATTCTTCCTCTGACTGATAATCTTCACAAGGCCCTTTGCAATTCCCCAAATGATACTCTAAACACACCTTGTACTTGCCGTGGTCTATTTTTTCCTTAGACAGGTCGTAGTTACAGGTCCTTAAAGGATATACACTTTTTATAAGGTCTAATAGGGTATGTAAGGTCTTCATACTAGTATAGGGCCCAAAATATTCCGACCCGTCCTTTACAAGCCTTCTTGTAGCAAAAACCCGTGGAAACCTTTCCTTTTTTATACAGATCCAAGGATATGTTTTATCGTCTTTTAACAGCACATTATACCTAGGCCGATACTTTTTTATGAGGTTGTTCTCTAACAATAAGGCATCGGACTCCGTAGGCACTACAATATGCTGGATACTCCGTATTTTTTTTACCAATACCCGAGTTTTACCAGACTCATGGTTCTTACTGAAATAAGAAGACACCCTCTTTTTTAAATTCTTTGCCTTTCCAACATATAAAATTTTACCCTCCGCATCATAGAACTGATACACCCCCGGATTCTTTGGCAACGAACTTAATTGAACTTCTATGGGTATTTGAGTCATGTACTTGGTATAAATCTTTTTTTTAATCGCCTTACTTAAATTAGTGCGTTTTTATTTAATCCTACAAAAAACCCGCTCTTTTTTTAGGAAGATCTTCATGATCACAAAATAAGGATATAAAAGCTATTATTGAAGTTTGCACCCTCTTAATATTATTATAATTCCATCCTTTCACGCATATATTACATCAGCTTCCGGAAGGTATAAATTTAAGAAGTTTTTGTGTTTTAATTTTTTTTTTCAGCGATCCTCCCAATAAAAACCAACTTTCACAAACCTTCACAACCTGCTAATAATTAAACTAACAAGCTGTTAAATAGATCAATAGAATCTTAAATCTTGTTAAATGAAGGTGTATTTTGTCGATAAAACCATGCCTTTTACGGAATAAATCAGTTGTTTTTTTATATTTACCTGATTATTAGAAATATAAGATGGACAAATATTTAATTACTTTGGGAGCCTATTTAGTATTGATGGTCTTCTTCAAGATTTACTACACTATAGCAACTAAAAAGTAGCATTCTTTAGCGGTTCTTAGTATATTCGCTATACAGCCCGTTTGCTCAATAGTTATGTTAAAAAAAGAATTGCGTGCCACCTATGGCCAACGCCGTGAGCGCCTCAGCCACGAAGAAGTTTCAGAGGCCAGTATAGCCTTAGCCAACCAACTCCTCACCTTACCTATTTGGAATTTTGACTACTACCATTTGTTCCTATCCATCACCGAAAAGAAAGAGGTAGATACGGAATTTGTAATGTCCATTTTACAGGGAAAGGACAAAAACATTGTTCTTCCCAAGATGAGCGACAACCAATCTTTACTGAATTATTTACTAACCGACAATACGGTCATTAAGAAGAACAGTTGGAACGTTCCGGAGCCCCAAGACGGTATTGAGGTACCTCCCCTTAAAATAGACGTGGTGTTTTTACCCTTATTGGCATTTGACCTACAAGGAAACCGTGTAGGCTACGGCAAGGGGTATTACGACATTCTACTGCAGCAATGCCGACCGAATGTTATTAAGGTCGGACTATCTCTTTTTGAAGCCGAGGATAGAATATCGGATATCAATCCAGGGGATGTTCCTTTGGATTTTTGTGTTACTCCACAGCGGATTTATTCGTTTTAACTTTTTCTACACTATCTCCAAAGGCTTTCTTATTAAAGACAATAAGAATCCCTACCCCGGTACTAATAGCAGTATCGGCAATATTAAATACAGGTTCGAAAAAGCGAAAGGTATTGCCTCCAACAACAGGTATCCAATTTGGCCAGGTGGTGTCTACCATAGGAAAGTAAAGCATATCTACAACCTTCCCATGAAAGAGGCTGCCATACGGCTCTGATGAGAACAAAGTCGCTACCTGGGCATAACTATCATTAAAGATCATTCCGTAAAAAACAGAATCTATAATATTACCCAATGCCCCAGCAAAGATTAATGAGACGGCGAAAATTAAGGTCGTAGACGATTTTTTCTTGATGGTATCCAACAACCAGTAACCTATTCCCACGATTGCAAACAATCTAAAAATGGTTAAAACAAGCTTCCCTGTGGAATCTGCTATGGGAAATATATCGCTTAGCTTAGTCCCCCAAGCTGCCCCTTCATTTTCTATAAAAAGAATTTTAAACCAATTAAAAACATCTACGTATTCGCCAAGAACAAAATGGGTCTTTATATAGATTTTACTTACCTGATCTACGATTAAAATCAGCGCAATTAATAGAAGGGATTTTTTTAAATTCATTCTTTTCAATAAAATATAGATTCGGTAAAAATAGACATATTATTCGATTTTCCGAATGTTGATATTCCCGGTAATGGAATTAAGGGTAAAATGTGCATCTCCCTTGGGAATATTTTCGGTTTGTTTTACCCCATATTTGGTATTTGCCTTTATGAGACCTTTTTTTACCCCTAGCACAATAGCACCACTTTGTGTTGTTACGGCCGTATTCTCCCCCACATTGAACAAGGTACAGTTACCGTCGTTTAAAACAACCTTTAAGTCCGCATACTGGCCTTTCACATTGATATTGGCATTGGTACCGTAGACCAAGACTTGGAGGTGTTCTGGCACCCTAATTTTAAGTGCTATGGAAACAACCTTATGGGCACTTAGTTTATCGTTAGGATCTAAAAAACTAGGCTGAAAGCCTGCGCTGACCAATAGCGCGTTCCCTTCTTCTTTCACTTGAACCAAAACATTGTTCATATACTCCCCTTCCATGACCCCCTCTACGGACATTTCAGATCCGTTGATGGTAGCCAAGTCTACCTTAAAGCAGTCCTTGGTATCGATCTGAATATTGGTGATATGGGGGTTCAGAAAAGTTTTATGAACCATTTTCTGAGCATACAAAACAGGCAAGCTCATCGCAATAAGGAAGGTAAGCAGTTTTTTCATTCCATAAAAAAACGCCTTGTGAGGCGTTTTTTTTTTTAAATTTTTAAGCTTGTAAATTCTTTGCTTCTATGCTCAATGTTGCATGAGGCACCAATTTTAGTCGTTCTTTACTGATAAGCTTACCTGTGATACGACAAATGCCATAGGTTTTGTTTTCTATACGCAACAAAGCATTTTTTAAATCTCTAATAAACTTTTCCTGACGAATGGCCAACTGGGTATTTGCTTCCTTACTCATGGTTTCGGAACCTTCTTCGAAAGCTTTAAAGGTAGGAGAAGTATCATCCGTACCGTTATTACCATCGTTCATATAAGAACTTTTAAGCAGTTCCAAGTGACTTTTCGCTTTTACAATTTTTTCTTCGATTAGAACTCTGAATTCATTCAAATCCTTATCGGCATACCTTACTTTTAAATCTTCTGCCATAATGTTAATGTTTTACTATGAACAACTTTGTATTTATTTCGTCGAAAGAAACCTCAATTCCTTTCTCCAAAGTTTCTTCAAAATTGAGTTCAGCCGCTAAGGTTTCCGTTTTTATATAAGACATATTACTTACAACAGCCTCTTCGACAAAACCATCCTTCAATAATTTAATATCTATTTTATCAGTCACTTCAAAACCCGATTCTTTTCTCAGATTCTGAATTCTATTGACCAGTTCCCTGGCAATACCTTCATTTCTTAGGTCCTCTGTAATAGAAATATCCAAAGCCACTGTCAAGGCTCCTGAACTTGCTACTAACCAACCCTCAATATCCTGAGATGATATCTCTACATCTTGGAGCTGTAAAATAATACTTTTATCTTCAAGTTGTAAGATTATTTCGCCATTCTGCTCAATTTTTTGGATTTCTTCCTGATTTAGTTGAGAAACCGCTGCAGCAATAACCTTCATATCCTTCCCAAACTTAGGCCCTAGGGTCTTAAAGTTAGGTTTTATTTGTTTTACCAAGATCCCGGAAGCATCATCTAGGAGCTCTATTTCCTTAACATTCACTTCCGTTTTAATCAGATTGGCCACCGCTTCTATTTCCTGTCTCTGCTTATTATCGAGCACTGGAATCATAATCTTCTGTAGCGGCTGACGCACCTTGATCTTTTCTTTTTGGCGAATAGACAAGACCAGGGACGAAATGGTCTGGGCCTTTGCCATTTTACTTTCCAAGTCTTTATTGACCATGGTCAGATCGTACTTTGGAAAGTCTGATAAATGTACGCTTTCAAAAGAGTCTTTATGTGTTGTATTTGTTAAATCTTTGTATAATCTGTCCATAAAAAATGGCGCTACCGGTGCAGCTAATTTAGCGACCGTAGTCAAACACGTATACAAGGTCTGGTAGGCCGATATTTTATCGAATTGATAATCCCCTTTCCAAAAACGTCTTCTGCTTAAACGCACGTACCAGTTGCTCAGGTTTTCCTGCACATAGTTGGAAATAGCCCTAGTAGCCCTTGTGGGCTCGTATTCTTCATAGGCCTCATCTACCGTTTTTATCAGGGAATGCAGTTCAGATAAGATCCACTGATCTATTTCTGGGCGTTCCGATAAAGGAATATCAGCTTCCGAATAATCGAACTTATCTAAATTGGCATACATGGCAAAGAAAGAATAGGTATTGTACAGTGTTCCAAAGAACTTGCGCTTCACCTCTGCAATACCTTCTACATCGAACTTTAAATTGTCCCAAGGGTTGGCATTTGAAATCATGTACCAACGTGTCGCATCCGGACCGTATTCTTCCATGGTTTCGAAAGGATCGACGGCGTTGCCCAAACGTTTGGACATTTTCTTGCCTTCTTTATCCAACACCAATCCGTTAGACACTACGTTTTTATAGGCCACCGAATCAAATACCATAGTAGCAATAGCGTGCAGGGTATAGAACCAACCTCTTGTCTGGTCTACTCCCTCGGCAATAAAATCGGCCGGGAAGGTCTTTCCTTCATCGATCAGTTCTTTATTTTCGAAGGGGTAATGCCATTGCGCATAAGGCATGGAGCCACTATCGAACCACACATCGATCAGATCGCTTTCGCGAGACATCGGTTTTCCCGAAGGGGATACCAAGGTAATCTGATCTACTATATTTTTATGTAAATCTATTTTATCGTAATTCTCTTCGGACATATCGCCCACGACGAAATCCTTAAAGATATCTTCTGTGAGCACTCCGGCCGCCACGGCCTTTTCCATCTCCTGTTTCAGTTCGGCCACCGAACCAATGATGAGTTGTTCACTACCGTCATCGGTACGCCAAATTGGCAATGGAATCCCCCAATAACGAGATCGCGAAAGGTTCCAATCATTGGCATTCGCCAACCAGTTACCAAACCTACCTTCTCCCGTAGCTTTGGGCTTCCAATTGATGGTTTGGTTCAGTTGGAACATATTGTCCTTGACATCGGTGATTTTTATAAACCAAGAATCTAAAGGATAATACAATATAGGCTTATCTGTACGCCAGCAGTTAGGGTAGCTATGCACATACTTTTCTACCTTAAAGGCCCTGTTATCTTCCTTTAATTTAATGGCGATCTCTACATCCACAGATTTCTCTGGAGCTTCGCCTTCGTTGTAATATTCGTTTTTTACGTATTTCCCTGCGAGTTCCTTTAATTCGGGGCGGAATTTACCTTGTAAATCTACCAAAGGCACGGGGTTGTTATTTTCGTCCAACACCAACATCGGCGGCACCTCTGGTGTTGCTTGTTTCGCTACCAAGGCATCATCTGCCCCAAAGGTAGGTGCGGTATGCACAATTCCCGTTCCGTCTTCAGTAGTTACAAAATCGCCGGCAATGACCCTAAAGGCATTTTCCGGATTCTGATATGGTAGGGTATAGTCTAATAACTGTTCGTATTGAACCCCTACTAGGTCTGCTCCCTTGGCTTCTCCAAGGATCTGATAAGGGATTTTCTTGTCTTTTGAACTGTAGTTCGCAAAGTCGTCTTCACTTTCAGCAGCAAAGAATTTACCACTAAACTGCTTGCCTACCAAAGTGTTGGCAAGTACCACATGCATAGGTTCAAAAGTATATTGATTGAAGGTTTTTACCACTACGTAATCAATCTTAGGACCTACGGTCAAGGCAGTATTCGATGGCAATGTCCATGGCGTGGTCGTCCAAGCCAAGAAGAAAATATCGCCTTCTATGCCTTTAAAATTATCGCCCAAGGTTTCTTTTTTAACCTTAAACTGAGCCACCACAGTAGTATCGGTGACATCTTGATAGGTTCCTGGCTGGTTTAGCTCGTGCGAACTTAGTCCAGTTCCCGCTTTTGGGGAATATGGTTGTATGGTATATCCTTTATAGATAAGTCCTTTGTCGTAAATCTGTTTTAGCAACCACCATACAGATTCCATGTACTTGGATTTATAGGTGATATACGGATCTTCCATATCTACCCAATACCCCACCTTTTCTGTCATGGAGTTCCAAACGTCCGTATAGCGCATAACCGCTTTTTTACAGGCCGCATTGTAATCTTCTACAGAAATTTTGGTCCCAATATCTTCCTTGGTGATCCCCAATTCCTTTTCAACTCCTAATTCTATCGGTAGTCCATGGGTATCCCATCCGGCCTTACGTTTCACCTGAAAACCTTTCATGGTTTTGTAACGCGGAAAAATATCCTTGATAGTACGAGCCATCACATGATGGATTCCTGGCAATCCGTTTGCCGATGGAGGTCCCTCATAAAAAACATAACTCTCCTTTCCTTCCCTACTAGTTACACTTTTTTCAAATATTTGATTCTCCTTCCAATACTCCAAAATGCTTTCCGCAACTTTCGGTAAATCTAATCCTTTATATTCTTCAAACTTCATATTAACTAGTTGTAATGGTCCAAATTAAGTTTGCAAAATTACTAAATTCGAACAAATTTCTACGCATCTTACCCCTGCTAAAAAAATCTTTTGTTAATACGCTAGTTTTTCTACTAATAAATTTAAAGGAGCCATCATCTTTCATTTAGTTTTTAATGGCTTCGAGCGCTATAAAAACGCAAAAAAAAAGCTGCCTTTTCAGGCAGCCTTTTAAAAGTAAGGGGGAAAAGTTTTCCATTATTGTACGGCTCCCGTAACCTTTACGTTAACTGTTAAATTAAGAGCAGAGTTTACATCGATAAGTCCTAGTTTTAATCCTGTTGCCGACTCAACTTCTAATAAGGAGTTAAAAGAAAACCCATTACCTTCTTCTTTGTAAGAAGCAAAGATCAATTCGTACTCCCCTTCTTCCAAGAAATCTAAGCTGTAAGACGAAGTTATTCCTTTTTTCACCTCTGCACTCGTTACCGCATTAGCAAACGTCACTCCACTTTCACCTTTTCCTTTTGTTTCTACATCGGCATTGAACGTCCCTTTTTTGTAAGCATAAACGATAATTTTGTCGGAAGTGTTTTGAGAATCGCTGGCAGTACCAGAAATTTTCCCGGTAGTTTCTTTATTTACGGTTCTAATTCCGGCAGAAAGCTCGCTCATGGTCACAAAATCAAAGTCGCTCGACAGGGCGGATTTCTCTTCTTTAATTGTTTTTCTAAGGTCAAAATCAATTACGATCACATTCTTAGCTTGCGCTAGTACTTCAAAAGAATCGGTGATCTTAATTTTGTTGGAAGCGGCCACCAGGGCATCTTTCTCTCCGTTTGCCTTTTCTACGTAACAACCAGGGGCATCACCGTTTACGTCTTTGTCAAAATCCAATTCAAATACAATATCCGAATACGATCTTGCCTGTAAATCCAAGTTCCCCAAGGCTGCGGTCTTACCATTTACCAAGGCGGCCAAGTTAACTGTGGTAGCACTGAATCCTTCCAGTGCCTTTCCGTCTACCGTAACATTCGCAATGGTTACAAAAACAGCTTCTACATCGGCATTATCTATGGGGGCATCGGTTACTTCAAAACTAGTATTATACGATTCCCCTTCCATGGCCGTATCGTCATTTTTACTACATGACACCATTGCCATTAAAGCTATTCCCGCCAATCCTGAAATCTTAAATAAATTCTTCATAATCTTCATAATAATTTAATTTGTTTGTTTGTATATGAAACAACCAAGTACTACTTCTCCCTACTTGAAAAATGTTAAAATTTTCAATCCACCTGCTATCCGACTGATTTACAAATCAATACATCGATCGTTTTTCTGTCTTATTCTTTAAACAAAACAGAAGTAGGCTTTTACTTTAGCGGTGTTCAATTCGTTTTCTATACTTCCCTGAGCGATGCTCGTTTTTTGGGCGTTCCCCTTGCGGGGCGGGCTTTCCGCTGTATCTTTTTTAGCCGGCGCTGCCGCTAAAAAAGGATGCCGCTGCAATCCCTAACGCGGAAAACAGTGACCATTTTCCATTTGGACAAAAGAAAAGAGAAAAAAGAACAAAGACTGTATAGATATGTATTGGAGTGCTGGGTGAGAGAAGGAACGAAAAGGTCAGTTTCAATGAACAAAAGGACCGAACAGTAAGTGCAAGGACCTGCATTTGCAGTAAGGGGCCAAATCAATTTACAATTAGCTATAAGAAACAGAGAAAAGAAAACAGAGAAAAGAAAAACTCCTTATCTTTAATAATGAAATCAATATCTAAACCCTGACAAGGTTTATCAGGGACGTACAACTCTTTTTTTATTGTTAATTGCTAATTGTTTATTGTTCACTGAGAAGCGTTAGGGATAGCGGCGTTATCCCCGCAGCAGCGCAAGGGATATAGCCAATAGCCCGCCCGACGAAGGAGGGAACGCCCAAATAATACCGCTAAAAACTATCGGAATATACCATCTTCCCGCCGTAACACCTTAACTGCACAACAATTTGAGCGGATGGTGCAGTAAGCGCTTCCAGAGATTTTTCCTTGTATAAAACACCAAAAGCCCCCCTTAAAAGACGGCTCGTTGTACTCTACAGAAACGATTGGTTTAACGCCCCACTAGGCCTGTAGGCGGAATTCGTTTTTTAAAATTTATACCCCAGGGCCAGGACGACATTGATACCGGGCGCGACAATCCCCGAAGAATAGGAACGATACCTTTGATCGGTGATATTCTCTAGGTTAAAAGTAGCCGTCAATGCCTGTGAAAACATGTATTGCGAGCGAAAATTTAAGGTATACCAAGAAGGCGTATACGAGTTTCCGTCAGCATCCGAGGCATATATATAGCCCTTGCTCCGTTCGGAAACCGCCATGTCTTCGTGAGCAATTTTATCGTTAAAATTGAGAAAGAGGTCTGTTTTCAACTTTTGATTCTTCCATATCACATGGAAATCGCCAAAAGTAGGTGCCACATGACGTCCTGGAGAATCGGAACCATCTGTTTCTTCCTCTATTCCCTTAGTGATGGTAAGATTGGAAACCAGGGATAGTTTTTCGGTCAGGAAGGCATCTAAGCCTATTTCGAAGCCGTATACATACGATTTAGCGGCATTTTGTATGGCCTGCACCGTACTCATTTCCCCATTATACTCAATTTGGTTTTCCCCGTTAAAGTAGAAATCCCTGCGCACCAAAGCATCGACCAAATAGGTGTAAAAGGTCGTTGCCTTGAGCATTACGCGATCATTAAAATTTTTCTGTGCCCCCACTTCAAAATTATAGGCATATTCTGGTTCCAAATCTGGGTTGGGCACCACTACCTTTCCGGGTTCGGAATCGAATATTTTTCCTATATCATCTACATTAGGCGCCCTAAATCCGGTAGAGGCATTGGAGGTAATCTGCAGATCGGTCTTAGGAAACCAACTAATACCCAAGCTCCCCGTCAAAGCTCCGGTACTAAGGGTGGCATTATCGAAAGGAAAAGGGTAGAAAGTCTTGTCAAAAGTAGCATCGACCCATACGTGGCTATACCGCAGGCCCGATAAAAACGTAAAATTAGGCTTGGTTTTTAGCTCCCCACTAATATAACCGGCCAAGGTTTGCCAAGAGGCGCCGTCCGGATATCTAGAGGCCGAAGCCATGGTGGCACCGGTTGTGATATCTTCCTCACTTCCTGTAGAACCCACCTTATTAAAAACGTATTCGGTTCCGTAGTACAGCCTAAGACTACCCATTCTTTTGTTTTCGAAATCGACATTGACAGAATAGGCGTCTACGTTTTCTTTGGTAGAAAAGCGGATGTCTTTTTGAAACCCTCTATCGTTTCTGCTCTCTTGAAAATTTTGATAGGCCGTGGTGATTTTTAATCCGTCATAAAAGCTTCCCTTTCCGTTTTGAACCAACTGAAGGTTCCCCATAAACCACTTTTGGGGTCCATAATACCATTCTGCCGAACGCAATCCTGTATTGTCCTTAGAAGGCCTTATCAATCTATCGTACCTAGCATAATCCGAAGTTTCCGAATAAAAGGTATTCAGGTTTATATTCCAATTGTTGTTGGGTTTAAAGGCAATTTTTTGCATCAGGTTAATTTGATCGTAACCCGAACTGCGCTGTTTTTTAGCATTGGAATTTTGGACTAATTTATCTTCGCCATTTTCCCTGATTACGTACTGATTCCTCAGGTAGGAATCTGGTCCATGCGACCCCATCGTTAGATCGCCAAAATCGCTATAGCTCACACTGGTCAAAAAGGCCCATTTCTTTTTCCCCACATTCACATCTAAATGATAGGTACCCTCATTATTCGCCGAAGCATACCTATAATAGCTACTTCCCGAAAATGAAAGGCTATCGGTATTGGAGAACTGTGGTCTTTGAGTATAAAAATTCATCACCCCACCAATGGCATCGGAACCGTAGATCACGGACCCAGGACCAAAGATAATCTCTGTATTTTTTACCGTTAATGGATCTATAGAAATTACATTCTGAAGGTTTCCTCCTCTAAAGATAGCGTTGTTCATCCGAACCCCATCTACAGAAATCAATAATCTATTGGTCGCAAAACCTCGGATCATAGGGCTTCCTCCTCCGAGTTGACTTTTTTGCACAAAGACTTTCCCGCTTTGCTGCAATAGATCTGCCGAGGTTTGGGGTGCCGTAAATTGTATGGCCTTGGCTCCTATAACGGCCATCTTTTGTGGAATATCTTTCCGTTGCTGTTCCCATTTAGAAATAGACATCACCACTTCTTCCAACTGTTCCATACTGGGGAACAAGTATATTTTACCTCGGTTTAATACATGATTTTTATTTGCTTTGGTGGTTTGGTAACTAAGATGCCTAAAGGTTATTCGTTCATGATCCCCGAATACGGAAAGATCGCATTCTCCTGAAAGGCCCGAAAGAACGGTGATAGACTTATCGACATTATAAAGAACTACATTGGGAATGGGCTGCCCATCTTCGGCATCCAGAACAACGATTTTTTGCGCAGAAAGTCCTTGAAATATTAGGAATAAAACAATAAAAATAATCTTTTGCATACTAACCAAAAACTTCATTTAAAACAGCAAGCGATTTAGGCTTTCTAAATCCTTGTAAGTGTAACTCGAAATAATGCACAAGGTTTTTTAGCAAATCTTGCCGTGTAGATTTCTTCATTTTTACAGCAGCTAAACCATCAAAATCTGTGCCCAATAGACTGTTAAAATAAAATATATTTTCGCCCGAAAGGTTAGGGTTTAGGGAGGGAGATTTTATAAACTCGCCTTCCAACAAATCAAAATAAGGAAATTCCCTATTTTGGGTATCCGGATAAAACCCCAGATACTTGGTAAGTGTCAGTAAGAAATATAAATGAAAATTGGCCATTTCATCGTGGGTATCGAGCCATTGCAAGGCGTGTTCTATAAAACTAAACAACACCTCGTTAGGTTCTTCTTCGCCAATACTATTGCTCAACATTTCGGCCAAAAAAAAAGCCAAGGCATTTTTGGCAACATTGGCGTGTATACTTTGATAATGGTAAGAAACCTTGGCTTCCCTGATACTTTTTAAAGTGCCTTTGTTTTTGTGAAAGGCCTGTATTTCCAATTGCACCAATGGTTGAAAATAGGCCGATTTCAACTTTCCTCTTTTAGACGATAAAACCCCTTTTAACAGATACGATCTTACCCCATCGGTCTGGGTAAAGATTTTAGCGATTAAGCTGGTATCTCCATATTTTATGGCAGATAAAACAATGGCCTTTGTATTTACTAGCATCGGTATCCGATTTATAACGTAAAGATACTACAAAGAGACCTGTTAGGGAGGTCCCTAACAGGTCTTATACAATTGTATCCAAGTGGATGTATAGATTTAAAAGAAATTAAATAACGCCTTGGGCCAGCATAGCATCGGCTACTTTTACGAAACCGGCAATATTTGCTCCTTTTACATAATTGCAATATCCATCTTCTTCTTTTCCGTATTTGATACAAGAATCGTGAATATCGCTCATAATTTTTTGAAGTCTTTCATCTACTTCCTCACGGGTCCAGCTGATACGCAAAGAGTTCTGGGACATTTCCAATCCTGAAGTGGCTACCCCACCGGCATTGGAAGCTTTCCCTGGTGCGAATAAAATTTTAGCCTTGTGAAATTCATGGATCGCTTCTGGTGTCGAGGGCATATTAGCACCTTCTGCCACACAAATACAGCCATTTTTCAATAAAGTCTCTGCATTTTTACCATCCAATTCATTCTGGGTAGCACAAGGAAGTGCTATATCGCACTTTACCTCCCAAGGTGTTTTCCCTTCAAAGAATTCTGCCGAAGGATATTTCTCGATATATTCAGAAATTCTACCACGTCTGTTATTTTTTAAATCCATAACAAAGGCAAGTTTCTCATCATCGAGTCCGTCTTTATCATAGATATATCCACTAGAATCTGATAAGGTAACTACCCTACCACCCATTTGGATAACTTTTTCCGCGGCATATTGCGCCACATTTCCAGAACCAGAGATCACCACGGTTTTTCCTGAAACGGTCTCGTTTCTGGTTTCTAACATACTTTGTGCAAAGTATACCGTACCGTAACCTGTTGCTTCTGGTCTAATTTTAGAACCACCCCAAGAAAGTCCCTTTCCGGTCAACACCCCGGTAAACTCGTTACGGATCTTTTTATACATTCCGAACAAGAAACCGATTTCTCGAGAACCTACCCCGATATCCCCTGCAGGTACATCGGTATTTGGACCAATATGTCTAGAAAGCTCGGACATAAAAGCATGGCAAAAACGCATTACCTCGTCGTCTGACTTTCCTTTGGGGTCAAAATCTGATCCCCCTTTACCACCCCCCATAGGCAGGGTCGTTAGACTGTTTTTAAATACTTGCTCGAAAGCGAGAAATTTTAAAACACTGGCATTTACGGTAGGATGAAAACGCAATCCGCCTTTATACGGTCCAATGGCCGAATTCATTTGAACTCTATATCCTCTGTTTACATGTACTGCTCCATTATCATCAACCCAAGCAACTCTAAAAGAGATCAACCTTTCTGGCTCGACCATTCTTTCTAATATGCTTTTACCTTTATAAATATCATTCTCGGCAATGTAAGGAATAACCGTTTCCGCTACTTCATGTACAGCTTGTATGAATTCTGGTTCATGACTATTACGTGCCATTACCCCTTCCATAAATGCATTTATTCTTTCTTCCATAAAAAATTAACTATCTGTTGATTTATATAATATTGAGTTTGTTGACTAACAAAATTATGTATTTTTAATAACGTATACGCATTTTACATGCAAATTCGCTAAGAAAATCATTGAATTGCTTGATTTAAATCAGCAATCAAATCCTCATGATCTTCAATTCCTACACTTAATCGAATTAAAGCATCTACAACGCCACTTTTTTCTCTCTCTTCTGCAGGTATGCTGGCATGGGTCATGCTTGCCGGATGCCCTGCCAAGCTTTCCACCCCTCCCAGGGATTCGGCCAGGGTAAATAACTGAAGTCTTTCTACGATGGCGATAGCTTCTTTATAGCTGCCATTTTTGGGAACAAAGGAAATCATGCCCCCAAAGTCCTTCATCTGACTTTTTGCTATATGGTGGTTTGGATGGTCCTCAAATCCGGGCCAATACACCTTTTCTATTTTGGGATGCTTCGCCAAAAATTCGGCCACAGCCCTTCCGTTCTCACAATGCCGCTGCATTCTTATATGCAAGGTTTTGATGCCCCGTAGAACCAAAAAGCTATCCATTGGACCACAAACGGCACCGCTGGCATTCTGTATAAAATATAATCTATCGGCCAATTCCTTGTCTTTTACGACTAGGGCTCCCACCACCACGTCGCTATGACCTCCTAAATATTTGGTAGCGGAATGCATTACAATATCGGCCCCTAGATCTAGGGGCAACTGTAAATAAGGCGTCGCAAAGGTATTGTCTACTGCCAATAACACTTGATTTTTTTGCGCCAAGGCCGCAACAGCCTTGATATCTATGATGTTCATCATAGGGTTGGTAGGGGTTTCTACCCAGATAAGCTTGGTGTTCTTATTGATATACTGCGCTATTGCCGAGGCATCTTGCATCCCTACAAAATGGAATACAATGCCGTAGTTTTCGAAAATCCTCTTAAAAATACGGTAACTTCCCCCATACAAGTCATTGGTAGATATAACCTCATCACCAGGCGACAATAGTTTAATAACAGCATCTATGGCGGCCAAACCGCTTCCAAATGCCAGACCATAAGTTCCGTTCTCTATACTTGCCAGGGAATTCTCTAAGGCCGATCTGGTCGGATTGGCACTCCTAGAATACTCATATCCCTTGTGACCCCCAGGGGTACTTTGGGCATAGGTCGAGGTTTGGTAAATGGGAGGCATTACTGCGCCATAGGCCTTGTCCGGAAATTGCCCTCCATGGATGGTTTTACTGTTAAACTTTAATTGCTCTTTACTCATAGTCACTTTAATTGTACAATTCTACCTTTATCTTTTAGAGATTGTAATGATGTTGTAGCTTTGTAGCTTTATATACATCTTTATTTTATGAACACTAAATTAGCGTTTTTGTTACTTCCACTGATTTTTTGGAGCTGTACCAACCAGGACAAACTTGTTTTTGAGCCTTTAGAATTTAAGGAGGCAAGTTGTGACAACTGCCCTAAAGTTAGTATTCATATCCCCAAGGCACTAGAAAACCAAGCCCTAGCCACTATCATTAATAATACCCTACAAGAGGAGGTTATTTCCATGTTATCCTATGATGATGCGTTTGAACCATCCACCATAGAAGAGGCTATTCGCTCTTTTAACAATGGATTCTCGGACATCAAAAAACTGTATGCCGACGAACCTGTTGGTTGGGAAGCCATTATTGATGGAGCCATCACTTTCGAAGACGACAATATCATTACGATCCAGCTCAACTCTTATTCCTTTACCGGAGGGGCCCATGGGTATACTTCTACCCAATTTTTTAACTTCGACAAGAAAAAAAACATAGAAGTTAACACGTTGGATTTTATTGAAGACTTGGATCAATTTCGGTTGTATGCCGAATTGAAATTTAGAGAACAAGAAAAAATTCCCTCTGGCAAGTCTATAAATACTACCGGTTTTATGTTCGAAAACAATGTATTTTATCTTCCGGAAAATATTGGTTTTACAAAAGAAGGCCTTCAACTGTATTACGAACAGTACGAAGTAGCCTCCTATGCTGATGGCCCTATTTTATTAAACCTTCCCTTTCAAGAGATAAAACCCTATTTGTCCTTAAAAATAAAATCTTAATTAGCCTTACCCCCAACAACTTTTGATAGGGCAAGAACGGCACCAAGGTGAATCCCCTCGTGAAAATTATTGAAGGCCAAAGCGTCTTCTACCTTTTCCAAGGTTACGTCTACACTAGTGGCATAGGTGTTATAGGTCGTAAAAATGCCATCTTCATAATCCTTTTTTGCCCACTCTACGGTAGAGATCAATAAATCCCCTATCAGTGCTATCTCCTCATCGGTAGCTGTACCGTCGGGAGCGGTGCCTTTTTTAAACTTATCGACCAAGGCCTCCTCTACCCTCATTTGCTGACCTCCTAACTTATAGACCAACAACTGTTGGGTGACTACCACATGGGCAATATTCCACCAGATATTATTGCGAAATCCGTTCGGGATTTCCAATAGATTTTCCTTAGGGGTTTCTTTTAAAAACTTATATAATAATTTTCTATTCTTCAGCGAAATATCAAATACCTTTTCCAATGCTAGCTTTTTCTGTGATTATAACTTTAGTCTAAGCATTAAAAATAGTGCAATTCGATGAAATTAGGTTTCTTTGTACCCTAAAATTAGCATTATCCATATTGCTTTTAGCAAAACACCTCCGTTTGGCATGGAAAAATGTGAAAAATAAAAAATTAAACATCAATTTAAATGAAAAGAATATTTCACTTGAGCAGTTGTGACACCTGTAAAAGGATCCTCAAAGAACTGCAGCCTTTAGAGGATTTTGAACTTCAGGATATAAAGACCGAAGCGATAACACCCGAACAGCTTGAAGCCATGGTAGCATTATCGGGAAGTTATGAGAGTTTGTTCAGTAAAAGGGCGCGACTCTATCAAGAGCGGAAACTGAAGGATCAAAATCTTACCGAAACAGACTACAAAGCATTGATACTAGAACAGTATACCTTTTTAAAACGCCCTGTTATTCTAATGGAGGATGCTATTTTTATTGGCAATAGCAAATCGACCATTGCAAAGGCAAAGGAAAAAATCCATTCGTGAGCAAAAGAACACTAGCGCTATTGGCAGCCTTTGGTGCCAGCATTATTTATGGCTTAAACCATACCATTGCCAAGGGAGTGATGCCCGACCATGTAAAACCCTTTGGGTTTATATTATTACGCCTTTTGGGAGCTAGCGCACTCTTCTGGGCAATATCCTTTTGGGGACCAAAGGAAAAAATAGCCAAAAAAGATTGGGGGCGATTATTCCTATGCGCCATTTTCGGAATGGCCATTAACATGCTGTCCTTTTTTAAGGGACTCTCCTTGTCTACCCCTATCAACAGTGCTGTTCTCGCCACGATTACCCCTATTATCGTAGTGGTTTTATCGGCAATACTGATCAAGGAAAAAATAACCTTACAAAAGGGGTTTGGGGTGCTTTTGGGCCTTATTGGGGCTTTGGCCCTTATATTGTTCGGGGTAAAAGTAAAACAAGACGCCCCTAATATTCCCTTGGGCAATTTTCTCTTTTTAGTAAACGCCATAAGCTTTGGCTTTTACCTCCTATTGGTAAAAAGTTTATTGAAAAAATACCATCCAATGACCATTATGAAATGGCTGTTTACGATAGGATTTTTAATTACCCTACCCCTTAGTTATTCGGAATTTTCGGAAATAGCCTGGCAACAATTGCCTATGGACATTATTGGAGCCATCCTTTTTGTCATTATTGGGACCACCTTTTTAACCTACTTGTTTAATGTGTTTGCCCTTACCCAGCTAAAGGCTTCTACGGTTGGGGTCTTTACCTATATACAGCCCCTAGTAGGTATTATGTTTGCCATAGGAACGGGTAAGGACCAACTAAGTTTTATAAAAATAATAGCCATTGTTTTGGTCATAGTCGGGGTGTATTTAGTGAGCAAGCCCCCTAAACCAACTCCTTAGGTCGGCGACCAAATTTTCGGGTATCTTCCCTGGTCAGTGCCTTAAATCCTTCTGCCTTGGGCACCTTATTAAAGGCCTCCAAAAAATTATTTTCCAAGGGGGTCAAATTCCTAGTTTTTAAATCTATCCAGGCCCCCATTACTTCACAGTGGGCAAAATTCACCCCCTTGTCATCATAAAAATCATGATGAAATTCAAAAAACATTCCATCTTCACTTAAGCCCATAAGCTCTAGGGATACCTTGACCGGCTTGCCCAAAAAGGCCTCTCTAAAGTAATACATATGCTCATGAAACACGACCGGACCTAGGTTATGCCTTGCCATCGTCTTTTGATCGAAGCCCAGCTCTAATAAAAACGCCATTCGAGTGTGACTCATAAAATTTAAATACGCAGAATTTGCCATATGCCGGTTGGCATCGACATCACTCCATCGGATTTCAAAATCTTTTAAATACATCTTTTTATTTATTACATTTGTTATGCACGCATAATATTTTCAAAAATACTATAGTTTTGTGAAAGAAGGACAGTTTTACTCACTAACTTCTGCGAAGCATTTTTATTAATCTGTTAAACCCATACACCAACATGAGCACAAAAGCATCTTTTATAAAAGACCTATCCCTACCGGCCGTTGCGGCACCTATGTTTCTTATCTCTGGCCCGAATTTGGTTATAGAATGCTGCAAAAATGGTATTGTTGGTACTTTTCCTGCCTTAAACCAACGTACCACCGAGGGGTTCGAGGCATGGATTATAGAAATTAAGGAAGCCTTAAAAAGTTTTGAAACCGAAACGGGTAAAAAGGCAGCGCCTTTTGGCGTAAATTTGATCGTTCACCCTACCAATCCCAGGTTAGAAGCCGATCTAAAAGTCTGTATAAAACATAAGGTGCCATTAATCATCACTTCTTTAGGGGCGGTTTCCCAACTCGTAGATGCGGTTCACAGTTATGGCGGACTGGTATTTCATGATATCATAAAGAAGCGACATGCCGAAAAGGCTGCCGAGGCCGGGGTAGACGGATTAATATTGGTTGCTGCCGGTGCAGGCGGCCATGCGGGTACAATAAACCCCATGTCGTTAGTGGCCGAGATAAAAAAGTTTTACGACAAAACCATATTGCTCTCGGGCTGTATCAGCACTGGCCGAGACATTGCAACTGCCTTGCAAATGGGGGCAGATTTAGCCTATATGGGGACCCGTTTTATCAATACCAAAGAAAGCAATGCTACAGACGAATACCGAAAAATGATTGTGGAGGCTGGCGCCAGTGATGTGGTATATACCGCCGCAGTCTCTGGAGTACATGCCAACTTTTTAGGGGCAAGTTTAAAAGCTGCCGGAATTACCGAAGAAGATCTAAAAAAAGATACCAAGATAGATTTTGGCAAAGAGCTCGATACCGAAGCCAAGGCATGGAAAACTATCTGGTCTGCCGGACAAGGGGTCACCACCATAGAATCTGTCGAAACCGTAGCAGATTTGGTGAAAAATTTAAAAACTGAATTTAGAGACGCCATAGAAGAACAGCATAAATTATTGGAAACCTATCCAAAATAATCCCAGACAACTGGACTAATTAAAAGAAGCCTTTCTTTTTATGAGACCTATAAAAACAATACAACCATAAAGATGCCCATTCATCCCACACATTACAACCCACCTTTCTTGTTTAAGAACGGCCATTTTTCTACGATATACTCGGGAATGGTAAGAAGGGTCAACGGTCTGGTTCAAGAACGGGAGCGCATAAGGCTGAAGGATGGCGATTTTTTGGATTTAGATTGGAGTTTTGCCACCCATCCCACCCATAGGGTGGCCATACTTTTGCACGGTTTGGAAGGCAATGCCCAGCGACCATACATTAGTGGCAGCGCCCTACAGTTCAACATAAATGGCGTAGATGTTTGTGCCGTAAATTTTAGAGGGTGCAGCGGAGAAACCAATAGGCTGTTTAGATCTTATCATTCTGGAGAGACCCAAGATCTGGCCGCAGTGGTAGAATACCTATTGCACAAAAAAAATTATGACCATATCTATTTAAAAGGCTTTAGCCTAGGTGGAAATGTGGTCTTAAAATACCTAGGGGAGGAAAAAGCCATTCCCAAGGAAATTAAGGCGGCTATTGCCGTTTCTGTCCCTTGTAACTTACACTCATCGCTCGTAGAACTCTTAAAACCTAAGAATGCCCTCTATGCCCTGCGATTTAAAAAAAACTTGGTAGAAAAGCTTAAAATAAAACAATCTCAATTCCCCGATAAGATTTCGGATCAGGATATTGCCAATATTGTGACCCTTAAGGATTTCGATGATATTTACACCAGTAAGGCCCATGGCTTTAAGGATGCTATGGATTACTACCAACAAAGCAGTTCCCGACAATTTTTAAAGGCCATAGCAGTCCCTACCTTATTGATCAATGCCAAAAACGATTCCTTTTTAGGGAATCAATGTTACCCCTACCAAGAAGTAGACCGCAACAACTTTTTACACCTAGAGGTACCGCTTTATGGAGGGCATGTTGGATTTTATGATCAGAACAACGTCACTTATACTGAAAAAAGAGCGTTAAAATTCATAGAAGAACTTCCATAATTAATCTATTTGCTATATTAGTGGCGAAATACTTAAAATGATGAGAAAAATATTTATTGCTTTAGCATTGGTTGGTTTAATGACCAGCTGTGGAGAAAAAAAAGAGGAAAAAAAGGGCGGCTTTGAAATGAACCGTACCAAGAAGGAAGTGAAGACTACTACGGTAAGCGAAGGTGTTCCTGTAGACATGAGCAACAAGGGTGTGGGCCCTATCAAATCTATCTCTTTTCCAGAGGCTATCGATGCTGATTTGGCTGCAAAAGGAAAAAAATTATTTAATAGTGCATGTGTAGCCTGTCATATGGTAGACCAACGTTTAATCGGTCCTGCCCTTAAAGGTGTTTTTGAGAGAAGAAGCCCAGAATGGGTGATGAACATGATGTTGAATCCTGATGGCATGCTTAAGGAAGACCCTATTGCAAAGGCCCTATTAAAGGAGTACAACAATGCTATTATGCTTAACCAAAACTTATCTGAAGACGATGCCAGATCATTGGCCGAGTATCTAAGATCGCTATAAAAATAACATTTTTACAAGTACATGGGTTTGTTGCAACGGCGCGTTGGTAACAAACCCATTTTTTTTACTCCAAAGTCACGAAATAAAGTCAAAACTTTTAGGATATAAGAGTTGGTCCGTACCTTGTATTAGTTCCATAGCCCTTAGCATAATCATTAGGGCGTTCCCTCCTGCGTCGGGCGGGCTATTGGCTATATCCCTTGCTCCGCTGCGGGGATGCCGCCGCTATCCCTAACGCTTCTCAGTGAACAATAAACAATTAGCAATTAACAATAAAAAAAGAGTTGTACCTCCCTGATAAACGTTGTCAGGTTTTAAATATTGATTTCAGTGTTAAAGAACAGCTTTTATTAATCATTGTTTAAAGAATCCAGACTTAAAAGGGTATTCTTGACTACAACCCAAAAACAGTCATACCTGACTTCTGAGAGGTTTGTTTTTAGTTTCCGGTAGATTGTAGATGCTGTTTTCGGCGCGCTAGCGCGAGCGTCACGCTCGTGCCCGTACAGAAAAGAATAGGGAGACAGCAATAATTTTGAAAGATCCTATTTTATATATATCGGATAGTAACTTTTTGAAGTGCGTTTACTTTTAATTGGTCAACCTAAAATAGGGGCGTACAGCACTGACAACTGGTTACCGTTTACTGATTACTTTTTTTATTGTTAATGGCTCCCTGTATTCCTGTCCATGCCAAATTAGCATTGACCGTATTTAGATTTTAATTTCATTGTCTATTGCTAATTGAAAATCTCTACTTCCATGGCCAACGCGCCAACTGGACCCTTACTACAAATGTAAATCGTTACATTTGCTAGAACGGTCCTATTACAGCGGCATCCTTTTTTAGAGGGCCGTGGGGCCTTTAAAAAAGATACAGCGGCAAGAGCGACCCGATAGGGGAACGCCTAAAAACGCTGTTTCAACCGCATAAAAAACCCCATATCCAGAAGATACGGGCGTTTTATTTTTAGGACATCTACGTTTAGATCTTATCTACAACCACCTTATAGGTAGGGTCTTCGATAATGTTGACGTCAATAATACTATCTGCATTTGTCAATAACTTTAAACAGTCGGCGCTCAAATGTCTCAGGTGTAATTTTTTGCCTTCTTTCTGATAGCGTGCAGTGATTTTGTTCAGCGTATCTATGGCCGACATATCGACCACCTTGCTCTCCTTGAAATCGATTACAACTTCATCGGGGTCGTTGGCCACATCAAATTTTTCGAGAAATGTAGCGGTAGAACCAAAGAAAAGCGGACCGTATATTTCATAGTGTTTAACCCCATTTTCATCGACATGCTTTCTGGCCCTAATACGTTTTGCGCTTTCCCAGGCGAATACCAAGGAAGAAATTATCACACCGATCAATACCGCTAGCGCCAGGTTGTGCAACACAATGGTCACGGCAGCGACCAATACCAACACAAAAATATCGTGTTTGGGCATCTTATTGATGATTTTGAAACTCACCCACTCAAAGGTACCTATAGCTACCACCATCATTACCCCTACCAAAGCAGCCATTGGGATCTGCTCTATGAGAGGCCCCCCTACCAAAATAATCACCAATATAGTCAAGGCCCCTATAATTCCGGATAGTCGTGCTCTTGCTCCCGATCCGACGTTCACCAAGGTTTGGGCCACCATAGCACATCCTCCCATACCGCCGAAGAAACCATTGACAACATTGGCAATACCTTGTGCAGCCGCTTCCCTGTTAGATTGCCCTCTAGTATTGGTAATTTCATCGACCATATTTAGGGTCAAAAGCGTCTCAACGAGTCCAACACCTGCCATTATCAATGCGTATGGAAAAATAATCATCAAGGTCTCTAAAGTAAAAGGGATTTCTGGGATATGAAATGAAGGCAAGGAACCACTTACCGAAGCAATATCCATTACTTTCTTGGTATCAATATCAAAAGAATACACAATACCAAATACCACCAATATGGCGACCAAGGAAGCAGGCACTGCCTTGGTAATTTTAGGTAATAAGGCTACAATTGCAATGGTTAATAGGGTTAAGCCAGCCATGATATATAGAGCCGAGCCTTCCATCCAACCTTCTATACCGTTTTCTACTGTCTTAAATTGCGCTACCTGTGCCATAAAAATGATCACGGCAAGTCCGTTTAAAAATCCGAACATCACTGGTTGCGGAATTAGGCGAACAAACTTTCCTAACTTAAACACCCCCACTAATAATTGCAGCACTCCGGCCAAAGCTACCGCCGCAAACAGATATTCTACCCCGTGAGAGGCAGCCAAAGCGATTAAAACCACTACCGTAGCACCTGCACCACCAGAAACCATCCCTGGTCTCCCGCCAAAAATTGCCGTTACAAGCCCCATTAAAAAGGCAGCATAAAGTCCCGTCAAAGGAGATAAGCCTGCCAAAATAGCAAAGGAAAGAGACTCTGGTATCATGGTCATGGCAACCGTTAGCCCCGCTAAAACTTCATTTTTATAGTTTATTTTCTGACTAAAATCGAATAAGTTCAAATAATTCTTCACAACATAGTTTTAAGCCGGCAAAAATACTCGATTTTGGCCTTTTTTGAACTATGTTCTTGTTAAAAACCAATTAATACCTTAAATCTCAATAGATAAGAAGCTATCCCATGGTACTTTATAGGGAGTAAAAACATTGATTGATCCTTGTTTTCCAAATTTGGTTTAATTGATAAAAGCGACTTAAGGTTTTCCTATATCTTCCTGAAAAACATGGCAAGACCTTGTAGTCTGGTAGAAATAGCAACTTCCTTGCCTACAAAACAGGAATATTGATCCCCACATTGCCGCTATTTTTAAGGCGCTATAAACCTTCGTGACTCGTCCCTTTGATTGTTAAAAAAACAATACTACATTGCCGTTGCTAAATAAAATTACCTTTACAAAAAATATAAGCACATGGGAAGCATTCCGAATTTTTACTTCCGTGCTAAAATTAAATACTAAGAAATGTCTTACCACTGCTCTCGGCGTGGCAAAGAACAAGGATTTAGGAAAGAACATTTAAAATAGAAACTATAAATTTAGAATGGAGTAAAGGTATTTATCCACACTACTCCCCTTTTTTGGAAGGATTTAGATTTATACAAAAACTAATAGCGTGAAGAATGATATAAAATTTGCAGTATTGGGAGGTGGCAGTTGGGCCACGGCCATTGTTAAAATGTTAACTGAAAATGCAGATACCGTCAATTGGTATATGCGGAACACCGATGCCATCAACCACATTAAAACACAAAGGCACAATCCAAATTATTTAAGTTCCGTAGAATTTCACACCGAGCAATTAGAATTGACCGACGATCTAAATGTTGCCGTTGCCAATGCCGATGTGCTTATTTTTGCGATTCCATCTGCTTTTTTAGACAAAGAATTGCAGCAACTAAGGGTAGATATCAAAGAAAAGACCATTTTTTCTGCTATCAAGGGTATTGTTCCGGAGTCTGGTTTAATTGTCGGCCAGCATTTTCATGAAAACTACGGTGTTCCCTATGACAATATCGGTGTTATCACCGGTCCTTGCCATGCCGAAGAGGTAGCCTTAGAGCGATTGTCGTATTTAACCATTGCCTGTTCTGATATGGAAAAGGCAGAATTGGTTGCCCAACACCTGAGCAGCAACTACATCAAAACAAAAATATCCGATGATATTGTAGGGACGGAATACGCCGCTATGTTGAAAAATATTTACGCCATTGCAGCGGGAATTGCCCATGGCCTTGGCTATGGGGACAATTTTCAAAGTGTCCTTATGAGCAATGCTATCCGCGAAATGAAACGCTTTATTAAACGGGTGCATAAAATGAAACGGAATATTAACAATTCGGCCTATTTGGGCGATTTACTGGTGACCGGATATTCTGTTTTTAGCCGTAACCGTATGTTTGGCAATATGATCGGGAAAGGATATACCGTAAAAAGTGCTATGATGGAAATGAAAATGGTGGCCGAAGGCTACTATGCTACCAATAGTGCACACCTGATCGTTTCCAAGCACAAGAAAAAATCGAAAACACCAATTTTAAATGCTGTGTACGAGGTGCTTTATGAGAATAAAAATCCAAAAACAGTGTTTCAGAAATTGACCGATAAACTAGATTAATTCTTTTTTAGCGATAGCCGAATCTAGCCTTGGAAGTTGGCCATTCTACAGTTGGCCGGGCGATCCGAGGGTAAAAAATAAAACACAGAAAAATGTCTATAAGGGGTTCTGCCTTTTATAGACATTTTTTCTTCGATTTGTTGTGAGGAGCCCAGCGCCCTAAGCCCTATCCTTCTACAGAAAAATCTGAATGTTCCTTTATATCGGCCAACAGCTGGGCCCTATAGGCTTCTACAACCTCATCCCCGAGTTTAAAAATAATTTTAAATTCGGCCAAGACGGGCTCTATGAATTCTTTAACACTCTCTATATCAAAATACAACCTCCCTGTTCTTCTAATAAAGAAATCCATTGGAGTATGGACCATTTCGTGTTGTACCCCGAACTTTAATTCTGCCAAGACCATGCGCAACTGCTGATCATCTCCATTTTCTTGGGCATATATTTCTAGGATATTTTCTGTTTGTTTCCCATAATTGGTGACCAAGTACCAAGCATCATACTTTGAAAAGCCGTCGGCCTCTATTCTTTTATATACTTTAGAGATATATTTTTTAACCTGTTTGTACGATTTAAAATCGTTTCCGCACAGGGGTATCTTTTCGGTGGTACATTCTTTTAGGGTCCTATGATGGTCTTCCTCCATTTTTTTAGCGACCAGATTAACCACGCGTTCGGCCATTTTACGATAACCGGTAAGTTTGCCCCCTGCAATACTTATGAGTCCGGTTTCGGAGGTAAAAATCTCATCCTTGCGCGATAGTTCCGAAGCCGATTTTCCTTCTTCGTAGATCAGCGGCCTTAGTCCGGCCCAAGAAGAGATGACATCTTCTAACTCCAAGTTTATCGTTGGAAACATATTATTGACCGCCGATATTAAATAAATAGCATCGGCGATTTCGGTTTTCACATGGTCTTTGTCCTCATCGTATTTGGTATCAGTAGTTCCTATATAGGTGATTTTACCTCTCGGGATGGCAAACATCATCCTACCATCGGGAATATCGAAATACACAGATTGTTGTACGGGTAATTTCTCATACGGAAAAACTAGGTGCACCCCTTTGGTGAGCTGTAAATGCTTCCCTTTCTTAGAGTTATTAAGACCTCTAAGCTCATCTACCCATGGCCCGGCGGCATTCACCACATAGGAGCCTTTTACGGTAAATTCAGTATTCAAAATATGATCCTTCACGTGTAGGCCTGTCACTTTATCTTCCTCATATACAAAATTGGTTACTTCTGTATAATTTACGGCCGTGGCTCCGTAAAAGAGGCTGGTTTTTATATTTTCGAGGGTTAATCGGGCATCGTCCGTTCGATACTCTGCATAATACCCGGCTCCTTTTAAAATTTTCTTGGGCAAGAGGGGCTCTAACTTTAGCGCCTCTTTTTTTTCCAACATTTTACGCTTGTCCTCTCCGCTTACCTGGGCCAATATATCGTATACTTTTAGCCCTATAGAGGTAAGCCATTTTCCGTACGAGCCATGCTCTATCAAGGGCAGCAGCATTTTCTCGGGCAAGACCAAATGCGGGGCCAAATGGTGCACAATAGCGCGCTCTGAGCCTACTTCCTTGACCAACCAAAAATCGAATTGTTTAAGATAGCGCAAGCCGCCGTGAATCAACTTTGTAGACTTGCTACTGGTACCTGAGGCAAAATCGTTTTTTTCGAGCAAGGCTACTTTCAGCCCCCTAGAAGCCGCATCCAAGGCGATACCAGCTCCGGTAATTCCGCCTCCTATGACCAACAAATCAAAATGCTCCCCGGATAATTTGGCGACCATTTTAGATCTTTCAAGAGTAGAGAATTCATGAGGCTGTTTCATCTATGGCTATGGTTTAAGGAATTTCGCTAAAAAAACACCAAAGTAATGGAGCTCTATAACTGTCTTAAAGATAGTGGAATAATCTACTATTACCAAGGCCAATCCTTACTCTATGGTAATGCTTATAACAGCCTCTTGGCCCGAGGTATCCATAGCCGTTATTTTATGCTCCCCTACCCTTGGCAGTAATCCGATTTCATGGAAATGGGTGGTTTTCCCAACAAATTTTTCATCTATATACCAATAGACTGTCGTTGCCGGTTTACTATGGGCCAGTTTAAAGATCAGCTCATTTTTTTTGCCTTCAAAATTCTTGACAAGACTCATCCGACTGCCATTTTTGGGATAGATAAATTCCATTTGTTTCCCAGAATCCTGTATACAATCGGCCAAAAAGGGCGGCAAGCTCTTATAAGTGGGGTGGCTTCGTTTATAGTAATACTCTATCAATGGGGGCAATACAAACCAGGACTCGGCCTTGGCATTGGACAGATCGATACAGGAAGCGTTTACCCTATACTGTCCCTGATCTTCCAAATAAATTTGTTGATGGTACATGCAGGGCGCTACAAAGTTTTCCTTATTGGGGATCGCTACCGTTTTTTTGGGACATATTTCCGTTGCTAGGTAGCCGCTTTCCAAACAGGTTTCCATAGGCATGAATTCGTCCAAGGGCTCTTGGAACCAAGACGACCTTGGTAAAAGATCAAACACATCAAACAGTATGGGGGCGGCACTGCTTACCCCGCTTACATTAGGCCTGCCTTCGCCATCGGCATTCCCTACCCATACCCCTACCACATGGTCTTTGGTTACTCCTATCGCCCATGCGTCCTTATTGCCAAAACTGGTCCCTGTTTTCCATGCCACTTGTTTGGAAGAATCGAAAAACTCCCAAGACTCATTACCATCAGGACGATTTACTTCTTTCATCGCCTCAAAGGTGAGGTAGATACTTGCGGCATCGAAAATAGTTTTTTCGGTCGATTTTTCACCAAAATCGGCCTGGTCCTTGTCTTTGATTATAGGGGCTATAAATTCTCCCTTATAGTACTCGCTAGAGGTTTCGATAAAGTGATTTACGGTGCTGGCCATGGAAGCATAGGATTTGCACAAATCCCACAAGGTACTCTCTGCCCCACCCAATACCAATGTCAGCCCATAGTGGTTGGCAGGTTTATTGAGCCCTCGAAGGCCAAAAAAATTCAACTGTTCCCTGAATTTTTGCACGCCATAGTCCTGTAAGAGTCGGACCGAAGGAATATTCAGCGATTTTGCCAAGGCCTTATCGGCCCGTATGGCGCCGCTATAACTTTCGTTAAAATTCTGGGGCGTATACCCGGCTATTTGAGTGGGTATATCGGGGATCAGCATTCCGGGCAACAATTCTCCCGCATCTAACATGGCGGTATAAAGAAAGGGTTTTAAAACACTGCCGGTACTTCTAACGGCCTGTACCATATCTACATCCTTTTCGTGTTCCTTATCTGTGGGCGTGTTTCCTACATAGGACAAAACCTTACGGGTATTAACATCCATCACCAATACGGCTGCGTTATGCACCTGGTTTTGTCTTAGGTGCTGGTAATGTTTGTCTACAATGGTATTGACTGAAAGCTGCAGGTTTTCGTCGATGGTGGTACGGATTCTTTTTCCCTTATCGTCCTTCGCTATATAGTGCAGCAGATGTGGCGCCTTTTTGGGTAATGGAAATGGTTTTTGGGGTAATTTTTCTAGGAGAGCCAATTGGTAGGTGGTACTGTCTATCCGGTTGTTTTTATACAGTTTGTACAACAGCCTATTTCTTTTTTGCAGCAATCTATCCTGGTTTTTTCCCGGATAAATTAAGCTAGGTGCATTTGGCAATACGGCCAAGGTAGCCGATTCTGCCCATGACAATTGATGTACCTGTAGTCCGAAATACCGCCAAGCGGCCACTTCCAATCCAACCACATTGCCACCAAAGGGAGCATGACTGGCATAGCGTTTTAATATGTCGCTTTTAGAATGGCGGAACTCTAGCCTTGTTGCTAATATAAGTTCTATCAGTTTTTCGCCATAGGAACGTTGTTTTTGTCCCCTATGCAGGCGTATCAGTTGTTGGCTAAGGGTACTGCCCCCTCTGATGGTTCTCCCCGATTTTATATTTGCCGCCAGGGCCTTTGCCATGGCTACGGGGTTAAATCCCGGGTGCTGGTAAAAATATGCATCTTCAAATAATAACAGGCAGGTTTCAAATTTATGGGGAACACTATCTACTTCAGGAAACCGCCATTGTCCGTCGTCTGCGATCAGGGCTCCCAGCAACCGACCAGAAGAGCTCTCTACAACGGTGGCTGTCGGCGCGGTAAACAATTGCTTGGGAAGGCAAAAGTAATAGGCGATCACCAAAAAAAGACCCAAAAGAAGTTTCTTGGGGTGCCTTTTAATAAATGTGACGACGCTACTACTCTTCATATTTAATTGAATGAATATATCCCCGAAAATACGTCCTAGCTATCCCTTACGGCTTTAGACCATAATAAAGTCTGACTGTTTCCTCTCCAGCACTTCCCTCCAGGCCGTTATTCCTTATTTCCAAAACCACCTTGGATAGGATGGTCGTAGCAATAACGGCCTAAAGGGCCTGTTTGTGCCTTTCCTTAATCAATATATTCTTTTTCTATAAAATAGCCAACGATGGCTTCCTTCATCAAAACGGTCTGCTCCCCAGCCTTCAGGCTAGGCAATTCTTCCTTAATCGTGTAATGTGGCCATCCGTCTTCATCAAAATAGTCGAACTCATAATACCCATAAGGCTCCAACAACCTGCAGATAGCGATATGCATCAGGTTGAGCTTTTCGTCTTTTTTGTATTTTTTATGGATTTGTCCCAGTTCCTGTACTCCTACCAAATAAATAATGGCATCTAATTCTAGGGGATCCCCATCGGCAAATTGGGCCGATAATTTTTGGACCAAAAGCTCCCATCTTTCTTTTAATTGTATATCTCTAGACATGATAATTTTTACTTTATTAAATCTGTTCCCTAGCTAACAAGCGTCCAAGGGCACAGAAGTTTCCAAAGGTACAAATCAAAGTTCTATATTTGTGAAAAGAGTTTTTTATGGGCACAGTAGATATTATTTTAGGGTTATTGTTATTATATGGTCTTTACAAAGGCTTTAAAAATGGCCTTTTTATAGAAATCGCCTCTTTAATAGCCCTTATCGCCGGCCTGTATGGTGCCTTTCACTTTTCCTATATCACCGGGGAATATCTTGGTGAACGAATGGATTGGAATGAAAAATATATCAATACGGCCTCCTTCATTATCACCTTTATCCTTATTGTAGTGTTGGTAAACATCATAGGGAAACTATTGACCAAAATTGCCGATTTTGCCATGCTGGGCTTTTTGAACAAAATGGCGGGCGGCATTTTTGGCGCCCTAAAAGTGGCCATTATCATAGGGGCCCTTTTGATCTTTTTTGATAAAAGCAACAACCAGCTTGGCTTTGTAAAGGAAGACACTATTCAGGAATCTAAACTCTACACTCCGGTAAAAGATATTGGAGCATTGGTATTTAGCAAGGTATTACAACACGCCGACCAATTGGAAGATTCCCCTATAGAAAAAGAAACCATGCCAGCCACCGAGGCTAGAGGGCACTATTAACCGAGCACTACTTGCTATATTTTTTTAGAATTGTTGCGGCTTTGGTTTTGGAGACTTCCCCTTAGGGCAACAATCGTTGCATTAACTTCTCATAACTTAACTGCAACTTACTTTTTTGTAGTTTTTTTCATTATTTTTTATTTGTCATTTACTTACTAATGTTATAATATTGGTTTTACTGTGTGTGAATAGATAGCTGTACTTTAAATGGTTACTGTTGTCTAGGGTGATGAATAGTGTGTTTTGTACTGATATAACGTAGTTGTAACTAATTATAAAATGACTGAAAAAGTAGTTAGATTAAATAAATTTTTAAGAGAACATAATATTTCTTTAGACCGTTTTATTGAAATTGTTTCTCCTTTTAATTTCGGAATTGAATTTCGACCTACATCCAAAATCAATAAAAGGATTATTGACTTCGTTGTGATGTTTTTAGGCATTGAGGAAAATAAAAGATATTTAATTAATGAAGAAGAAAAATTTGATTATTCAAAATCTACTGAAGGTGTCTTGCGAAGATTGAGAAAAAAGCAATTACAACCAAAGACTATATTCAAATATTATTCTAATGATGAAAATGGATTTAATTTGGACGCTCTTAAAAATAAATACTGCTATCACAATAGTTACCTTTCCTTTAATGACCCATTTGATTGTAACATAAATTTAGTTTCATTCGAAAGAAATGGAAAACTAAAAAAAACACATAACAAAAAAAAGGAATCATTTAAAAACAACTTGAATAATATTGGTATTTGCTGTTTTACAGGAAACAAAAATTCAATTTTAATGTGGTCTCACTACTCTGATAGTCACAAAGGTTATTGTTTAGAATTTGAAAAAAAAGAAGATGAATTATATCCCGTAAATTATATCAAAGATTTCAGCCATACAAATTATTATGAAAATGTAAAAGATTCTGAATTTCATATAACATACAGTAAATCTGTCGAATGGGAATATGAAAAAGAATATCGCTCAATTGTAAATAATATTGATTCGAAAAACCAAAATTCTAGGAAAATAAAATTCAATGAAGAACGATTAAAAGCCATTTACTTTGGAGTAAATGCATCAGATGAACTCAAATTGAAAATAATAGAAATATTAAAAGAAAATTATTCGAACTTTATAGAAATAGAATTGTACGAAACATTTTTAAAGAAAAATTCATTTGAAATTGAATCAAAAAAAATCAACTAGGCACAATCTAGTGAATGGCTCCGCCATCTAATAACGGAGTGCACCCATCAAATGACAAAGTATTCACGAATACCTAATTATTTAAATAAAAACCATAAATACGTCACCATACCTTTGGTCTACGCTCAAGATAAACAAAGCGAATCTCGTATACGGCGGTTCCATAATGAAACTTATCGTTTGTAGTGTTCAGTTAAGACACTGGCCCGTAAAGTGGGAAAATTAAAAAACAACAGGGGTTGGACTTTTAAAAGTCTGACCCTTTTTTCATAGAGCGTCTGGAACTGATTCTTATGCGACTCCACCCACAGACTTGGTCTTGCTGAATGCCCAATCAGATCAGGTTTTTCCGTTTCCTTCCCGCCAGCGGCCTCATTCACCAAAATAGTCTACTAGAAAATTTTTTAGCGTACTGCCTTTCAAGAATGTCTTGAATAATACAGTGGTCGGTTTTCTAGCAGTTGTTATCCTTTCAACGGTCAAAATATTTTCTTACAAATAATATTTTTTTCTACATTGAAGCTCTAGATCGGCTTCGCTATGAAAACCTTATCTAAAACGAAACCATACATTAGAAATAGACACGAGAAGGTTTAAGTAGATATTTATAAAACAACCTAATTCATAGATAGTTAACCATGGCTTAATGATGATTCATTTTTTTAAAGATTTAGTTGATCTTTAAACCGCCAGATTCTATAATTAGACGCTCATTGTAGACTACTTACTCGGAATGAAAGCAAATAGATTTATCTTGGAGCATATAGTTAGAAGGAATTGTAAAAGAAAGGAAACAATTGAGAAAGGGAATGACGCCTCGTTGGATGTTGTTATAAAAACAAAAACCGATCATAATATTAATGGCAGAATTTCCACGGACGTTCCGAGGTAGAGACCCCAACATTGGGCATCTCTAGTTTTGTTCCATTCATTAATTATCGAATTATTAAAGCCTATTAAGAATGATATTTTTTAAGAAAAAAGCACCTCAAGCAGGAAATTCGTTACGATGCCCCATATGCCCCAACGATCAATTCTGGAGCAGAAGGGCACAATTGAATTCTGCTGTAGCATCATTCTTCAGTCTAGATTGGGCCAATAGAAGTGCTAGCTGTTTTGTATGCTCGGAATGTACCCACATCTCCTGGTTTCTCGGAAAATAACTAAGTCGCGCCAGTCGTAAATTTATAGGGTTCGAAAGAAAAAGGAATCTGGTAAAAATTCGCACCTACATTCACCCTATAAAATTTGTCCACCAACAAGAAAATGGATTAGGGCAAAACATCGCAACAAAAAAAAGCTGCCTAAAACCTCTTTTGACCTCCTCCAAAAACAATGGTTTTGTGAATGGGTACAAACAGCAAAATTCCTATGGGCTATAAATCCTCAAAGGATGGTTTTGCTGAGATGTTTAAGACAGCATTTTTAAACAGTGGTTTAATTTTCTGTCTCTAGTTCGTTTTCAGGGGTATCCTTGGTATAGGTAAATTTAACGATCGTCTGTATAACCTCTCCATTTGGTTGTCTTACCGTTGAATTCAAGGAAAAAGTATAGGCCGTATTCTCCTCGTTAAGTTCTAGTACGACATTCTGACTTGAACAATTCCCTACCAAAGTCAATACCTTTCCGGTGTATTTCCAAGAACCGTTTATTTTTATTTTATTGGAACAATCGTCCGTATTTTCGGCTTGGTTATATTTATACCCCCTATTGGTTTCAAAAGTATAGGAAGCGTCTCTTTCGCAAGCTGAATATTGTTGGTAAATATTCGTGTTTGGGTTGTCTTGTTGGTCATCCGTTATATCTACTTCTTTTTCAGACTCAATAGCGGTCAGTTTCCATGTTCCCAACAACACATTTTCATTTTCAAGTAATGGCCCTGTAAATTCTTCGGGACATTCTATAGTATTATCTGTACTACAACTACTAAACAAACTAGTGATGGCCAAAGCCCCAACCACTAATAAGGATTTACTTTTATTCATTTTAACGATTTTTAATTCATTAATAAGAATGCAGTATGTGCCAAATGGTTGCGCAAAAATTTGAATTATATTATACCTTTCCTAATCGACAGCATTGTCTAAAAAATCAACAGTCACGTTCTTCTTCCTACCCTTTTAATTAAAACACTAACGCAGAACAATTTACCGGATCACATTGACCCACATCCCTTTTGTGCGCGCCTTATAATCATTATCGTACATGGCTTGCGCCTGAATCCCTGGCAAATAATATTTTCCAAGGAAGGACGCATTTAGCAATACCCTAAAGGTTTTGGTTTCCTTTTTCTTCATATCAAAATAAAAATTGGCCCTATCATCCCTCAGATCGGTATGGGTAACATCGTTCTCTTCAAAATCGCCAAAGTCTGTAAATCTCGTATTCACTATCTCCCAACCGCTTGGAAATATTTGTGTTAGGGCTACATTTTTCAGAGTATTTTCGCTGGTATTGGTCAGGGTGACCTCTGCCACAAAATCGGTTCCCTGCCCTAAGGAGGTAGGATCTAGTTTAGATCCGTTCCTGCCCTTATAAACTACTTTAGCCACTAAATTTTGCTGTTGTTCCTGTTCTTCCCCAACTGGCAGCACCCCACTATTTAAGACCCCCACATACAAGGCATTGTTCCCCGTATTCTTTAAAACGAGCTTATTGTTCCCGTTTTTAATATTCAGGAAGCTATTGGCCAAAGTTTTTTGCGTCTCTACAATGTTGGTTTTTCCCTGTAATGTAAAACTGGCCGCTATGCCCTTGCCTCCCAACATTCTGGCAAATTTTGCCATGGCCAGCAGACAGTAGCTAGTGGTTTGGGTATTCATCCATTGATCTTTACTTAGTTCCTTGGCTAGGACTTTTGCTAATTCTTGGGCCCGCACCTTATCTTTTAGCAGTACAAAAGTTTCTAGTGCCATTGCCCTATTTCTTTCGGGTGACCCAAAGGTTGCACCATTGATTGGGTTCCTATCAAAATCATAGTTTGCGGACTGCACCAAATCCTTTGCGATGTTGTCCTGGCCTATAAGGGCATAGGCTGCCGCCAACCGGTATTTGGCTTCATTAGACAATGTGGCTGTTTCCCTGAGCCTGTTCATGGAAGCAATATCCGAATTTCCTGCAAGGGCTAAGGTGTACAACCGATATGCCTGGGCCAAATCTGAGGCATTGGTTTCTGCCCGCCATTGTTTGGCGCGATTCTGTTGGTATTGCATCCAAGCCGATTTGAATCCCAAGGGCAGGACATAGCCTTTTTGTGCTGCTTCCAATAAAAAATGCCCTGCAAAAGAGGTGCTCCAATCATCGGCATTTTGTTGTCCTGGCCAATACGAGAAACCCCCATTCGCAATTTGTGATGCCCCAAGGCGTTTTATAGCAGCGGTGACATTTTCTTGGAGCTGTTTTTTTCTTGATGCCGGCACCTCAAAAACATCGGAAAGGTATAGCTGGGGAAAAGCAGCCGCGGTAATTTGTTCCAGGCAGCCATGTGGATATTGAATTAAATATTGCATTCTGCCGTTAAAATTCATGGGTGGAAGGGTAGATAGTTCTATTGCTGCCGAATTGCTACCGGGTATCCCAAAAGTTTTTAGGTCAATGGTCTTGGTTTCATTGGCCTCTAAAACAATTTCTTGAAGGCTTGTGGTTACCGGATTTGGGTTCACAACATCGATAGGAATTTCAAAAGAGGCATATTCCCCATTACCGGAAGCCTCTACCTCCACTTTCCCGATCCCATTAAAATCTGCCACAGACAACTGAAAATACGCCATTTTTTCCTCGGGTTGCGAAAAGGTCACCTTTTGTTCCGCCCCACCTTGGACGATAAAGGAAGGATCTTCTTTGATTTTTAAACGCACTTGTTTTATTTTATTCTCTAGGGCAAAAACCGTTACCGGCAAGGTCACAGATTCACCTGGGGTAATTTTCCTTGGCAAAGAAGCCAAAACCATCAAGGGTTTACGAACAGGCGTAGATTTCTCCGCTGCGCCATAGGCCGCTTTTTCGGAATTTCCGGCCACCACCATCGTTCGTACCGCTCCAATATATTTAGGGATGGTTATTTGGTGCGATTTTGTCTCCCCTTCCTTTAAAGTAAAAGGCCCCAAATGAAGCACCATTGGTTTAAAGCGGTTTGCTTTTCTATTTTTAGCGCCTATCAACTCCCCATCTCCACCGATGGCAAAAACCTGATCGATCCTGCCTCCGAAAGCGCCAATAACATCGTCGTACACATCCCAGGTTTTTACCCCTAAGGCCTCATGGGCATAAAAGGTATTCCAAGGATCGGGTGTTTTAAACCGAGAAAGATCTAATATCCCCTCATCGACCACAGCAATCGTATAGGTCATTGCCTTGCCTTGTTTTTCATTGACCTTAAGGGCAAAACTTTCTTCTGGACGCAATAGCGCCGGCATGCTTATAGTAGGTTCTAACATGGTCTTAGGGTTTTCTACGGCAATAGGCACCACGCCATACATCCGTATGGGGGAATCGTTTAGGGTAGTAGCATGGGGTTGTAACAGGCTTATGCTCAGATAGACATTTGGCGTATGCGCTTCGGTTATGGGAATTTCAAATTTAGTCTCTCCATTTTGTGTATCTACCCAAAGCGAATGCAGCACCTCTGTGCCGTTCTCCAAGGTTACCAGGGCTCTTCCTCCTTGGGAACTTGGCAGGGTAACGATGGCTTTTTCACCCACCTTATAAGATTCCTTGTCGGTAGAAAACACTAACATGGTAGCGGCAGAAGGATCGTTTTTACGCGACTTCCCTGCCCAACCAGGCCAATCTACATAGATGGTCTGTCCCGTAGCATGTTTGCCTTTTTCGTCTTCTATCCGAACCAAGTACCGGCCCCATTCAGGATATTTTAAGGTGAATGTAAATTCGGCCTTTCCTTTTGCGTCGGTACTTAGGTTTTTCTCAAATACTTTTTCCCGGTAATTGTCACTGTTGAAACTAGAGAGGTTTTCATTGTTCGTTTCCCACCACCATCTCCACTGTACCTTATAAACACTCGCTTTTAAATTCTCGGTCGCCTTAGGATTGCCTTGTTCATCTACGGTAACCACCTCAAACTTCTGAGGTACATCGGTGAGCAACATTCCTCTTTTTTCATCGCCTTTCGGAGCATTTAAGCCTACGTATGTACTATAAGGGGAAAGGGGCTTGCTAAAAACATCGGTACTAAAATCGCCCCCATTCTCGTATACCTTCGCCAGAAAAACCGCGTTTAACATCCCTGGAGCTTCACTGGTAAATTGGGGACTAACAGAAAAAGCAGCCTTTCCCTCTGCGTTGATCTTGTTATTGAACACCAATAGGTCTTCCGATTTAAAAGCACGGGTAGGATCGTCAAAAACATAGCCTTCATAGTTTTTAAAATGGGTAGCCTGCGGTTTAAATTTTGCGGTAATATCGGCCTTTAGGTTTTTTGCCTTCGCTCCGTGCATCCAAGCTACTTGTAGTTCGCCCTTTATAGGTTTCGATAAAGACAAAAGTTCTTGGGAAAAGGTCGTATTAATTTTTAAGCGATTTGGTTTTATGGTTTCTATCCTAATTTTTTTGACAAATGTAGCTCCGCCGACCGCTACCTTTGCCGTCCAATTTCCGGTAGGGGCATCGGTTTCGGTTTTTAGGGTAAAGGCATACATATTGTCTATAGGATTCGTATGTACTTCTCTGGCAACAAGTTTCTGGTAAGGATCTATCAATTCTAACTTTACAGGATGATTTTCAGGAAGTTTATTGGCGTTATCGTTCAACATAAAAGTCAAATACAAGGTATCTCCTGGACGCCATACCCCACGTTCGCCAAAAATGTAGCCTTTAATCCCTTTCTGGGGCTCTAGGCCCGACACCTTAAATTTACTCACCGATAGCGCATTGCCATCGTTGAGTTTTATATAGGTTTTTTGCCCTCGGCTTTCCGCGATGGCAAAATAGGCCAAGTGCTCCGCCTCATATATTGATGTCCCATCCATACCGGTCATCACCTGTCCTACGGCTTGTTGCTGATAATTGTAAAAAGTAACCTTGGCCCCGGTAATAGGAGCCGTGCTCACCAGATCGTTTACACTGATAAAATAATTTTTATTGGTCCCTCGCTTGATGATAACCCCTAGATTGGTCGCTAAAATATTGGTCGAGGCTGTTTTATTGTAGTAATAGGAAGTATGACAAGGATTATCACGTTCGTTCCAGTCGTAGTTCTCATAGTAATCTTCGTAATAGGATTCTATTTCGTCCCAACGGCTATCTTCAGCAGCTTGGTCAAAATCATCGATCGCAGCATCGCTATTGTTAAAATTACTAAACTCGCACTGGTATAAACTGTAAGATGGCTTAATACTAAATGCTACCTTGTAAAGGGCTCCGGGCTCTGGACGAATCAGGGATTTTAAGTCCAGGGCATGGGCTACCCATTTATCGGCATTCGAAGAAGCGCTGTTTTGAAGATCCAGTTTTTTATAAGCAATAGGACGACCTACTTGTTTTAGGTTATAGTCTTCATTTAGGTTGTTATCCTGTAAAAACTGTAAGATATTATTTTCGAAGATCCGGAATACTTGTACGTCTACAAACCTTAGGTTAACTGCTTCAAAATTTATTTTTAGATTATTGGCTGAAGGCAAAATGGTTCCATTGGACAATAAGCGAACTTCTGGTTTCATCTGTTCAAAAGCCAGTCGTTCTTGGTATTTTGTTTTTAACTTATAGCCATCGACACTTTGGATGCCCTCAAATATTTCAAGTTGTGGCGTACCGATGACGGCTTTGGAAGGGAAAACTTTTAAGGTATTTCCAACAACATCATAGGTAAGTTCCTTGGCACCTTCCAAAACCACCAGCCCTTTAAAATTTTGTCCTTTCTTAAGTGGGTCAGAAAAATTAATACGCAACATTTGATGTGCTCCGTTGGATACTTCGACATTAAGAATGCTAAAATTATTTTTACCAGGAATTATTATGGTATTGGCCCCCTTACTATCAACTCCTATTGGAGCTCCACTCCACCGCACCTCTATTTCACTGTCTTTTTCAAATCTTCGGATACTGTCTATTTTAAAATAAAACTGGGTTCCTTTACCTATTGCTGTTTCAAATTTTATGGGAATGTCATTGCCATTTTGTGATGCCTCGACCAATTTTTTGGCCTTTTCCAAACTTAACTGATCGGCACTTTTAATATGTCCTTCAACAAATTGATACTCTTTGGAGTACGATTGTGGCGCTTGGGCATATACATTAAATTGTTGTTTTATAGTTTTTACCTTAAAAGTAAGTACATGCAGTTCCTTTGGAATCTCAGGAATAATTTTCCCTAGGTTTAACCGAAATTTATAGGAAGTATCATGATCAAAACCGTTTTGGGGTACAAAAGCCAAAGTAGTACTATTTAGGGCTACCACCTTTCCTTTAAGCTTAGGTGACGCCTGTAACACACCGTCATTAAGCTCTTTTCCCTGTTTCCAATCTAATACTGGGGTAGTGAGCACTACCCGTATTTGATCTTCCGAAGAAATTATTCCATGGGACACTTCGTTGATATACTCCTTGTACCGATTTATATTGTCTATGGAATCTAAAACGGTTTCTTTTTTCTGCTTACAACCAATAAGAAGTAGAAATAACACGGAATAGAATATAAATTTCATGGCGGAAAGTTTTATGAAGGTAAATATAAATAGTTTTATCCTTGTAAGAAAAATATCTCTAATTGATTATAAAGGATTTAACACCTCAAAATTGCCGCTTTCTAAAAAACTAAGACTACTCCCCCATTCCAATATTATCTACTCCTATGCGCCTTCCCCTTCGAGAAACTGACGCCATGCACGAAACGAAAAAAATCAACGTCTACCCTATGGATGAAAACACGCCTTCATTATTTTTTTCTTTGGCCTATAATGTCGCTTCTGGCACCGAGACCCCATAGCAACAAAGTACATTACAAGTCACGCTACTATGGAAAAGAGAATGTACACATACCGCGGTCAGTATTCAGGTGAATTCCCCTGGAAATCTGTATTTTACCCAATTGTTCTATTAGTAAGCCATCTGAAAGACATTTTCTTTTGTTACTTTTAATTCGTATTCTTTGGAAACAATGATAAACTGGTGGTTTTCTATAAAACATTCTTATCGAAAACACAGTACCTTTGAAAATGCATTAAAATAAAAATACTTATGTCTGTAAAACCTCCTTTCAATTTAACAAAATGGATAGCCGAAAATCGGGACAGCCTAAAGCCGCCCGTGGCCAATAAAAATCTGTATAAGGATGCCGGCGATTATATTGTAATGATCGTAGCCGGACCAAACGCCCGAAAGGATTATCACTACAATGAAACCGAAGAGCTTTTTTATCAGATAGAGGGTACTATTGAAGTTCATATTCAGGAAAATGGGGAAAAGAAAACGATGTTTTTAGGTCCTGGGGATATGTACTTGCACCCAGCTAAAATTCCACATTCCCCAGTGAGGCACGAAGGATCTATAGGATTGGTCATAGAACGCAAACGTGCCGATATGAATATCGATGACGGGCTGCTTTGGTTTTGTGACAACTGTAATCACAAGCTCTACGAAGCGTATTTTACCTTAAATGATATAGAAAAAGATTTTCTAGCGCATTTTAAAACTTTTTATTCCTCCTTAGATCATAGGACCTGTAAGAATTGCGGAAGCGTAATGCCTGTAGATAAAAGATTTATTGCCGAAGAATAGCGTATATTTAAAAAGTTTAAAAATGTGATTATCCGGATATTACCTTTAATTCTCTATTAATTAATGATCAGTAAGAAAAGTTATAAATACCTAATTATCCTTTTGATCGGCGGATTAATTTCTTCTATACTTTTCCATTATGCTAATCAAAGGCGCATTGCCGAAAACGAGGTATTTGTAGAAAATACCATTACGAGAGCTAAATTAAAATTCAAACAGGAGCTTTTAAAAGTAAATACGGTACTAGAGTCTATGGCGTTCTTTTTTGAGAACAATGAGGAGGTTACCCTAGATAAGTATATAGAATTTACCAACCCTTTTATTTCTGGTTTACCGGGGATAAGAGCTTTAGAGTGGGCTCCACGGTTAACAAAGGGTAACATAAAACATTTAGGGGATGCCCAAGTAAGGGTCTTGGATAACAGTTTCAATATCGCGAAAATAAATTTCAATTCACCCGATGGAACCTTTGCTCCAAGGCGAGACTATTATCCTATTATTTATACGAACCCAAGGGATTATTTAAGGAAGGTCATCGGTTTGGACATCGTCTCGGTCCCCATGGTTAGACGCGCTCTTAGATTGGCAGACAGCACCCAAAAGATTGTAAGCTCTAAACCCCTAAATTTAATCACTTCAAAGAACAGAGAGCACTTTGGATTTGTTATGGCAAAAGCCGTCTTCGGTACCGAAAAAAAACAGGCCGACGGATATGTTCTTGGCGTGTATGACATGACCGCCTATATCGAGACTATTTTGGGGCCAGAGATGAAGGTCTTGGATATTGTAATTACCGACGTTACTGAAAAAAGCACCCCTTTATATAGTAGTTCCCCAATGCACATAGAGAACAACAACCTTAAGGCTAGCAATGAGACAAGCCTTGATATTGGCTATAGAAGGTGGAAAATTCAATATTTTGCCAAGGAAGGCTTATTGGTATATCCGCATACTAGGGAATCGTATTTTTTATTTTTTTTCGGTATCGTCATTTCTTCTTTAATAGGGGTTATAGCCCTCAAAAATGATCGGTACCAAAACACCTTAGAGAACGAAGTGCGAAGTAGGACCTTGGAATTAGAAAAATCGAACAAGGAAAAAGAAAACCTGCTGCAGGAAATTCACCATAGGGTGAAAAACAATCTACAAATGACCTCGAGCTTAATTAATATTCAAAAAAGAAAGCTCACCAATAAAGCGGCCATAGCGGCCTTAGAAGAAAGTCAGTCCAGAATATCTGCCATTGCCCTTACGCACCAGAAAATTTACCAGGACGAGAATTCAAAATCGGTAAATTTAAAGGAGTACTTAACCGATTTAATGACGTATCAGAAAAAATTACTTCCTTCGGTCAATTATGCCATCCATTGTTCACAGGTCACTTTAAACCTCGATGTAGCCTTGCCAATTGGTCTTATTATTTCAGAATTGGTCACCAATGCACTAAAACACGCCTTTAGGGAAGAGCAGTTCAATAAAAATCTCGGTATTACCGTTAGCCAGGATCTCGATGGGGAGCGACTTATTCATATTGCTGTTGTCGATAACGGCAAGGGGCTACCGCCAGACTTTGATCCCAATAACACCGATGGTATAGGCTTTAAAATCATCCATTCGTTCTGCAAACAAATTACAGGAAAGCTAACCTATGATTCTTCACCCCAAGGAACTAGTTTTACCCTAAGTTGCAAAAATTTAGAAAATTTAATTTAAAAACTAATATTCATTTTTATATTTATAGCAATTAGCAATACAAAGTCTAAATGTATAGCTTTGTATAAATCTAACATTTATAAATAAAAAAGTTATAAAATGTCACAAATTGCAAAAACCTTCGGAATTAATGATGCCCTTAAGCAATTAGGGATTCAAGATATTAATCCAGGCACTTCTACTGGATCCGAGAACTTTTCTTCTGGAGAAATCATATCCTCATATTCTCCTGTAGATGGAGCATTAATAGGAAAAGTACAGGCTACCACCCAAGAAGATTATAACAAAGTTATCACTACAGCTACCGCGGCCTTTAAAACATGGAGAACTAAACCAGCACCCCTTAGAGGCGAAATTGTACGTCAATTTGGTGATAAACTCCGCGAATTAAAGGAACCTTTAGGAAAACTAGTTTCCTATGAAATGGGAAAAAGTTACCAAGAGGGACTGGGCGAGGTACAAGAAATGATCGACATCTGTGATTTTGCTGTTGGCTTGTCTAGGCAATTACACGGACTTACCATGCATTCGGAAAGACCAGGTCATAGAATGTACGAGCAATACCACCCTTTGGGAGTAGTAGGTATTATATCGGCCTTCAATTTCCCAGTAGCGGTATGGGCATGGAATACTGCCTTAGCTTGGATCTGTGGCGATGTATGTATTTGGAAGCCTAGTGAAAAAACACCTTTGTGCGGTATTGCCTGCCAAAAAATTGCCGCAGATGTCTTTAAGGCCAATAATTTGCCTGAAGGAATCTCTAATTTAATCAATGGCGATTACAAGGTAGGAGAGTTTATGACCAAAGATGCCAGAGTCCCTTTAATATCTGCCACAGGTTCTACCAGAATGGGTAAAATAGTCGCCCAAGAGGTTGCCGGACGTTTAGGAAAATCCTTATTGGAGCTCGGTGGTAACAACGCCATTATTGTGACTCCGGATGCCGATATTAAAATGACCGTAATTGGCGCTGTGTTCGGTGCTGTAGGTACCGCCGGACAGCGATGTACTTCTACCCGTAGGTTAATTATCCATGAGGATATTTACGATACCGTTAAAAATGCCGTAGTAACGGCCTATAAACAACTACGCATTGGGAACCCACTGGACGAAAACAACCATGTTGGGCCACTGATCGATACCGATGCGGTAAAAATGTATCAGAATGCCTTAACAAAAGTAGTAGAAGAAGGTGGTAATATTGTGGTAGAAGGTGGTGTATTAAGCGGTAACGGATACGAAAGTGGCTGTTATGTAAAACCGGCCATTGCCGAAGCCCAACCTTCCTATTCTATTGTACAACATGAAACTTTCGCCCCGGTATTGTACCTATTAAAATATTCCGGGGATGTAGAAAATGCCTTGGAGATACAAAATGGCGTAGCACAGGGATTATCTTCGGCAATTATGACCAATAACCTACGGGAAGCAGAAAGGTTTTTATCGGTAAATGGATCGGATTGTGGTATTGCCAACGTAAACATAGGAACTTCTGGCGCCGAAATTGGTGGTGCCTTTGGAGGAGAAAAAGAAACTGGTGGCGGACGTGAATCTGGCTCAGATGCTTGGAAAGTGTATATGAGAAGACAAACCAATACCATTAATTACACTACAGAGCTGCCATTGGCACAAGGGATAAAATTTGATTTGTAATCCCCTTATAACTTTATAACTAAAAGCCCGCTATATGCAGAATCAACTTCGGCAAATAGCGGGCTTTACAGCTAACTAACTCAAATAAAAAATCTTCCATTATTACCCTTTAAAACTCAGGACCAAATACTTTTATTCTATTGTTCTATTTTTAAGGGCCTTTGACTCACCTACAGACCATCTTCCACGGAGCAGTGACTGTGCTCCAAGCAATACAACCATACACACAAAATTCCAAATTTTTAGTAGTGTCTTCATATGTCCCATTGTATGGATTGCCAATCTTGTTCACTCAGGTGATAAACCTTATTAGTTCTTTCTATTTTTTTCCTTCACATTTTACTTTTTATCCCAAGGATTGGCCGAAGCCCGACCTTCGATTGTTAGCCCCCCTACATTGGACGGTTAGCATTTTACTTTTTAGGGACACTAAAATACAACCTAAAACCATGACAACAACCTAGATATGTACACCTGACAACCATAGCTGTATAAATGTCCATTATGATGTATTATTCAGTACATATAGTCTGGAAAAAAAGGGTTTTTAAGGAAGAAACAAAAAATCTCACCAATTCACCATATCGTTCTTAACTAACTGATAAAGAATAATTTTCGTCTTATATTTTAATATTTTTAGGATTTTTTTTTAATACATTGTAGACTACAACCATTAATCCAAGCCAACGATGACTAAAAGAAAAACCTAGCAAACCCCCTACTTATAAGCATTATTCTTGTCCATAGATCTACTGATCTATTTCCCCCATTCCTTCGAAAGGTAAAAATCCAAAAACCTATGAAGAAGGACATAGGGTGTCCGGATATTTTTAATCGATGTTCGGAAAGGAGTACGATGAATTATCAATCACCAAAAAACAATAAACCTATATTTAAAACCATACCAATATGAACCTTGAAAACCTAAACGGCTGGAGCTGGATAATTCTGATTATAGTTGGAATCATTTGTGCCATCATAGGATATATTATGGGCAAAGGCAAATTTGCAGCTCCCGATCAATCGGCAGAATTAACAAGCCTTAGAAGCAAGAACGACAAATTAGAGGCCGACTTATTGACCTGTAACCAAAAGCTAACGGAAATGAATGCTGCCCCCATACCTTCGAATGCGATTACACCCCCACCGATGACCAAAGCAGCTACAGCTAATAATTCGATTCCCTTTAGTGCTACTGCCGCCAAGGCGGCCCTGGGAAAAAGTATTAAGGAAAACGACTTAAAGGTAGTGGAAGGTATAGGTCCAAAAATTCAGCTGTTATTCCATTCATCCGACATTACTACTTGGCAGGCGTTATCGGAATCATCGGTTTCCAAATGTCAGGAAGTTTTGCTTTCCGGTGGCGACCGTTATAAAATTCACGACCCTTCGTCATGGCCATTACAAGCCAAAATGGCTTATGAAGGTAAGTGGAAGGAACTACAAAGATGGCAAGACGAACATAAGAGGGGTAAACTATAATTTGTTGTAAGGTCACGAAAACAGGACAGCACCGGCTTGCATTCCGTTCTTTTCCTAATAGACACTTACAAGAAGGCTTAGGGACCTTCTACTTAGCTCTATGTTTCTTGGCAGTTGAGCACTGCTTCGAGTATACAACAAATTGCGTTAGGGATCGCGGCGGCATCCCCGCAGCACCGCAAGGGATATAGCCAAGAGCCCGACCGACGAAGGAGGGAACGCCCAAATTATAATATTGCCTTCTATACAAATTTGGAATTGCCCCGACGTATATATGACTGTAAACAGCCTTTTGAGTTGCGCTGGAAAAAATTACTTAAAAAAAGTCCATAAAAAAAGCCGGTTACAATAACCGGCTTTCGTTTTATACCATTCTACCATTGGCCTCGACCCATTTGAACTTGTATTGGTCTTCTGGATACTTCATCCTACTAGCAATACGTTCTAATCTGTCTGGCAATTTCATAAGATAATCCCTAGCTCTTTCGGCGTCGTCATTTAAAGCTCTAATACTATCTAATTCCCAATAAGAATTCAGTTTTTTCAATATGTCGATATAATCTTGTGCGGTATACACCCCAAGTCTCTGAGCACAATTTGAAAAAGTCTCGAATGCCGATCCGATCTCCCCTCCTGATTCTCTGAGGAAATGCGCGGGCATCACAATCTTTTTCTTCATCATATCTGCAAAGGCCAACATCATCTGACTAGGATCTTGTTCAAAGATTACCTTCACAAACTCCCTATAAGCCAAATGGTGGCGCATTTCGTCCCCAGCGATTATGGTACACATTTTCCCTAACAGAGAATTGCCGCCTTTTTTACACATTTGACCTACTCTTTTATGAGAGATATTGGTCGCTAATTCCTGAAAAGAGGTGTAAACAAAGTTTTTGTATGGATCCCTATCCGTTCCAATATCGAAACCATCTGCAATAAGATGTTGGGTAGTGATTTCCATTTCGCGCATATTTACCCTACCGGACAAATACAGATATTTATTTAGGACATCGCCATGTCTATTCTCTTCTGCAGTCCAATGGCGTACCCATTTGGACCAGCCATTTTTATTTTCTCCATGCTGATCTATCCCTTCTACATCCATCAACCATGATTCATAAGTAGGCAAGGCCTCTTCTGTAATGGTATCGGCCACCAAAGTCACCCATAGATCATACCCCAATTCCTTGGCCTCTTCGCGAATTTGATGAACATCGTCCAAAAAGGTATCACTTTCAGAATTAGGTAAAAAATCTGTAGGCTGCCAAATATCATTTATAGGAATAAGGTATGAGTCTATAAAGCCTTCTACCTTGCTCTCTATGGCTTTCATTACTTCTATTCTAACGTTCTTATTTGACATAGTATAATTTTTTGTAAATATCTTTATTAATCTTGAAATATTGCCCTCCTAGGGCATTAAATTTAGTTTCTACCCCTTTCTAAAGGGTAAAACTCATGTACCGGGTCGCTTTGCCAATACTCTTTGGTGTTGGCATCCATGATGGTCAATGGCCCCATAAAAGCCGCTCCGGTATCGATATTCCAGACATTCGCTGCATTTTGCGGGGTTGTCTTTCCTATCCTTGTCACTGGGGTATGGCCTATAAATATCTCCTTGTAATGCGTTAGTCTTTGCGGATAAACAGCATCTTTTATGGTTAGTTTTGGATCTAGGGACAGTGCCAATTCCCATAAGGTTCTGTCCCAATAAAGGGTCTTTGTAAAATACTCCTCTGTTACACCCTTTAAGTTAGTAAATCCTGCATGAAGAAACAAGCGATTTTCTTCATCTAGATAATAATTTTCCAAAGTATTGAAAAACTGGACATGGGCTTCTTTTTTTGTTTCGGCCAGATGGCTGTAAGAATGCAGTGTGGCATTGCCGCCGTGCTGCAACCAAAGATGGTTATCCTCGCCGCTTTGCAGCCAATTGAGACACAACTCATCATGATTTCCCCGTAAAAAGGTACAGCTATAGGTACCTTTTAACTCCATTAAAAAATTAACGGTTTCTACGGCTTCACTCCACCCATCGACATAATCTCCTAAAAAGATCAAATGGTCGTCGGGCGTGACTTTGGCTCTTTCCATTGCCTGTTGTAGCGCTTTTAATCCAGCGTGGACATCTCCTATTACCAGTATTCTCATCTTGCAAAAATCGCAAATAGCGCTGTAATAACAATACTAAAACCAACTAAAAAGAAAATTTCCAAAATTGTTAAAACGATGAAGACGAATGACATATCACTTGAACCGCGTATCTATAGGCCCTATCCGATTAAACACACACAAAACAGCATAAGAAACAAAATAACATATAAAAAAAATAATTTTTATTTGTTCACTTTTTACGTTTTAAAATATCATATACGCTTCTTTTTCAGTGTTTTAATAGTTTTTTGTTGCAAACTTTTATAATATACATCGTATTTTTGTTGAATTTATTTTTAATACTTTTGCCTTGATACTATAAACACATTCACCTTAAAATCTTATTCTATGTCGACTAAAATAGCCCAAAGACCACAAAAGACCTATACCCAAGAAGAAGCTTTTGAAGCTTCTCTTGCCTATTTTAAAGGAGATGATCTTGCCGCAAGGGTATGGATAAACAAGTATGCCCTCAAGGACTCTGAAGGCAATATTTATGAGTTGACACCGGATGACATGCATCGTAGAATAGCAAAGGAGATCGCCCGCATAGAAAAAAAGTACTCCAATCCTAAAACCGAGGAGCAAATTTTTGACCTTATCAAGAGTTTTAAATACATCGTCCCTCAAGGAAGCCCGATGGCCGGAATTGGCAATCCCTTTCAAATTGCATCCCTTTCTAATTGCTTTGTCATTGGCAATGAAGGACAATCCGATTCATATGGGGGCATCATGAAAATAGACCAAGAGCAGGTACAGTTAATGAAGCGTCGCGGCGGTGTTGGGCACGACTTGTCGCACATACGTCCAAAGTCGTCCGCGGTAAAAAATTCGGCCCTTACCTCTACAGGCCTTGTGCCTTTTATGGAGCGGTATTCTAACAGTACACGAGAAGTAGCACAAGACGGCAGAAGGGGCGCCTTAATGTTATCGGTTTCTATAAACCATCCGGATGCAGAAGATTTTATCGATGCAAAAATGGAGCAGGGAAAAGTAACCGGCGCCAATGTTTCCGTTAGAATGGATGATGCCTTCATGCAATCTGTGGACACCGGTGTTCCTTACATCCAAAAATTCCCTATCCACAGTGACTCTCCCAAGGTAGAGAAAACTATTGACGCCCAAAAACTTTGGGGTAAAATAGTGCATAACGCATGGCAGTCCGCAGAACCAGGTATTCTATTCTGGGACACCATTATCAAAGAATCCGTTCCGGATTGTTATGCTGATTTAGGATATAAAACGGTCTCTACAAATCCTTGTGGTGAAATTCCTTTATGCCCATATGATTCTTGCCGATTGTTGGCCATTAATCTTTTCTCGTACGTAGACCAGCCATTTACCAAGGACGCTAGTTTCAATTTTGACTTGTTCAAGGAACATATTGCTGATGCACAACGCATTATGGATGACATTATTGATCTTGAATTGGAGAAGATCGATGTTATTTTAGAAAAAATAAAGTCGGACCCTGAATTGGAAAGCACCAAGGCAGTAGAATATAATTTATGGAAGAACATTAAAGAAAAGGCCGCCCAAGGCCGACGTACCGGGATAGGCATTACTGCCGAGGGCGATATGTTAGCAGCATTAGGCTTACGCTATGGAAGCGACAAGGCCAATTCCTTCTCCATTGAAGTACATAAAACCATCGCTTTAGAGGCTTATAGGGCTTCTGTGCATTTGGCCAAAGACCGAGGGGCATTTGATATTTTTGATGCCGAGCGAGAAAAAAACAATCCTTTTATTCTTCGTCTTAAGGAGGCCGATGAAAAACTCTACTATCAGATGTTAGAATTTGGACGCAGGAATATTGCATTATTGACCATAGCACCAACAGGAACCACGAGTTTAATGACCCAAACCACTTCGGGCATTGAACCTGTTTTCCTTCCTGTTTACAAGCGTCGTCGTAAAGTAAACCCCAACGACAAGGATGTTCGGGTAGATTTTGTAGATGAGGTTGGCGATTCTTGGGAGGAATACACCGTTTTTCACCATAAATTTAAACAGTGGATGTCCGTCAACGGTATAGACACCACAAAAAATTACAGTCACGAAGAATTACAGAAAATCGTGGCCAAATCTCCTTACTACAAAGCGACCTCCAATGATGTAGACTGGCTTAGCAAGGTGCGCCTTCAAGGGGCGGTACAAAAATGGGTAGACCACAGTATCAGTGTTACCATAAACCTTCCCAATGAAGCGACCCAAGACTTGGTGGGCAAATTATATTTAGAAGCCTGGAAAGCAGGCTGTAAAGGTGTTACCGTTTACCGAGACGGCTCTAGGTCCGGTGTTTTAATTTCCAATGAACCTGCGAAGAAAGAAGAGGAAGAAGCCTCAACTCCCTTCCCTACCAAACGTCCACAGATATTGGAGGCCGATGTGGTAAGACTTCAAAACAACAAGGAAAAATGGATTGCCTTTATCGGGTTAATAAACAACAAACCCTATGAGATTTTTACTGGAATGGCCGATGATGAAGACGGCATATTAATCCCTCGTTGGGTAAATAACGGTTTAATCATTAAGAACAGGAACGAGGACGGTTCCTCGCGTTACGATTTTCAATACAAGAACAAAAGAGGCTACAAAACCACCATTGAAGGGCTTTCCCATAAGTTTGACCCGGAATATTGGAACTATGCCAAGCTAATTTCGAGCACCCTAAGACACGGTATGCCCATTGAGAATGTGGTAGACCTTATCAACAGCCTGCAATTGGACAGCGAATCTATCAACACTTGGAAAAATGGTGTAGCCAGAGCCTTAAAACGTTATGTAGAAGACGGTACAGCAGTAAAGGGCCAAAAATGCGAAACCTGCAACTCTAACAACCTGATCTACCAAGAAGGCTGCCTTACCTGTAAGGATTGTGGATCTTCGAAATGCGGATAGGTCTTTAGTTGAGCTTATATTTTAGAAAGCTATGCCCCTAAATTTATAAATTTAGGGGCATAGCTAGTTTTAATGCATATTTCTGTTTAATTTATGCTTTTAAATAAGCAAAGCGGATGAAAAAAGTTTTTTGTATCGGAGAGTTATTGATCGACTTCATCGCCGAAAAGCAGGGCAGTGATCTTTCCAAGGCCACCGAATTTACGAAAAAAGCAGGGGGCGCCCCGGCCAATGTAGCCTGTGCCATCAGCAAACTTGGCGGACAAAGTGCTTTTGTGGGATGTGTGGGTAAAGATCCGTTTGGATCCTTCTTACTTAATACCCTTAAAGAAGGCAGTATAGATATTTCCTTTGCCCAGCGTTCCAAAACCTTTACCACTTTGGCCTTTGTATCCATCGCTATGGACGGAGAAAGGGACTTTGTCTTTAGCAGGGGCGCAGACAGGGAATTAACATACCAGCCTGAACTATCAGCTCAATTTAACGGAAATATTGTCCATTTTGGAGCTGCAACGGCCCTTTTGGGCGGTCCCTTAGAAGAAACCTACGCCCTTTATTTAAAAGACGCTGCCAAGAACAATGCTTTTATCAGTTACGACCCCAATTATAGAAGAGATCTATGGAAAGGCTCCGAAGCTATTTTTACAAAGAAATGCCGGCCCTATATCGCTAAAGCACACCTTTGTAAATTTAGTTTGGAAGAGGCCCAACTTCTCAGCGGAAAAGAAACTTTGGAAGAGGCTTGTGAAATACTTCATGCCCTGGGCACAAAAATAATTACGGTTACCCTAGGTGAAGATGGCACCTACGTAAGTACTCCGACCCTAAAAAAAATAATTCCGACCATAAAGGTAAGCCCCGTAGACACCACCGGAGCCGGCGATGCTTTTATAGGGTGTTTATTAAAAATACTGGCCACTAAAGAAAGCCCCATGTCCCTATGGGAAAACGGAGCCCAATTAGAAGCGATGGTTTCAGAAGCCAATAAGGCAGGTGCCATTACCACTACTAATTTCGGAGCTATTGCTGCCCTGCCCAACCAAGCTCAACTTGATAATTACGGTCTTCGTTAAGGTTTTTAAGCTGCTTAATTATAGGTCAACTTTCGAATTATACGCAAAGACTCCTTTACGGATCGGTATACACCTAGGTCGTAATTCTTGAGAAGAGGTTTTGCTTTTTCCAAGTATACTTTAGCTACTTCAAAACCGCTGATATAACAAACTAGCAGCGTATCAGGCAAGGCCCCTAAATCTTTCCTTTCGACGGCATCCAATCGAATTCCCTTCTCTATCTTTTTTAACAAGGCCACTTTGGCATTAAAAATATGGTGAAGACTTCTTTTATCGTATAAAGGCGGCTTAAAGATCAAATCGCTCTTAATAGTATAGGTCCCGTTATCAAAAAAGGTAATCACCATTTTTTCTAAGGGGTAATACTTTTGCTGGGAACCGAGCCCCAATTGTATATATTCTATAGTTGTAAAAGAATCTTCATCATAGGCAATAGTAATTTCATCGAATTCCGAATAAAACAATTTCACTTGTTCATTGATCAGTTCAATATCGACTCGGGAATAATAGGTATGTTCTTTTACTTTTTTCTGATTTCCGGCCCAACACACAACAAATTGTTCTTTAAACACCTTATAATGACTCGTTAGATCCCTGTGCCTAAGGTTTAAGAAATCAATCACCCCATCCAGGGTCAGTTCTATATTGTTTTTCGCATGTTGTTCTATGGTGGCTACTACTTGAGAATTGATATCCTTTAACTCTATTCCATACGCCTTAGGCATACTAATACTACCTTCCCTAAAAAATACCGCCCCGCCATAATATTTCCATATATTTTTCCGCAGGGAACAAACCTTGCCGTTAGATCTAATGGTCACCAACCCCACGACCTTATTCATCGGCAAATGTGGAAAAGGAATATTCTCGTACGAAATCAGGGGTGGATTATCTATGTAGGCATTGACCAAGTTCTGAATTTTGCTATCGTCGAAGAAATCTACCCCTACAATTTTATTTTCTTCGTCCTCTACCCCTACGACTATAAAAGAATGGTTATTGGGGTTGCTATTGGCCAAGGCACAAACATGTTTCAAAAACTTGCCTTTCCCTTCTTTCTGGCCAATATCAATAAAGCGTTTCTTATCATAAAAACTATTCTCGTCGTTATGGGCTAAAAGGTTTTTAACAAGAAGGCGTTTATTGATCATGAATTTCTATTAACGATAGTACTATTAGCTTGGGCCGTTGGCATGACTATTAAATCTGCTATATTTACGTGATAGGGCCGGGTCACTACAAAATGAATAATATCTGCTATATCCTCTGGTTTCAATGGCTGAAACCCCTGATACACTTTCGAAGCCTTCTCCTGATCTCCTTTAAAACGGACCTTGCTAAATTCCGTATCCACCAGACCAGGGTTCACCGCTCCTACCCGTATTCCGTATTGGTTTAAGTCTATCCGCATCCCTTGGTTTATAGCATCCACGGCATGCTTACTGGCACAATACACGTTGCCTTTAGGGTATACTTCCTTCCCTGCTGTGGAACCAATATTTATAATATGGCCGGCTTTACGCGCGATCATTTTAGGTAAAATGGCCTTGGACACGTACAACAAGCCTTTGACGTTGATATCTAACATCGTTTCCCAATCGTCCAAACTACCGTCTTCGATAGAGTCTAACCCATGGGCATTCCCAGCGTTATTTATCAAAATATCTATTTCGGAAAAATCGTCAGGGAGGCCATTAACAGCTTCAAAAACAGCCTTTTTATCACGAACATCAAAATCTAAAATACAAACCTTAGTGTGTACAGAGAGTTGTTTTTTTAATTTCTCCAATTCTTTTTTCCTCCTGCCACACAACACTAAATTTATTTTATGGACAGCGAAAAGTTTCGCGGTTTCCATGCCAATTCCGCTAGTGGCACCTGTTATAAAAGCAATTGGTTTATCATGATCTGGTTTACTCATAAAATATTGTTGGGCAATTCATTATTAGTTCGCATTATGCCCTATAAAAATAAGACATAACATCGTATGGGACAAACATCCGGACATTCAATACAAACCCTATAGGTCTTTATTTTTTACTTGCCCAAGTCCAAATGTGCATTATGAGATACATTCCTTCTAAAGAAGCTATTTACAGGCAGACCAAGAGCGTTACGCTGTTCCGGCTAAGTGAATGCGCTCTGCCGAGTATCATTTATATAATACCCTTAGGCTACAAATCTTTTTCATCGAAGGAAATACCGCTTGTTTAGATTTTTTTCGTTTTTTTAAAGAATTGCTTTTATCTTGGCGGTTAAAAGTTTGGAGTTGATTTTGGAATAAGCCACTTTCTTTTACATAAGTTTGTGATATTATGAAAAAATCCCTTAATTACTTCATAAAAATTGATGCTGCTTTTAACATTTAACCATACATTAACAAGCTATAACTAAATAAATTTTCAATTTGCATGAAGTTAGTTATAACGAAATATAAACCAAATAGATAAACAATAGCATTATATGGAAGAAAATACTTCGGTAGATATCAGCGCCGTAAATGAAAAAATTGCGCAGGAGAGTGCTTTTATTGACCTTCTTATTTTAGAAATGAACAAAGTAATCGTTGGTCAAAAACATATGATCGAACGCTTACTGATAGGACTTTTAGGACAAGGACATATATTATTGGAAGGGGTTCCCGGACTTGCCAAGACACTTGCCATCAATACTTTGGCGAAGGCCGTAAAAGGAAGTTTTAGCCGTATACAATTTACGCCAGATTTATTGCCTGCGGATGTTGTGGGAACCATGATTTACAACATGAAGGTCAATGATTTCTCCATCAAAAAAGGTCCAATATTCGCTAATTTTGTATTGGCTGATGAGATAAACCGAGCTCCGGCAAAGGTACAATCGGCCTTATTGGAAGCCATGCAGGAAAAGCAGGTTACCATCGGTGATGAAACCTTTATTTTGGACAAACCATTTTTGGTGATGGCCACCCAAAACCCAGTAGAACAAGAAGGAACTTATCCGTTGCCTGAGGCCCAGGTAGACCGTTTTATGTTAAAAACGGTGATAGACTACCCAAAACTGGCCGAAGAGCAATTAATCATTCGTCAAAACCTTAATGGTGCCTACCAGCAAGTAAAGCCTGTCATTTCCGTAGACCAGATCTTAATCGCTCAAAAAGCGGTCAAAGAAGTGTATATGGACGAAAAAATAGAGAAATATATACTCGATATTGTTTTCGCCAGTCGTTATCCCGAAAAATACAACTTGGCTTCCCTTAAACCATTGATAAGTTTTGGAGCTTCGCCAAGAGGAAGTATCAACTTGGCCACTGCAGCAAAATGCTATGCCTTTATCAAAAGAAGAGGCTATGTGGTACCCGAAGACGTACGTGCCGTAGTACACGATGTTTTACGTCATAGAATTGGGATTACCTATGAGGCCGAAGCCGAAAACATAACGTCCGAAGACATTATCAATAAGATCGTTAACGAGATTGAAGTTCCTTAAAACAGTGGGTAGTTTTTAGAACACTGTAAGGCAGTGCTAAATTCTATTTTTCAAAAACCTATTGAAATTCAAGGCCTATTGAAGACTGTTTATTACCATGATGGATACCAAGGAATTACTTAAAAAAGTTCGTAAAATAGAGATTAAGACCAGGCGTCTTTCCGATCATATATTTGGCGGGGAATACCACTCTACTTTCAAAGGTAGAGGAATGACCTTTAGTGAGGTACGCCAGTATCAATTTGGCGACGACGTAAGAGCTATAGATTGGAACGTAACGGCCCGTTACAATGAACCTTTTGTGAAAGTTTTTGAAGAAGAGCGAGAGCTCACCATGATGCTCCTAGTAGATGTCAGTGGCTCGGAACTATTCGGCACCAACAATCAATTTAAAAAGGACATCATTACCGAGATATCGGCAACCTTGGCTTTTTCGGCCCTTCAGAACAATGATAAGGTGGGGCTTATGTTATTCACAGATGAGGTAGAACTTTTTATCCCTCCTAAAAAAGGAAAAAGTCATGCCCTTAGAATCATTCGCGAGCTGTTAGAATTTTCTCCAAAAAGCAAGAAAACCAATTTAGAAGCGGCCTTAAAATTCCTTACCAATGTAATGAAGAAGAAGGCCATTGTTTTTGTGCTCTCGGATTTTATCACCGATGACTACCTACAGACCTTACGCATTGTAGGCAAAAGACATGACCTTACCGGAATCAGGATTTTTGACGAAAAGGAAACACAAATTCCCAATTTGGGAATGGTACAGCTGCAAGACGCCGAAACTGGTGCCGTGCAATTGGTAAATACCCAATCGAAGAAAGTACGCCTTAACTATGAAAAACACTATCAAGAACAGGTAGCTTACTTTCAGGAGTCCTTTACCAAAGCGGGCTGTGGAGTGTTGAGTTGTCGGGTAGACGAAAGTTATGTAAAAAAATTGTTGGGTTATTTTAAGCGACGAGGATAAGAAAAATGAACAATTATAAATTATTTTCACCTAAAAGAATCTCCCTAGGGACACTGATATTAATCCTTTTTTTCTGTTTCAAAGGCATTTCGCAAAATCTGCCTAGCGTTTCTTCAGCGGTAGACACTACTGCTATAAAGATAGGGGAACAGATACGGTATAAAATTACGGTAGAAGCAGATTCGTCGGCACAGGTCATTTTTCCCGAGGGGCAGACCTTTTCTCCTTTGGAAACCGTGGAAGCCTTAAAAACAGACACCGTAAAAAAACAGGACAGGGTTAGCTTACAAAGAATATATGCCCTAACCCAATTCGATTCTGGTGCCTATACCATTCCGAAGCAATATATAGTGGTGAACGGAAAATCTTTTTTTACCGATTCCATTCAGGTCCATGTCGCCAACGTTCCGGTAGATACCTTGACCCAGAAGCTGTATGATATTAAACCCATCATACAAGTAGAAAAGAGCAATTCGGGACTTTGGAAAATTATCTTGGGCATATTAGGGGTACTAATTCTTTTGGGCGGATTGGTTTATTGGTTTGTCTTTCGAAAAAAGCCTTTGACAGCTGCGGAAAAAATAGCCCTATTACCGCCTTTTGACAGGGCCATCCTAGAGCTAAAAGAACTAGAAAACTCAAAATATCTAATTCAGGACGATTTTAAGTCCTATTATTCGGAATTAACGGATATTGTTCGATCTTATTTGGAAGAAGAAGTTCATGTAACGGCCTTGGAAAGCACCACAGACCAGTTGATAGACACCCTGGAAATGATGAAGGATGCCGGACAACTAAAGTTAGAGGAGGATACTATTAAACAGTTTAAAAAGGTACTACAAACCTCCGATTTGGTCAAATTTGCCAAGTCTAAACCCGAGACTTCGGTGGCCGAGCAAGATCGAAAATCGGTAGAACAGATCGTTATAAAAACCAAAGAGGCCATTCCAGAGCCTACAGAGGAAGATTTGTTGCAACGTGAAGAATATTTAGAGGCACTGGCAAAAAAGAACCAGAAGAAAAAATTGGTCCTTACCGCCGTCATTGGTATTTCCATTCTCTTGATTGCAGGGGTGGCCACTATAGGATACTATGGCTTTGGTTATGTCAAAGACACCGTTTTAGGACACCCCACCAAAGAATTATTGGAGGGCGAATGGGTGCAAAGCGATTATGGGAATCCACCTATCGGTTTGCAAACCCCAAAGGTTTTATTGCGACAGCCGGTAAAATTACCGCCAGAAGCGCAGGCCAATATTAAGGAAATACAAGCTTTCGCCTACAGAAGCTCTTTAGGTTTATTTACGGTAGCCACTACCTCTATGACCTTGACACAAGCGGTAGATCCCAATTTTGAACAAACGGCAGAACAGCTATTGAAAGCTTTTGAAGCCCAAGGGAATAAAATAATCACCACCAAGGAGGAAGAGTTCTATTCGGTTTCGGGCGTTAAAGGCGCCAAATTATACGGCAGCGGAAAGTTTTCCGTACCGGAATCCAATGAGCTTGTAGATGGAAAGTATGTTATTCTTTTCTTTGGAGGCAAGGGGTTCCAACAAAATATAATGCTGAGCTGGTTATCCGAGGACGCTTATGCCGAACAGATCGTAGACAAAATTTTAAACACCGTAGAAGTAAAAACAACATTATAAATGTTAGAAAATATTTCTTTTGCCAACCCACAATTTTTCTGGTTGCTATTATTGCTCTCAGTGGCAATCCTTTGGTATTATTTTAAAAGAAAGGAAGAAAGTGCCTCTTTGACCATATCGAGTATCAAAGGTTTTTCTCAAGACAGCCTATTGCCCAAGTTAAAACCTGTATTGTTCTTTATGCGGCTGATTGCCCTTGCTGCCATCGTAGTAGCTATGGCGCGACCGCAAACCGAGGAGATCTCTACCAAAACAAAGACTACCAAGGGAATAGATATTGTTATGGCCATAGATGTGTCTTCTAGTATGCTGGCCAGGGATTTAAAACCAAATCGTTTGGCAGCTTTAAAAGAGGTTGCTGGCGATTTTATTAAGCAACGTCCCAATGACCGAATAGGATTGGTAGAATACGCCGTAGAAAGTTATACCAAAACCCCTATTACCAGTGACAAGGCTATTGTTTTAAGGGCCTTAGAGGACGTCACTTATGGCAAACTTACCGACGGTACGGCCATTGGTATGGGGTTGGCCACATCCGTAAACCGATTAAAAGACAGCAAAGCCTTGAGCAAGGTCATTATCCTATTAACCGATGGGGTAAACAATTCGGGCTTTATAGAACCAAAGACCGCTGCTGATTTGGCAGTTGAATTCGGGATAAAAACCTATACAATTGGCTTGGGGAGCAATGGTACGGCCCTTTCCCCTGTCGCCTATAATTCCGACGGTTCTTTTAGGTATGCCATGCAAAAAGTTGAAATAGACGAGCAATTACTGAAGGACATCGCCGGGGCTACCGGAGGAAAATATTTTAGGGCTACGGACAACAAGAAACTAGAAGCTATTTATGACGAAATAAACAAGCTTGAAAAAACAGAAATCGAAGAATTTAAATACTACAAGTACGAAGAAAAATTCAGACCTTGGGTTCTTTTGGCCCTAGGGCTGCTTTGCGTAGAGTGGTTCGTGCGCAACACCTTGTTTAGAAGCTTTATATAACCGAAAGAAATTGATCTTTACCGATCATAAATGAAGAAAACAAAATGATTCAATTAGACGAAAAAACATACCTATACCTGTTGTTCATAATTCCTGTGGTAATTGTCTTTTTTGTATTGCTTCAAATATGGAAAAAAAGGACCCAAAGGAAATTTGCGGACCTCGCTTTATTAAAGCGATTAACGCCCGATAAATCGGACTTTAAGGCTACTTTAAAATTAATTGTTCTTTTATTGGGGGTGGCCTCTTTAGCCTTGGCCCTGGCCAATCCGAAAATTGGGACAAAATTAGAAACGGTCAAACGCGAAGGGGTCGATATTGTTTTTGCGGTTGATGTTTCCAAGAGTATGTTGGCCGAAGATATTGCTCCCAACAGATTGGAGAAATCAAAACGATTGGTTTCCGAGATCATCAATCAACTGGCTAGCGACCGAATTGGGATTATTGCTTATGCCGGCCAGGCGTTTCCACAATTGCCCATCACGACAGATTACGGTGCCGCCAAAATGTTTTTACAGAGTATGAACACCGATATGCTTTCATCTCAAGGTACCGCTATCGACCAGGCCATAGCATTAGCATCGACCTATTACAATGACGATGAGCAAACCAATAGGGTATTGTTCATACTTTCGGACGGGGAAGATCATTCCGAAGGTTCTATCACACAAGCAATAGAAGATGCGACCAAGGAAGGAATACGCGTCTTTACCATTGGGGTAGGAAAAACAAAGGGAGCGCCTATTCCCATAAAAAGAAGAGGTGTCTTAGAAACCCTTAAAAAGGACTCTAACGGAGAGGTCGTCATTACCAAACTAGTCGAAGAGACCCTTATTGATATTGCCAACCAGGGCAATGGGGAGTATATCAATGGAGAGAACACCGAAACGGCGGTTGCGTTCATCAAAGAACGGTTAAACGAAATGGACAAAAAAGAGTTTGAGGCCAAACAATTTGCCGAATACAAAGACCAGTTTCAATGGTTTTTGGCGATTGCCCTTTTATTGTTATTTTTAGACCTCTTTATACTGGACCGAAAAACCAAATGGCTTAAAAAGCTCAATTTGTTTAACGAACGATAAAGGAAAGATTATGGAGAAGATCATGTATGTACTCTTATTGATAGGGTGTTTTTCGTATGCACAGGACAAGGAGAAGGATAAAGAAAAGAAGCAGTCGCTTCTCTCCGCTACCAATTATATTTGGGAAGGCAACAAAGACTTGGAAAAAAGCGACTTTGTCAATGCGGAAGCCAATTACCGAAAAGCTATTTCCAAGAGTGCCGATAACGGTATAGCCCCATACAATTTAGGGAACACCTATTACCAGAACGAAAATTACAGTGAAGCCTTTGGACGTTATAAGCAAGCTGGCGAAGTATCGACCAATAAGGAAGACAAGCACAAGGCCTATCACAATATGGGCAATGTATTTATGAAAAACAAGGAATACCAAAAAGCAGTAGATGCTTATAAGGAAGCCCTGAGAAACAATCCTAGCGACGAAGAAACCCGCTACAATTTGGCCTTGGCAAAAGAACTGCTTAAAAAACAGCAGGAGGAACAAAAAAACGATCAAAACAAGGACGACAAGGACAATAAGGACCAGCAGGACAAACAGGACAAGAACGAGGATAAAAAAGAAGGAGAGAACCAAGACAAAAACAAGGGAGAGGATACCGAAAACGAAGACCAAAAGAAGGAAGAAGGAGACGAAGGAGATAAGGGCGACGAAAAGAAAGAAGAGAATAAAGAAGGTGAAGGGGACGATAAAGAAGAAAAGGAGCAGCAGCCCAACAAAGGAGATCAACAGGACGACAATCAACAACAGCAACCCAAACCCAACCAATTATCCCCTCAACAGGTGAAAAATTTGTTAGAGGCCATGCAGAACGAGGAGAAAAAGGTACAGGAAAAATTGGATGCCCAAAAGGTAAAAGGTGCTAAGGTTAAAAATGAAAAAGATTGGTAACAACAGTGAACATAAAAAAATACATTTCGGTTTTACCCTTGCTTTTCCTATGTTTTTTGGTAAAGGCCCAAGGGAATGATGCGGTAACCTTTGAGATGAAACCCAGCAAGACCAAACTTGGCCTTAACGAGCGCATACGGGTAGATTTTACGATGAACAAGGATGGCGACAATTTTACCCCTCCGGATTTTGATGGTTTCCGAGTATTAATGGGGCCTTCACAATCTATTAGTTCCTCTTGGATCAACGGGGTCCGTAGTTTTTCGAAAACCTATTCTTATACCTTAGCACCTACGGGCAGGGGCATATTCACCATTAAACAAGCGACCATTGTTATCGATGGAGAAACCTACAAATCGCTTCCCCAAGACATTGAAGTCACTGCTGCAGTGGACAAACCCGATGCCGAAAAAACGGTTGACGATGTGGCCGATGAAAGCCTGCATTTGGTCGCAGAACTATCTAACCCTACCCCCTACCTCAATGAAGCGGTTACCGTTGTGTACAAATTATACGTAAGTCCGACCATAGATGTCACCAATTTTAGAGCGTTGGACAACCCTAAATACAACGATTTTTGGAGTCAGGATATGCCCATTAGCAAGTACACTACCGAGAATACTACTTTTAAGGGACAGGCCTACAGGTCGGTTATTTTAAAAAGGGTGGTACTGTATCCCCAGAAAACAGGTGAATTAGAAATAGAGCCTTTATCCTTGGATGTCAGTTTACAAGTTCCTACCAACAGGCGCGATTTTTTTGGGGGCCGTATTTTTGCCCAGGCCAGCAAGACGGTTTCTGCCGGAAAGCGAACCATTGCCGTCAAAGCTTTGCCAACAGAAGAAAAGCCTGCTAATTTTAGTGGGGCAGTAGGCGATTTCAAATTTTCGGTTACCACTAGCAAGACGAGTCTAAATGCCTCGGAGTCCCTACAGGCAGTAGTGAGCATTAGTGGAAAAGGAAATTTAAAATTATTTGAAATTCCAAAATTAAATTTGCCCAGTTCCTTAGAAGTTTACGAACCAGAGTTTAACGAAAATATCCGTACCAACCTTTCGGGAATGGAGGGAACGATCAACAATAGCTATACTGTGGTACCTACCTATAAAGGAAAGTACCCCATCCCTAGCATATCGTTCAGCTATTTTAACCCTAAAACAGAAAAATATCACACCTTAAATTCCGAGGAAATACTGATCAACGTTATCGAAGGCCCTTCTAGCGGCACCGTAAATACGAGAGGCGGTGCTGCCTTAAACAAACAAACAATAGCTGCCACTGGCAACCAATTTGTGTTTAACAAATTAACCCCTAATTTAACTCCTAAAGAAACCAATTACTTTTTTGGCAGTAATCGTTTTTTCCTATGGTGGTTACTACCTATCCTATTCATTCCATTGGCCATCCTTCTTGGTAAAAAACGAGAAGCCATCTCGAGCGATGTAGAAGGAAACAAGATTAAAAGGGCCAATAAATTAGCGAAAAAATACCTTTCTGCCGCCAAGAAGACCTTGGGCGACAAGGATGCGTTTTATATAGCCTTGGAAAAGGCCCTGCACAACTATTTAAAGGCTAAATTAAAGATAGAGACCTCCGAATTCAGCAAGGACAAGATAACCACTTTATTGTCAGAAAAAAATGTTGACCTTGCTACCAACGAAGGTTTTATCGGTTTGTTGAAAAATTGTGAAATGGCCCGCTACAGTCCATTTTCCGTGGTACAAATGCAACAAGACTACAATACTGCCAGTGAAGTAATTTCCCAATTGGATAAACAGATATAGATGATGAAGCGCGGATTATATATTTTATTTTTTTTGATATGCAGCTTGGGAATTTCCCAAAACCAGGATTTATTTAACCAGGCTACCTCCCTTTACAACGAAGGCAAGTTTGATGAAGCTGCTGAAAAGTACTTGGCCATACTAGAAAACGGGGAACATTCTGCCGAATTGTATTTTAACCTGGGAAATACTTATTACAAATTAAATGAGATTGCCCCCAGTATTTTCTACTACGAAAAAGCCTTATTGCTAAACCCAAACGATGGGGACGTAAAAAACAATTTGGCTTTTGCCCAGAACATGACCTTGGACGATATAGAAACCTTGCCTCAAGCTGGTATTTCCAGGTTTTATAAGACAGTTACTTCTTTCTTTTCCTTTGATCAGTGGGCCTACTTGGCCGTTATTTTCATGATCTTATTTGTTGCCTTGTACATTCTTTTTTACTTCTTGGCCTATGCTGCCCAAAAGCGAGTGGCTTTTATAAGTGCACTTGTCTTTTTTGTATTTTCTATAGGAAGTTTTATATTCGCCTACGTGCAATATTCCGACTTTGAAGCAGACCAACCTGCCATTGTATTTGCAGAGGAAATCAGCATTAAATCCGAACCCAATGCCAGAAGTCAGGAAGTATTTGTTTTACATGCGGGGACCAAGGTCAATGTACTGAACCAATTAAACGACTGGAAAAAAATAGCCCTTATCAACGGCAAAACTGGTTGGGTACCTGCCGAGGAAATTAAGGATATAAAAGATTTTTAATTATAATTTAACATTTTAAAAAAAGCTTACCCCTTATATTTACCTTCTATAGCGCATTATATGAGGAAAACCTTCCTGTACCTATTATTGTTTTTATGGATTTTCTCCATATTCACTCCCTATGTGATATCCCTGGTAAATGGGGAATCCGTGGTAGTAATGACCAATATAACAGAGGAGGAAAATCACCCAAAGGGAAAACAGGACATGGGAGAAAAACTGCTTGTAACCCATGCAAATGGCAATTATTTCCTTTCTTTATTCGAAAAAAAACCCAATAATCAAACTGCTTACCAATGGGGTACCTCCAATTTTATAATGGATATTGCCCTTCCTCCCCCCGAGTTGCTTTCTTAGTTAAAACCTGTTTTAGCGTTATTTTTTGCAGTCATAAATTAAATACTATTCAAAAATAGGCAAACACAACACACCAGGCACGGTAATTCTAAAATACCGATAGTCAAGATTTAGAGTAATACTACGATATTCTTTAAGAAAAAGAAATATAAAAGTATGCCCCGAGAAAAAATTAATCTTTACAACTAAATTAAGCATTACAAAACACATGAAAAATCTAGATAAAGTTTTGGAGAACAACGAAAAATGGATCGAGGAAAAATTACAAACCGATCCAAGTTTCTTTAACGAACTAGGAAAAGGCCAAAAGCCAGAAATCCTTTATATTGGATGTTCGGACAGTAGGGTTACCGCGGAGGAATTAATGGGCCTTGGCCCAGGGGATGTTTTTGTACACAGGAATATTGCCAATATGGTCATCAGTATTGACCTTAATGCGATGTCTGTCATAAATTATGCCGTAGACCATTTAAAGGTAAACCACGTTGTTGTTTGCGGGCATTACGCCTGTGGGGGGGTAAAGGCCGCGATGCAATCGGCAGATTTGGGTATTTTGAACCCATGGCTCAGAAATATCCGCGACGTGTACAGGATTCATTCCAATGAACTGAACGCTATAGAGGACGAGGATAAAAAATACGATCGTCTTGTAGAACTCAATGTTCAGGAGCAGTGTGTAAACCTTATCAAAACCGCCGCCGTTCAAAAGGCATACAGAGACCGTGGCTTAAAGGTACACGGTTGGGTTTTTGATGTGCATACCGGAAAACTGATAGACCTTAAAATCGATTTTAAGGGTATTCTTGAAAACATCATGGAGATTTACCACCTAGATTAAATCTGCCTTCTACATTTCTGTTTTATAAGTGGTAGCTTTCTCTATAGGAGATGGCTACCCTTATTTTAAATTCCAAAGAATCCTATCTGATTCCTTGGAAAGCTTTATTATCCCTTGCAGTATTAGAGCCATAGGTTGCTTGCTTACTTCTGATGTAGCAGACAAATTGACCAAACACCTCCTATAGCCCTCAGACAAATTCGGGCTAAACAAGAAGGTTTTCTAAAAACGCGCCTGAAAAATTATAAGGCCCATTTTTTATTTCCATAAAAATCATGCCTCTTGCCATAAAAGTTTTAAATTTGCACTTCCTATTTTCAGGACAAACACAAGCCAAGTGATGAGCATGATAGAACAAATAAAAGAGCATATCCAAGAGGTTGAAAAGTTTTCATCCAATGATAAAGAAGCTATTGAGGCTTTTCGTATTAAGTATTTAGGAAAAAAAGGATTGTTCAATCATTTTTTCGCCGATTTCAAGAATGTTCCCAAAGAACAGAAAAAGGAATTTGGACAAACTATCAATGAACTTAAAACGATTGTTACCGAAAAGGTAGCCTTTTTAAAAGATACCCTTGAAAATAGTGTTGAAGAAAAAGGAGTTTATGGCGATTTAACAAGGCCGGGCGAACCTTTACCCTTGGGGTCAAGGCATCCGATTTCCATTGTTAAGAACCAGATCATCGAAATCTTTTCAAGAATTGGGTTTAATGTATCCGAAGGACCTGAAATTGAAGACGATTGGCATAATTTTACGGCATTGAACCTTCCAGAATACCATCCGGCAAGGGACATGCAGGACACCTTCTTTGTACAAACAGATCCGGACATATTATTACGTACCCACACCTCATCGGTACAGGTACGTTATATGGAAAACAACACCCCTCCTATTAGAACGATTTCTCCGGGGAGAGTCTATAGAAACGAGGCCATTTCCTCGCGTTCCCATTGTTTTTTCCATCAGGTAGAAGGTCTTTATATTGACAAGGACGTTTCCTTTGCCGATTTAAAACAGACCCTTCAGTTTTTTACTACGGAGCTTTTTGGAAAATCAAAGATCAGGTTAAGGCCTTCTTATTTCCCTTTTACGGAGCCTAGCGCAGAAGTAGATGTATACTGGGGCTTAGAAACGGAAACCGATTATCGAATGACCAAAGGTACCGGTTGGTTGGAAATCATGGGATGTGGTATGGTAGACCCTAATGTACTTGCCAATTGCGGTATAGACCCCAACGAATACTCTGGCTTTGCCTTTGGAATGGGGATAGACCGTATTGCCTTATTATTACACCAGATTTCCGATATTAGATTATTGAGCGAAAACGATATGCGATTTTTAGAGCAATTTAAAAACGCTTATTAAAGCTTTATTCCAACAGGCCAAAGCTTATATTTCCCTTTAAAGATTCTAAACTATATATGAAAAAAGATATTGAAATTCCTATTGCAGAACAGGTTTATGTTGCTGTTATCCACGAATGGAACGAAGAGTTTTTGGAAAAAAATTGGAATGTATACCTTATAAACGATAGGGAAAACACTATCGAAGCTGCTATTGCCGTATCTAAAGGTTACGAAGGCGATAGAAAAACATCTACGATGCGCCATGGCTTAGGCGATATCAAAGGCAAGGATTTTAAGAAAATAGAAGAGCTTCAGGAAGATATCTTAGCCTTTACCAATGAGTTCTTCGTTACTTTTTTCGCCGATAACAAACTTTATGAAAAGCGATTTATCTTCGAAAAAAACAGCATTAACGAAGCTAATTTTAGACCTCTTCCCGTATTGGAACAAGAAGGCATATTGGCCGTTTAATCTTAAAAACGGCCCGTTTTGCCCCAAAATATATTTTAAAGTTTAAACCCCTTTTTTAGGGGTTTTATTATTTAGCATTCCTATCCCCCTATTGTAAAGAGGATATATCCCAAAATAGGTACCGATTGTAAACGATCACGAATAGGCTCTAACCGCCCTATTTTTCATTTTCCAGGTATCAAACGAATACCATTCTTGTTCTTAAACCTCAATTTCTTTCTATATCTGAACAATGAATCCTTGTTTAATAGGCGGGTGAATCCATTTTAAAATTGATTTAAGCCTCCATGTTTTATTTGGGCGTTCCCCTATCGGGGCCGCTCTTTCCGCTATATCTTTTTTAGGGTGCCGGCCCCCTAAAAAAGGATGCCGCTGCAATAGCTAACGCGGGTTACAACGAACAGTTAGCAATAATGTACGTCCCTGATATAGGCTGAGCACTAAAAAGTAAACGCCCTGCTAAAAGTCACTATCCGATATATAAAAAATAGGCTCCATCAAAATTATTGTTGCCAGCCCGTTCTTTTCTGTACGGGCACGAGCGTGCCCCTCGCGCTAGCGGCCGAAAACAGTATCTACCATTCTAGAAACCTTTAATAAACCTCTTAAAAGTCAGTTGTGATAGTTTTTGGCTTTTGGTTAAGAATACCCTTTTAAATCGTGAGTCTTTAAACAATAATTAACAAAAGCAGACCTTTTATTCTGAAATCAATGCCAAAAACCGGACAACGTTCATCGGAGCAGTACGGCTTTTTTTTCATGGTTCATTGCTGATTGATTATTGTTCACTGATTTCCGCGTTAGGGATCGCAGCGGCATCCCCGCAGCAGCGCAAGGGATACAGCGAAGAGCCCGCCCGACGCAGGAGGGAACGCCCACGTTAGGACGCTAAGGGCCAAGGCCTTCCTAACTGTTCAGCTTTACAACATGGGTATTACACGTTCCTATTCGTTTTTTTTAACGCAACATTAACCCTCCCTTAGTTCGGCAAAACCCGAACCAATTGTATCTTTAAAAAAAATTTTTTAAACGATATTTTGGATTTAGAGATAGAAAAAAGTGAACTTATAGAAGAATTGGGGGTCTATTTTGAGACCAACAAAATACTTTCTCATTTAGCCGCCCGGATTTTTTCGCTGCTTATACTGACCGAAAAGGACGGCACCAGTTTTGACGAATTGGTAACGACTTTAAACGCTAGTAAGAGTTCTGTTTCTACAAATTTGAAATTGCTGCAAAATACTGGGCGAGTGACCTACTTTACCAAACTGGGCGATAGAAAACGTTATTTTAGGGCAGCTCCCAATGATATTATTGTCCAGTTGGATAAAAAAATCGCACAATGGGAACAAGAAAAGCAATTACATGAAAAACTTTTTGCTTTTAAAACGAACTTGTATAAAGCCCATAATAAGTATGATGAAAATTTGCCGGGGCTGCAATACACTAAAAATTATGCATTGTTTATAAACGATTTCATCGAAAATTTAAAAACCCTCAAAAACAACTTACAAAACACCCTTAACTAGCATTCTATATGAAAAAAGTATTCTTCCTTCTTGTCCCGATATGTTTCTCCCTTTTACACAGTTGTGGCGAGGTTGCCGCTACCCCTAAAGGACCATCGGCCATGTCGTTGCCTACGGTTAAAGTAGAAAAAAGATCCGTGAACAACCTATCCAAATATCCAGCGAGTATCGAAGGAATGATCAATAGCAAGGTAAGGGCAAAAGTATCGGGCTACATACAGGAAGTACTGATAGACGAAGGCCAGCAGGTAAAAAAGGGACAACTTTTATTTACGCTAGAAACCCAATCCCTATCCCAAGATGCCAGCGCTGCCAAGGCCCGAATAAATGTAGCCCAGTTAGAGGTTGACAAATTACGCCCCTTGGTTGCAAAAAATATTATAAGCCAGGTACAATTAGAGACTGCCAAGGCCAATTTAGAGCAGGCAAAAAGCAATTACCAAAGTATTGCTGCCAATATTGGGTATGCCAACATCATTAGTCCGGTCGATGGAGTTGTAGGTGCCGTTCCTTATAGAAAGGGAAATTTGGTAAGTGCCCAAGATGCCGTTCCACTGACCACCATTTCGAGCATTGAAAATGTATATGCATTTTTCTCCATGAACGAAAAGGAGCTTATTAAATTTTTACGCGAAACCGATGGAAAAACACAAGAAGAAAAAGCCAGGAATCTACCAGAGGTACAGCTATTATTGGCCGACGGATCGCTTTACGAGCACTCGGGCAAGATAGAAACCATTACGGGAGAAGTAAATCCGGCCACGGGAACGGTCAAATTCAGAGCAACCTTTCCCAACCAAACGGGGCTCTTACGAAACGGCAGTAGCGGAACGATTATCCTTCCTTCAGAAATGAACGATGTATTGGTTGTCCCATCTTTATCTACCTACGAACAACAGGGCAAAAAATTTGTCTACTTGGTCGAAGGAGATACGCTGGTCCCCAGAGCTGTTACCCTACTGGCAGAAGTTGACGGCATTTCAGTTGTCGAGGGCATTGAGGAAGGCCAGCAAATTTTGGCCAAAGGCCTCGGAAAAGTAAAGGCTGGCACCCAAATAGTACCGGAATTAACTTCTTTCGACGAAATCATCAATTCGTTTAACACGGTTTTCAAATAATCTAGCTAGCATGTTAAAAACATTTATAGAAAGGCCGGTATTATCTACCGTCATATCCATTATTATCTTATTATTGGGGGGGTTGGGTCTCTCTGAACTACCGGTAACCCAATACCCGGACATAGCCCCTCCTACGGTCTCTATTAGTGCCAGTTATCCTGGTGCCAACGCCGAGACCATATTAGAAAGTGTAATTGTGCCTATAGAGGAGCAAATTAATGGTGTAGAAGGCATGACCTATATGACTTCTACGGCCAGTAACTCGGGAAGTGCCAATATTACGGTCTTTTTTGAACAAGGAGTCGATCCTGATATTGCCGCGGTAAACGTTCAAAACAGGGTGTCTAGGGCCAATGCCTTATTGCCAGCAGAAGTGATAAGAGCCGGCATTACGACCCAAAAACAACAAAGTTCTGCCCTAATGTACGTGGCCTTGTTTTCTTCTAATCCCGACTATGACGATACCTTTGTTCAAAATTACCTGAACATCAATATCAAACCAGAGTTACAGCGTGTAAAGGGTGTTGGCGCCGTCAATGTGTTTGGCAGCAAGGATTATTCTATGCGCGTATGGTTAGATCCTTCAAAATTGGCTGCTTATAAGCTCTCCACCACAGAAGTGGTGAGTGCAATTGGGGAACAAAGTTTGGAAGCCGCAGCAGGTTCCTTAGGTCAAAATTCGGGGGAATCCTTTGAATACGTAATCAAGTATAAGGGCCGTTATAAAACGGCCGAAGAATATGGCGATATCATCATTAAATCTTTGGGCAATGGAGAGATCCTAAGACTAAAAGATGTGGCCAAAGTAGAACTAGGTGCTTTTTCCTATACCTCTCTCTCGCGTTCTAAGGGAAACCCAGGAGTTAACTTCGGTGTTTTTCAGACCCCAGGCTCTAATGCCCAGGAAATTATTGAAAATCTGTATGTAAAATTAGAGGATCTAAAAGAGCAATTTCCAGAAGGCGTGGAATACCTTATTAATTACGACACCAATAAGTTTTTAACGGCCTCCATGAACAAGGTAAAAAACACCCTTATAGAAGCCTTCTTATTGGTATTTTTAGTGGTTTTTATCTTTCTTCAAGATTTTAAATCGACCTTAATTCCGGCGATTGCCGTTCCGGTATCTATCATCGGTACTTTCTTCTTCCTTAATTTATTTGGCTATTCCCTGAATTTACTAACCCTATTTGCGCTTCTTTTGGCGATTGGGATCGTCGTAGATGATGCTATTGTTGTTGTAGAAGCCGTACATGCCAAATTAGAAGAAGGGTATGATTCTGCCAAGGAAGCCACGGTAAGTGCCATGAGCGAAATTAGCGGAGCCATTGTTTCCATAACCCTGGTGATGGCCGCGGTATTTATTCCCATTACCTTTATAAAGGGACCTTCTGGAGTTTTCTATGAGCAATTTGGGGTAACCTTGCTTATTGCAATTTTAATCTCAGCCGTTAACGCTTTAACCTTAAGTCCGGCTCTATGTGCTATATTCCTTAAACCACACCATGGGAGAGACCAGAAAAAGGGCCTTTTACAACGTTTTTATACAGCTTTTAACGCCGCTTTTGAAGCCAGTACCAAAAAATATGTCAAGTCCTTGTACTTTTTAGTGAAACACAAATGGGTAACCGCAGCCATATTGCTGCTCGCTGCCGGTTCTATTTGGTGGGCCAACAGCACTACTCCTAGTGGTTTTGTACCTGCAGAGGACAGAGGGGTGATATTTATGAACATAGAACTCCCTCAAGGAGCGTCCTTGGACAGGACTTATAGCATTACCCAAGAGCTCTATCAGACCATAAACACCATCGAGGGCATAAAAACCGCTTCTATAATTAATGGGAACAACTTTTTCTCTGGAGCAGGAAGTTCCTATGGAATGGGCTTTATCATTTTGGAGAGCTGGGAAGACAGGGATACGGATGCTACGGAAATAGGCGCTATCATAGGAGCCCTAAATAAAAAAGCGGCCGCTATTTCCGATGCTAAAATTATTTTCTTTACCCCTCCGAGTATTCCTGGTTTTGGTTCCTCGGACGGATTTGAATTGCAGTTACAAGACCGTAGTTCGGGCGAATTAAAGGCCTTGGACAATACGGCCAATGATTTTGTTTCTGCCCTTATTCAACGCCCAGAAGTTGCTTATGCCTCAAACTCCTTCAGTACCAATTTCCCCCAGTTGCAAATGGACATCAATATTCCTAAGGCCAAGGAAGCCGGCGTAAACATAAAAGATATCCTAGCCACCTTACAGGGCTATATTGGCGGTTATTACGCGGCAGATTTCAGTAGGTTTGGAAAACAGTTCAGGGTTTTTGTACAAGCAGAGCCCGAAGACCGAAGGGACGTAGAAAGCCTTAATAGCATGTTCGTAAAGAACAGCAATGGCGATATGGCGCCGGTATCGCAATTTGTGACCCTAAGCCGTGTTTACGGACCTCAGACCATCAACAGGTTCAACCTTTTCAATTCGGTTACCATCAACGGCTCCGCGGCCCCTGGCTTTAGTTCAGGAGATGCCATCAAAGCCGTCAACGAAGTCGCTGAAGAAAAACTGCCTAAAAATTATGAAGTGGCATTCTCTGGAATTACCCGCGAAGAAATTGCCTCTGCCGGTCAATCCGGAATCATATTTTTATTGAGTATTGTTTTTGTTTACTTTTTCCTTGCCGCACAATACGAAAGTTATTTGCTTCCTTTTGCGGTATTGCTCTCTTTGCCCGTTGGGGTTTCCGGCGCCTATTTATCTACTAAATTCTTAGGCTTGGAAAACAACATCTATTTCCAGATCGCGCTTATCATGCTGATTGGTCTTTTGGCCAAGAACGCCATTCTAATCGTAGAGTTTGCGATACAACGAAGAAGACAGGGACTGTCTATTCCAGAAGCCGCCATACAGGCTGCAAGAGCAAGATTACGTCCTATCTTAATGACCTCTTTTGCATTTATCTTAGGGCTTATGCCTTTAGTGCTTGCCAAGGGTGTGGGTGCCGCCGGAAACAATGCCATTGGAACCGGGGCGGCTGGAGGTATGCTCATAGGGACAATTCTAGGCGTATTTATTATCCCCGTCCTCTTCATTGTTTTTCAATGGTTACAGGAAAAAGTTTCCGAAACCCCACAACCTGATACGAACACGGAAAAAGCATAACCCATATTATGAAAAAAACGCTATTGTATAAAACATTCCTTTTTGCCTTTATGGGCCTTTGCCTACAATCTTGCTTTGTGGCAAAAAATTATGACCGTCCCGATTTAGAAACGGACTCCTTATACAGAACTTCCCAAGTACCAACGGACAGTAGTTCTATGGCTACTATTTCTTGGCGAGCTATGTTTAAGGACCCCTTCTTGTCTGCCTATATTGAGGAAGGCCTACAAAAGAACTTGGACATTAGGATTGCCCTGCAACAGATAAATGCAGCAGAAGCCTATTTAAAGCAAGGGAAGGCGGGGTATTTGCCTTCTTTGTCCGCTAAGGGCTCCGCGATGCAGCAAAACGCCTCGGAAAACGGACAGTTCTCCGGCATATCGCAAGGTAGTATCAATCTCTATGAATTTTCTACCGCCCTGAGTTGGGAGGCCGATATTTGGGGTAAAATAAGAAGTAACAAAAGGGCCACGGAAGCAGGTTATTTACAGACCATGGCCGCACATAAGGCCGTAAAAAGTCAGCTTGTAGCGCAAATAGCCAGCACCTATTACCAATTATTGGCCTTGGACCGACAAAAGGAGATCACGGAAAAGACCATCACCAACCGGGAAAACAGTCTAGAAACCATAAAAGCCCTAAAGGAAGCGGGGAACGTAACCCAGGTGGCGGTCGACCAGACCTCGGCCCAGTTATATAATGCCCAGGCGCTGTTGATCGATATTGAGAAAAATATCTTTAGAACCGAAAATACCCTGAGTCTTCTTCTAGCTAGGCCCTCGCAAAACATTGAAAGAGGCGATTTAACGGCACAAACCCTTGGTGAGGAGCTACAACTAGGGATCCCTTCGTTACTCCTTAGAAACCGGCCAGATGTGATTGCCGCAGAATACCAGTTTGTGAACACTTTTGAATTGACCAATGTTGCCAAAAGCAATTTTTACCCCTCCTTTACCTTAACTGGGACAGCTGGTTTTCAAAGTTTGGACTTTAAAAACTGGTTCGATTCTAGTTCTTTATTTTCCTCTTTGCTAGGCGGACTTACCCAACCTATTTTTAATAATAGAAAGATAAGAACACAATACGAGGTGGCTTTGGCGCAGAAAGAACAGGCCCTGGCCAATTTTGAAAAGACGGTGCTGATAGCCGGTCAGGAAGTTTCCAATGCGCTGTTTGAATATACCTCAGAAGTAAAGAAGTACGCGTATAGAAATAACGAAGTTCAGGCACTTCGCACGGCAGAATCTAATTCTGAAGTCTTATTGAACAATGGTTTTGGAACTTATTTAGATCTACTAACTGCCAGGCAAAATGCACTGAATGCAGAAATTAATTTAATTGAAAACCAATTGCAACAGTTGCAATCCAAGGTTGCCCTTTACAAGGCTCTCGGTGGGGGTTGGCAATAATACTATAAACGCCTCCTTTTCGGGAGGCGTTTTACTTTACCATTCTTTAAAAGGATGTTTGCTCAATTGGGAGTTGTAATACTTGATATCTCCCGTAACCTCTTCTCCTAGCCAATCGGGCCTTATAAATTTTTCCTCTTCGGACTTCAATTCTATTTCGGCCACTACCAGGCCTTGATTTTCTCCTAAAAACTCATCTACTTCAATAACATGCTCCCCAGAGGGAATGCAATAGCGATACTTTTGTAAAATGCCCTTTTCACAGATCTTGAGTAAGGAAGATGCCTCTGCCACCGGTATTTCCTTTTCCCATTCGAAGCGAGAAGTCCCCGAGGCATTAGAGATACCCTTGACAGTAATAAAGCCTTGATCGCCCATAATCCTGACCCGTACGGTACGTTCCTTATGAGTATTTAAAAACCCCTGCTCTATTCGTGTTTTACTGCTTGCCTGATCCTTATAGGCTTTGGAATTCACTAAAAATTTGCGTTCTATTTCAATCATCGATGCTTCTTTCATTACTTCGCCCAACAAGGGGTTTTTAATAGTTCTTACCCTTTACAATCCTGGTTTATGGTCTTAATTTCGTCAGACTCAATATATATCTTATGATATTTATTGTTGGCCAGCCAAGCCATGGTCGTTGCGATGGCCGCTGGATGGATGGTTTTATATTTTTGCCAAGGCCCTATCATGGCAAAATTAAATATTTTTAATAGCTGTTTGGCAAACCACTCCCCAAATCGTTTCTCTTCTCTCCTACCTCCTATTAAGGAGGGCTGCAAGATATGGGTTTTTTTGATCTTGCACTTTACCACCTCCTCCTCCATAATTCCTTTGGTCTTATTGTAAAAAACCTTGCTTTTGGGATTGGCACCCAAGGCAGAAATTACGATAAAGGTGGTAATCCCATTTTCCATACAGAGTTGAGCAGCCTTTACGGGAATTCCACAATCTATTTGATGGTACAAATCTTTATCTGGAGTTTTAGCTTTGGTAGTCCCTATGCAACAAAATACTTCATCGGCCACAAAAAAAGTTTTAAAACTCTTAAGATCTAGCACATCGCCCAAATGCTCTTCTAATTTGGGATGTGAAAAACCAATTTTAGACCGCGAAAAAAGCTTCACTTTGGCATACCTCGGATCATCCAATAGTTCCTTCACCAAGAAAGACCCCGTTAAACCTGTCGCCCCTAAAACAATGGCTATTTTATCTTGTTTTTTCATCCTTATCGCTTCTATCAATATATGTTTTGAACCTCGCTATTGGTTACGATCCAAATTAGTTGTTATAAATTTACGGCATGAAAATGGATTTTCCTTTACGAAAAATTATCCACGTCGATATGGACGCCTTTTACGCATCCGTAGAGCAAATGGACAATCCAGGCCTAAAAGAAAAACCGGTAGCCGTGGGAGGCTCTGAAAAGCGTGGTGTGGTTGCTGCCGCGAGTTATGAGGCCCGTAAATATGGTATCCGAAGTGCCATCAGTGGTGCTTTGGCCAAAAAACTATGTCCCGACCTTATTTTTGTGAAGCCACGCTTTGACCGCTACAAGGAAATCTCCCTTAAAATAAGGGCTATTTTTTACGAATATACCGACCTGGTAGAGCCCCTGTCCTTGGATGAAGCCTATTTAGATGTTACCACGAACAAAAAAGGCAACCCTTCGGCCTCGCAGATCGCCGAAGAAATAAGGGATCGTATTTTTAAGGAAGTGGGCTTAACGGCATCGGCAGGGATATCCATCAACAAATTTATCGCCAAGGTTGCCAGTGATTACAACAAGCCCAACGGCCAGAAAACGGTAAATCCGGAGGAAGTACTGCCGTTTTTAGAGAATTTGGACATTAGGAAATTCTATGGGGTAGGAAAAGTGACGGCCGAAAAAATGTACCAATTGGGTATTTTTACGGGAAAGGATCTCAAGGGAAAATCTACCGAATTTTTAACCGAGCACTTCGGAAAAAGTGGTGCCTATTATTATCAAGTGGTCCGTGGCATCCATACCAGTGAAGTGAAACCCAATAGGATTCCAAAATCGATAGGGGCCGAACGTACTTTTGACGAAAATTTAAGCAGTGAAATTTTTATGTTGAAAAAGCTAGAAAACATAGCCTTTGAACTAGAGAAGCGCCTTAAAAAATCGACCATAGCCGGAAAAACGGTGACCTTAAAAATTAAGTACAGTGATTTCTCGCAACAGACCCGAAGCAAGACCCTGCCTTATTTCATAGCCGAAAAAAGCCTTATCCTAGAAACGGCCAAAGAACTCCTTTACCAAGAAAAAATGGGGAATTCTGTGCGTTTATTAGGGATTTCCCTCTCCAATTTAAATACCGACAAGAAAGCTGCTTCCGGTAAAAAAACCATCAGCATTCAGTTAAAACTCGATTTTTAGCATCACGGGGCCATACATCCGTATCAATATCAGGAAGATAAGGTTGTGGGGAGGTAATTACTGCGGGAAAGCATTTGAGTTTCCTTGTCTAGGGAAATAAAAAAAGCCTTGCAAGGAGCTGTTCCCTACAAGGCTTTATTAGAAATTTTGAGATGGCTTAAAAGTCAGTAGCTCCTATTTCAGAAACTCTTAGGGTATTTACCATCCCCTTATCTTTTATAGGCATTGCGGCCAAACTAATTAGCATATCGCCTACTTCCAAGAAGCCTTTTTCACATGCCATTCTGTTTACATCTTCTATGGTTTCGTCTGTAGATACAAACTTGTCGTAATAAAATGCTTTAACTCCCCAAAGAAGGTTCAACTGCGTTAAAATTCTTCTGTTAGAAGTAAATACCAAAATATGTGCCTTTGGTCTCCAAGCCGAGATTTGGAAGGCCGTGTATCCACTATTGGTAAGTGTTGAAATACCCTTAGCCTTAATTTCATTGGCCATTATAGCAGCGTGATAACATACCGATTTGGTAATATATCTATTGGTTCTAATTTGTGGTGGCGCTAATGGCACTTTAATAAGTTCAGAATTTTCTACGCTCCTTAAAATGCTGCTCATTTTCTCGATTACTTGCACTGGGTAGTTCCCAACAGAAGTTTCACCAGAAAGCATTACTGCATCAGCACCGTCCATCACCGAGTTGGCAACATCGTTTACCTCGGCACGGGTTGGAGTAAGGCTAGTAATCATCGTTTCCATCATTTGGGTAGCGATGATCACTGGAATCCTAGCTTTTTTAGCTCTTAATACTAATTGTTTCTGGATCAAAGGTACTTCATGTGCAGGAACTTCCACTCCTAAATCGCCCCTAGCCACCATTAAACCATCGCAGTAAGCTACAATCTTATCGATGTTTTCTACTGCTTCCGGTTTTTCTATTTTAGCAATGATCGGAATCTTGTGCTCTGAATGTTCTTTGATAATATTCTGAAGATCTATTAGATCCTGACTGAATCTTACGAAAGAAAGTGCTATCCAATCTACATTTTGAGAAATCGCAAAAATAGCATCCTCAACATCCTTTTTAGTCAAGGCTGGCAAGGATATATTCGTATTAGGAAGGTTCACCCCTTTTTTAGACTTTAAAGGTCCTCCTTGGATTACCTTAGCCTTTACCTGATCTTTTTTATTGGTGGAAAGCACCTCGAACATCAATTTTCCGTCATCCAAAAGAATACGTTCTCCTGCCTGCACATCCTGTGGAAAATTGGTATAGTTCATATATACCTTTTCGGCAGTACCTTCAAAAGGCTTTCCGGTTACAAAAGTTATCTCATCACCAGGGGCTACGACCACTTCCCCGGCCATGACACCGACTCTAAGTTTTGGACCTTGTAAATCTGCAAGAATAGAAGTGTTAATCCCTAATTCCTCATTTAGTTCACGTATCATTTGGATACGCTCGGCCACGTCCTTATAATCGGCATGGGAAAAGTTTATCCTAAAGACATCTACTCCAGCCTGCATCATCTCCTTAAGAACACTTTTCTTACTAGTAGCTGGCCCTAGAGTAGCTACTATTTTTGTCTTTTTTGTCGTTGGCATTTTATTAAAAAATTAAATTGTTTTTAGATTTTAGTTTGTTCGCGTCCAAGCTGTAGGCAGTAATAACCCTTGGAATGGACAACACGGATTTGAAAATCACTTCTTCTGCATCCGGTTCGTCGTGCTCTACTTTAAAAAAGTAGTCGACTTCTCTATATTCGGGTATCAAAACAGGCGTTGAATAGGAGGGTTGACTCTGAAATAGGTCGCCCATCACCAATTCTTGTTCCTTGATACCTATGTTGCTAATAAGTGTATAATATCGGTCGTTTACTTGATCTCGCCACTCAAAAATAGGAAAATAACCACTCTTGGCTATCTCTAGATCGAATTTAGTTCTTTTTAAATTTGATTTCAAACAACGGTTTAAGGCATAGACCAATGCATAGTCTTCTAAACTACTGTGCAAGGCGATTAAAGTAAAAGTATCCTCATAAAAGTCTTCCGAAATTTTGTATATCGCTGCCATACCTTCCGTGAAAGGGGTAAATATAAGGTTAATAACGAAATTAGCCTACTTCCTGCCAGCGCAAAAATTTAGATAATACTACGAAAACGTTAGAGTTTCATTACTTTTAACAATTAAGCCTTGTTGATTTTATCCTGTAGTGCATAATATGCTCTTTTAGATGCAATTTCTTCGGCCTTCTTCTTCGAGGTTGCCCTTGCTTTTGCCACAACATTGTTTCCTATGGACAATTTCACCGCAAAGTGCTTTACAGCATCGTTACCAGTATCATCATACACGTCGTATTGGAAGGATTTCTTCTTCTTCTGACACCATTCTATCACTAGGCTTTTATAGCTAATGACCCTACCTTCCAATTGTTCTATATCTACATAGGGGCCAATGACCTTTTTGTTGATGAATTTTTCACAAAACGCATAGCCTCTATCCAAGTATATGGCGCCAACCAAAGCTTCAAAAACATTCCCATGAATATTTTCACCGAAGCGTTCTTTTGGAATTCTGCTTTCGACATAATGGATCAGATTCAGATCTTTTCCCAATTCGTTCAAATGCTCTCTACTCACGATTTTAGACCGCATTTTGGTTAAATACCCTTCATCGCCTTCGGGAACCTTCCCATATAGGTATTTAGAAATAATGGTCCCCAACATAGAATCGCCCAGGAACTCCAATCGTTCGTAATTCATCGGGTTGCCCAATTTATCTTTCCTATTGACCGATCTGTGAACGAATGCCCTTTTATAAATATCTAAGTTTTTGGGCTTAAACCCAAGGATTGATTTCATACCCAAAAAAAAATCCCCATCCTTATTAGAATGGGAATTAAATAAATTGGCAGGAAACTTCATCTTTTGAATTAGCTTAATTTTTTGAAAATCACACATGCATTATGTCCTCCGAAACCAAAAGTATTGCTCAAGGCAACGTTTACTTCTCTTTTTTGGGCTTTATTAAGGGTAAGGTTAAAAGATGGATCAATTTTATCATCTACCGTAGCATGGTTAATAGTCGGTGGTACCAGACTGTGTTCCATAGCCAAGATAGAAGCAATTGCTTCAATAGCTCCTGCTGCCCCTAACAAGTGACCTGTCATGGACTTGGTAGAGTTGATATTGATGTTAGGTGCATGGTCTCCAAAAACTTTAGAAATGGCAATTAACTCGGCAACATCGCCCAAAGGCGTAGAAGTTCCGTGTGTATTGATAGCATCTACATCTTCTGGTTTTAATCCAGCATCCCTTAAACAGTTTTCCATTACGCGAACCACCCCAATTCCTTCCGGATGTGGTGCTGTCATATGGTAGGCATCACTCGATAGTCCACCACCGACTATTTCGGCATAAATCTTAGCGCCTCTTGCTTTGGCGTGCTCATATTCTTCCAGGATCAAGGCTCCAGCGCCTTCCCCTAGTACAAATCCATCACGGGTAGCATCAAAAGGTCTCGATGCAGTTTCCGGACTCTCATTTCGTGTAGAAAGGGCATGCATGGCTCCAAAACCACCCATACCTGCTATGGTAACGGCTGCTTCACTACCTCCAGTAACTACCACATCACAAGTCCCCAAACGAATTGTATTTAAGGCATCGATCATGGCATTGGCAGAAGAAGCACAGGCAGAAACCGTTGTATAATTAGGTCCCATAAAACCATATTTTATAGAAATGTTCCCAGGTGCAATATCTGCGATCATTTTAGGTATAAAGAAAGGGTTGAACCTTGGCGTTCCATCTCCAGCAGCGAAATTCAATACTTCGTTCTGGAAAGTTTCTAAACCACCAATACCAGCTCCCCAAATTACACCGGTTCGGAATTTGTCTATTTTATCTAAATCCAATCCTGAATCCTTTATGGCTTCATCCGAAGAAATAAGGGCATATTGTGCAAACCTATCAAGTTTACGTGCCTCTTTTCTGTCAAAATAATCTTCTGGATTATAGTTCTTTAATTCACAGGCAAACTTTACTTTGAACTTCTCAGCATCGTAATAAGTGATAGGAGCAGCACCACTTTTTCCGTTCTTTAAGCCTTCCCAATATTCCGATATATTATTGCCAATGGGCGTTAACGCCCCAAGACCAGTAACTACAACTCGCTTTAACTGCATTGAACTGAAATTTTTGTTTACTTATTAAGTTAAGTGTAAATTAAAAAAAATTATCCATGTGGCACTGTTACCGCATGGATAATTTTGAAACTTGTACAAGAAATCATAAAATTACTTGGCTTCTTCGATATAGCTTATAGCTTGACCAACTGTTGCAATGTTCTCTGCTTGATCGTCTGGAATCTGAATGTCGAATTCTTTTTCGAACTCCATTATCAACTCAACAGTATCCAATGAATCCGCTCCTAGGTCGTTAGTAAAGCTAGCTTCAGTAACAACTTCGTTCTCATCAACACCCAATTTATCTACGATGATAGCTTTTACTCTTGATGCAATGTCTGACATAATAATTTCTGTTTTAAAAATTTAAATTGATGGCAAAAATAAAAAACTTTAGTATAATAACACCATTTGTCTTCGAAATGTGTCCTAAATTAATAAAATTAAACACAAGAGTATTAATTTTGCCCAAAATAATTTTCATTTTCAAGCTCTAAATCCCTCATGAAACGTATTGTTCTATTCGCATCCGGCTCTGGTTCCAATGTTGAAAATATCATTCATCATTTTAAAGACAATCCTCAAGTTCATATCGCTTGTGTCTTATCAAATAAGAAAGATGCCAAGGTTTTTGACCGCTGCAGCCGTCTCCATGTGAGCGCTTTTTACTTTAATAGACATTCGTTCTATGAATCTGAAGCCGTTTTGGATGTTTTAAAAGCAATGAAGCCAGACCTTATAGTATTGGCTGGTTTTCTATGGAAGGTGCCCGAAAACCTGATTAAGGCTTTCCCGGATCAAATTGTCAATATTCATCCGGCATTACTCCCCAAATACGGTGGCAAGGGTATGTATGGCATGAATATTCACAAGGCAGTAAAGGAAAATGCGGAAACCGAAACCGGTATCACTATACATTATGTAAACGAACATTACGATGAGGGCACTATTATTAAACAAGCTACGGTAGCCTTAGCCCCTCAGGACACCCCCGATACAATTGCCGAAAAAATACACGCATTGGAATACAAACATTTCCCTAAGGTCATCGAAAATCTATTATTTGAGCATTAATGTCCAAAAAATCAAAATTCTATACGGTTTGGAAAGGCAAGTCTCCTGGCATTTATCGCAGTTGGAAGGAGTGCAAGGCCGCCATTTCAGAATATAAAGGTGCCCAATACAAATCTTTTCTTACCCTAGAAGAGGCAAAAAAGGCCTTTGACGGCAATTATGACGACTTTAAAGGCAAAAAATCGACCGGGTCTACCCTGTCTAAGGAACAACTTTTAAAAATAGGAGCTCCAAATTACAATTCTATTGCCGTAGATGCCGCTTCTAGTGGTAATCCGGGGATCATGGAATATAGAGGTGTAGATACTAAAACCAAAAAAGAACTCTTTAGACAAGGACCATTTAAACAGGGTACCAATAATATAGGAGAGTTTTTAGCCCTGGTCCACGGATTGGCTTTTTTAAAAAAACACCAGAGCAATCGTATTCTATATACCGATTCTAGAACCGCCATGAGTTGGGTGCGCAAAAAGAAATGCAATTCCCTCTTACAAGAAACCGAGCAAAACAAGGATGTTTTTGAATTGGTGCGGCGGGCAACAGCATGGCTTAACAACAATACATACACCACTACCATCGTAAAATGGGAAACAAAAGCCTGGGGAGAAATTCCGGCTGATTTTGGACGAAAATAACTATTAATATATTTTTATGAATTTTGAACTTCTAATTCTCATGGAATTAGTAGTTCAAAATCGTATATTTGCAGCAAATTTTTAAACTTAATGGGTAAACTATTAATTGTAGGTACCGTTGCCTTTGATGCTATCGAAACTCCTTTTGGAAAAACGGATAAAATTCTAGGTGGCGCAGCGACCTATATTAGCCTAGCCGCTTCACAATTCAATATAAAATCTGCCATTGTATCAGTTGTTGGAGATGATTTCCCGCAAGAACATATGGACTTGTTCACCAACAAAAACATAAATGTTTCGTCTTTGGAGGTGGTTAAAGGAGGTAAAAGTTTTTATTGGAAAGGCAAATATCACAACGATTTAAATTCTAGGGACACCCTAGTGACGGAATTGAATGTGTTGGCCGATTTTTCACCGGCAGTTCCAGAAGATTTTAAGGACGCAGACGTAGTGATGTTGGGAAATTTACACCCAAGCACACAAATGAGTGTAATAAATCAGATGGCAAAACGACCAAAACTAATAGTATTGGATACTATGAACTTTTGGATGGACAATGCTTTACCAGAACTTATGGAGGTAATAGCACATATAGATGTGATTACCATTAACGATGAAGAGGCAAGACAGCTGACCAACGAATATTCTTTGGTAAAAGCTGCAGAAAAAATTCAGCAATTGGGTCCAAAATATGTTGTGATCAAAAAAGGCGAACACGGAGCTCTTTTGTTTCATAAAACGGAAGTATTTTTTGCTCCCGCCCTACCTTTAGAAGAAGTCTTTGATCCTACGGGAGCAGGGGACTCTTTTGCCGGTGGATTTGCAGGCTATTTGACGGAAACGGAAAACATCAGTTTTAACAACTTAAAGCGCGCCGTTATTCACGGTTCAAATTTAGCTTCATTTTGTGTAGAACGTTTTGGAACCGAACGAATGAAAGATTTACAAAAAAACGAGGCAAACGAAAGATTGCTCCAATTTAAGGAGTTAACTCAATTTGACATAGAACTACAATAAAAACATGCCCTGTAATCACGGGGCATTTTAATTTTAAATCAGACAATGAGCGACGCCATTAAGCACGAATGTGGGATTTCTTTAATTCGGTTATTAAAACCGTTAGAATATTATAAAGAAAAGTACGGTACAGCCTTTTACGGGGTAAATAAAATGTACCTAATGATGGAAAAACAGCACAACCGTGGTCAGGATGGTGCTGGATTTGCAAGTATAAAGCTAGACATGGATCCTGGAGAACGCTACATGAGTAGGGTCCGATCCATAGATCAGCAACCGATACAGGACATTTTTGCCCAAATAAACGATCGGATCAATTCTTCCATGAAAGAGAATCCGGAATATGCAGATGATGTTGCCAAACAAAAAAAGCATATTCCGTACATTGGAGAAGTTCTTTTAGGACATGTTAGGTACGGGACATTTGGAAAAAACAGCATCGAAAGCGTTCACCCTTTCCTTAGACAGAACAACTGGATGCACAGAAACCTTATCGTTGCAGGTAACTTTAACATGACCAATGTTAATGAACTTTTTGACAACCTTGTTCAATTGGGACAGCATCCTAAAGAAAAGGCAGATACCATTACGGTAATGGAAAAAATAGGTCATTTTTTAGATGACGCCGTAGCCAAGCTTTACAAGGACATTAAAAAGGAAGGATATAGCAAAAGAGAAGCTTCTCCGCTTATTGCCGACCGGTTAAATGTTGGTAAAATTTTAAAAAGAGCCGGAAAAAACTTCGACGGTGGGTATGCCATGGCCGGACTTTTGGGGCATGGAGATGCCTTTGTACTGAGGGATCCGGCCGGAATAAGACCTGCATACTACTACCAAGATGATGAAATTGCAGTGGTAGCGTCTGAAAGACCTGCTATACAGACCGTTTTTAACGTTCCCTTTGAGGAGGTGAAGGAACTAGATCCAGGACATGCTATTATCATTAAAAAGGACGGTACCGTTAAGTTTAAGAAAATAATTGAGCCGACAGAAAGAAAGGCGTGTTCTTTTGAACGTATTTATTTTTCTAGAGGTAGTGACAAAGAAATATACCAAGAGCGCAAGCAGTTGGGGAAATTACTTTTTCCACAAATTCTAGACTCCATAGACGAGGATATTAAAAACACTGTTTTTTCTTATATCCCAAATACCGCGGAGACTTCCTTTTACGGGATGGTGATAGCTGCTCAGAACTATATGAACAAAAAGAAAGAAGAACAAATTCTTTCTATCGGTAGAGAAATCACTGCAGCAGAACTGCACGAAATACTAGAGGTTCGCCCACGTATAGAAAAGGTAGCTATTAAGGATGCAAAGCTCAGAACTTTCATTACCCAAGATAGCAGCAGGGACGATTTAGTGGCCCACGTATACGACGTTTCTTATGGTTCTGTGAAAAAAGACGATAACTTGGTCATCATCGATGACAGTATCGTTAGGGGTACCACCCTTAAGAAAAGTATTCTAAGAATATTAGACCGCTTATTACCTAAGAAAATTATCGTTGTTTCTTCGGCACCACAAATACGTTATCCAGATTGTTACGGTATAGATATGGCCAAATTGGAAGATTTTGTTGCTTTTAAAGCAGCATTGGCCCTACACCAAGACAGGAACACCATGCACATTGTTGAAGAGATTTATCAAAAATGTCTTACGCAGGTTAACATGCTGGACAAGGACATCGTAAACCATGTAAAAGACTTTTATGCGCCATTTACTCCTGAAGAAATTTCGGAGAAAATTGGTGAATTATTAAGTCCTGCAGATATTAAGGCCGAAGTTAAGATCATTTACCAAACGGTAGAGAATTTACACGAAGCCTGTCCTAAGAATTTAGGAGACTGGTATTTCACCGGAGACTACCCAACAGCAGGGGGTAACCGAGTGGTCAACAGAGCTTTTATCAATTTTTATGAAGGCAAAAACGAACGCGCTTACTAATATATTTTATCGATAAACTACACAATTCCGTGGTTATTTATCGTTGATATATACATATTACCGTCTTTATTAACATAAACCTACACGTTGCCACTACCTTAGTGTCACCATAGAATAAGTAGATTAAGTTTATGGTAAGATTTGGGGCAAAAAAGGCAGAGCACAGCTCTGCCTTTTTTATTTTCCGATTTTTATGATCGATCCCTAAGGCACTAATAGTAGCTGGGCGTTCCCCAATCGGGCCGCTCTTTCCGCTGTATCTTTTTTAGCCAGACCAAGCTGCTAAAAAAGGATCCGCTTCAAAAGGACCGCACGGAAAATGCAACGATTTGCATTTGGAGTAAGGGGCCAGCTGGTTCGTTGGCCATGGCAGTAGACATTTTCCATTCGCAATAAACAATGCTTAAAAGTGGCTAATGCTATTCAGGCATGGAGATTGGATAAAAGAAAAGGGAGAAAAGAACAAAGAATGTATAAATATGTATTGGAGTGCTAGCAGAGAGAAGGAGTGAATAGGAAAATTTCAATTAACAATAGGTCCTAACAAAAAATGCATCGATCTGCATTTACAAGGAGGGGCCAGCTGGTGCGTTGGCCTTGACAATAGCCGGTTTACAATGAATATTAAGTAGTTAGCAATAAAAAAAAGTTAGCAGTAAAGGGTGAAGCGTAAATAATAACCAACTCCTCAAAGTCTTCCGACTTTGAAAGTGTATACATATATGAAGGCATAGCCAATATACGTAGTTCTTATGCCCTTTCTCATATAGGCACATTGCTAATTGATTATTGAATGCCGCGTTAGGGATAGCGGCGGCATCCCCGTAGCGGAGCAAGGGATATAGCCAAAAGCCCGCCCGACGAAGGAGGGAACGCCCAAACACCCAAAAGAGGATCGATCTGATTAAATTTAACCAAGAATACCCTCCAAATGCTATCTTAATCCTTTAATGCCCTACATAATATTCCTAAAAAAGCATTTCAACCAATTATCAACGACATTCAACTAAAAGTATTCCCCACAAAGACCCTTTGCGTTACTTTTGGAGGACCATAGCATAAGTAGGTTAAGTTAATGGTAAGATTTGGGGAAAAAGGCAGAGCACAGCTCTGCCTTTTTAATTTTAACACCCCCTTAGATTCTTTCTAAAACAGCAGTATACCGCCCAAACCAAATGTTGGCAGCCCTAGATATTTCCCATGGCAGCGCAATGGCCGTCATCGCCATTTAAGCTATGAAAAGAACCTAATTAGTCAGAATTCCGTTACATAAAACAATTATTTTCTATATTCATAAAAAACAAACCTCCTTAAAACGACTCCTTAACACCTTAAATACAGTACTTTATAATTAAATTCCTTATAGACCTTAAAACAACCTTCTCCTTAAATATTAATTTAAACATAATTTTCCTGATTTTCTTTTGATTATTCTCACAATCAAAGTATTTTAGTCATGCCATAGCATAAGTAGGTTAAGTTTATGGTAAGATTTGGGATGAAAAAGGTGGAGATTTCTCCACCTTTTTCTATTTACGGCAAACAAAAAAACCTCCCGAAAAGATCGAGAGGTTTTACGTATGACCATTACCAAAATTAAGGTAATGTTACGCTTTAAAATAAAGACTTCTTATTTGTTTGCTTCGTACAGGGCCGAAACTTTTTCCCAGTTAACAACCTTAAAAAATGCGTTGATATAATCTGGTCTTCTGTTTTGGTAATGCAAGTAGTAAGCGTGCTCCCAAACATCCAATCCTAGGATAGGAAACCCACCACATCCTGTTTCTGGCATCAATGGGTTGTCTTGGTTAGCGGTAGAACAAACTTCTACTTTCCCACCTTTTTGAACACACAACCAAGCCCAACCAGAGCCAAATCTTGTTGCAGCAGCTTTAGAAAAGGCATCTTTAAAAGCCTCAAAAGAACCAAAAGCGGCATCAATAGCGGTTGCCAAGGCTCCTGTTGGAGTTCCTCCACCGTTTGGAGACATTACTTCCCAAAACAAGCTATGGTTGTAAAAACCACCACCATTGTTTCGTACAGCGGCATTAGACATGTCTAGGTTCGTTAAAATATCTTCAATAGACTTATTTGCCAAATCGCTCCCTTGAATTGCGTTGTTTAAGTTGGTAGTATATCCATTGTGATGTTTTGAATGGTGAATTTCCATTGTTCTAGCATCAACATGTGGTTCTAGCGCATCGTAAGCATATGGTAAATTAGGTAAATCAAAAGCCATAATAGTATCTTTTTAAGGTTAAATATTGTTGTAGTCCAAAGCTACAATTTTAAACAACAATTTCCACTAATAATATGTTAAGAACTGTTGAATAATGCTTATTTTGCAGCCAAAACATCGTGCAGGACGCTCCCTATAAAATTTACAACGCCTCTGCTGGGTCGGGAAAGACTTATACCCTTTCCAAAGAGTATTTAAAAATTATTCTTTCCCCAAATTTCAATCAAAATTACCGCAACATTTTGGCCATTACTTTTACCAATAAGGCGGTAAATGAAATGAAGCAACGTATTTTAGGAAGTCTGTTTACTTTTAGTCAAGTAACACAGGATAAGGATATTCCCCCGATGCTTGCCGATATTTCCAAGGAATTGGGCACCGATGCCATTACCATTGGCTTAAGGGCCAAAAAAGCTTTAAAGGAAATTTTACACAATTACGCTTTTTTCGATGTTTCTACGATCGATAAATTTACCCATCGCCTTATCCGCACCTTTGCAAAAGATCTAAAATTGCCACAAAATTTTGAGGTAGTGTTGGACACCGACCTCCTATTGGACGAGGCCATTGCCAAACTCCTTAACAAGGCGGGCACCAATAAACAATTGACCAAGGTATTGGTCGATTTTGCCCTGGAAAAAATTGACGACGACAAAAGCTGGGATGTCTCGTTGGACCTGCACAAAATAGGCCGACTTCTTTTTAATGAAAATCAGGCCGACCACCTAAAAAAACTGGAAGGCAAAAGTATAGACGATTTTTTAGGGCTTAAAAAAATTCTGGTATCCCAAATTAAGATGCTTCAGGAAAAAATTCAGGAAGACGCCAAAGCCATCCTAGACATCATTAATGATAACGCTCTAGATACAAAAAATTTTAAAGGGGGCTATTTCCCTAAGTTTATAATCAAAATTTCCGAAGGGACTATCGTCAACAAATTTGATGCCCAATGGCAACAAAACTTTGCTACCGACCCTTTATATACCAAGACCTGTAAACAACCCATAAAGGATATTCTCGATGGGCTTCACCCCACTTTCGTGGAGATGTTCGAGGAAATAAAGGAAAACATTGTTATCCTGTTCTTAGTTAAGAACAGCTACAGCAATATTGTTCCTTTAACGGTATTGAATGCGATTCAGCAAGAAATAAAAGCCCTGGAAAAAGAGCGAGATATTTTACCAATCTCCTCTTTTAACCGCATTATCTCCAATGAGATCAAGGATCAGCCAGCGCCTTTTATCTACGAACGTATTGGTGAAAAATACCGCCACTATTTTGTGGATGAGTTTCAGGATACCTCAGAAATGCAATGGAACAACCTTATTCCATTGGTCGCCAATGCCCTTGAAGGTTTTGAAGACCAAGACAACATAGGGTCTTTGCTATTGGTGGGCGATGCCAAACAGGCCATTTATAGATGGCGGGGCGGAAAAGCAGAACAATTCCTAAACCTGATCAGTGAAACCGAAAATCCGTTTGTTTTTCTGCCCTCAACGGCCAACCTCCCTGCCAATTACAGAAGCCATGAGGAGGTCATTAAATTCAACAACGACTTTTTTACAACCACCAGTCAGTTTTTGGAAAACCAGGTATACCAACACTTATTTCTAGAAGGAAACCAGCAAGAATACAACAGCAAAAAGGGTGGCGTGGTGCAACTGGATTTTATTGAAGAGAACGAGGAGCGGCACGAAAACGAGGTGTATTGCGAGGCCGTTTTAAAATCCATTGAAGAAGTCCTAGAAAAAAAATACCCTTTAAAAGATGTTTGCATCCTGACCAGGAAACGCAAGCACGGGGTGCTTTTGGCCGACTTTTTAACACAAAAGAACATCCCCATCATATCTTCGGAAACCTTACTGCTTAACAGCAGCCCTAAGGTGAGGTTTTTGGTCAATTTATTGCAGTATAGCCTCCATCCTGAGGATTTAGAGGTTTGTTTTTCCATTCTTGGTTTTCTATCCGAAGAAAAGGAACATCAGCACCGCTTTATACACAGCCACCTCCAGGATTTAGCAGCTTTTTTCTTAAAAGAATACAATTTTAATATAGAAATCATAAAGCATTCTTCCGTATATGATGGATTGGAATACGCGATTAAGAAATTTCAATTAGCGAACACCTCCGATGCCTATTTGACCTATTTGATGGATGTAGTGCTCGAAATTGAGCAAAAGGAAGGAACCCATAGTCAGGCATTTTTAGCCCATTGGGAAAAGAAAAAGGGAGGTTTAAGTATTACCGCACCGGAAAACTTGGATGCGGTACAAATAATGACCGTCCATAAATCTAAGGGATTAGAGTTTCCTATTGTAATATTTCCCTTTGCCAACACTAATATATACGAGGAAATTGATGCTAAATTATGGCTTCAGGTAGACCCCGATACTTTTGGGGGATTTGAAGAAATATTGATCAACAAAAAACAGGAAGTACTCCAATACGGAGAACAGGCCGGAACCATCTATAACGAAGAGCAGCATAAATTGGAATTAGACGCCTTTAATATTTTGTACGTTGCCCTAACCAGGGCAGAAAAGGCTCTGTATGTAATTACTAAAAAAGATGTTGACGCCAGGGGAAACCATAAAACCAACCTATACTCCGGACTTTTTATTCATTATTTAAAGGAAAGGAACCTTTGGGAAGACAGCCGATACTCCTATGTCTTTGGAACCCTTGAAACCAATGAGGATTCTGATCACCAAAAGGACACACAGGCCACGGTCCCTTATTTGTATACCCATAAGGATAGGGAAAGCTTTAATATTCTGACCAATGCCGGTGCCCTATGGGATACTACCAGAGAAGATGCCCTTAGCAAAGGAAACCTTATACACCACATATTAGGGGAAATAGAAACCGAAAAAGATATTGATAATGCTATTGCCATTGCAGTAAACAAAGGCGATTTGCCCAAGGCAGAAATCAATATCATAAAAAACAAGTTGTACGCTATTGTGCAACACCCTAAATTAGAGGCCTTTTACAAGGATGGAAATACCATCAAGAACGAACAAGACATCATAACCAAAGAAGGTGCCATCTTACGCCCAGACCGTTTGGTGATCCAAGGAAACAAGGCCACGATCATAGATTATAAAACCGGTAAAAGAAATCCAAATTACTACCATCAATTATACGCATATGCCGATGTTTTAATTGAGATGGATTATAAAATAGAACACAAAATAATTGTTTATATCAACGAAGATATTACCTTAGAATTTATTTAAAACTATATCACATGTACGGAAAGATTAAAGAACACTTACAAAACGAACTGGCCCAAATAAAGGAGGCTGGACTTTATAAGGAGGAGCGGATTATCACTACTCCCCAAGATGCGGTCATTAAGATATCTACGGGCCAAGAGGTGATTAATTTTTGCGCCAATAACTATTTAGGGTTGTCATCCCACCCGGAAGTAATACAGGCCGCCAAGGACACCATGGATACTCATGGCTTTGGAATGTCGTCTGTGCGCTTTATCTGTGGCACTCAGGACATCCACAAAAAGTTAGAAAAGAAAATAGCCGATTTTTACGGTACCGAGGACACCATTCTATACGCCGCAGCCTTTGACGCCAACGGTGGCGTATTTGAGCCTCTACTAGGGCCGGAGGATGCCATTATTTCCGACTCCTTAAACCATGCTTCGATTATAGACGGAGTTCGTTTGTGCAAGGCGAAAAGATACCGCTATGCCAATAATGACATGGCCGATTTAGAAAAACAACTTCAGCAAGCCAATCAAGACAATGCTCGTTTTAAAATAATCGTTACCGATGGAGTGTTTTCAATGGACGGCTTAGTAGCTCCATTGGACGAAATTTCAGCCTTGGCCGACAAATACGACGCCATGGTGATGATAGATGAGTGCCATGCGACCGGATTTATAGGACCTACGGGAAGAGGAACTTTGGAAGAGAAAGGGGTCATGGGAAAAATAGACATTATTACCGGAACCTTAGGTAAGGCCATGGGAGGTGCCATGGGAGGTTATACCACTGGTAAAAAGGAAATTATTGAAGTGCTAAGACAGCGATCAAGACCTTATTTATTCTCAAATTCCTTGGCTCCTGCCATTGTTGGTGCTTCTATTAAGGTTTTCGATATGCTCGAAAATGATACCACCCTACGCGATAAATTAGAGGAAAACACCAATTATTTCAAAGCGGGAATGAAAAAAGCCGGTTTTGATATTATAGACGGAGATTCGGCTATTGTACCTGTTATGCTTTACGATGCCAAGCTCTCCCAAACGATGGCCAATATGCTCTTGGAAAAGGGAATTTATGTCATTGGTTTCTTCTTTCCTGTAGTTCCTAAGGACAAGGCCAGAATTAGGGTTCAACTTTCCGCTGCCCACGAAAAGGAGCATTTGGACAGAGCGATTAAGGCATTTACCGAGGTGGGAAAAGAACTTAACATCGTTTAAATGTAGGTTTTAACGCCCTTAAAGTGTTAAAATAATAGGACTATCATTTTGTTAATAAATTTTAACAACTTACATTTGTTAGAAATAAACACTTATAACTTAAATAATTGAACATGAAACATCTTAGCAAATTATTAGTTGTTGCTCTACTTTTTGTGGGATATAACAATGTACAAGCGCAAGACGAGAACAACCCTTGGCAGGTTAGTTTTGGTGTGAACGCTATTGACGTGTTTCCTACCGAAGATGTTAGCAGCTTTGGAAATGAGTTCTTCAATGCAACCGACCACTGGAATATTCTGCCATCCATCTCTTACGTAGGTATATCTAAAAGCGTAGGCGACGGATTTTCTATAGGTGCCAGAGGTTCGTTAAACCGCATTGACAAGTTTGGTGATACTAGTGTTGACGATTTATCGCACTACGCTGTCGATGGAACTATTAAATACGGATTCTTAAAAAACACAGTAATTGATCCTTTCGTTGAAATCGGCGGTGGATACACTTGGGTTGATGAAATCGGTGCTGGTACTGTAAACGGTGGTGTTGGAGTTAACCTGTGGTTCTCAGAAAACATTGGCCTTACCTTACAGTCTAATTACAAGCACGCTTTTGAAGATTACGGTGTAAAACATTTTCAGCACTTAGCTGGTCTAGCCATTAAATTTGGTGGTACAGATACAGATGGTGACGGTGTATACGACAAGGATGATGCTTGTCCTGAAATTGCTGGTTTGGAAGCTTTCAACGGTTGTCCAGATGCTGATGGCGATGGTATAGAAGACAGCAAAGATGCTTGTCCTAACGTAGCTGGTTCAAAAGAAATGAACGGATGTCCTGATGCCGATGGAGATGGAATTGCCGATAAAGATGATGCTTGTCCTAACGTAGCTGGTCTTGCTTCTTTAAAAGGTTGTCCAGATGCTGATGGTGACGGTGTTGCCGATAAAGACGATGCATGTCCTAACCAAGCTGGTCCTGCCGCTAACAAAGGATGCCCATGGCCCGATACTGACGGGGATGGAGTATTGGACAAGGATGATAAATGTCCAGATGTTGCCGGTACTGTAGCTAACCAAGGATGTCCTGAAGTGACTCCGGAAGTTCAAAAACAATTGAACGAGTATGCTAGAACTATCTTATTCGATACTGGGAAATCTTCTATCAAAGCAGAATCTACTGCTGTAATGGTTGATATTATTACAATCTTGAATGAGTACCCTAATGCGAAGTTCTCTGTAGAAGGTCATACGGACAGCGTAGGTAGCGCTTCTTTAAACCAAAGATTATCTGAGTCTAGAGCTTTATCCGTAAAACAATTTTTAGTTGACAAGGGTGTTGAAGAGTTTAGATTATCAGCCGTTGGTTATGGAGAAAACAAGCCTATCGCTTCTAACAACACTTCTAAAGGAAGAGCACAGAACAGAAGGGTAGAAATTAACTTAGTGAAGTAATTCGGGTCACCCCTAAAACTATACTTAAAAAGCTCCGCAATTGCGGAGCTTTTTCTATTTTTGGATATGAAAAGTTTTCTCCAAGAGGTAGTAGATGATCTGTTAGCATCCCACCGTAACATTGACGATTTAATCCTAGTACTCCCCAGTAAAAGAGCCGGTACCTTTTTGCGTACCGCAATTGCCAAGACAGCGAACAGAAATTTATTCGCGCCAAAAATATTCAGTATAGAAAGCTTTGTGGAACAGATTTCACATTTAAATGCTGCTACGAATACCGAGCAGTTGTTTTACCTCTATGAAACCTATCTACAGACCGGAAGCGGAGAAAAAGATACTTTTTCTACTTTCGCCAAATGGGGTCAGACCCTATTACAGGATTTTAATGAGATTGATCGCTATCTGATCGATCCAAAGGATATTTTTTCCTATCTCACCGATATACAAGAAATCACCCATTGGTCCATGGCCGAAGAGAAATCGGAAATGGTCCAGAATTATATGAAGTTCTGGAATAACCTAGGCACCCTCTATCATTCCTTCAACGATTTACTGTTGACTAAAGACCTTGGCCATCAAGGACTCATTTACCGGAACGCTTGCAAACACCTAGACGATTATATTTCAGAAACGGCAGACAAAACCCATGTTTTCATTGGCTTTAATGCCTTAAACTCGGCCGAATCCTTTATTATCCAAAAAATCCTGAGCAAAACCCAGGCCGATATCTATTGGGACTGCGACCCTTACTTTTTAGAGGATCCTATACATGATGCCGGCTACTTTATAAGACAGCATCAAAACACCTGGCCTGCCCTAAAGGGACAACCCCTAAAAGGGGTAAAAGCCAATTATTTGTCTAAAAAGAACATTCATATCATTGGGGTACCAAAAAATGTATCCCAGACTAAATACGTAGGCCACCTCATCTCCGAAATCTATGAAAAGGATCCAAAAGCCCTTAAAAACACCGCCTTGGTATTAGGAGACGAGACCTTGTTGAATCCAATGTTAAACGCCATCCCCGCGGAAATAGACAGCGTTAACATTACCATGGGATACCCCTTAAAGAATACGCCTTTAGCAAGCTTGTTCACACAATACCTAAACCTGCATTTAAAAAAAGAAAGCCAAGGATGGTACTATCAACAAGTATCCGATTTTTTGTCCCATCCGTTTATACAGCTGTTTTTGACCGAAAACGAAGAGGACACCGCCCTTGTTATCAGCACGGCCATTAAACAACACAATTGGGCCTTCGTAAGTCCCCAAAAATTAACGACCCTATCCAAGGTCAATCCTTCACTGGTAGAACTATTGTTTTTTAAGGAAAATGCCAATGCAACCGTCTTTCTAGACAGGTGTCTGCTCCTTGTCCAAAACCTTAAAGAAAAGCTCCAAGACACCAATGATGCCCTGGGATTAGAATATTTATATAAATTTTTCACCATTTTCAATCAACTTCACGAAATGGTAGAAAAGCATTCTTATATCAACGATTTAAAGTCCTTAGAATGTCTTTATTTGGATCTCCTGAGAAGCGAAACCTTAGATTTTCAGGGAGAACCATTGCAGGGACTTCAAATAATGGGGATGTTAGAGAGTAGAACCTTAGATTTTGAAACCGTAATCCTAACCTCGGTGAACGAAGGCATACTCCCTTCGGGAAAATCGAACAATTCCTTTATCCCATTCGATCTAAAAAAGTTATACCGCCTACCCACCTATAAGGAGAAGGACGCCGTATACACCTATCACTTTTACCGTTTATTACAACGGGCCAAGAACATCTATTTGGTGTACAATACTGAGCCCGATGTATTGGAGGGCGGCGAAAAAAGCCGACTGCTTACCCAATTGCAGACAGATGAAAATATAATGGGAGACATCACCGAAAAAATCGCGGCTCCGGCAATTTCCACGGCCAATAAAACGCTGCAGACCATAGATAAAGACCAAGGCTTAATGGACCTGATCAAAGCTCATGCGGCAAAGGGCTTTTCTCCCACTTCCTTGAGTAATTACATTAGGAACCCCTTAGATTTTTACAAAAGAAACCTATTAGGGATAGACAATGTTGTGGAGGTAGAAGAAACCGTTGCGGCCAATACCTTTGGAACCATAGTACACGATACTCTAGAAGACTTGTACAGGCCCCATATCAATGGTTTTTTAAGCGAGGAGATCCTTAAAAACATGCAGGCCAAAATAAAGCCAACGGTCTTGCGCCATTTTGCTAAAAGCTACGCCGATGGCGATATAACCAGAGGAAAAAATTTATTGGCCTTCAATGTCGTATTGCGTTACGTAGAGAATTTTATTAGAATAGAACTAAAAGAAATTAAGAACCATAGGATTAAGATTTTGGGCATTGAAGAAAATCTTAAGATCAGCCTGAGCATTCCTGGCATAGCATTTCCGGTGACCTTAAAAGGAAAACTAGACCGAATAGATGAAAAGGACGGCGTAGTGCGCATCATAGATTATAAGACGGGAAAGGTTAACAGTAGCCAAGTAGAAATCATTGACTGGGAAGATATCGTTCAGGATTATACCTATAGCAAGGCCTTTCAATTGCTCTGTTATGCCATCATGTATAATGCTTCTAGGCCTATAGACACTATAGAAGCCGGAATATTTTCGTTTAAAAATTTAAATGCGGGACTCTTGAGTTTTGCCACCAAAGAAAAAAAGGGCCACGGTCCCAAGGATGTATCCATTACCCAAGAAACCGTGGCCCTTTTTATGAATGCCTTAGAGCAGTTAATTACAGAGATCTGCAATAGCGATATCCCCCTGACCGAAAAAGAGGTATAAGCCTATTTCTTATCGGGACGGGTTGGCCGTACCTCTATTTTACTCGGTAAGGTCCTCGGATTCATATGTAGAAGGTTAAGCACTAAATCGCCAATATCTTCTGGTTGTATTTTCCAAGCATCTTCTGGCGAAGGCTCGTGGTCATTAAAATGGGTCGCTACCGAGCCTGGCATAATGGTAGATACTTTTATATCGTACTGCCTTAGGTCTAACATGGCTGCCTGGGTAAAGCCAACCACGCCAAATTTGGTAGCGTTATATCCGGCTCCATTGGCAAAAAAGTTAGTCCCGGCAAGGCTAGCCAAGCTAATATAGTACCCTTTAGACTTTTTCAAGGCCTCTACAGAAGCTTTTAGCGTGTGAAACACTCCATTAAGGTTGGTATTGATCATGGCATGCCATTGCGCATCCGACATTTCATCTATAGGAGCAAAATGTCCTACCCCGGCATTGGCCAAGACTACGTCCAAGGTGCCCCATTTAGCCAAAATTTGAGCAACAGCCTTCTTTTCGTCTCCATGTTTGCTTACGTCAGAAGCAATTGCCAACACTTTATCTGTTTTTCCCAATTTTTCCGCTGCCTGCTGTACCGTTTCCAAGGTCCGCCCGCTGATGGCGACTTTCATCCCTGCTTGTAACAATTTTTTGGCCACCCCGTAACCAATTCCCTTAGATCCGCCTGTTATATAGGCTACTTTTCCTACTAAATCCATTGCTTTATGTTTTAGGTGAAGTTAAAATTATATGCGTTGAGGCCGAAAGAAAAGGCGTTATTTTTTTCTTAAATCATAGAATGCCAGAAGGCAAATCCTAAGGAGGATGGCACATAACACTGTTTGGGCGTCGAGTTATATTATCACCCCCCGTGGCTATTTCGGACCTCGTTACAAGGCTGGGGTTGTCGTTATAACAACGATCCTCTTCCAAGTTCTTATAACCCTTGGTATTATTCTTTGGGCGTTCCCTCCTTCGTCGGGCGGGCCCTTGGCTATATCCCTTGCCCTGCTGCGGGGATGCCGCCGCGGTCCCTAACGCGTGCTCAACCCTACATATAGCAATACAGCCATAGCATTGGTTTTTCTATGGCTATAAACTTTCAAGGAACCCACTGCTTATTTATGCCTATTTCGTAAATATATGGTGTTGGGTAGCCGTAAAATAATCGCGAAAAATCTGATTGAGCTGATGATCTTCCCGACTTGCCGAGACCCCAAGTAAAGGATAATATTCTAAAATTGTTTTTGTAATGTGCTGTACAGATGCTACTGCCTCGGAATGTATTTGTCCAATGGTATCTTCATTACAGACCCATTGCCCTTGAAGGCTTTTTTCAATGGCATGGGCAAAGTCAAAGACTTTCCCATTCGCAGCGTCAAGAACCGCTTCTAATCCTATAAGCCTTTCCTTAGCCATCAGCTTACCGGCTTCCTCCAAAAAATGCTCGGCCATTCCAATATAGTTCACCCACAAGGTGAGGTCTGCAAAAACCGAAAAGGGAATTTTAAAGATAGGGTAATCAAGGTTTACCCGATTGTAAAGAAAACTGTATTTCTTATCTACGATCACCTCCTTTACATCAAAAGAATGCGTAACGGAAGCCTTTAATCCCATGGTATTCCAATTCTCTACGATCTCCACCTTATCCTTTGGAAGTAAAAATGAGCGAATCATGGGCGATCCGTCTTCATTCCGCAATGCTTCGCCATTTTCAATGATCTTGGCATTCAGGGTAAAATGTGTAAGATACGATGCTCCTGTTGCATAATGCCACTTCCCGGAGATGTTATAGGTATCGCCTTGTTTTTCAGCACTGCCAAACACTCCCCCACTACCTCCAAAACAAACTTGTGTTTGGCCTTTCCCGAAAATTTCTTCTATAGCAACCGGATGCAGATTGCCTATAAAAAAATTGGCCCCACTGCACAAGGTTACGGTCCAGCCCAGACTTCCGTCTATCTTGGCCAAAGATTTAAGTTTGTTTAGTCCCGCCGTAAAAGGGAACTCCAATCCCCCGTACTTTTGTGGCACCCATAAGCTCCAGAGATTTTCTACGGCGATCCAGTCTAAAACTTCGGCAGGAAACTGCTTTGCATTTAAACAAAGATTTCTAAGTTGTTCTATAGGATTGCTTTCTTTCATCTTCAATAATTGACAGCCATTTTAAATACCCAGAGGTTGCTACAATAAATAGAAAAACCGTCAAGCCCGCATATATATACAACCCCTTATAACACAGCAATGGAATAGCTATGATATTGCTAATATTGAGATAAATCCAGTTCTCGAGCTTTCTTTTGGCCATTAACCACATACCCGCCCAACCAAATGCCACTACAATGGCATCCCAAAAGGGAACATCGGAATTGGTATGGTACCTTAGCCAATAGGCCATTAAAAGAAAACAGCCCAATACAATTCCCATAGCTTTTAAATGCTCGGGGGTATCGGATACCGAAATGGCCGCTTCTTTTTTCTTGCGTCCAAACTTCCAATATACCCAACCATAGATACTCATTATGAAATAATACATGTTCAACAAGATATCGGCATAAAGCTGGGAATGGTAAAGCACATATATTCCCACTAAAATGGAGATTATCCCAAATAAATAATTATGAACATTGTTATTCCTTGCCAGAAGTACCTGTACAACTCCAAAGGCTGTACCCAAGGCTTCTAACCAAGTAAGATGTGTGAAAAAATCCTCTATCATTGTTATTTTTTTACAAAAGGGAGGATGAACTAAGAGAGGTATTACGGAAGTTTAGCTCCTTACATAAAATCCCTACGCCGGCATTATCCGGATCAGGTACAGCATAAAAGCGCTCTTGGGTATCATCTCAGCCTACATATTTTTGCAAGCACCCCATTTCATTGGCAAAGCTATGACTATTATGGCGATATATGAAGAAGGAAATGGTGAAAATAATGATCAAAAAAAAACAGTCTTAAAAAATCTTGATTTCTTTGGTTAAATAACTCTAAATACACCATTTAACAGCCTTCTTCCCATAATTAATTGCTTTCATGATAAAATTTTAAAACCCATTAAATTTTATAAGGTATTTTTTAGTTGGCAAAACATGCCTTTAAAAGACACTTCTAAATGTCACTTTTCCCTAGTTAAAATCTTAATCCAAAATACAAAAAGGATAAAATAGAGGTGATTTTTGCAACTATAATGAAAGTACCAAATGATGCAAATTTTTATATTTATCAGATTGATATACAGATTGATTGGGATGGATTTGTATAAACGACAATATATTTACCTAAAACCTTACCTCATAAGTCTAATCTGGGACTACCCGATTTCTAAGAGGAAGGAAACAGTATTGTTTTTTAGGAAATAGGTATGCTCTAATGTTCTATCGGCAAATAATTCAAATGAAACAGAAAACAATTCTAATAACAATCCTTTCAATACTCTTTGGCATGTTGTATGCCTTTAAAAAAGGCGTATTCGTTGCTCCTAAGGATGAATATGCGGTTTTAAAATTACCGGAAATAGTTGATTACAACTTTCACATCAAGCCCATACTCTCCGATAATTGTTATACCTGCCATGGTCCCGATGCAAACAAACGTAAAGCGGGACTTCGATTAGACCTAGAGGAAACGGCATTTTCTGAACTTCCCGAAAGTTTAGGTGAATTTCCTATCGTTTCCAAAGCCCCTCACAACAGCAAGGCCTATCTGGCAATCGTTTCAGACGACCCCGATGTGCTGATGCCACCACCAAATTCAAATTTGGCACTAAATACCTACGAAAAACGGCTCATCAAGAAATGGATAGAACAAGGAGCTAAATTTGAGAAACATTGGGCCTATATTCCGCCTAAGAAAAACAAACCTCCTAGGACAGAAAAGACCGATTGGGCAGAAAACGAAATAGATGCCTTTGTGCTACAGGTTCTGGAGGCGAACAACCTATCACCATCAGCAAGGGCTTCTGAGGAAACGCTTATCCGTAGAATTAGCCTAGATTTGACAGGGCTTCCCCCCTCCCCCACACAAGTCCAGCAACTTCTTGCTGATGATTCCAAAGAGAACATCTCAAAGATCATCGACGCGTTTTTGGGCTCCTCGGCCTATGGGGAGCGCATGACTCAATCTTGGCTCGACGTAGCCCGATATGCCGATTCCCACGGATATCAGGATGATAGTTATCGTACCATGTGGCCTTGGCGCGATTGGGTGATCCATGCCTTCAACAGCAACCTGCCCTATGACCAGTTCCTGACTTGGCAATTGGCGGGCGACCTGCTTCCCAACGCCACAAAGGAGCAGGTATTAGCGACCGGTTTTAACCGAAACCATCCCATCACCCAAGAAGGTGGTGTCATTCAGGAAGAATACCGTACTAATTATGTGTTGGACAGGACCAATACCCTCGGTAAGGGAATTTTAGGGATTACCCTAGAATGTGCCCAGTGCCATGATCATAAGTATGACGCCATTTCACAAAGAAATTATTTTGAATTTTTTGCATTTTTTAATCAAGTAAACGAAAAAGGGCTACAATTGGATGCCGTCCAGGCAAAAAACCAAAAATTCTTCGCCGATCCTCCCTATATAGAAATTTCCAAGGAAGAGAGTGATGATGTCCTCTCATTTATCAACATGAAAAAAACGCCGGAAATAAAGGTAATGGTCATGAACGACTCAGCACCCAAAACAACCTATATACTTAATCGGGGCGAATATGACCAGCCTACCGACTCGGTGCAGCCTGCTACCCCGGAAGCAATTTTTCCTTTTTCGGAAAAACTTCCAAAAAATCGTTTGGGGCTTGCCCAATGGTTGACGGACACCAAAAACCCTTTGACGGCAAGAGTCCACGTTAATCGCATTTGGGCCATGCTATTCGGAAAGGGCCTTGTAGAAACGTCTGAGGACTTCGGGGTACAAGGAAGCCTCCCGACCCACCCCAAACTACTCGATTGGTTGGCTGTTGATTTTATGGAGCACGGCTGGGATACCAAGTACCTGCTCAAAAAGATAATGCTCTCTGCCACCTATCAGCAGAAGTCCGAATTGAGACCGGACCTAAAAAAGGTCGACCCCGATAACAAACTATTGGCCAGAGCCGAGCGCTTTCGTATGAGCGGTGAAATGATCCGAGATTATATTCTGGCTACAAGCGGATTGCTCAACCCTGAGATCGGTGGGCCAAGTGTAAAGCCCTACCAGCCTGCAGGTCTTTGGGAGGAAACTAATGCGGGCGGTAATCGTGGGGTTTTGACCAAATATATTCCCGATGAGGGCGACGACCTTTATCGACGCTCCCTATATACCCTTTGGAAAAGAACCCTGCCCCCTCCGAACATGACCATATTTGATGCACCCACTAGAGATTTTTCAGAGGTGCGCCGCCAAAAGACCAATACTCCCTTACAGGCCCTAGTACTTCAAAACGATGTGCAAATATTAGAGGCGGCACGTGTAATGGCACAACGGATGATCATGGAGAAACCAAATAATACCGATTTGGTGACGGATGTTTTTAAACGCATTTTGATACGCGCTCCTAAAAAGAAGGAGCTATTGATCCTTGACAGTTATTATCAAGATGCGCTGAAACTTTATAAAAACAATACCGAAGATGCCCAAAAATTGATCGCAGTAGGAGATTATGAACAATTAGACACGGATGTTGCGAAAACGGCTGCCCTCATGCTTACTGCACAGGCGATTTACAATTTAGATGAAACGATCACCAAAGAATAAGGTTATGGAAGAAGATAAAAACAACAATGAAAATCCATTAAAGGCCAACAGACGCCATTTCTTTTCACAGCTAAGCGTTGGGATAGGCTCATTGGCATTGGGATCGCTTTTGATTCCTGATCTGTTTAAGGGAGGCGCCGAAAAATTAATGAACCAACCCTTGGGTATCGCCCATTTTGCTCCGAAGGCCAAACGCATTATCTATCTCTTTCAGGCCGGGGGGCCTTCCCAACTGGAATCTTTTGATTATAAACCAACCCTACAAAAACGGATGGGTGAAGACCTGCCCGAATCGATAAGAGCTGGACAACGACTGACGGGAATGACCTCTGGACAGGATAGTTTTCCTCTGATGCCCTCCGCTGTAAAATTCCGCCAACATGGAGAAAGCCAAACTTGGATCAGTGATTATTTTCCACATATCGCCAAAATAGCAGATGAGATTACCGTGGTCAGAAGTATGCAAACCGAGGCAATCAACCACGACCCAGCCATTACATTCTTTCAAACAGGCAGTCAAATTTCCGGCCGCCCTAGTATGGGGTCTTGGTTGAGCTATGGCCTTGGAAGCGAGAACAAAAACCTACCTTCTTTTGTGGTCTTGACCTCTAGAGGTAAAGGAAATAGCCAAGGCCTGTATTCAAAACTATGGTCTAGTGGATTTTTAGATTCCAAACACCAAGGGGTGTTATTGCGATCTGGGAAAGACCCCGTGTTGTATCTGAACGATCCCGACGGAATATCACGCTCGGATAAAAGGCATTTATTAGACCATGTATCATCCTTGAACAAATTACATCATCTCGAAACGGGCGATGATGAGATCGAATCGCGCATTGCTCAATATGAAATGGCATACCGAATGCAGATGTCGGTCCCCGATGTAATGGATATTTCCAAGGAACCGGAGTCTATCATCAAATTGTACGGCGAGGATTGTCAGGTTCCAGGTACCTATGCCGCCAATGCGCTGCAGGCCCGAAGATTGGCCGAGAATGGTGTTCGCTTTATACAATTGTACCATCAGGGATGGGACCAACATGGGAATTTACCCAACGAAATGGCCGGTCAGGCCAAGGATGTTGATAAAGCATCCGCGGCTTTGGTCATGGATTTAAAACAAAGGGGCATGTTAGAAGACACCTTGGTAGTTTGGGGGGGTGAGTTTGGCCGTACCAATTACTGTCAAGGAAAGTTTGATCCAACGAACTACGGACGTGACCATCACCCCCGGGCCTTTAGTGTTTGGATGGCAGGTGGAGGTATCAAACCCGGACTTAATTATGGAAAGACCGATGAATTTGGATACAACGTAATTGAAAACCCTGTGCATATCAATGATTTCCACGCTACTTTGATGCATGCCATGGGCCTCGATCATGAACAATTGACCTACAAACACCAAGGTCGTCGATTTCGTTTAACCGATGTTGCTGGTCATGTAGTAAAAGATCTTTTAATTTAATGAAATGACATACACTTCAAAAAATCGATGGGCTGATTATTGGGTTTTGGCCCTTTCCGTATTCCTAGTTTTTTGCCTGGTTTTTGAGCCCTATATCGAACTCCCCAGCTTGGTTTCTTGGCTAGGAAGATGGCATCCCTTAGTACTTCATTTTCCGATAGTTCTTTTGTTAATGGCTATATTTTTGGGACTAACAGGAAAGAAAGTTCCTAATTTACTTTTGACCGTTGGGGTGCTCTCTGCCTTGGTAACGGCTGTTTCCGGATTTTTTCTAGGGAAGGAGACTCCGGTCAAAGGCGAGCTGTTGTTTTGGCACCAATGGTTGGGCGCGGGGGTTGCCTTGTTTGCAGCCCTTTGGTATGCTTTGTCACAGGTGCAGCTCGACCAAAAAATATATACCAAAGGAATTCAAGTAATCATGATAGGGCTGGTTGCTCTTGCAGGCCATTATGGGGGCATGGTAACCCATGGAGAAGATTTTTTGGCGCTTCCCATGGAAAAACAGCAAGAGAAGATTCCTGAAAACCCCATTATTTATAAAGATATTGTGTCGCGAATTTTGGATGACAAATGCGTTTCCTGCCATAACCCCAACAAACAAAAAGGGGAATTATTGATGACTAATTTAGCCGAACTGTTTAAGGGAGGAAAAAGTGGGAACACCCTGGTTCCGGGAGAACCTGAACAAAGTGAACTCATCAGGCGTCTTCACTTGCCCATGGAAGACGAAGAACGTATGCCCCCGGAAGGAAAAACCCCTTTGAACGACAACGAAATTGCTATATTGGAACGCTGGATAGCCTTGGGGGCCTCGGGAAGCCAACGTTTGGACGAACTTGATAAAAACGAATCGCTCGTGGCCCTTGTAAAAGAAATGATGGTTCCGGATCCCGTGGAAAAATGGTCAAAATTGCCTACCGTGGCAGACAGTACCCTGAAAAATCTATCTTCCGATTATCTGACAATAGAACGCCTGGCCAGTAACTCAGATGCCTTGAGTGTCGATATCTACCTTGCCCCCGAATACGATCCGAAACCGATTATGAACCTAAAGCGCGTTGCCAAAAACATCATAGAATTAGATCTTAGCGGGTTGCCCATAGGTCAAGATGAAATGACCCTTGTTTTCGCTTGCCACAATTTGGAGTGGCTTGAACTAGACAAAACCCCGCTTACCGATAGGGAAATCGAGAACCTCATCAACCTTAAAAACCTGTCATTTTTGAAGATCTATGAGACTCCTATCACCGATCTGAGTATTTCGACATTTAAAGACCTTCCTAATTTAAAAAGCCTTTATCTCTGGGGAACGGATATTTCCGATAGGGCATTGGCTGGATTACGGAAATCAAATCCCGGGTTACTAATCAATAACGGCATCAATGGGGATACCAAGGCCTTCTTTTTGGCTACTGATTCAATAAAATAAAAGCTAACCGATCGATGATCGAACATAAAATCCCTACCCCGGTATTATCCGGATCAGGTACAGCATAAAAGCGCTCTTGGGTATCATTTTTGATAAACAAGGAAAAGAATTACGAAAAGCCTTTAAAACAAAAAAACCATCACGAAAGTGATGGTTTTTGGTGGAGAATACCGGAGTCGAACCGGTGACCTCTTGCCTGCCAGGCAAGCGCTCTAGCCAGCTGAGCTAATCCCCCGTTTATTTCAAGATGCAAATAAACTACTTTTTATTTGACTATCAAAATACTTTTGCTGATTATTTTAAAAAAAATTAATCTTTTTTTACACTGAGAACCAGAACTGGTACCGGAGCAAAGAATTCCGATTTGGGAATGGTGTTCCTCTCCCATAATTTTTTAAAGAAGCCTCTTTTTCTTCTAAAGACACAAAGCAAATCGGGGTGTTGTGTCTCAAAATGTTGCAATACGCCCAAATAAGTAGTGGTGTTTTCGGCTAAAGTAAGGTTCTCACTTAAATTCATTAAGGCCATATTAATTTTAAGGTCTTCCTTGGTATAGCCAGGGGTTTTCACAAACAACAAGCTAATATTCGAATTAAATTTTTCTTTGATAAACAACAAGGGGTTTAATATTCTTTTGTCTTTTAACACGCCAGATTTAAAGGCCGTCAAAATATCCGTGAAAGGTTTAAAAACCGTCCCTTTAGGTACTATTAGGGTGGGAATATTGGTGCGTTTTACAATTTTTCCAGAAACATTTCCCAAATAGAGTTCCTCCCTATTATCATTACTTCTTGGCGCCAAAACAATGAGGTCCAGGCCCAGTTCCTTTTCAATACTCTTCAACCCCTCTATGATTCCGCCATTATAAGTAGCAATTGTTATGTCTACTCCTTTAGCTGCCACCTTCTCTATAACCCTCTTTAGATGTTCCCTGCTTCTTTCGGCAACTATTTCATCAATATTTGCCAAATCGCCGGCGACGGCCCTAATATTGTAAACTTCCATCACATACACCTTACTACCGAATTCAGCGGCAAAGTCCACCGCGTATTGAAGTGTTTCATGCGCATCTTCCGCAGTGCCAATAGGAACGAGGATATTTTTCATAAGTGTTTATTTAATGGTTTTTTTACGGTCATATGTAATTCGCATAGCTGCATTCGTGGCTGCGACCAGTTTTCAGACATGCTCATTTCATAAAAATGGTTTATTGGCTTTTAGTTTTTTTCAATTACAGTCCTTTGGTGATTTCAGAATTTCCTTAAAGCAATCCTCAATCTTTGGAAGGCAGTTTTAATGGGTCGGTTACAAGACTATTCTTGATTATTGGCTTAAATTTACCATTTTAAAAAAAACGATACATGATTAGGCGGGCAAAAAAACATGAAATTACCGACATCCTCGGCATAACCAATTCCTGTGCAGAAGATATGATTAAAAAGGGTATTTTCCAATGGAACAAAAATTACCCCTCTAGAGAAGCCTTTGAAAGAGACCTAGATAGAAACGAACTCTATGTTCTAGAAAAAAACGAAATCATAATAGGATGCATTGTTATTTCGGACTTTATGGACAAAGAATATATTCCGATACACTGGGACACCCCAAATACCAAGAATATGTACATTCATCGATTGGCGGTTCATCCTGACCATCAGGGAAAGGGATATGCAAGTTTACTGATGGATTTTGCCGAGGATTTGGCCAAAACCCATAATTTTCTATCTATACGTCTTGACACCTTAAGTAAAAATAAACGCAATATATCTTTTTATACAGCCAGGGGATACCAGCAAAAAGAGGATATCTATTTCCCCCATAAAAGCGAATTCCCCTTTCATTGTTACGAACTTGTACTTTAATTTTTTTAGTTGTTGAAAACCATCATTAGTTTTAAAAGCATTAACAAACTCGCCATTCCTGCTACCATTGCCGGAATAGCCGAACCTATATTATCTATCACCGACACGGCCATTGTGGGCAATATTCCCGTAAATGGCGTGGAGTCATTAGCCGCGGCCGGTATTGTAGGGGCATTTTTATCGATGATCATTTGGATTTTGGGGCAAACTAGAAGTGCTATTTCTGCCATTATCTCCCAATATTTGGGTGCCGGAAAATTATCGGAAGTAAAAACGCTGCCGGCACAGGCCATTTATTTAAATATTGGACTAAGCGTGCTTGTTCTTTTTTCTACGATCTTTATTATAGAGGATATTTTTATGCTTTTAAATGCCTCGGGAAAAATTTTGGACCTCTGTGTCTCTTATTATTCAATTCGCGTTTGGGGCTTTCCTTTAACCCTTTTCGTATTTGCCGTCATGGGCATTTTCCGTGGGCTACAAAACACTTACTACCCTATGTTAATTGCGATAACCGGGGCGGTTTTGAATATTGTGCTCGATTTTATATTCGTATATGGTATAGAAGACCTTCTCAGCCCTATGTATTTGGAAGGTGCCGCTTATGCCAGTTTAATTGCTCAAGTGGTTATGGCTATTATGGCCTTTGTCCTTTTGGTAACCAAGACCGATATCAGCCTATCCTTAAAATTACCCTTGCATCCAGAATTAGGCAGATTAGTTGGGATGAGCCTAAATTTATTTGTCCGTGCCTTGGCTTTAAACACCGCCCTTATCCTAGCGGTCAGGGAGGCCACCGCTTTGGGGGACCAATATATAGGAGCCCATACCATCGCCATCAACATTTGGCTCTTCACTTCCTTTTTTATTGACGGATATGGCGCTGCCGGTAATATTATGGGAGGAAAACTTTTAGGGGCCAAAAACTACGATGGACTATGGCTACTGGCAAAAAACATTATAAAATACGGCCTTGTAATCAGCCTAATTTTAATGGGAATGGGCGTCTTGTTTTACCAACCTATAGGGCTACTGTTTTCTAAGGAACCCGATATATTAAACGCTTTTTACGCCATATTCTTTATCATCATTATTGGACTTCCCATAAATATGGTGGCCTTTGTATTAGATGGACTTTTTAAAGGATTGGGAGAGATGAAATATTTGAGGAATGTTTTGCTCTTAGCTACTTTTCTTGGCTTTGTCCCTCTGTTGTTCCTCGGTAAATATTTACAATGGGACCTCTATGGCATTTGGGCATCTTTTACCCTATGGATGCTTCTTAGGGGAGCGGCCTTGGTTTGGAAATTTAGACGAAAATTTCGTCCGCTCTTACAAAACACCTAATTTTGAGAATACCAAAACCTTTTTAAAGGCAGAAAAGGCCGAATGAAAATCTAAACCTATCTATTAACTATAGCACTGATTATTATGGAAACTACAAGACCTAATGGAAGTTTATACACCAAAATTGTCGATAAGGTGGCAACGGTAGAATTTGGACATCCGGCTAGCAACTCCTTTGTTTTAGAGCTTTTAGAGCGTCTTACCGCTACCCTTGACCAACTTTCGGAAAACCCAGAGGTTTCCGTTATTGTTTTAAAATCTGAAGGGGAAGGTACCTTCTGTGCTGGCGCTTCCTTTGATGAACTGGTGGCGATAGAAAATTTAGCAGAAGGCAAAGTGTTTTTCAGCGGTTTTGCCAACGTTATCAATGCTATGAGAAGCTGTTCAAAGGTTATTATAGGACGTGTTCAAGGGAAGGCTGTTGGCGGAGGTATTGGACTGATCGCAGCTTGTGATTATGTCTTTGCCGCAGAAGCTGCCGCCATCAGGTTATCCGAACTCTCCATAGGGGTTGCACCCTTGGTAATTGCTCCTGCAGTAAAACGGAAAATTGGCACCGCAGCCCTTTCTGATTTGTCCTTAGCTCCTACGGAATGGAAAAATGCTTATTGGGCACAGGAAAAAGGATTATTTTCCAAAGTGTTTACAAGCCTTAAGGATATGGACAAACAAGTGTCTATTTTAAGCGAAACCTTGGCAACCTATAATCCGGAAGCCCTATCGCAATGGAAAAAAGTATTGTGGGAAGACACCGAACACTGGGACACCTTACTGATAAACAGAGCAGAAATTACGGGGAAGTTGGTTCTATCCGAAGAGACTAAAAAGGCCTTGAAAAAATTCAAAAAATAATATTATATACCTTCTTTTATGAATAAATTTCGCCTCGAAATAAAATGGGCCATCATATTCTCCGCCACAGTATTGGTCTGGATGACTTTTGAAAAAGCAATGGGCTGGCACGATGTCCATATAGGAAAACACGCCCTTTACACCAACTTTTTTGCCCTTGTCGCCATTGCCGTCTATGTTTTTGCCCTTCTCGATAAGCGGAAAACGGTCTTTAACGGTAAAATGACCTGGAAACAAGGCTTCATCAGCGGTGTTGCACTCAGTGTTATTATTGCTGCATTAAGTCCGATTACCCAATTTATTACCAGCACCATCATAACGCCCGATTATTTTACCAATATTATCAATTTTGTGGTGAATAACGGGAGAATGACACAGGAAGCAGCAGAAGCCTACTTTAACCTCAAGAGCTATATGCTACAGAGTGCCTTTGGCGCCCTTACCATGGGTATAGTCACGGCGGCCTTTGTTGCCTTTTTTGTCAAAAACACTACTGAAAACCCGAACGGTAAACATTAAAACCTAACACTTATAAAAATGGATATGTCATCAATCTTAAACGGGAACTTTATTTTCCTAATATTAGCCGTAGTATTATTTGTCGTTTATTTTGTCAATAAAATAAGGAACAAAAAAAAATTTAAAAGGTAGTTGACTACCTTGTCTTTAACCATCCCGTAATGCTCAGTCTTTCGCGCTTTACGGGTTTTACTTCGTGTTCCAATTCCTGACTTTCAAATATCACTACCCTGCCAGGAAATGGGGTTATAGTCTTGGTTCCTTCTTTGCCGTCTTCAGAAAGGTACAATACCAGTTCTCCACCATCGGTTTCGGGAATCCAATCATTCTCATTCAGATAGAACACCATTGACAGCTTTCGTCTGTCATCGTTCTTAAAGGTATCTAAATGTCTTTTATAAAAGGTGCCCTCCGGGTAAATGGCATAATGGAACTCTTTATAGAGAATTCCCATAAAACAAGTTTTGTTTAAATAATTGGCTAGTTCGTTGATTTTATCAAAAAACCGCTGTTCCAAAACATCATGGCTATCTTCATTTATCCACAAGATGAAATCGCCACGAATAGCTTTCTCTATTTGGGCATTGACCCGATTGCCAATAGCTGCTTTTTTAAACTGCTCTTCCTCGTATTTTGTCAGAAGAGAATTTCGTAGGACCGCCACCTCTTCTTCTGTAAAGAAATCATCGATAATACTGTATTTCGTCTCCGAAATATCAGCTATCACTTTTTCAAAAAGTAGATTTTCTTTAAAATCTAATTGCTCATAAAGTTCTTTCACTTATATCGTTGCCATTTAGAAAGCCGACAAATGTAGTTCAAAATCGGTTTTGAAAAACAAAGCCAATCATAAAAATGATATTTTTTTTCTTCTAACCCTCTCCTATACATTGGCTTAGGGCCTTTACTTTTAAAAGAAGGATAAAAACTTCCTTATTTTTAGTGATTTAACAAAAGGCTTCCATCCAATCCCTTCGATATAAATTGAATTAAAAATTTAGCGCGAATCAATATATACATAGGTTTTACAAATTAACTACCTTTGCAGGGCAAACAAACATTATGGGCAACATTCGTATTACCAAGCAGTTTAATTTTGAAACTGGACATGCATTATACGGCTACGACGGCAAATGCAGAAACGTACATGGGCATAGCTATAAACTTTCCGTGACGGTAATAGGTACTCCAATTACCGATACAACTCATGTTAAATTAGGTATGGTTATAGATTTTGGCGATCTAAAAAAGATTGTCAAGGAAGAAATCGTTGATGTATTTGACCATGCTACCGTGTTTAACAAACACACTCCCCATGTAGAGTTGGCGAAAGAGCTAACGGATAGAGGGCACAGTGTAATTTTGGCCGACTACCAGCCTACCAGTGAAAACATGGTGCTGAGTTTTGCTGATAAAATAAAGGCCAGACTTCCCGAAAACATCAAATTACATTCCTTAAGACTACAAGAAACCGATACCTCGTTTGCAGAATGGTATGCTTCCGATAATTAATCCCCTATAAGGCTTCTTATGGGCTTTTGATCGTATACAACCCACGCATGATAGAAATTACCGTTCCAAAAGGAAAAAACATATACTTCGCCAGCGATCAGCACCTTGGGGCCCCTACCATGGAGGCGAGCCTGGTCAGGGAAAAAAAGTTTGTCGCCTGGTTAGACGAAGTAAAAAAAGACGCAGCGGCCATTTTTCTCTTGGGAGATTTGTTCGACTTTTGGTTCGAATATAAAACGGTAGTACCCCAAGGTTTTACACGGACCTTGGGTAAATTAGCCGAAATAACCGATTCGGGTATTCCTATCTACTTTTTTGTAGGGAATCACGATCTATGGATGAACGGATATTTTGAGAAGGAATTAAATATTACGGTCTTTCATAAACCCCAAGAATTTCAAATTAATGAGACTTCTTTCTTTATCGGCCATGGAGATGGTCTAGGTCCACACGACATAGGATACAAACGCATGAAGAAAGTGTTTACCAATCCTTTTTTTCAATGGTTGTTTCGATGGCTTCACCCAGACCTGGGCGTGCGATTGGGACAATACCTATCGGTAAAAAACAAAATGATCTCCGGAGATGAGGATATAAAGTTTTTAGGCGAGGATAAAGAATGGTTGGTACAATATTGCAAACGTAAACTAGAAAAACAGCACTACGACTATTTTGTTTTTGGACACCGCCATCTACCTTTAGAAATTGACCTCAATGGAAAATCGACTTACACAAACCTAGGCGATTGGATTTCCTATTATACGTATGGGGTGTTTACAGAGGGTCGCCTTTCGCTTAAAAAACAGGGCGAATAATCCTTCTACCGATTCTCAGTTTATAAGTGGTCACTCTTAGGAAATGCAACTACGCTCTTAAAAGGACATCAGGCCAGGCACGCTACATGATAATCATATATTTTGGTCGCAATGGCATAAAAAACAAACGCCCAAACAGTATTGTTCGGGCATTTGTGTAAAGTTACCATAAAGGCTCGCTATAGGATAGTTACGGCCTTATGTCTTTAATTTTCAATTGCAAAGAAACGTTTCCCTGCCATTCATTTTCATCGAGGGCGAAAACAGCACTAAAGGGCTCTTCATTGGTCACTATCTCTAATTTATTACCCAAGTTAAAACCTATACATCCTATTGGGGGAGTTCCATTTTGGGTAACGGCCATTTTAAGGTGGCTCTCATCTTGCCCTACCCCCTTGGCATACCCGTTATCTTTAAGGTTTTCTGCCATAAATACCGGAGACGGATTTCCCGGGCCAAAAGGTTCGAACTGTTTAATGATACGCAATAATTTTGGAGTCACTTCCTCTAGGCTTATTTGAGCATCGATCAAAATTTCAGGTGTCAATAGCTTTGGATCTATGGTTTGGGAAACCACTTCTTCGAACTTAGCCTTAAATGCCTCATAATTCTCCTCTAATAGGGTGAGTCCGGCTGCGTATTTATGTCCCCCAAATTGCTCAATAGTCTCGGCACAACCTTCCAAGGCTTTGTAAACATCGAAGCCCTTTACCGAACGTGCCGATGCGGCCAATTTCTCCCCGCTTTTAGTAAATACCAAGGTGGGCCTATAATAGGTTTCTATAAGTCGTGAAGCCACAATTCCGATCACCCCTTTGTGCCAAGTAGCTTTATAAACAACCGAGGTACACCCATCTTGTTCTTCATTTTCCTGGATTTGCAATAAGGCCTCTTGGGCAATTTCTTGGTCTAGGCTTCTTCTATCGGTGTTATAATTTTCTATTTCAGCGGCAAATTTTTCGGCCTGTGGCAAATCCGTGACCTTCAATAAATTCACCGCATGTTGTCCGTGTTCCATGCGTCCTGCGGCATTAATCCTTGGGGCAATTACAAAGACCACATCGGTGATGGTTAGGGTTTGCTTTTTTAATTGATTGATAATTGCCTGAAAGCCAGCTCTAGGACGACTATTGATCACTTTTAACCCCCAGAAGGCCAACACCCTGTTCTCTCCTGTAATCGGAACAATATCGGCACCAATAGCCGTAGCCACCAGATCTAGATATGGGATTAGGTCTTCTATGGTTTCCCCATTTCGGCTGCCCAAGGCCTGAATCAGTTTAAATCCGACCCCACATCCACATAGCTCATCATAGGGATAGCTACAATCTTCCCTTTTGGGGTCTAAGACTGCCACAGCGGCTGGAATTTCATTTCCTGGCCTGTGGTGATCACAAATAATAAAATCTATTCCTTTTTCCTTGGCATACGCGACTTTATCAATGGCTTTTATACCGCAATCCAATGCGATGATCAATGAAAACTCGTTGTCTTCGGCAAAATCTATACCCTGAAAAGAAACCCCATAACCTTCCTTATAACGATCTGGAATATACGTGGCTACATTGGGGTAATAGCTTTCGAGATACGACGATACTAAGGCTACCGCCGTAGTACCGTCGACATCATAATCCCCATAGACCAAAATATTTTCTCCGCACCCCATGGCTTGTTCTATCCTAAGCACCGCTGCACCCATATCCTTCATTAAAAAAGGATCGTGCAATTGGGACAACTGGGGTCTAAAAAATTGTTTGGCCTCCTCAAAGGTCCTTATACCTCTTTGGAGCAACAATTCGGCCACTAAGTCCTCTACATTAAGCGCTTTGGCCAGTGCATCGACCTGAGCCTGCTCGGATTTTGGTTTTACGGTCCAACGCATTGCGTTTATTCTTTTAGCCTTATTCTATTCTTAAATATTTCTTCTCCATCAACGATCACCTTTAAATAATAGCGCATTTTAGGCAAGTATGACAGGTCGTAAGTAAGGATACCCTTCTGAAACCCTATATAAGAATGGTTTTCTACTATTTTAGATTCGTCTTCTTGTTGGGTTATAATCACCTGAACATCTTTGGCATCGTTGGCAAAATAATCCAAGATGATAGGTCCTTCTGTTCTCGACGGAAACATCGTAATAGAAGGGATATTATCTAAATGATATTCTGCTGTTGGCTTTACCCTAAAATCGTATCTAATATGGCTTCCAAAATCGGAATTAAAATGTTTTATAGCACGTCCTAAGGTATCCAATAGTTTTACATCTCCACGACCATCCTTGGCCTTGTACCAAAATTCTAGTCCATCGCCGCCCTTGTCTTCAACGGTAAAGGTATAACTCCCTTCTGGCAGTTGTAAGGTGTCCCTATAAACCGTATTTGGCTGTAGCTCCAAACTGTCCTTTTTAAAGACAATATCACCTAAGCTATTGGTAACCTTGTACGAGTTCTGACCTGGTTTGTTGTTCGTTTTAAAGTAGATTATACTGTTTTCTGGTAAAATATTTGGGCGTGTATACTGCGAGCTCTTTTTGTTGTCCGCCTTATACCCGTCTTTTTTACCGTTTGGATTTTTTAACTCTACATGGAATGGTACCGTTTCCTTATCGCTGTATATTTCTTTCGGCAAGCTTATTAAAGCCGATTCGCCATACGGAATGTCACCCTTCCACTTAAAGGTATTTGTTTTTTGACCTTCTAGACCGTACTTCACCACCAAAGATTTAAGATTTTCGCTACCGTTATTCCTGATCCTGATTACGGCTAAACTTCCCAAGGGATTTTTTCTACTAAAAATCTCCTCGGTCGATGGGGAAATAATATCTACCAAGGTAACATCGTTGGAGGAATTGATCTTTCCGAATTCCATCACATAGGCTACCAACAATTCTTTGGCACTTGGGTTTTCGGTTTCATAGGGCTCCATATCTACATTGACCGTATAGGCTGTTCCAGTTTTAATATCGAACATCACCTCATCTGGCTGCAGTAGGTAACCTGGGCACCAATTTGCCCTGTCGAATATCCAGGTTCCTGCCTGTGGATATAAGGGGTTATCCCCACATTCCATCCACAGTTGCTTGGCATCTATTACCTTTCCGTCGACAAGAATTTCACGGTATTTATCACAAAACTCGCCACAACCATTGGCATCCATACCATGTCCGGTTTGGAGAATTTTAATCTTTCCGAAGGTAGCAGCGGCATCTGGTTTTAAATTAACAGGAACCAAATGATTCTCTATCGGATCATTTTTGTCGCCATAATTATAATTCCCATCATAAATTTTATGCACTGCCAAAGGCTCTACCACGGGTTTTCCGTAGGTGATCTCGAAATCTACCGTTACTTTCCACCCTCTGGTTTTATTGTCTTCATAACCAGTATGAATATAATCGACCACCAAACTATCTCTTAGGATAGGACTAAAATCGGTAATATCTACTTTCCAATCGAACCTCCAGTCTTCTTGAAATCTTCCTCCGTAGGGAGTCAACATTCTGGCTATTTCATAGGAGGTAGAATCATTTTTGGGGCGTACTTTTATATGGTCTACATAATCCCAGTCTGCACAACGCATATTGTCTGGACACTCGAAAGTGAGATTTAATATTATTTGTCGTATTTCCTTGTCCTTCTTAGGAAAAACAGCCCATTCCTTATAACTATTTGCGCCTAATGCCGGATTTGTAACTATAGTTGCTTCGTTATGGGAAACAATATGTTCTTTTTGTTGTGCTTGTAGCTGTTGACCAACAAAAAGTAGGCTGCCAACCAAAAAAAGTGCTTTTTTAATCATTTGTAATTCTTGCAATTTATTTATTAAAGTAAGTTTTGATATCTAAGGCTGCGAATTTTCTAAACATTTCCATCACGCCACAGTATTTTTCAATGGAAAGATCAACAGCGCGCTGCAATTTTTTTTCATCTAAATTAGGCCCGGCAAAGTGGTATTCTATGGTTACCTGATCGTAATATTTAGGATGCTCGTCGGTAAGATTCGCAATGGTCTCTATTCGGAATTCGGCTACCTCCAATTTCATTTTTTTGATCAATGACGCCACATCCAAACCGGAGCAGCCTGCCAAACTTGCTAACATCAATGCCTTTGGGCGATACCCCTGCCCTTCGCCCCCGTCCTCTGGCGCGATATCTATAATAAGGTTGTTTCCTGAAGGATTGTTACTTTCAAAGGCCATGTTTCCCAGCCATTTCGTAGTGATGTGATTTGTCATGAGGTGAATTTTTAGTACTTTAATTGTCAAAAATACAATATAAATCTCCAACTATGCCCTTAGTAAAACCCTTAGATTCCCAACAAGATGCCGAGACTAAAGAACTGGCTGCATTTTTCAATGAAACATTGGGTTTTTGCCCCAATTCTGTATTGACCATGCAGCATCGGCCGGCCATCTCCCAGGCCTTTATTCGTTTAAACAAGGCCGTAATGGCCAATGAAGGCAGGGTCACCTCGGCCCTCAAGAGAATGATGGCCTGGGTAAGCAGTAATGCTGCTGGCTGCCGTTATTGCCAGGCCCATGCCGTAAGGGCTGCAGCACGTTATGGTGCTTCCCAGGAACAATTAGAAAACCTTTGGGAATACCGAACCCACCCTTCTTTTTCCGAAGCCGAGCGTGCCGCCTTGGATTTTTCACTATTGGCTTCCCAAGTCCCCAACGGAGTAGATGCCGAATTAAAACAACGCTTGACCCGATATTGGGACGAGGGTGAAATAGTGGAAATGTTAGGGGTTATTTCTCTCTTTGGATATCTTAACCGATGGAACGATTCTATGGGCACCTCCTTAGAAAAAGATGCCATTGAAAGCGGGGAGCAATACTTGGGAAAACACGGCTGGGAGCGGGGGAAACACCAATAACAACTATGCTGCTACCCTATACGACCCTCCTCCCAGAACAGGGATATGTTAGCACTAAATCCTGGTTTAATACATATTTCAAGACCCCTTGGATAATCCTTTATATAGGTAGGTACGAATTAGCGAAGGGTAGAATACACTATTTTTTACCGGCTACGACGATAACTATTTCTCCTTTTGGAGGCGTTTTTGTAAAATGCTCCAACACCTCGGCTGCGGTACCTCTAATGGTTTCCTCGTACATTTTTGATATTTCCCTGGAGACAGATACTTGGCGTTCGGGGCCAAAATAGGTAACAAAATGCGACAAGGTCTTTACCAATTTATGGGGAGATTCATACAGAATAATTGATCTGGTTTCTTCGGCCAATAGTAAAAATCGGGTCTGTCTCCCTTTTTTTACGGGTAGAAACCCTTCGAAGACAAATTTGTCATTGGGCAGACCGCTATTGACTAGGGCAGGGACAAAAGCTGTGGCTCCTGGTAAACAATCGACCTCAATTCCGCTTTCTACACAGGCACGGGTCAATAAAAATCCGGGATCGGAAATGGCAGGAGTACCGGCATCGGAAATCAGGGCTATATTCTCACCGGCCTGAAGCTTCTTTACTATGTTTTCAACGGTTCTGTGTTCGTTGTGCATATGGTGACTTTGCATGGGAGTCCCAATGCTATAATGATGCAACAATTTACCACTGGTACGCGTATCCTCGGCCAAAATAAGATCTACTTCTTTTAATATCCTTAAAGCGCGTAATGTAATATCTTCTAAATTACCTATTGGTGTAGGCACAATGTAAAGTTTTCCCATCTGTTGTTATTAAGGCCGTCCTTATTGAAAAGCAACTTGTACCTAAGTTTTCATACAAAAAGCGCTTTATAAGGTCATCAATAAAAGCCCATAAAGCGCAAAATTACAACTTAGTACTTACTTACCTAAGAAAATTTACGGGCAATAATCCCCATAAATCGCATTTCGTAGTCTTCTTTGCCTTCCCAATGGTTATAATCTGGTTTTACCATATTTTCGATAAAAGAAATAGAACGTTCTTCGGTGTCTATAGTCCTCAATTGGGACAAAACCCTATTGTAGTCTTCCATACTACCGTTAAAAAGATGCTTTACAAAAGCCAGCCTATCATTAAGGTCCACGGTAATGTCTCGGGTTTTAGGTTCTTTAGTGGTCTGTCGAATTTCAGGAATTTGCGGGGTTGTTACTTCTTTGGGCATAAAGAGGTCCCGATCATTTTTCATCAATTCTGGTTTGGAGGTAAATTGAGAAAGCACCTCTTCGATCGTTGTTGCACTGGGCATTTCTGAAACCATATCTCGTATCGTATCAATTCCCGGTACAATAATATCTTCTTCATGGGGATTGCTCTCTGGCACAGAAGAATTAGCCCTTAACACGGAGTTTGCCATGCTTTCAAATTTTGAGGCAATGACATTTTTAGGCTTTTTGGTCTCTGTTGTCGTTAAAGATTCTTCTATGTATTTTAAAACTGCCAATTTTTCATAAAGCTCTTTTGTCGCTTCGTACAAGGCAGAAATATCATTTAAATTCCTAGACGAAATAATCTCGGTCGATAATTTTCTCAACTCTTCTTTTAGTCTCTTTTTCATCGGTACATATCTTTTTTAAAAAAAATGTTTTTAGCAATCCCTCAATCCATCAAATGGTACTTTAACAAATATTGGCATCCCTACCCATTAACTTTTGCCTACAATGATACCACAAGGATTATTTTTTTAATAATTTTATCCCACCTTATATAGAAAAAGGGGAGTAAATTACTTTCGTCTAAAAATACAAAATGTTTCTCGAAAATACTGTTAACCCTAAAGAACAATTCGGCTGGATCGAAGTTATTTGTGGTTCTATGTTCTCTGGTAAAACCGAGGAACTGATCCGCCGCTTAAAAAGAGCGCAGTTTGCCAAACAAAAAGTTGAGATTTTTAAGCCTATTGTAGACACCAGGTACCACGAATCCATGGTGGTGTCTCATGATGCCAACGAAATTCGCTCTACTCCTGTTCCCGCTGCGGCCAATATTAGGCTTTTAGCCGATGGCTGTGATGTGGTCGGTATAGATGAAGCCCAATTTTTTGATGACGAAATTGTATCGGTCTGTAATGATTTGGCCAATAAAGGAATCCGTGTGGTTGTCGCCGGACTCGATATGGATTTTAAAGGAAACCCTTTTGGTCCTATGCCAGCCCTGTTAGCCACCGCAGAATACGTTACCAAAGTACATGCCGTTTGCACCCGTACAGGGAACCTTGCCAATTATAGTTTTAGAAAATCCAATAATGATAACTTGGTGCTCCTGGGAGAAACCGAAGAATACGAACCCCTTAGTCGCGCTGCCTATTACAAAGCTATGTTAAAAGAAAAAGTTAAGAATCTAGATGTGAAATCAGAAGAGATTATCCATCCTAAAAATGATAAGAATGTCTAATGCCGGGGAAACCGTTCTGGAAATAGATTTAAAAGCCCTGGAACACAATTATCAATATTTAAAGACAAAAATAAAATCCAACACCAAATTTCTAGGGGTTGTAAAAGCCTTTGCTTACGGTAGCGATTCTGTCGCCATTGCCAAGAAACTAGAAGCTCTGGGAGCAGATTATTTGGCCGTGGCCTATACCTCGGAAGGGGTAGCCCTCAGGGAGGCGGGAATTAAGATGCCTATTTTGGTATTACACCCACAACAAATAAGCTTTGCTACCATGATTGAAAAATCATTGGAACCAAGTTTGTATTCCCTAGCTATTTTTACGGCCTTTATAGAAACTGCCAACAAGCTTGGAGAATCAGAGTATCCGATACATTTAAAATTCAATACAGGCCTCAACAGAATAGGTTTCGAAAAAAAAGACATCGATTTAATCGTCGACCATCTTAAACAGAACAATGCCATTGCGCTCAGGTCTATATTTTCGCATTTAGCCGCTTCCGAAGACCTAGAAGAAAAAGCTTTTACCCTGCGACAGATTCATAGATTTGAAGAAATATCCAAGGACCTGGAAACTAAATTAGGGTATATGCCCCTGCGACACTTGCTAAATACTTCCGGCATTATCAATTATGCCAATGCCCAATATGATATGGTGAGAAGCGGTATTGGTATTTACGGATTTGGCAACGAGGCTTCCGAAGATAAAAAATTACGACCAGTGGCTTCCTTAAAAACAATCATTTCACAAATTCATACAATAGAAGCCAAGGATACCGTAGGGTATAACAGGGCTTTTACAGCAGAAAAAACTACGGTTACGGCAACACTGCCTTTAGGACATGCCGACGGTCTTGGAAGACAATACGGCAACAAGGTGGGACAGGTATTGATTCATGGAAAATTGGCCCCCATTATTGGCAATGTATGCATGGACATGGTTATGATAGATATCACGGATATTCCGTGCAAGGAAGGCGACGAGGTAATTGTTTTTGGCAAGGAAAATACCGCAGATTGGTTGGCAACTTCTGCCAATACCATTTCTTACGAATTGCTTACGGGGATTTCGCAACGCGTAAAAAGAATATATATCGAATAATAAACGTCTTGGTCTTGAAGTTTTGTCACGCATTGTTATTTTTACTAAATTGGTGAATACCTTAATAACCAATTAAATAAAATACCTATGTTTAAAGAATTCAAGAATTTTATTATGACCGGCAATGTCATTGATTTGGCCGTTGCGGTGTTATTGGCAAGCGCCATGGGCTTGGTCGTCAGTGGATTTGTAAATGACATTATGATGCCTATCGTTGGATATTTTACCGGAGGGGTCGATTTCGCGGACATGCAAATTGTTCTTTCAGAGGCAGTCATGGCTGCCGATGGTACAGTAGAGAAACCAGAAAGCGCTATCCGATATGGAAAATGGATTAACTCCATTATCAACTTGGTAATCGTAGGCGCCGTTTTATTTGTCATCGTAAAAGCGTATAACAAAACAAAAAGACCGCCAGAACCAAAGGCTCCCAAAGGTCCAAGTCAAGAAGAACTATTGACGCAGATAAGGGATTTGTTAAAAAAATAATAGCTGTTGCCAGGTATAACAAAATAAGACCAGAAAACAGCCAAACAAAAAACCGTTAACCATGTATCCATACATAGTTGACGGTTTTCTTATGCCGTCGATTGTTATAAAAATAACATTTTGTTATATTTTTATAAAACTATTGTTAATAATCTTGTATAATGTCTTTTAATCAGTACTTTTGCAGCATGAATTTTTAATTTTATTCTAATGAAAGTAGCAGTAGTCGGTGCAACAGGAATGGTTGGTGAAATAATGCTAAAAGTATTGGCAGAACGTAATTTCCCCATCACTGAATTATTATTAGTAGCCTCAGAACGCTCGGTAGGTAAAAAATTAACCTTCAAAGGAGAAGAGCATACCTTAATAGGATTGGCAACGGCCGTAGCCGCCAAACCAGATTTGGCCATTTTTTCTGCTGGAGGAGATACTTCTTTAGAATGGGCTCCAAAATTTGCGGAAGTAGGAACTACCGTTGTAGATAATTCGTCGGCTTGGCGTATGGACCCAACCAAAAAGTTGATCGTTCCAGAAATCAATGCCCATGAACTCACCAAAGAAGATAAAATAATAGCAAACCCAAACTGCTCTACAATTCAATTAGTATTAGCGCTATCGCCTTTGCACAAGCAATACAAAATGAAAAGGGTGATCGTTTCTACTTACCAATCGGTATCGGGAACAGGTGTTAAAGCCGTTCAGCAATTGGAAAATGAAATCGCTGGCATACAGGGAGAAATGGCATATCCTTATCCAATAGGAAAAAATGCCCTTCCCCATTGCGACGTATTTCTTGAGAATGGATACACCAAAGAAGAGATGAAATTGGCCCAAGAGCCATTAAAGATATTTAACGACAATTCTTTTTCCGTAACTGCTACCGCAGTACGTATCCCTACTTCAGGCGGACATTCGGAATCTGTAAACGTAGCATTCGAAAACGATTTTGACCTAGCAGAAGTGAGAAGGCTATTAAGCGAGGCTCCTGGTATTACCGTACAGGACAATACAGATACCAATACCTATCCAATGCCTATTTATGCCAACGGAAAAGACGATGTTTTTGTCGGTAGAATTAGAAGGGACGAATCGCAGGCAAAAACTTTAAACTTATGGATCGTAGCCGATAACTTAAGAAAAGGAGCTGCCACCAATGCCGTACAAGTTGCTGAATATTTAGTAGAAAACAAGTTGGTATAAGCCCTTAAGGCATACCTATCTCAGATTATTCTTCTGACTATATAATTTTTACCGCTGCTTTATAAGTAAGGCTCTGGTTACAGTCTAAGTTAAAACCTTTATAACCCTTGTGTTATAAAGGTTTTTTTATGGTATTTTTATAGATTAGAAATCGCTAAACTATGAAATGCGCATGACCGAAAACCGGTCGCGAATACGAATTACAGTATGAGCGTTAAAAAAACAATAAATATCTGCAAATGAAAAAATTAACCCTGACCTCTTTTACGGCCCTGTTAATCATTGGCTGCAAAACAGATACTAAAAAAGAACACCTAGTGTTGAATTATCCTATTACAAAGAAAGTAGACCAAGTAGACACCTACTTTGGCACCGCGGTAAATGATCCATACCGTTGGTTAGAAGATGACAGGAGTACGGAAACCGAAAATTGGGTGAAGGAGCAAAACGAGGTGACCTTTGACTATTTAGATAAGATCCCCTTCCGGGACAGTTTTAAAAAACGTCTCGAAAAATTATGGAATTACGAGAAAATAGGTGCCCCTTTCAAAGAAGGAGACTACACCTATTATCTTAAGAATGATGGACTTCAGAACCAATATGTGGTATATCGCAAAAAAGGCGATGAAGAAGCAGAAGTGTTTTTAGATCCGAATTCATTTTCCAAGGACGGCACCACTTCTTTGGCCGGATTAAGCTTTTCTAAAGATGGGTCTATGTTGGCCTATTCTATTTCCGAAGGGGGAAGCGATTGGAGGAAAGTGATCATAACCAACGCTGCCACCAAAGAGATTGTGGGGGACACTATTGTCGATGTTAAGTTTGGAAGCATTTCTTGGAATGGCAACAAAGGCTTCTTCTATTCTAGCTACGACAAGCCCGATGGCAGTGAGCTTTCTGCAAAAACGGACCAACATAAGTTATACTACCATGAATTGGGAACCTCACAAAAAAATGATGTCTTGGTTTTTGGGGGGACCCCAGCAGAGAAACACCGTTACGTAAGTGGCCAAGTTACGGAAGACGATAGCTACCTAATTATTTCGGCCTCGGTATCTACCTCGGGCAATAAACTATTCATAAAAGAATTGAATAAGGCCAACAGTCCACTAATTCCGATAGTAAACCATACGGATTCCGATAGTTATGTGATAGACAATATTGGCTCTAAACTATTTATTGTAACCAACTTAGGGGCTCCAAACAAAAAAATGGTGACCGTAGATGCTGCAAAACCAAGTCCGGAACATTGGGCAGACTTTATCCCGGAAACAGAATACGTACTGAATGCCAGTAAAGGAGGTGGTTATTTCTTTACCAGTTATATGGTCGATGCCATTTCAAAAGTTTACCAATACGACTATGAGGGCAAGCTTATCAGGGAAGTAGCTCTTCCAGGAGTAGGAACTGCCAGTGGATTTGGCGGAAAAAAAGATGAGAAGGAATTTTATTTCTCTTTTACCAATTACAATACTCCAGGATCGTCTTATAAATACAATGTCGATACCGGTGAATACAGCCAATATTGGAAACCTGAGATCGACTTTAGTCCAGAGGATTATGAATCGACCCAAGTTTTTTACACTTCTAAAGACGGCACTAAGGTCCCTATGATCATTACCCATAAAAAGGGACTAGCATTAAATGGTAAAAATCCGACGATCCTTTATGGTTATGGCGGATTCAATATTAGCCTCACCCCTACCTTCAGTATTGTCAATGCGGTTTGGATGGAGCAGGGCGGAGTTTATGCGGTACCAAACTTAAGAGGTGGTGGCGAATACGGAAAAAAATGGCATGATGCGGGTATTAAAACCCAAAAACAAAATGTTTTTGACGACTTTATTGCCGCGGCCGAGTTCCTTATTGACAAACAATACACTTCCAGCGAATTTTTAGCCATCAGCGGCCGTTCTAACGGAGGATTATTGGTCGGGGCAACAATGACCCAAAGACCAGACTTAATGCAGGTAGCCCTGCCAGGCGTTGGGGTATTGGACATGTTGCGCTACCATACCTTTACCGCAGGTGCCGGTTGGGCCTATGATTATGGGACTGCCGAGGACAGTGAAGAAATGTTTAAATACCTACGAGGATATTCTCCTGTACACAATGTAAAGGAAGGGGTTCATTATCCGGCCACAATGGTCACTACAGGTGACCACGACGATAGGGTGGTGCCGGCGCATAGCTTTAAGTTTGCGGCGGCCTTGCAGGAAAAACAATCGGGCACGAATCCGACTTTGATCAGAATTGAAACCAATGCGGGTCATGGCGCAGGAACTCCTGTGAGCAAAACCATAGAACAATCGGCCGATATTTTTGGGTTTACACTATACAATATGGGCTTTGAAGAACTTCCTAATAAAGAAGTCCTAAAAGATTAATTTTACGGAGCTCTCCGAACACTTAAAAGTCCGTTTATTTTTTAAACGGACTTTTTTTTAGCTGCACTTCATCTATTGGGAATCATCAGATTCCTTGGACAACCTTCTAATCTACCTTAGTACGATTGAAAAAAACAAATTCGAAGAATTTATCAAATTTCCTATCCTTATTTCTGTAGAAGTATTGATATAAGTATTTGTTGTGAGTTTTCGGTTTTACGATCAGAAAGAAGAAATACCAAGTAAGAAGACTTAAAGAAAACATCTCCCCTCCATCTTCCAGAATAACCATAAATAATTGCATATATCGACCTCCACCTAATATAACGTGTAACATATCTATGGCTATCCCAAAAAACAAGAACAAGGTAAAAAGCAATCCTAAGTCGATATTAATTTTTCTAAATTCTTCATTTCCCCTGTGGAAACCAATAACCATGGAAATCAACAACAAGGAACCAAAAAGGGCAACATAGGTCAGCTCCCCTAAATCTTGTGCACGAAAACCGAATGCCGGCTGATAATTAAATTGTTCCGAAACCCAGGTACCAAATCGTTCGTGAAACTTGAGCGAATCATCCAAGAGCAACATAACAAACAATAGAAACCATGAAAAATAATTATACGCCTCTTCTTTTATAAAAAAGTAGACAATGACACCTAATACAAGAAGGTATTTAAAATATTGAAATATTTCTGGATATCCGCCATCTCGATTCACTAAAAACAACATTGCACCAGACCAATCGAATTCTACCCGTATAAAAATCAGATATATAATGAGCACATGTGTCAAAACAAAAATGATATCCAAGACTAACATTAGCCCTAAAAGACAATTCGTTTTACGGTTGCTAAAATTGTTTTTAAAATAAGAGAGCTTCATTTAGAGGAATTTATAAATCACTTTAAATTAAAGCCTAATGTTAATTTAAGGTTATTAAATCGTTTAATCCTTGACATTTTCGACAAAACGAGTGTTTTTGCCAATCTATAAAATGTCGAACACTGTCTATTTGATCTTAAGGAAGCCTTTTAATCATTAGTATAATCAATTCGCCAGACCAATAAAAATAAATTGGCTTTCCTTTAATTTGACTCCATTTTTTTTAAACGGACTTTTTTTTGACCCGCTTCCTTGGCTTTTATATCTTTACTGCTATGTTATATGTAAATTCCCTTTCCTTTTCCTACCAGAAAAAACCAGTTCTTACCGACATCAATTTTCAGGTAAAAGATGGCGAACACATCGCTATTGTAGGCGAAAGCGGATGCGGAAAAAGCACGCTGTTAAAAATTATCTATGGACTGCTTCATATAGATGAAGGGACCGTTTTTTGGAACGATCAACAAGTTATGGGTCCTAATTTCAATCTGGTTCCCGGGGAGCCTTATATGAAATATCTTTCCCAAGACTTTGATTTAATGCCCTATACCACGGTAGAAGAAAATGTGAGTCAGTTTTTATCTGTTTTCTACCCCGAAGAACTCAAAGCCCGTACGTATGAGTTGTTGCAAATGATAGATATGGTCTCCTTTGCCAAGGTAAAGGTAAAGACCCTTAGCGGCGGCCAGCAGCAACGGGTTGCCCTAGCCCGTGTATTAGCACAAATGCCCGACTTGTTATTGTTGGATGAGCCCTTTAGCCACATCGATAATTTTAAAAAGAACAAGCTCAGAAGAAATCTCTTTGGGTATTTAAAAAAGCATGGAATTAGCTGTATTACTGCTACCCATGACCATCATGATATCCTTCCCTATGCCGATAGGGTGCTGGTCATAAAAGACCAAGAACTTATCGCCGATGCCAAAACGGCCCAATTATATAAAAATCCGAAAAACCTGTATATCGCCTCCTTGTTCGGAGAAGCAAACCTTGTTCCCATAGACATCGTGAAGTCGTATGCAGATGTAAAACGAAACATCGTTGTCTACGCTCATGAGTTTAGGGTATCGCGCAAAAAAGGTATTCCGATCATTGTAGATAAATGCTATTTTATGGGCAGTTACTACCTTTTGGAAGGACTCTCTGAAGGAAACAAAATACGTTTCCATTATTCCGAAGCGATTGAGGCGGGAAAAAAAGTTTTTATAAATATCGATATTGAAACCATTAACCAGCGGCTTCAACCCTAAAATCTAACTGTGAACAAGGAACAATTACTACAGGAATTACAATTTAAGGCCGTCCGTAGTAGTGGTGCCGGTGGCCAGAACGTCAATAAGGTTGCTACCAAAGTGATATTGATCTTTGATCTGGGAGCTTCATCAGCCTTTACGGAAACAGAAAAGAACAGGCTTTTCAGAAAACTGGCCAACAGGCTGTCCAAGGAACAGCAGCTGATATTACAGTCCGAAGAAACGCGAAGCCAACACAAGAACAAAGCATTGGTAATCGAAAAATTCTTGGAAACCATTGCCCTTAACTTAAGGGCACCCAAAAAAAGAATCCGTACCAAACCGACAAGGTCGTCCATGGAAAAACGATTAAAAAGCAAAAAAAAGGGGGCTTTAAAAAAGTTACATCGGAGAAAACCTCCGCTAGATTAAAAGGAGCTATTTCTGAGCCATAGTTTCTGTTGCAAACTGGCAGCAAAAACCCTTGCTTTCTCTACACATTGTTCAACTAGATCTTTTTTGCGTTAGGGAGCGCGGCGGCATCCCCGCAGCAGCGCAAGGGATATAGCCAAGGGCCCGCCCGACGAAGGAGGGAACGCCCAAATCCGTACACTAAGGGCTATGTACAATCTAGGAATGATTGGACGACTCAACTTTTAAGCTGCTTGGGGAAGCTGTCTTTTAATTGATCGTTAGAATCGTAAATTCCTTTTTATTAAATATCACGGCATCGCCCTTCGTCTTTCCCATCAATAATTTCCCTATGGGGGTGTTGGGGGCAATGGCATAAAAGGTCTGTCCTTGAAGTTTTATTTCTCCCACACTGATACTGAGGTAATAATGAAGGCCAGTGGTCTGCACCAAACTCCCCAAGCTTATGGTATTTGCCGTCGTTTTTAAGGGTATTTTCCGAAATACCTCTTTTAAATTCTGCGCCTCGGCCAGTTGCTGTCCCAGTTTTTCGCGCTCCAATTGTATCATAGCCCTACCGGTCTCGTGCTTGTCTCCAGCACTACTTTTGGTTTCTGAGGTGAGCGCCTCCTGTAGGGTCCCTATATTTTTTTGAAGTCTCGACAGCCGCTCCTCCACATAATTTAAACAATGGGCATATAGCTGTTCTTTTAGGCAAATATCCATGCTACTATCTTACTATTTCTTTTATTCTAACGGGCTGGCAATTCGCTTCGTCCCCCTCTTCCCTATACTAGGTCTGCCAAATTCCTTCCAACCAAGCTTCCTATGGCAATGCCCATACCGCCCATTCTAACGCCGCAGAACACACGATCTGACAAAGGCTTTACAATGGGCCGTTTATGGGTCCCAGTGCCCATAATACCGCTCCAGCGTCGATCTATTTCGAAAGGTATACTAGGCAAGATTACGGTAGCCAATATTTCTTCCAAGCTATTTTGAATCAAAGGCGTTAGTCCAAAGGCTGCTGTTTCTTCTTCTTTGAAATTTAAATTTCTACCCCCTCCCAAGAGGATTCTGTCATCTATATTCCTAAAATAATAATAGCCCTCGTCTAGGTGAAAGGTACCCTTTATTTTTAAGTCCGGAATAGGTTTTGTTATTATAACTTGGGCCCTCGATGGCTTTACATTCTCTGCGATCAATTCGGCCGCAAACCCGTTTGTTGCCAGCAATAGATTTTTGGTAATGAACTCAAAACAGTTTGTTTTTACGCTCACATGGGACGAATTTTCGGTAAAACTTTCTACCGTAATGGCGTTGAGGATCGTTACTCCGCTTTGTTGAACTTTTGCAACCAAGCTTTCCATCATTTTTCCCGTATCGATCTGTCCCTCTACTGTACTGGTAATATACTGCTGTTGAATACCCTTAAAATTAAAGATATTGTCTTCTACTTTAAAGGCCTCGGTCTTAAAAACGGCCTTTAGCAAGCTGTTTACCCTAGGTAGCTGTGACTGGCATTCCTGGTACAGTTCCTGGTGTTCTTTTAAAAACACTTCATGTCCGCCCAGGTTTCGGTACCCAATGGTTTTATCGCCCAAATTGGCCCGCAGCAATTGAATGCCTTCCCACCTGTTCTGAACCAGTTGCAAGACCTCTTCCTCGGTATGCTTCTTCAGGTCCGACAAGATTTCGGAGATACTGCCAAAACAAGCAAAACCAGCATTTTTGGTACTGGCACCCTGGGGCAGGATCCCTTTTTCCAGGACCAATACTTTTGCCTGTGGAAATCGTTTTTTCAATTGCAAGGCCGTATTAAGGCCAACGATTCCACTGCCTACTATAGTATAGTCTATATTGGACAACCACGTTTTGTATTCCCAGTAGCTAAGATTCATCATAATTGGAGGTATAGGGGTAGCTTGCGATAAAGTTACTACCTTATTTTATAAATCCAACGGGCTATGGAAATATCGGAGGCTGGGGCTTAAAAACACATGGGGCTGAAAGATCCCATCCTATAAAAATAAAGCAAAAAAAAAAACTCCGACATGCAAGTCGGAGTTTCTAATATTCTTCTATTCTTCTGGTTGTGGAGCCATTACAAAATCTTCCATAAACTTAGTCGTATAGTTCCCAGCCAAATAATCTGGGTGATCCATTAACTGTCTGTGAAAAGGAATGGTCGTCTTAATTCCTTCGATGACAAACTCATCCAAGGCACGTTTCATCTTATTAATAGCCTCTTCCCTTGTTTGGGCAGTTGTAATTAACTTAGCAATCATAGAATCGTAATTAGGGGGTATGGTATACCCGCTATATACGTGCGTATCTAAACGCACTCCATGCCCACCTGGGGTATGCAATGTTGTAATTTTTCCCGGAGAAGGTCTAAATCCGTTATAAGGATCTTCCGCATTAATCCTACACTCTATAGAGTGTAGCTTGGGAAGGTAGTTTTTACCAGAAATTGGCACACCTGCGGCAACAAGGATTTGCTCGCGAATAAGGTCGTAATCAATTACCTGTTCGGTAATTGGGTGCTCTACCTGTATTCTGGTATTCATCTCCATAAAATAGAAGTTACGGTGCTTATCTACTAAGAATTCGATTGTTCCCGCGCCTTCGTATTTAATATATTCGGCTGCTTTTACCGCGGCCATCCCCATTTCATCCCTTAATTTGTCGGTCATGAACGGAGAAGGTGTCTCTTCGGTCAGTTTTTGGTGGCGACGTTGGACAGAGCAGTCCCTTTCAGAAAGGTGACACGCCTTTCCATATTGATCTCCCACAATCTGGATCTCGATATGTCTCGGCTCTTCTATTAACTTTTCCATGTACATCCCACCGTTTCCAAAAGCGGCTTTGGCTTCTTGGACAGCGCTTTCAAAGTTTTTCTGAAGATCTTCTTCTTTAAAAACGGCACGCATACCTTTTCCTCCACCTCCGGCGGTAGCCTTGATCATCACGGGATACCCCATTTCTTTGGCTATTTTTTTGGCGTCTTCAACATCTTTTAAAAGACCTTCAGAGCCTGGAATGGTAGGAACCCCTGCTTTTTTCATGGTTTCCTTGGCCGTGGCCTTATCTCCCATTCTATCGATGTGTTCTCCAGAAGGACCGATAAATTTTATATCGTGTTCGCTACAGATCCTGGAAAACTTGGAATTTTCCGAAAGAAACCCGTACCCTGGATGAATGGCATCGGCATTGGTAATTTCGGCTGCCGCAATAATATTGGGGATTTTCAGATAAGACTCCGAACTTGGTGCGGGTCCTATACAAACGGCCTCATCGGCAAAACGCACATGAAGGCTTTCCTCATCGGCCTTGGAATATACCGCTACGGTCTTAATCCCCATTTCTTTACAGGTCCTAATGATACGTAAGGCTATTTCTCCCCTATTTGCAATAAGTATTTTTTTAAACATATCGTGGTCGAATTTTTATATCTTAAAAATCAATTTCCAAAAACATCAATTTTAGGAAATGCTTCCGATAGGTATCGGGAAGTTGATTTATTATGATGGGTCAACCAAAAACAACGGCTGATCGAATTCTACTGGAGAACTATCGTCTACTAGTACTTTTACAATCTTCCCTGAAACTTCAGACTCAATGTCATTGAACAACTTCATGGCTTCTATAACACATAGTACATCTCCTTTACCGATAGTATCACCAACTTCTACAAAGTTTGGTTTGTCTGGAGAAGGTTTTCTGTAGAAAGTACCGATGATCGGCGATTTTATAGTCACATACTTAGCGTTTTCGTCTACCTCTGTTTTCGCTGCAATTTCTACTGAAGGAGCAGGAGCGGCAGCAGTAGCGGCCTGTGGTTGCATTGGCGCGCCCATAGGGATTTGTTGCACATAAGTAGTTTCTCCTGTAAAACCAGAGCCTCCGGTTCGGATGGTGATCTTAATATCTTCCATCTCTAATTTCACTTCGCTAGCCCCAGATTTGGCTACGAATTTAATTAAGCTTTGAATTTCTTTAATATCCATAGAATTCGTTTTTGTGTAATAGGTTGCGTCAGATTTATGAATTATAAGCCCATTTTAAATAAATGGATCCCCATGTAAAACCACCTCCAAAGGCCGCAAAAACCAAGTTATCGCCTTTTTTGAGTTGCTTTTCATAATCGTGTAATAATAGTGGTAAGGTTGCCGAGGTAGTATTCCCATACTTTTGTATGTTCATCATTACCTTTTCATCTTCTAATCCCATTCGATTAGCAGTAGCATCTATGATTCGTTTGTTGGCTTGGTGCGGCACCAACCAATCAACGTCCTCATGGGTAAGCGAGTTGCGTTCCATGATTTTTCCCGCAGCATCTGCCATATTGGTCACGGCAAATTTAAACACCGATTTCCCGTCTTGGAAAATGAAATGTTTCCTGTTTTTCACAGTTTCTTCAGATGCTGGCATCAGTGATCCTCCTGCATCCATCTTCAGAAAGTTTCTTCCAACCCCATCAGATCTTAAATATTCATCTTGTAACCCTAAGCCTTCCGTATTAGGTTCAAAAAGTGCCGCACCGGCACCGTCACCAAATATAATACAGGTAGTCCTATCGGTATAATCTATAATAGAAGACATTTTATCGGCTCCAATAAGGAGTACCTTTTTATATCTTCCTGATTCGATATAACTCGATGCCGTAGACATCCCATATAAAAAGCTAGAGCAAGCAGCCTGCAAATCGTAAGCAAAGGCATTGGTCGCTCCTATCTCAGAAGCCACATAAGCCGCAGTAGAAGCCACCATCATGTCTGGCGTAGCCGTTGCTACCAATACCATATCAATCTCCTTAGGGTCTAAATCCCTCTTTCTGATCAGTTCTTCGGCCGCCTTAATGGCCAAAAAAGAGGTTCCTAGCCCCTCTCCCTTCAAAATCCTTCTCTCCTTTATTCCGGTCCTCGTTGTAATCCATTCGTCGTTGGTATCTACCAAGGATTCCAAGATCTTATTTGTCATTACAAAGTCGGGGACATAGCCCCCTACCGCAGTAATTGCCGACGTTATTTTGCCCATCTAAAATTGATTTTACTAGAGATCTTCAATTACTTGAAAATTTGTGAAAAATAATGATTTTCTCGGACTTTTAGCCAAAAACCACCAAGTTTTTGAAGATTTCATCACTTTCATAAAAAAAACTCCCACTTATTAAAGTGAGAGTTCCAGTTGTAATGTCTTGAACTAAATTATGCTACAGCCTCTTCAGTTTTGTCAATCAAAATCTGACCTCTGTAGTACAATTTACCTTCATGCCAATGAGCTCTGTGGTATAAGTGCATTTCTCCAGTTGTTGGATCTTTTGCTACGGTTGGAGCCACAGCTTTGTAATGCGTTCTTCTTTTGTCTCTTCTGGTTTTAGAAATTTTTCTTTTAGGATGTGCCATTATGTAACTTATTTACCCGTTAATAATTTTTTTAATTCGTCCCATCGGGGATCATTGTCTTCGTCTTCTTTGTTTTCCTCTATATCTTTTGGATGCAACTCTTCTAGCTTATCCAACGTTTCCGATTGTAATGTGCCGTCCAAGACTCCAGGATGAACTTTCTTAAGTGGTACTGACAACACCAACATTTCATAAACATATTGTGAGATATCTACTTGATGCTCCCTATGGGGAATAACCAATATCTCATCGTTGTCATTATTAAACTCATCACCAAACTTTACCACCAATTTTAAATCGGCACTAATTTCCTGATCATAAGCCTCGTCGGTCAGATCACAATTTACGTTTACTGTGCCTCGTGCCTCCATTTCCAACTCCATCATGGTACTCATTTTGTTCAAAGTAACGTCTAAATTAATATCCGTTCCATTAAACTCATCATATTCAAAAGACTCAAAGAACTCATTTTTAATTGTAAAATCAAAGTCGTGTTTTCCCTGTTTCAGTCCTGAAAAAGATATGATAAACTCCTTAAGCTTCTTCATGTTCCACACTTATTTTTTACATCCCGCCATAATAATAGCGGGTGCAAAGATACTATTATTTTATAAAACGCCAACAATTCAAACGAAATAAATAAATTCCTTAAAAACACCCCTAATCCGTTGTCTTACTGCCACTACCGTCTGCTAAAAAAGCAGTTTTTACACTACCTTTTCAGCCGTTGTTTTTTCAGCGGATTCGCTGTTAATTCTTGGTATTCTTCCCTGTTTTTAAAAATCTTCAAGGCCGTAAACACCGCCTCTTTAAAGGAACTGTGATCTGCTACGCCCTTGCCGGCAATCTCGTAAGCCGTCCCGTGATCTGGGGAGGTACGTACCTTGTCCAGGCCTGCGGTATAATTCACTCCTTTCCCGAAAGATAAGGTTTTAAAAGGAATTAATCCTTGGTCGTGATAGGCCGCCAAGATGGCATCGAACTTAGTATAATTGTCAGAACCAAAAAAACTATCGGCAGAATATGGTCCAAAAACCAAGTGCCCCTCCTTGATCAGTTCTTCAATAGCAGGCTTCATCACCTCCTCGTCTTCTTTCCCGATAACACCGTTATCGCCACTATGTGGATTAATCCCCAACAATGCTATTTTAGGCTTGCGAATACCAAAATCTACCTTCAAGGAATTTTCTATGGCAAGGGCCTTGCTCTTTATTAATTTAGCGTCGATGGTAGTCGCTACATCTTTAATGGCCACGTGATCGGTAATTAAACCTACCTTCAATTCGTCGGTAACCATAAACATTAAACTTTCCCCTCCCAGTTCCTGGGCTAGAAAATCGGTATGTCCCGGAAAATTAAAATCCTTGGCCTGGATATTGTTCTTATTGATAGGCGCGGTCACCAATACATCTATCTCGCCTTTTTTTAAGGCCGCCACGGCTGCCCTAAGAGATAATAAGGCATATTTCCCGGCTTCGGGAGTAGCCTCGCCAAACTTAACGATAGGCGATTCTCTCCATACATTAAAAACATTGACTTTTCCGTCAAGGGCTTGTTCTACCTTATGGATGCCATTATAGTTCACGCCAATTTTCAATTCATTTTTCTGAAACGAAATGGTCTTGTTCGAGGCAAAAATTACCGGAGTACAGAAATCCAACATCCTAGAGTCTTCAAAGGTTTTAAGAATTACCTCGCATCCTATTCCGTTTAAGTCCCCTATAGATATTCCTAATTTTATTTTTCCAGTTTCCCGCATAGCAAGTTTTCGTTAATATCAAATAAACCTCTAAATTTACACCACAAAACTACTTAATTTAAACGACACATGTTTACTGGGATTATTGAAACTTTAGGAGAGGTACAAAAATTGGACAAGCAAGGCACTAATCTTCACATTACCATAAAATCGTCCCTTGCCCCTGAGTTAAAAATAGACCAAAGTGTAGCCCACAACGGGGTTTGCCTAACGGTTGTCGCCATCGAGGACACTTCTTATACGGTTACGGCCATTGAGGAAACCTTGCAAAAAACCAATTTAAACGAACTTAAGGAGGCCGATACTGTAAACTTGGAACGCGCCATGGTTTTGGGCGCTAGGTTAGACGGACATATTGTTCAGGGCCATGTCGACCAAACCGGTACTTGCACCAAAATAGAAGAAAAGGACGGCAGTTGGTTTTTTACCTTTAATTACGACCCTGCCCAGAACAACGTTACCATAGAAAAGGGCTCCATAACCATAGACGGCACTAGTTTAACTGTGGTAGATTCTGATAAAAACAGTTTCAGTGTAGCCATTATTCCATATACTTACGAGCACACCAGGTTTAGAGAATACCAACTTGGAACGGTCGTAAATTTAGAATTCGATGTCATCGGGAAATACGTTTCCAGGCTATTATCGCTAAGAGACTAGCCTAACGGTACGCCTCCCTAAATTCTTTTTCCAGCTTGGCGTATGCTGTCATAGGCCTTTATAGCCTTCATTTTTGGGCGTTCCCTCCCATGTCGGGCGGGCACTCCGCTATATCCCTTGCGCTGCTGCGGGGATGCCGCTACGGTCCCTAACGCGGAAGAAGGGCTCCATGGAACAATAAAGCAATTGGTTAAGCTGTTTATTGGACCATTAGGAAATACGGTAAATGGCATTTCAGCAACGAAGAAGGTGCGGTCGTTATAGTAAGATAGCATTTTAAAAAAGAGCTAAGGAGAGAATGATTGGCATTAAGCGTACCTATAATTTTCTACGGACAAACTGAGGGTCCAAGAAAGGCCGTATCAACCTATTAGAAAACAACCGAAAAACCAGTATCTCTAAAACCTTTTATTTACAGTAAAGAACTGAGATGAAGCCAGAACACTTTACAAGGAAACCTCAACGCCCAATAAGGCAATTCATATTAAATATTACAACTCCTCTCTCTAAAGAATGCTCCCTCAGAAAAAGAGCCGTCCATTTATAAATAGGGACAAAAAAAAGACCCCTAGTTATGTACTAAATTGTAAACAACTAGGGGTCTGTTATATTTTCGGCCAATACCTCTTACAAGATATTAGACTTCATTTTGTTCCAAACGACTGCTAATAACGCTCCTGAAATAGCCGCTAAAATCGTCAAGGATATTGCCCCTGTATAGTAGCCATAAATCCAGTATCCTGTAGCAAACATACAAGAATAGATAAGCACACAACCTAATAACATGGCTCCGATACCAGCAGGTACGCTCCATTTTTCCTTAGTGTTTACTATTTCTACATTGTCTTTTTCTGCTCCTGAAATTACACTCTTCCACCCTGGCCCCCCTGGCTGAATTTTCTTGTAGAAACTCTGTAAGACCTCCTTTGATTCGGCTTGGGTCATAAAAGTAACTGCCAACCATATTGCCGTTGTTACCAATACTACCATTGGATATTCTGCCCAGTCTGGGAACACTCCGGTTTCCGCAGCGAAAAAGAAAGGACCAACCGCTGTTAACTTTAATACAATAGAAATAATACCGGAGGCAAACATGGCCGTAATTTCACTCCACGCATTAATTCTCCACCAGAACCATCTTAGGATAAAAATAAGTCCAGTACCCGCACCAAAAACTAAAAGCACTTCGAACAACTGCAAGGCATTTTGTAATAACAAGGCCAAAACAGCACTAAATATCATTAAAACAACGGTAGATATTCTTCCTACGGCCACCAATCTCTTTTCGGTGGCATTAGGGTTGATCTGTTGTTTGTAAAAATCATATACTATATAAGAAGATCCCCAGTTTAATTGGGTAGAAATGGTACTCATATAAGCTGCGATCAAAGAAGCCAAGACCAATCCAAGCAAACCACTAGGAAGTTTGGTCAACATCGCAGAATAGGCCAAATCGTGTCCTAATTTATCTACAGCAACATTAGGGAAAGCAGCATGGATACTGGCTACATCCGGATATACAACCAAAGAAGCCAAAGCTACTAAGATCCAAGGCCAAGGACGTAAGGCATAATGCATAATATTAAAAAAGAAAGTAGCACCAATGGCATGGTTTTCATTCTTCGCCGCCAACATACGTTGTGCGATATACCCCCCACCACCTGGTTCTGCACCAGGGTACCAAGAGCTCCACCATTGTACTGCCAATGGAATAATAAATAAGGTAATCAAAGCCTTCGTATTGCTAAAGTCTGGCAAAATGTTAAGTTTATCCTTAACGTGTTCATTTGCCATAAGGGCATCAATACCACCTACTTCAGGGATATTCACCAAATAGTAAGCAGCTCCAATCGCACCACCCATTGCTACGAAAAACAAAAGAAAATCGGTATAAACCACCCCTTTAAATCCACCCAAGGCACTAAAGGTAACGGTAATAAGACCCGCACTCACTACGGTCTGCCAAGGCTCTAGCCCTAACATAATACCACCAATTTTTATAGCAGCCAAAGTAACGGCCGACATGGTAATAACGTTGAAAATAACCCCTAGGTAAACCGCTCTAAACTTCCGCAGGAATTCTGCCGGAGCCCCGCCATAGCGCAACTCATAAAATTCAAGATCGGTATTTACATTAGACTTACGCCATAGTTTGGCGTATACAAACACGGTTAATAATCCGGTAAGCAAAAACGCCCACCATACCCAGTTACCAGAAACTCCATTGGTACGGACAATATCCGTTACCAAGTTTGGCGTGTCGGTAGAAAATGTGGTCGCAACCATAGAAAGGCCCAATAACCACCAAGGCATTGTTCTTCCTGACAGGAAATATTCTGCAGAATCTTTTCCTGACTTTTTTGAAACATAAATTCCAATTCCTAATACAATTGAAAAGAAAACTATTATAAAACTGTAATCGAGTGTACTTAATTCCATGAAAATGGTATTGGTTAAATCAATCGATAAAGATAATTTTTTTTAGGATACTTTTGCTTTTTGTTTGCTAAATGTCACATATGAACTTCCCAATAGAATCAGATATCACATTAACAACATGGTTTCTTGCCTTTTCGGCCACTTTTATTCTTGGTATTTCCAAGGCAGGGATCAAGGGAATCTCTATTATCATCGTTACTCTGATGGCCCTAGCCTTTGGCGCCAAGGAATCGACCGGACTTTTGGTGCCCTTATTGGTCGTTGGCGATACCATAGCCGTTATTTATTACCACCGCCATACCCAATGGAAATACATCATTAAATTTCTCCCTTGGATGATCCTAGGTATTTTTCTAGGTACCGCCATAGGGAAGGATCTGCCCGCGAGTACATTTAAAATAAGTATGTCTGTCATTATTTTGGGCACCTTGGTGATGATGTACTGGTGGGACAATAAGAAATCTAAAAAGGTGCCTACCCATTGGGCCTTTGGCGGCTTCGTTGGTATCATGGCAGGAATAACCACTATGATCGGTAATTTGGCCGGTGCATTCTCCAACATCTATTTTTTGGCCATGCGATTGCCCAAAAACGAATTCATAGGTACTGCCGCCTGGTTGTTTTTTATCGTAAACCTTTTTAAGGTACCCTTCCATATCTTTATTTGGAAAACCATTACCCCAGAAACGCTTCTTATAAATCTACAACTGCTTCCAGGCATTCTATTAGGGCTGTTTATGGGCGTGCGTTTGGTAAGGGTGATTAAAGATAAGTATTACCGTAAAATGATCTTAATCCTAACTGCGGTTGGGGCTTTGCTTCTTTTGTTCCGATAACACGACGGACAAAGCATTTTAATACGCCTCGTCCTTCCTTATAACAGGAAAGACATCCAAGGTCCGATTTAATGTTGGCACCTTAAACCATTGGCACTTTGTTCCGCGTTAGGGACCGCGGCGGCATCCCCGCAGCAGCGCAAGGGATATAGCCAAGGGCCCGCCCGACAAAGGAGGGAACGCCCAAGTTATAATCATCAATAAAATTTGCCTTTAAATTATAGCACATAAAAAAAGCCGATGCTGAACACCGGCTTTCCATAAAACCAACTCAAACCAAATTTTATGTAAACTTTCAATGGCACAAAAATGAGCCTATAAAATCAGAGTTGTGTTAACTAAACTATAAGCTACTATTATCTTAACCTTTTTATCCATTTTACACCTCCCTATTGCGTATTTCAGTGCGGACAGGAGGTACTACGACAATATTTTTTACGCAAAACCTGACAAAAATCATATTCTAAGAGGTCATTTCGCCTAAATTTTGCCCATTCATAAACGGTCGAATCTATTTGAAACGGGAACTGATGATTTTTAGGAAGATTAGGTATTGCTATTCCATGTGCATACACCCTAATCAATGGTTTTGGCCAAGAACAAAAAATGAATAAAATGAAACAGCACAGCTTTCATATTCCGGTAATGGGCATTGGATTTACCATAGATACTCCCTTAAAAGTGTCTCATTTGGGTATTGACTCGGTAATTTCCTTGGTAGATGATATTCTCTTGGAGAAATTAAGGAAAATGTATTGTGAAAAATTTGAACTCCCTTATCAAGAGATTACGGATACGTTCGAAGATTTTAGAGCACAACGCATTACCTCTTATCTAAATATGGTGAACAAATTGGCGCGCGAAAAATTTGAAGCCTTAAAAAATTCCAGCCTTGAAACTAGTCAGGAGATAAAAGAGTACTTTCAGCTACTGCCAGATTCAGCTACCTTAAAACAGGAGTTTCTAAAAATAGCTTCGGGAGACTTTAATCTCCCCGACCTCAAAAAATGGTGCCGAGAACATTTGACCATGGGCAGTATTGATGTCAACATCATGACCAAGGTAGACAAGGACAATTATATCGGTAAAGAGAAGCAAGCGGTAATTTATAACGATGCGCATGCTGCCTTACGTGGGTACGCCAATAGCGACCTAAGCTCTTCCTTAATCCTATCGGCCGGTATGAATCCGCGTTTGTACAGTTATATAGAAAATTTTGAAGACTTCTACCCCGATGACAAAGGAGTCGTAAAAAAGAAAATAGTACTCAAAGTAAGCGATTATAGGTCGGCTTTGATCCAGGGAAAATTTTTGGCCAAAAAAGGCCTGTGGGTTTCCGAATATAGAATAGAGTCCGGCTTGAATTGCGGGGGACATGCCTTTGCGACGGACGGTTACTTAATGGGACCTATTTTAGCCGAATTTCTGAAAAACCGGGAATCCTATATAAAGGAAGTACACGGTATATTAATTTCGGCCCTGGAGCAAAAAAACCGCAGTCTGCCAACTGCATCCTTACCCTTAAGGATCACTGCCCAAGGCGGGGTGGGTACGGCAGAAGAACATTCCTTTTTACTAGACCATTACCAGGTAGATTCCGTGGGATGGGGAACCCCATTTTTATTGGTCCCAGAAGCGACCACCGTAGATAGGGACACCCGTAATAAGCTGGTAAATGCCCAGGAAAAGGATCTGTATTTAAGCGATATTTCTCCTCTGGGCGTTCCTTTCCATAACCTTAGAGGAAACACCAAGGATTTGGAAAAACAAAAATTGATTGATAAAAACAGGCCGGGAAGTTCGTGTCCCAAAAAATTCGTTGCCTTAAACAAGGACTATACGGAACAAGGTATCTGTACCGCTTCTAGGCAGTACCAACATTTAAAAATCAAGGAATTAAATGCAGAAGATATTTCCAGGGAGGCATACGAGCAGCGATGGCAAAAAATAACGGAAAAGTCCTGTACCTGTGTTGGCTTGGGGACTTCTGCCTTATTGGCCTATGATTTGGACACAAAGGCCGAAGGAACAGGGGTCTCTATTTGCCCAGGGCCCAACATGGCATATTTTTCCAGAACCATGCGTTTAAAGGAAATGACAGATCATATTTATGGTCATAGAAATGTCATTGTCCGAACAGATAGGCCTCATATGTTCATTAAGGAGTTGGGACTTTATATGGACTATCTTAAAAACAGGTTGTCGGCCGCTGAACTTGCCATGGATAAAAAACAAGAGAAGTACTTACGAACCTTTGTCACCAATATGCTCGATGGGGTGGCGTATTACCAAAACCTATTTGGCTCGCTAAAAAAAGGTTTTGAAGGTTCTAAAAACGCTATTCTTGAGGAATTAAAACGAGAAGAGGAAGTACTAAAGGCCATCAACCAGGAAATTGACGCTATGGCGATTTCCCATTGATCTGAAGTACCACCGGGATTAAAACGACAAAAGCCGCTACATACATGTAACGGCTTTTGTTTTCACTAATTCTAATATTTATTTGGAATTTAAACGCAATGGTTTTTCCTTTAAGTCGAATGCTTTTTTAGGGGCATCCAAGACTTTAATAATGGTGGGTGCAATTTGGGTAGTAAACAATTGCCCGTTTTCTTTAAGCTCTCCCAAGGCCTTAACGCCTTTTCCAAAGGCCACCATCCACACTTCGCCAGCTCCTTTTATACTACTGCCATGACCTTTCCACGTATCTAATGGATCGGTCCCACGACCGTGATCAGTGGTGATGATAAAAGTAGTATTGTCCTTGTAAAAAGGATCTGCTTGGGTGTATTGCCAAAGCTCCTTAATTAAGCCATCGGTATTATGGGCTGCTTTTAAATAGGCATCGTAATCCCCATCATGGGCAAAATCGTCGGTTTCCCCATAGGAGATAAACAAAAGTTTAGGGTGTTTCTTTTTCATGTGTTCCAAGGCAAAGTGATGTGTAAAGGCATCTAACCGTACCGATCCCCATGGGCTTGGCAACTGTTGTTGCAATTTGTTCAAAAACTGCTCCCTTTCCGTTAAATCGTCTCCTTGGGCCACATCAAATCCGGCATTCACAGGAATGCCCGAGCGCTCTTTGTTGATGATAAAAGGAAAGACGTCCCAGCTTCCAAAAGCGGCTACCTTGCCCTTATATTCCGGGAGATTGTTTACAAGCTCCAAAATAGTTTTATTGGGGTTGTTAACCTTATTGTTGCTGGTGATGTTTACATCGTCGGCAGCACCGGTTAAAATTTCATTGTAACCAGGATATGAAAACCACATTTTATTGGTAAGATCTACCTTGCTGCCTTGGTTTCTATTGCCGTGCAACTGCCCCATTTTTACTACCTCGTTCCAGAAAAAAGGCATTAAACTAGCTCTTCTTTCCTCGGCAGTTTCTCTCCAGAAAAGGGATTTTAATTCCGTAGTATCGCCTACGTATTTTTTATTTGCCACCAATAAGGGATCGGCACCCGAAAATAATTCTTGCCAACGGAGTCCGTCTAAGGTAATTAAAACCACCTTGGGACTATTATCTGTTTGCGCCATGGCCTTAGAGAAAATTCCCGCTACAAGAACCATCATAAGGGCAACTAAATTTCTTTTCATTTTTTTGTTGAATTTATAGTGTTAAAAGTTAAGGTATTGGACCAATCGCTCCAGTTTAAATTTTGATCTCGGTAACGTACTCTCCAAAAATAGGTGGTATTGGGCACTAAGCGTTTTGTCACCTCGTCGGAAAGGTCATCGTCTTTTTGCCTGTTTTCTTCGTAATACCAGTTTTCGTGCTGTTTCCAACTCTCAAAAACAGGTTTTTCAAAGTTTTCGGTCGTTGCTATTTGCCAGTGCGAAGCGGCATGGAAGGCATCCTTAAAGTTTGTTTTAAATGCGCCTGCCTTTAAGGTCGTTCCCGAAAAATGAACGGTTTCATTATTGGGGGAAAGGGCCACTGGCGGCTGTGGTTTTCTTTCTTTTCTCCAAACGGTAATACTATCCCTAAGTTCGTTTTCCCGAAACTCGGTTTCATTACCTCTGCTGATTCTTTTAATGGTAAATTTGGGATCTTCCCTATTGCCATCGACTTCTACCATTACAAATCCGTATTCGTCTTGGGTTACGCTAAATTCTTCATAATCCCTGCCTTCAAACTCTCCCCAATTATCTATGGCCCCACCTGCCGAAGCCACATTGATCCAAAGGTGTTTATGATCCCGGGATTGACCCCGCGAATATCCGTGGGTATGTCCAAAAAAGTGAATGCTTGGTATTCCGGTTTCTGTAGAGAATTCTTCCAATAAGGCTACCACTTTCCCTGAAAAATCTTCTTCCCCCGGAATCCATAGTTCCGATTTGTGGGGATGGTGCAATTGGGCAAAGACAAAATCTACTTCCTTGTCTTTGGCGGTATCTTCCAATAGTTTTTTTAACCATTGGTATTGTTCGCTGCTATTGTTGTAGCCATCATTAGAGTTCAAACCTATTATTCTGGTGTTCCCATAATCTTTAAACCACCAATGTTCGGCATAGGCCGGACTACCGTTTTCTGGCAGACTAAAATATTTAAAGTAAAAGACCGAATTCTTTTCATGGTTCCCCAATACAGGATATACGGGAACCTCGGACAACAATTTTTCTGCCGGATTAAAAAAATCGTTTTTCCATTGGTCGTACTTGGTGCCATTTTCTACCAAATCGCCGGGGATCAATACCATAGCAAGGTTGTCGGGCAGGGTGCCTCCAAACTCTTTTTCCAAATATGTTAAGACTCCCTCATTGACCACTTCGGAAAATTTATCAGGGTTATTGTGGTCTTTTTGCATATCGCTCATGGCCACAATTTTAAAAGACTCCTGATCCCTGGCAAAAGGTGGTGTTTTAAACTGATAAATATCGGATACGGCCTTAGCGGTTTTTACCCGATAGTAATATTCTGTAAAACGCTTAAGGCCTTCTACTTTTACCTCGTGCAACCTGGTCTCGGTATAATTGATATCGACGGCAGTACCCTTTGATTTTTTTCCCAGTTTTGGGGTAAGGCCCCATTCTACGATACTTTCTTCCCCTGCGGTGGTTTGCCACAAAATTTTTATGGAAGTTGGGGTGGCGTCCTGAAGGTATGGTTGTATTTGGATGCTCACGTCCTTTTGTTGCGCGCGACCTATAAACATAAGAAAACATAGGACACCGATAAGCGGAATACTTTTAATCATGGGGTAGTTTAATGGTTGGTTTAATAACCTCTTTAAAAGAAAATTATTTTTCTAAAATAATCATTCTTATGCTGTTTTCTATGGCTTTGCTGCAATAATAACCTAAGACCAAAGAAATATCCTTTGGCCTTAGGTCGCTACTGAATCGTTCTTATCCGCTTATTGCAACCACCAGCTTATTTCCCGTATTTTATCGTTTCCAGTCCCAAATTGAACTTCAATGGCCCTGGAAACATTCTCGGTATTGTTGTTGTATTCGGACTGGGGATACATCCATCTTGTTGGGGGAGTAATCCCAGGTGTTTGGGCAAAACTTGGGTACCCTGTTCTCAAATGGTCAAAATACATTCTCCAACCCGACTGTAAAAAGGAAGTGAAATATTTTTGGGTCAAGATCAGTTCCAGTTTTTTTGCCGTAGGGAACGCCGCATCAAAGGCTACCAAGGAACCGCTTAAATAAGTATCTGCATCCGATGCATCAACATAGGTTTCAAAGTTTTTGGCATAGTCGTTATAAAAGCTAAAAGATGCTTTAACGCCATTTTCGTAATGGGTTTTGGCAGGGGTGGCTATCCATCCTCTTACGGCTGCTTCCGCCAAGATAAATTCCAGTTCCCAATATCCCAACAGGTTGTGAGGTTCGGTGGTGGGGTCTGTAGAATACCTCAGATTCACTTTAGACACGTCACCGGCAGCGGCCTTATCGTTTACTTCTGCATAAGGGGCCAAGGGATCGCCACCTTCATAGGCATTAAAATCGTCTATGGCCAAACCTGCTTCCTTGGCATTCTTTGTCCTTCCGCAAAAGATAAACAACCTAGGGTCTTGCCTATCCTTTAACCTATCTACAAAGGTTGCGGACATATACATCCCAGAGCCGTAGCTACTAGAATTGAATTCTCGGTACCTACTGCCCTCTTCGTCCGAGTACACCAATTGCCCATTGTCTTCATTAGAGACCATAATAGGCTCGTTGGCATAAATTGAAGCGAAGGCCTCTTTAATTCCCAATTGGGCATCGCCTTCTTTTTTAGAAAGGGTCATGAGTACCTTTAGCCTAAAGGAATTGACCAACTTTTGCCATTTTAGCGTATTGCCACCAAAAATAATATCCCCTGCAATAAGGTTGGTATTGTCCCTTAAAAGTTCGTTGGCTTCTGAAAGTTCCTTTAATATCCCTATAAACACTTCTTTTTGGGAATCGTATTTAGGAGCATAATTTTCCGCTGTTTCCCCTTGTAGGGCTTCACTATACGGAATATCGCCAAAGGTTAAGCTCAGGTTATAAAAGTAATAGGCCCTAAAGAATTTGGCGAGAGCGATGTATTCTGTGCTATTGATGCGTTCTGCCTCTTGCATCATTTTGGTTACTTCTCCCAACATATTATAGTCTCCAAAACTGGCGCGGTTCCAATTATAATATTGGTTGTTGCTTTCTCCGTCTGTTTGCACTAGCATTCTAGACGCATACAAGGCCGAAGTCCCTTGGACCGTAAAGGCATTGCTGGCAATATTGGTCAATAATAACTGAGGGTGGGTCTGCCCCACGTTATTAGGGTTTTCGTTAATATCTGATAAATCGTGACATGCCGAAAGGGTTATCAGAATAAATAGGTGGCATAATATTTTTATTTTCTTCATTGTGTTTCTATTTCTAAAATTTAACATTAACACCCATACCAATATATCTTGAAGATGGGTCTTGCAAATTGTTGTCATTTCCAAAATCTGGATCTATCAAATCTGCTTTTTTCCAAACGAAAAGGTTATATCCGCTTAAGGTTGTCTCTAGGCTTTTTACTCCTTTTATATTGGCTAGTTCGGTTAAATCGTATTTAAAGGAAAGGGTTCGCAGTTTAAAGAAGCTGCGGTCAAAAATGTTCGCGAATTTCTTATTTTCCTTATTGGTCACTGCCCCTCTGTAAGGATAATTCTGCGACCAGGTCTGCCAGCTTACGGCGGTGGTATTTTCTTGAAAGGTCCTGGTATCGGAAATGACGGTACCATCTACATCTTGTACCAATTCTCCTCCAGTTACCGTGACGCCTTGGGGAACATAAACAGGCTTCCCTGCCGCGTATTCCGCATCCCTGTATTCCGTAGAATTAGGATGCTTACCGCCCCACCACATTTTTTCAACGGTTAAAGAACGCATCAATCCGCCCCATACCCCATCGATACCGATATTTACGGAAAGTTTTTTGTATCTAAAATTGTTCTGAAGCCCCAAGGTCCAACTAGGGTCGGTATGCCCCAATCGCTGTTTAAAATTATCCCGTACCGGCATTCCTTTGTCGTTTAAAATCAAATCCCCTGCAGGAGATTTTTGCCAAACGGTAGCATAATAGCTATCGGCGCGGTCATTGAGTCTTAAATTGTTATAGGTAGCATTATCGCCATAAATTTCTGTGATACGCCTTACCTTTCTACTCCAGTTGGCCGTTGCGTCCCATCTAAAGTCATCCGTACGGAAAGGGGTAGCTCCTAGGACAAGCTCTAATCCTTTGGTAGTATATTCGTTCCCGTTCACCTTACGGCTCTCAAAACCAGAGGTGTTAGAAATAGGCAAGTCTATAATCTGGTTGGTATCGACTACATTGTAGTAAGTAAGGTCCAAGCGGACTTGGTTTTGTATAAACGCCGAACTCAGTCCCAATTCGAAAGAGTTAGAGCTTTCTGGCTGAATGTTGGCATTGACCAAACCATTGGGGTATTCCAATTTTACGTTTCCTCCAAACACACCATTATTCGTATAAAAAGATTCGGTACTATACGGGCCAAGGTCGCTAGACACTTTTGCCCATGAACCAAAGGCCTTTAAATAATCTATCCCCACTGGAAGGTTCACATAATTAGATACCACGGTACTTAAAGAAGCCGAAGGGTAAAAATAGGATCTGTTTTCCTTGGGCAAGGTAGAAGACCAATCGTTTCTGGCCGCCAAGGTTAGGAACACCGCATTGTAAAGATCCATTCCAAAAGTAGCATACACACTATTGGTAGCCTTTTCTTGTAAATGGGTTTTGGCTGCCACCGCACCCTTGGTGTTGTTTAAACTATATACAAAGGGCACTACCAAACCATCGGTAGAATTGTATTCTTGTTGGTATTTTCTATAAAAAGAAGCTGCACCGGCATTGATATCAAAAGAAAAATCATCGCTCAAATCCTTGCTATAAGATGCTAGGATATCGTAATCTACGGTTAGCCTATTGCTGTTCCATGTTTTATAGTCTCCATCCCTGGCATCTCCATAGTTCAAGTAACTTTTGGGACTTTGGCGGTCTTCAAAAATATCCTGGACCACTGCCGATCCCCTTGCCTGTAGGCTTAGACCGTCGGTAATTTTATAGTTCAATGCCATTTGCGCATTGATCAGGTTGGCATCGTATTTCTGGTTCAGCTCATGAGCGGCAAAGTATACATTGTTATACCAGGCATAATTATAATTTGCCTGCCGGTAGCCTTCCTGTCCTGGCACATACCGATGTTCGTCCAATTCCTTTCCATTGACATCATCACCCATCCAAATAAGAATGGTATACATATGGTTTTTTGGGCCGTACCCGTGTCTGGGATAGTTGGGCGAAAACACCTTATTATAGGACAATTTACTATCCAAGGTAAGGGCTTCGGAAAGGTTGGTGGTCGATTTAAAACTAAGTCCCCCAGTTTTAAGACTGGCATTGGGCACCCTATCTTTTTGGCTAGAGAAATTCCCCGACAATCTAAAGGCCCCCTTTTCCGATTTATTGGCTATCGCAAAATCTGTTGAAGCGATATAGCCCGGTTCCATAAAGTCTTTTAGGTTATTGTGGTATTTCCAAGGAGTCGGTACTCGGGAATAGCGCGACTTATCGTCGTACTGTGTTCCGGAAACGTCGCCCCACCACGGAATGGTTTCTCCGGTGACATTATCATAAATGGGGCTGTTCCATTGTGATACCATCACTCCGGGCTCAAATTTAGGGCCCCAGATCATGTCCCCATCGGACACACCACCATCTTTCCCGTCCCAGAACTCATATTTTCCATTAGAACCGTTCCCGTATTCATTTTGTGTTTCGGGAAATACGGTAAATCCGGCCGAAACCATGGTATTATGGGATACAGAAACCTCTAAACCATCGGTTTTGGCATTTTTTGTAGTGATCAAAATGGCTCCGTTCCTTCCTCTAGATCCGTACAGGGCCGATGCTGTGGTTCCTTTTAATACATTGATATTGGCAATGTCATTGGCAGAAACATCATAAAAATCTGTTTCTACGGCAATACCGTCGATAACGATCAGGGGGGTTTTACCTCTCAGCGAAAAAGAAGGCTTTTGAAATAACCCAGTTGGATTACTGACCGAAAGTCCGGCTACCTGGCCAGAAAACAAGCTCCCGACATTTGGGGCGTTTACCTCTTCGATTATTTCGGTATCGATGGTTTGGGTGGCATAGCCTATTTTTTTCTCGGCACGACTGATTCCCAGTGCGGTTACCACTACCTCATCGAGTTTTTGAGAGTCTGGCAATAGCTGAATATCGGCCCTGAGTTTATTTGCCGTGGCAAATTCCGAGGATACATACCCTATATAGGAAACCACCAAGGTTTCTGTTCCTGTTGGCAATGCTATTTGGAAATTGCCGTCAAAATCGGCTGCTGCCCCGGTAGTACTTCCCTTTATAACCACGGAAGCTCCCGGCAATGGAATATTATTTTCGTCCAAAACCGTCCCCTCAAAGATTTTTTGGGAGTGGCCGCTGACAAATGCTAGCAAAGCAAATATCAATAATAGTTTCGTTTTAATCATGTTTTTGAAAGATTTTGTTAGTTGTTTGTTAAGGTGCTGCAAATATGCCTTGACAACATTAACCAAGCTCTTCCTTTATATTAAGAGATTGTAATGATACTGCTAGGTTTGTTAGGTTAAGGTTAGCAAGGAAGTGCCGAAGGTATTCCTATGAATAGGCCTGATACTGCATACTATAAATTGAACTTTTATGGCCTTGAAGGCAATAGCGGAGGGAGGGTTCTTTTTGATGTTGAATATGCAAAACACCATCCTTTCTTGTCTTGGAAGGTCAGACATAAAAAAAACGGACATTGATCTTACCGATCAATGTCCGTTTTCGTGAATTGCATTAACTTTTTACCTAAGCTTCCTTTAAAAGAATGTCTTTTAATTCGCCTAACGAGTCTAGGACGTAGGTTGGTTTGGCCGATAATAACTGCTCTTTATTATGGGCTCCTGACGTAACTCCGACGGTCATCCCGCAGTGGGCATTTTTACCTTCTTGAATATCGATTATTGAATCTCCGGCCTTTAGTACTTTTTGAGCATCGGTCACCTGCAACAAGTTCATGGCTGCTTCGATCATGTCTGGATTGGGCCTGCCCAATTTTACATCATCGGCCGTAATAAGGGCATCGTATTGATTCCCTTGGCTCCATCCCATTTTGTCTAATAACAATTGGGCCGTATTTTTATCATAGCCCGTGTTTAAAGCAACTTTAATATTTGCCTTTTTTAGGCTTTCCAACAGTTCTGGCACCCCATCATAGGTACTAACCTCCAATGCTTGGTAAGCCTGTTTTAACAATTCTTTAAAGTCCTCGAAAATTTCTGAGGTAGTATACCCTTCATCAGCAGTATCGTTGGCCTTTAATATGTCTTTTATAGCTTGGTGCTTTTCTTTTCCCGCCCCGTGTTCCAAAACAAAGTCCAGACTTAAGTCTAAGCCTTTTTTATTGATTGCCTTTTGCAAGGTTTTGTACACCACGTTATCTTCATCGACCGTGGTCCCTGCCATATCAAATACGGCTAATTCTATAGTGTGCATTCTTCTTTATTATAAAGTTTCGTAATATTTTCCTTGGAAAACCCAGCGCTTCCCGTCATTCCCTTTCCTCCTATACCTGTAACGATATGAATATTATCATCCATATTCTTCTGATAAATATCGGTGGTTTTACATTGCGAATACATCCCGAACCAACGATGTTGTATGTCATAATTGGGCAGGTCCATTATTTTTTTAGATTCCTCGATGATAAAATTATCGATATCCATATTTAAATCAAATCCTAAAAGATCCTTTTCCTTTGCGGAAGCATATTCGTGAGAATCGCCAAGAATAACCGAACCGTCGCAAGCTTGTTTGAACAAAATATGGACGCCCCATTTTTTTTCGAGAGAATCTGGGCTTTCTTTGGCCTTTATAGCTTTATAGGAAGCACATTCTTCAAAAGCCTCATAGCGCCTAATAGATAGTCCGGTTAAGACAGAGCCTTGCAATCTATAGTTTTGTTGGGGTTTGGTACTCATCATCTGTAGTTTAGACACTACTAGATCGCTTTCCTGAAAAGTTTTGGGATACAGGGTCTCAAAATCGCTCCCATTGCAAATCATTACCTTGGCAGCTTTAAAAGTTTCCCCCATAGCGGTAATCAGCAACACCTCATCGGCCAAAGGTTCGCACTGCGTTATTTTTTTATTGAAAAACAGGTCGAGCCCCTCGCCTTTCATATAAGCATGCAGTTTATTGATCATGACCCTTGGTTCTACGATTACTTCCTCCGGAAAAAAAAGTCCGCCTTTTACATAATCGCTACGCAGGCCATCATATTTATCAAGGCATTGGCTTTTTGTCAATAGCTGGGAGCTATAATCATTCTGTTTGTTGATTGCCGCCAATTCTTCGAGCAATTGCACTTCCTCTTCGTTAGAGGCTAAATACACAGACCCTTGTTGACGCACAGAAATATCAAATTTTGATTGTATTTCCTTATATATCCGCAAACTCTCCCTTCCATAGGCCTGCCACTTAGAGTCCATTCCGGAAGGCACCACCTGTCCAAAATTGCGTACTGTGGCTCCCTGAGGGGCATTGTTTTTTTCGATCAAGGCCACTTTCAGTCCCAAATCCATCGCGGCATATGCATGAAAAGTGCCCAAAACACCTCCACCAACGACTACAAGGTCATATTTTTTCTTCATAATTCTATCAGTTGCATTTCGGGATGTGATGTTTCCCTGCTAATTTTTAAACTATTTTCTTTTCTATATTTTCTTTTAAAGTACAGCAAGGATATCACGGCAATTACACCTCCTAAAACAGCAATCATATAGGAGCTTCCTATAAAAAAGTTAAGCCATGAAATATTGCTCTGTCCAAAATTCTTATAAAGGAGTACGGCCATACTTCCCAAATACCCAAAGGCATCGGCAATGTAAATCAGGTATCCGGCATTGCCGTTTATTTTAAAGGTTGCGATCATCCTATCAAAAAAAATGCAGTTAAAGGGCACATAACAAATATAAAGCCCAAAACCCACGCTCATCATCCAAACCACCGGAGAAATAACTCCCCCTTGAAAAAGCAAGGTTGTTACCCCAATACCCACGGTACCAAAAAGCAACAAATAATGATAAGAGACAAAAGCTTTATAATTGCTTTTTAAAAGTCCGATGACACCGATGATCACCAATACTAAAACAGCGATAGGTATTTCTGAAAAGGTATAGATGGCGGCGTTCCCTTCAAAGCCTAGGGAATCCCATATTTCTCTGGTAAAATTATCCCTAAAATCTCGCAAAGCGGTTAAAAAGGTATAGAAGAAAACCAAAATCACTATCGGAAAAAAGAAAGCTGCAAACACTTTTTTACGATCTTTTGCAGTCATAGGTTTCCGTGCTGTTTTTAGCTGTTCATCTTCTGCCGTAGGTGGTGGCATCCTATTGAGCAACCAGGCAAAAAATACAAAAGGAACAATAAAAACCGCACCGGTAACCGCCGGCATCCAAAACTCGGACACCTGCCACTTTTCCATCACCAAAAGTCCAGCCGATTTTACTACGCCACTAGAAACAATAAAACTAGAACATAGGGCCACGCCAAGGACTTCGGTAAACTTGCGGCCTTCCAAATATGAAAAAACAATACCCCAAACAATCCCCAATGGCAGCCCGTTTAGAAACATAAAAATAACATTATAGGGCATTGGGGTTATGCCAAAGAGAAGGAGACTGACCTCTGCTAAAAAGATCATTCCTATTAAATAATAGATGCGGTTTTGAGGTTTAAGCTCCGAAATTACCTTTATGCCAATGAACTTGGAAAGCATATACCCGATTACCTGGGCAATGATCAGGATAATTTTGTAATCGATCCCCATAAAAGAAAAATCCTCATAAGTAGCCACAGTAAAGGGCTTTCGAAAGGCATACATACAAAAATATGTTCCAAAGGAAGCAAATGCCCCATATAACAAAAACCTGATATCTTTTTTCCCTGCTTTCAACTATTTCCTTAATTTAATTTGCTCCTTGCTAGAACAAGGTGAAGTATTGACTGCAAATCTCCTTTGTTTTTTATTTTAAGGGATTTATTTGGGGTTATCAGATTGTTACGAAAAGTTTAGAAAATAAGGAGGTATGTTAAGATAATGTTAGTTGTTGTGCTAATAAAAATGGTTCATAGCAATTTTCACTTATTCGAAGCGAAAATCACCATGAACCATCATTAAGGTTCTATCAAATAGCTATTACTTTATAGAATCGACCACGCTACCACAGCGTAACATGCTGTCGCCGTAATACGGGTTTTTAACCTCTTTTTCCATACTCAACCAATAGGCACCTTTATTGATATTGGCCATAGGGCAATGTTGAATATATATGGGCGCGGATATTTCCTTAAGGTTGGCGCCGATGGTGATCATGTTGTCTGAGAGGGTTACAAATTCCGCTCGTTGTTTTTCCAGATCCCCCGTTTGGGAAATGGTCAAATACTGTTGTTCCAATTTCGCCATGTATTCCTTGGCGCTTTCATCGAGTCCCTTGTCCTTCGCCAGTTTCTTTAGGGGGGCTAAACTGTTCTTTGCTGCTGCACTTGCCAAGGCGCCATCACTGGCAACCAAGGCATCCTTCATTTCGAAGTAGGCGGTGATTACCTTCTTGAACTCGGCCTCAAAAGTAGCCGACCACTCTATTTTTAGCTCGGTTGCGGTTTCTTGGCCCATACTGCCCGGATGATGTCCTTCGTGCCCAGTCATCGTTTTTCCACCGCTTTGATTCATCATAGATTTCTTTCCCATTAATTGGGCCGCCGCGTCTACGGTAAAGGCTCCATTAACGACAATTTCTTCCCCATTTTCCAAACCGCTGAACACCGTATAGCGACCACTGCCTAGTGTTCCTAGGCTTACTTCCCTCAGTTGAAAGATAGGCTCATCGCCACTTTCCTTTATATATACCAAAGAGCGTTTTCCGGTCCATAAGACGGCACTTTCTGGAATAACAACTACCTCATCATTTTGTTTGCCCAATATATCGATATTCCCTTCTACGAACATTCCCGGTTTAAAAGTAGCATCCTTGTTTTGTAATGTTGCCCGTACCATTAGTGTTCTGGTACTGGTATTCAACCTTGGGTCGATGAATGAGATCTTCGCCTCAAATTCCTTATTTGGATAAGCCTTGGCAGTGATCTTTACTGTTTGTCCGACTTTTAGGGATGGTATTTGATTTTCATAGGCGTCGAATACGGCCCAAACCGAGTTTAGATCGGCTATTTTAAATAGGGGTTGCCCCTGCTTAACATAGTCGCCTTCTTGCACCATTTTTTCGGAAACCGTTCCGGCAACAGTGGCATAGATCGGAAAGTTCTCTCTCACTTTTCCCGAAGTTTCTATTTGGTCGATTTGCCCTTCGCTTAGTTTCCACAGCTTTAATTTATTTCGCACGGCCTTGTACAGCGCGGGCTGTGTTGCTTTTAAGCTTGCCGCCGTTATAAGTTCTTGTTGCGCCGCTACTAAGGCAGGGGCATAGATAGTGGCCAATAGTTGTCCTTTTTTTACGGTTTCTCCCGTAAAACTAACCCCTAATTTTTCTACCCTACCTTCAAAGTAAGAAGCTTGTACTGCATTGGCCTCTTCATTTTCTTTAATTTTCCCTGATAGTTTCAGCTTGTTTTCACCAGCTTCTCCAGCGCCCACTATAGCCGTCTGCACATTGGCCAGGGCCATGGCATTTTTGGTCATTTTAAACTGATCGGCAGCCAAACCGTCCGCTCCGGACTCCGCAGGAATAAGGTCCATTCCACAAATGGGGCAGTCCCCAGCTTCGGGCTGCATAATCTGAGGGTGCATGGAACAGGTCCATAGCTGACTCTCGGCCACTTCCCCGGAAGGATCGTGCTGATCTCCCTTGCTGGCACTTTCTCCAAATAGCAGCCATCCCATTAGGAGACCTGCTAGTAATATCCCGACATATAGTATGTACTTTTTCATCTTATTCTTATTGTTTCATTTATTTCCGACCTACTTAGTTCAAAGCTCAACAATGGCTATCGATATCAGGGTCTTTTTTTATATAAAAGCAGTGATAGCATTTGCCCCCTTAATTAGATACCTTAAAAGGAAAGCTTACGGCTATCTTTTCCCAAGCCAGAGAAATTTCCCCTTCGCTATCGTTCTTCTTTATTATGGAATATTCCAAGTGCTCCTTCGTCGTATCCAAGGTTTTTGGGGTCACCTGAAAACGCAGCACATCTTCCGATTCCTTATAATCGTCTTTCCCATGCTGATTCCAATTGGAATTGAAAATCAGGGTCCATTCGGATTTTGTGGGTATCACAAAAAAACCATATTTCCCTGCGGGCAGCACTTGTCCTGCTATGCTCAGGTCTTTATCGGACTCTATCCAGGTGGCCATATGGGCTCCTGCCTGCCATACGGCATTAAAAGGCAGTAATCCCCCAAAAATGATCCGATCTCGTACGCCTGGGGAAGAGTAATCGATATGCATATGGGCATCGCCTATCATGGCCATTACCGAAGTGTGTGGACTTAGTACTTTATTTGCCGTACCGGCCACTTCTTTTGGCGCTGGGTGCTGATGGCCCTCTGCCTTGGGTTCCTTCGCATTTTTACAATTCAATACTCCTAGGGACAATAGGGAAATACAAAGTATTTTCTTCATTTATAATTACGTAATATTGGTTGTTCTTAATCTTAGGGCATTGGCGATCACCGATACCGAGCTAAAGCTCATGGCCAGTGCCGCGATCATGGGAGACAATAACAGTCCAAAAACCGGAAACAGCAATCCCGCGGCAATAGGCACGCCTAGACTATTGTAAATTAGGGCAAAGAATAAATTCTGTTTTATATTCTTCATCACTTTTACACTCAAATTCCGCGCCTTTACTATGCCATGTAAATCTCCTTTTACCAGGGTCATGGCGGCGCTTTCTATGGCTACGTCGGTTCCGGTTCCCATGGCGATTCCTACATCGGCCTTTGCCAAAGCTGGGGCATCGTTGATACCGTCACCGGCCATCGCTACCTTTTTGCCGTCTTTTTGTAATTGGGCAACTATATTTAGTTTATCCTCGGGCAGCATTTCGGCTTTAAAATCGGCCAAATTCAGGCTTTGGGCCACTGCGCTGGCAGTATCGTAATTATCCCCGGTTAGCATCATTACCGCTACCCCGTGTGACTGCAGTTCTTCAATGGCTTTTTTACTGCCCTCCTTAATTTTATCACTGATGACCACATAGCCTGCCCCTATATTATCTATGGCCAAGAAAGGCACTGTTTTCCCCTTTTTCTGCTCTATCGTCACCGCCTCCAGCAATTCGTCGGACAAAGTTACTTGCGCTTCTTCCATCATTTTTTTATTGCCCAAGGCCAGTGACTTCCCTTCTGCGGTTCCGGTGACCCCTTTTCCGGTTACCGACCTAAAATCGGATACCTTTAACAGGGTACTTTCTTTTTCTTTGGCATAGGCCACGGTTGCTTCTGCCAAAGGGTGCTCGCTATGGTTGTTGAGCGCGTATATATATTGTAGTATTTGCGCTTGGGTATACTCGGAAGAGGCACTCCCTACTCGTTCTACAGAAGGCTTTCCTTCGGTGATAGTCCCTGTTTTGTCTATGATGAGGGTATCTATGGTATCCATCTTCTCCAAGGCCTCCGCATTCTTGATCAATACTCCCGACTGTGCTCCTTTCCCAACGCCCACCATAACGGACATAGGAGTGGCCAAACCTAGGGCACAGGGACATGCAATAATAAGTACGGCAATGGCGTTGACCAGTGCGTACACATAGGCCGGTTCCGGACCAAAACTTGCCCATATTACGAAAGTGATCAAGGCTATGACGACCACCACGGGCACAAAATAGCCAGAGATTTTATCGGCCAATTTTTGTATGGGTGCCTGACTCCTACTGGCTTTGTTCACCATATCGATGATCTGGGCCAGCAGGGTATCGGACCCTACTTTTTGGGCTTCCATCAAAAAGGATTGCTTTCCATTAATGGTCCCCGAATTTACGGTATCGCCTTCCCCCTTATCTACAGGAATGGGCTCCCCGGTGATCATGGATTCGTCTATAGAAGTATTGCCTTCTCGGATGGCCCCGTCCACGGGTATTTTTTCTCCCGGTTTTACCCTTAATAAATCTCCTATTTTAATTTTATCTATTGCGATGGTTTCTTCCTTGCCATCGACTACTCGTACCGCTTTATTGGGTGCCAGTTTCAACAGCTCCTTTACGGCGTTGTTTGTTTTACTATGGGCCCGTGCTTCCAACAATTGTCCCATCAACACCAAGGTTAGGATAACGGTCGCTGCTTCAAAATATACGTGCACGGTTCCGTGATGCGTCTTAAACTGGGCAGGGAAAAAATCGGGAAACAACAATCCAAAAACACTGAACAACCACGCCACTCCTGCTCCGATACCGATCAGGGTAAACATATTGAGGTTCCAGGTTTTTAGGGAACGATAAGCACGTTCAAAAAACATCCAGGTAGCATAAAATACTACGGGGATAGAAAGCCCAAATTGTATCCAGTTCCAATAGGTCATCGGGAGCATGTCGTACAATGGGTTGTTCGGTATCATTTCGGACATGGCAATTATAAAAATGGGCAGGGTAAAGATTCCCGCGATCCAAAACTTGCCGAGCAGCTTCTTATAATTCTTTTCTTCGGCAGATATATCGGCTTCTTCGGGCACCAGATCCATACCACAGATAGGGCAATCCCCGGGTTCGTCCTTTAGTACTTCCGGATGCATAGGACAGGTATATTGGGTAGCCCCAAAGGCATCCATTTTCACTTCTTCTACCAAATCCATTCCACAGACCGGGCAATCCCCCGCCTTGTCATATACTTTATCGCCTTCGCAATGCATAGGGCAATAAAAGGTACCCGTACCGCTACCTTTTGGTTTTTTTTTAGGTGCCATATGCTGTTGGGGATGTTCTTCCCCGGGCATGGCAATACTATAACGGTCACCTTCTTTTGCCAAGGCTTCTTGGAATTTCTCCAAAGCGATATGTTCGCTCATGCGTATCGTAGCCTCGGCCTTTGCCAAGTCTACCGATGCCTCCGTAACCCCTGAAACCTGTTTCAACGTTTCTTCGACATGGCTTCTACAGCCATTACAGGTCATCCCAAAAATTTTATAGGTAGCTGTTCCGCCTTCTTTGGGCTCCTTATTGGATTCCTGCTGCTGAACCTTTTCCTCTCCCGGCATGGCAATACTATAACGGTCACCTTCCTTTGCCAAGGCTTCTTGGAATTTCTCCAAAGCGATATGCTCGCTCATGCGTATCGTAGCCTCGGCCTTTGCCAAGTCTACCGATGCCTCCGTAACCCCTGAAACCTGTTTCAACGTTTCTTCGACATGGCTTCTACAGCCATTACAGGTCATTCCAAAAATTTTATAAGTATGTCTCATTGTATGGGTCTTTAATTGAATACTCAAATGTAGCCTTTACCCCAAGTTTGTGTTTTCACAATTATGGAGGATGTTTATACTATTTGGTCCAATGATTTCCTGTCCCATTGCTGCAAATTCTTATACTCGCTCATAGACATTCCGGTTACCGATTTAAACTGTGCTGCCAAATGGCTACTGCTTTTATAATTTAGACTATAGGCTATCTCAGAAAAATTAAGACGTTGCAGTTGAATCAATTCCTTGACTTTTTCAATTTTTAGATTGATATAGTACCTTTCAATAGTAATACCCTCTTGTTTACTGAACATTTTACTCAGTACCGAATAATCCTTCTTTAGTTTTTTGGACAGGTAGGCCGATAAGTTTTCCTCCGTAGCCGCTTCTAGGTTGTCAATAGCCTCAATACAAGCTATTTTTACCTGTTCGTTCACCATCATCCCGACCTCTTTTACCAGTTCGAAGCCATTTTTGCTAAGCAAGCTTTCTATAAAGGCCTCATCGACTCCTTCTTTTTCCAAGAAAACAATCTCTCCTAAGGTAATGGATACCACCACTAGGCCTACCTTTTTGAACTCCTGTTCCAAAAAGGTTATACACCTATTGCAAACCATATTTTTTACGAGAATCTTTTTTTTCATGCTTCTTTTTAAGAACAAGTTTAGTACCCTTTAATTTACGAACAATCTAGAAACTTATAGCTCCTGTCCAAAAACTATACTTCCCTGTTAGTTGATTTCGGCCTGAACAAAACCACAGTTCAGCATGCCGCTTCCAAAATATGGATTTTTAACAGCCTTCACTGCACTTACCCACATGCCTCCTTTGTTGTTATTGTACATCGGACAAAATTGTTGGTATAAGGTTGTTGGTGTTCCTGCAATGGCCACAAAATCTACGATAGCACTGCTTAAGCCTTCAAAGTGTGCCCTTTGTGTTGCGATATCACCTTTGGTAATTTGGGTTGCTTTATCCTTGGCAGTAGCGATAATTGCTTTTAGTTCGGATTGCTCAGAAGCCTCTATAGATGCCATATCAAATTCCGCTATCTTTTTTAGCATGGTCTCTCCCGCTTTTGCCGCATTCTCCTGACTATCTGCCACCAAGGCGTCCTTTAATTCTAGGTAGCTATCGATAATAGTTCCTGCTGCCGTAGTCTCTCGGGTGTTTGTTTTTGCCTCAACAGTTACTGCGTTTTTTTCTTGAACTGCTTCTTTCTTTGCCTCTTTACAAGACATGGTCATAACAGTTACTAGTCCCAGGGTTAACATACGCATTGATACATTTTTTCTTTTCATCTTAAGTGGTATTTATAGTTAATTAATAATTGTTTTAAAACTGAATTCCCCGTCAGTTACATTCGTCATTAATGATTTGATACGCCAAAAATATACAGCTTTATGGCATTGCTGCCTTGCTGTACTTACTTGCTCAGGTAATGAATAATGGTCGATTGCACCTGAAAATCCCTCATCGCTTCTATCTGGCCAGTTTGAAATTTCAATTGTAATTCCTGCACCTCCAGAACGTCCCTAAAATCTATAGTCCCTGTCTCGTAACTTTTAAGAAGGATCTCTTCTGCATTTTTGGCCTGGGCCAAATTTTGGGCCTGTATTTCATAATTAATTCTTGCCGCCTTTCGTGCTTTCACGGCCTTGTCCAACACCGCTTCCAAGGTGTTTAATTTGCTTTGTTTCTGGACAATTATTTCCTGTTGCTTAATCTCATTCTGCCTGCTTTTAGACTTAAAACTATTATTAAAAATGGGGATGGATAGGGACACCATTGGCATGACCATATTCTTGTGCATTCCCATAATAGTATAGTTCATCCCAAGGCCAAGCATGGGGGCACTTTCTTTTTGGTTCAGCAGTTCTGATTGGGTTACCGATTTAAAAAGCTTGTCGTATTTTAATAGTTCGGGATGCAATTGTAAGTTGTTCGCATCATAAGGAAGCTCTTCGGAAAGTCCGTCCAACTCAATGGTCACCAGCACGGGAGTGTTTTTATCCCTGTTTAGCAGGCTGTTCAGCTGGCTCTGTTCCGATAAGTACTCTTGTTCCAAAACCTTTTTTAAAGCTAGCAGTTCATTTTGTCGCATTTGCAAACGGAGGACATCTACGGCAGATGCCTTTCCTACTTCCAAGGCATTCAGGGCCAAGGTCTCATAGGTTTTCAGTAAGGCTATGTTTTCTACTAAAACCTTTTGTTTCCCTTGGTTCGCAAACAAGGCATAATACGATTGAGAAACAGAAGCCGCCAATTTTCGTTTCGCAATGGCAATATCCTCGTACTGTGCTTCGGCCAAGGAGCTAGCATAATTTTCTCTGGCCGTAATGGTCTTAAACCAAGGAAACATTTGCATCACTTCAAATTGTGCCATCTCCGACATTGCAATATTCTCTGGCGGATTGGCCAAAACCATGGCCTCCATGGTCGTATTTGGCAATGCATTTACCTCTTTTGTTTTTTCGATAGCGACCTGATACTGCAATTCAAAGGCCTTTATATCTGGATTGTTGGCATAGGCCTCCATGACCAAGCTGCCCAGATCCTGACTTTGAACAGATATGGTCAGGAGCAAGGCGGCAAATAACAGTCCTCCTTTTGAGGTATGATATTTATAATGGGTTCTCATTATTCGTCTAATTTTAAATTATTGGCACTATTCCTTTCCTTCAATTTCAAGGCAATTTCCGCCTTGGAACTATAGAGTACCGGTACTACAAACAAGGTGATCAGGGCTATGAGCATTCCACCAAAACTAGGGATGGCCATAGGGATCATAATATCACTCCCACGCCCTGTAGCGGTAAGTACGGGCAATAGTGCCAAAATAGTTGTTGCGGTAGTCATCAGACATGGACGGATACGCTTTTCACCTGCCTCTACTACCGATGCCCATATCCCTTCTTTGGTCATTGGATTATTTCTATCGAAAGTCTGCGTCAGATAGGTCGCCATAACCACCCCATCATCGGTAGCAATTCCGAAAAGGGCAATAAAACCTACCCATACGGCCACGCTTAAATTGATGGTATGCATCTGAAAGAGATCCCGGAGGTTTTCACCAAAGAAATTAAAATTCAGGAACCAGTGCTGTCCGTACAGCCATATCATTATAAAACCACCGGCGAAGGCCACGGCTATTCCGGAAAACACCATAAAAGAGGTCGCTACGGATCGGAATTGAAAATACAGGATCAGGAAAATTATGGCTAGCGCCAAAGGCACTACGATAGCCAAGGTTTTTTCGGCCCTTAGTTGGTTTTCATAGGTTCCCGTAAACTGGTAGCTAATGCCCTTGGGCACTACTAGCTCTTGACTTTCAATTTTACTCAGAATCAGCGCCTGTGCATTTTCTACGACAGCTACTTCGGCAAAACCGTCCAATTTATCGAACAGCACATAGCCTACCAAAAAGGTATCCTCACTTTTGATCATCTGGGGTCCTTGCTCATAGCGCACGCTTACCAGTTCGCTTAAAGGAACAGGATTCCCTTTGGCAACGGGCACATAGATATTCTTTAGTTCCTCTGGGTTCCCGCGAAGTTCCCTTGGGTAGCGCACCCGCACCCCATAGCGTTCGCGGCCTTCTACGGTTTTGGTAAGGGTCATGCCCCCTACGGCGACTTCCAAAATGCGCTGTACGTCTTCGATCATAATGCCGTAACGTGCCAATTGCTCCCTATTGATATCTAGTAACAAATAAGGTTTCCCCACAATCCTATCGGCAAAAACAGCCTCTTCTTTAACCCCTTCGGCTTCTTTTAGAATAGCCTCTAATTGCATCCCAAAGGCTTCTATCTGTTTAAGATCTTGTCCCTTTACTTTTATCCCCATCGGAGCCCGCATTCCCGTTTGCAACATCACCAACCTTGTTTCTATAGGTTGCAATTTTGGAGCGGAAGTAACCCCTGGCAATCGTGTAACGGCCACTATTTCGTTCCAAATATCGTTTGGTGACTTTATAGAGGGACGCCAATTTCTAAAATACTCCCCATCGTCATCGGCTATGAGTTGTTTTCTTGATATCTCGGCGGTAATAGGGGTTTCTGGACCATGCTGGTCATGATCGATATGTTTGCTATTCGGATTTACGACCATACTACCATCCCGTAGTATAAAATAACCATCTTTATTTACCTTATATCGCTGTCGCTCCCCCTGCTCGTTCAGCATATATTCTGATTTATACTGAATAATGTTCTCGTACATGGACAGGGGCGCAGGATCTAGGGCAGAATCTGTTCTTCCCGATTTCCCCACAACGGTTTCTATTTCGGGAATACTGGCCACGGCCATATCTAACTGTTGCAATACTCGCTTATTCTCTTCGACCCCAGCATGTGGCATAGAGGTAGGCATCAACAGAAAAGACCCCTCGTTTAGGGAAGGCATAAATTCCTTGCCCGTATTTTTCATTATAAGGAAACCAAAGACCACCAACAAAGTGGGGATGGATAGGAACATCAGTTTATTTTGCAATGCCCATTGTAAAATGCGTACATAATACCTTCTAAACAGGGTAAATACCCCTAGTAGTCCAAAACATATAATCGCTACAAACAGTAGGTTCCACGACAAGTTTTTGTCGAGTCCCAGCGGCCTCCAGTATTGGGCCAAAAGAGTTATTATGGTTCCTACCGATACCGTAATATTGGCCAGATTGGCCTGCTTATCGGTTATTTTATCTTGCCCTTTTAAAAAGCGTACTATAGCAAAGGCCAATAAAACTACCCCTAAGTAATACCCAAAGAACAAGGCTACAACTCCTAGGACGGCCATCAAGGCATTTAAGAAATACCCAACAGTTGTCCTAATAGTCCGTTTTTTAAACAGCATGGCTGCAAAGGGAGGTATCAGGAACAAACTAACGACAAGGGCGGCGGACAAGGCGGCCGTTTTCGTAAATGCCAAGGGTCTAAAGAGTTTTCCTTCGGCCCCTATCATGGTAAATACGGGGATAAAACTAATGATTGTCGTCATCACCGCAGTGACTATAGCACCGGATACCTCTGCCGTGGCATTATAAACAACCGTATTTACAGGTAGTTTTTTAGTATTCTCATCCATATGCCGAATAATATTTTCGGACAGGATAACCCCCACATCTACCATGGTACCAATGGCAATGGCGATCCCCGATAACGCCACAATATTGGCATCGACCCCAAAAAATTTCATGGCAATAAATACCATTAGGACGGCTACGGGCAAGAGTCCGGAAATTAGTACGGATGCCCTGAGGTTAAACACCATCACGATGATCACAAAAATGGTGATCAATATCTCTAGGGATAGGGCTTCGTTTAGGGTTCCTAAGGTTTCTTGTATTAATTCGGTACGGTCATAAAACGGTACGATGGTCAGTTGGGAAGTACGCCCATCTGCCAATACTTTGGACGGCAATCCCGCTCCCATTTCCGCTATTTTTGCCTTTACATTATTAATGACCTCCATGGGGTTGGCCCCGTATCTGGCAACGACCACCCCCCCAACGACCTCAGCACCTTCCTTGTCTAAAATACCACGGCGTTCGGCCGGCCCTAGGGCTACCTTGGCAATGTCCATAATACGGATAGGCGTATAATCTTCGGCTGTTACCACGGCGTTTTTAATGTCTTCCAAAGATTTGATATACCCTAGGCCACGCACCAAATATTCGGCCTTGTTTATTTCCAGTGTCTGTGCCCCTATATCGCGGTTGTTTTGTTTAACGGCATTGACCACCTGTTCTAGGCCAATATTGTACTGCTTCATCAGTTCCGGATCTACATCGATCTGGTATTCCTGAACATACCCACCTATAGAGGCTACTTCAGCCACCCCACTGGCCGAGGAAAGTCCATATTTCACATAGTAATCCTGTACGCTGCGCAGCTCGTGCAAGTCCCATCCTCCGGTGACTTCCCCATTTTGGTCCCTTCCCTCCAAGGTATACCAAAATATCTGCCCCAATCCGGTAGCATCGGGTCCCAAAGACGGACTTACCCCTTCGGGCAAAAGGCCGCTGGGCAGGGAGTTCAATTTTTCCAGAATACGGCTTCGGCTCCAATAGAACTCTACATCCTCTTCAAAAATGATGTAAATGCTCGACAGGCCAAACATGGAGGTACTCCTAATAGTCCTTACCCCAGGGATACCCAACAAAGAGGATGTTAAGGGATAGGTAATCTGGTCTTCCATATCCTGAGGAGACCTGCCGGGCCAATTGGCAAAGACGATCTGTTGGTTTTCTCCAATATCGGGAATGGCATCTACGGCCACGGGATCATTCGGCAAAAAACCGGTATCCCAATTAAAGGGGGCATTCATGGTGCCCCAACCTATAAAAAGAACGAGTAGCAAGACGGCCACCAACTTATTTTGGATTAGAAACTTGATGCTTTTATTTAGCATGGGTATTGATATTTAAAACATTAGCATTCTGTGCTGTAAAAACAACACAAACAACAGCTTTGGTCCAAGAGCGGTACTACCGTTGGACGCTGGGGTTCTAACGTTTTAAAATCAGATTAGGAAAGTCTCATCCAGTATATGGATGTCCCGAATGAGTAAGGGAGGCGAATAATCGCCAAAAGGCACCTTGTTTTTTAAATCTCCTTCTAGAAGACTTAAAAAGCTATAAGAATAGGCAATAACAAATGCTTGTTGCTGAAAGGTCAGGGAATCAAAGGAGATTTTTAAATCGTCCTGTCCTTCTACAACAATGTTTTCTTCCTTGCAGCAGTTATCTACCACGACGGAACATTCCTCATTGGCCGCTGGCTGCATCATTTCCATTCCACAGCTATCTACCTGATCAAAGAAAGAATAGTCAACCAATGTTTTTCCACAAAAATGCATATCTACCGTAAATGACATGGTAGACAATAACACTAAAAGTGCTAAAGAAAAAGCCGCTATTTGTCGAAAAACATTTTTCATTCCAAGTACAAAAATACAAAATATAATCTATCCTAAATTAGATTAACAAATTATTATAGCTATGCTAAACCCATGCCATAAAACCAATATGGTTTACAAGAATCTGGGCATTGCTACTATTATTCAGCGCTTACCCATTGCCGTGCCAAAGTGTTACCACAGGACCACTATCAACTCGAGTATAAGGGAATATTGTCGTTATTCAAAAAGAACATCTCCAAAGAACTCCGGTCTGTGGTAATCGGGTGCCGCTGTATTTACCGGATAATAGCTCAGATAATGGGGCTTGGCCGTAAGGTCGCCACATTTGTAAAAATTAGCCTTGGCCGTCAATCCTTTTAGCTGGATATTGGGATGGTGGACTAGGATACTAGCAGGAATTACCAAGATCATTTCCCAAAAATGCTGCCCATTTTGTTCATTGACAACTGCTGTTCCCAAACTGCTTTCTACCACTATGGCGTCTTCTATGGTTTTTGGGGCTATCAACTGACGATCGGACCTTCCGGAACCATAGGCCAAATGGACGGTACCAATAGCGTTCACTTCAAAATTATAATAGCGACCCTCTTTTAAGGGATCAAAAAAGAACTCCACGCAGCTATCTTGGTGTACCGGACCATTGGTCTCCCTGGTCTTGGCCAATACATGCTCTTCGGTAACATAGTATTTTAGGACAATATTATTATTGGCATAAGCAATCCTAAAAGAAACCTTGGGCTGGTAGGGAAACTCCTCCCAGTTAAGGGATTCTATTAGGTGTACCGGCACCTGTTCTTCCAAGAGTTGCGATAACTGCCTTACATCTGTTCCTTGAAAACCTTTTAATTCTTTTACCCTAACTGCCATATTTTTTTATTGATTATTAACCGAACATCGAACACACAAAAATAGTCCAAAATTCATACTTGCATCTTTTCATTAGCCTTTTTGAAGGCTACTTACAATTTCATACGATTTTAAGCGCTCCTCATGATCAAAAATATGGGATACTACCATAATTTCATTCACTTGGGTCGCTGCTACAAAGGCCGATAGTTCTCTTTCTATGGTCTCTTTGTTCCCTACAAAACTATAATACATCATCTGTTGTATTTGCGCTTTCTCCCGCTCGTCCCAAAGCTCGTCCATGTTGTCTAGCGGTGGCGGCAGGGGTTTTCTGGTGTTCCTAATAATTCCCAGGGCCAGTTGTTGCAGGCTGGTCTCTATATACCTGGCCTCTTCATCGGTATCGGCGGCAATAATATTGACACAGGCTATGGTATAGGGTTTGTTACACTGCGGCGAAGGTTCAAAATTTTGATGGTACAGCCCTAGGGCTTGGTGCAATTGTGCCGGGGCAAAATGGCTCGCAAAGGCATAGGGCAATCCTTTTTTCCCTGCCAATTGCGCGCTAAAGGTACTAGAGCCCAGCAAATATAAGGGGATATCCGAACCTTCACCAGGGATGGCCCTTACCGGGGCACGACTGTTTTCTATGGAAAAATATTGCTGTAGCGCCTCAATATCACGTGGAAAATCGTGTACTGTTTCTATCCTGTCCCTACGCAGGGCCTTTGCTGTTAGCTGATCTGTTCCGGGCGCCCTTCCCAGCCCTAAATCTATTCGTCCGGGGTAAAGGGTTGCTAAAGTACCAAACTGTTCTGCCACGATCAACGGGGCATGGTTGGGCAGCATAATACCGCCGGACCCCACCTTAATAGATTTTGTGCCTTGGGCAATATGCCCTATTAAAATAGGGGTGGCCGAACTCACCAACGTATCCATATTATGGTGCTCGGAAATCCAGAAGCGTTCAAATCCCAATCGCTCTGCATGCTGCGCCAATGCCAAACTGTTCTGAATAGCTTGTAAGTGAGATGCTCCCTTGGCGACAGGAACCAAATCTAAAACAGAGAATTTTATGGTGTCTAAATTCTGTGGTTTTTTCTCCTTCATGATAGGCTGTCTTTTTTAATACGCCTTAGCAATATTGATTACTGTGATGGCCTTGCAAAGTTAGCAAGTCCAACCACAATAGTAGGATGAAACCAATCAATTATTATTCCTAGTCTTCCCTCCTCTCACCTCCAACAAAGGGTGGGGTCTATTCCTGCACCCATACATGTATCCTTTGGTACGTACGCCTATAAAAAGACAGCCCACCCTACTATGATTATACGCCATTTATTTTGCGTTAGGGACCGCGGCGGCATCCCCGCAGCAACGCAAGGGATATAGCCAAGGGCCCGCCCGACGCAGGAGGGAACGCCCAAAAGATTATATTAAGGCATCAGAAGTTTACCATGGCGTACTGCACATACGCCCTAACGGCTAAGCTCACCACATTCTTGCTTAGACACCGATATGGGTGCCATAGGTTCATCGAATAAAAAGCTATGGATATGCTTGGGTTCGGTTCATTGCGATTAGTGGGTCACTTTAAGGGACAAGGCCTTTTCAAAATCGTCTTTATAACCCAAAGAAACGGGGATGCTTTCTTCCGTTGCATTCTGAACGGACAGGGCAAAACCCTTTCTTGTTTTCTTACAGGAAGTAATATGTTGTACGTTTACGATATACGATCGATGGGTACGCACTATACTGGCATCCTTTAGTTTTCCCTGCAGCTCTTTTAAACTTGCCCGTACCAATTCCATGGTCAATTTTTCTCCTTTTAGATAAAAGATTTCCAAATAATTTCCGGCAGCTTTAACGTATACCAATTGGTGGTATTTTATGGCCAGCACTACCTTTTCATTTTCCCCCGTAATGGTTAGCAGTTCATTTGCCTTATCTATCAATGGAGGTGCTGGGTTTTGTTGTTCCTTTTTATAGTAGGCAAGTTTTTGCATTAATTGCATATACCAGAAAAAGAGAATGTAGGGTACTCCTATGATGAGCCCCACCTGCTTAAAGGTATTATAGAACTCGTATACCTTCTCTTCTAAAGACATGTAAAGCGGATTGTAAATAATAAAGATCGAAATCGTAATGAATACCACTTCCAGGACCGACCATAAAATAAGGCTATAGATTTTTAGGTGGTGCAGTTTTATCAGGGGACGCAACACAAACTGTGAAAACAATATGATCGCTGCCCCTATCAACACAAACTGATGGTAGTAACTTTTGCCCCATTCATCCAGATCAAAGGGGTCGTAAATAGTTATAAAAAGTAAGGAGTATACAGAAATAAACCCCACCAATAGAAGCCTGTTTTTGGAAGTATCCAAAAACCGAACATCCTGCCGAAATACATTGGTCATAGGCCGTCTTTTAGGACTCACTTTTACTGCTTTTATCGTCCTCCAAAACCATAACTGTAAGATCCGTCTCCTTAGTCGGCTTATGGGAAATAGTTTTTAAAAGGATATTCATATTTTACTTTGGACTTTTAATGCTTCTAAAGTAACTAAAAAATAACAATCCCATGATGCCATAAACCTTGGCCTAATCATTGATTTTCCGTTCTACTCGCCTTGGGTGTCCCGGTAGGCGGTTAGAAACTCTTTTAACGTTATGGCAGAATGATCCGAGAGCTCCAAAAAATACTTCAGCTGCCATTCTTGGGTATTTTGGGCCTGTGTGCTAGTGGGACGGTCCCAAGGCGGGTACACCCTAATTCCCCTTTTACCGGGCTTTTTTGCACTTGAGAAGACCCCTTGGTGCAGCAATGCCGAATGTGGAAATATAAATTGGCCACAACCATCTTCGGAAACGGCATTTATCACTAAAAAATCTACCCTATCATTTTCATTATAAGGAGCAGTATTTCCGTCCGCAGTGCGCTTCCAAATGGCCACAAACTGACCTGTTTTTTTAGGGGTTTGTTTCGCCGTTCGCCCTATCACGGCAAAACCGTCGAGGGAAAAAGAACAAGCCCCATAGGCAGTACCTTCTCCCTTTGTTAAGTCCGTTAGGACACCCCCGGGGGAATCGTAAAACAGGCTTATTTCTTTAGGCCATCCTATAGCCGTCAATAGGCCACTGGCAGTAGTGCTTTGCATATGCTATCGTTTCGTTTTATGCCAATGTACTCCTGGCAAAGGCTCGTAAAAATAAAACTAAACATCCATGTCCCCTTATGTTTCCTAGAAAGGTGCTAAAAAAAAAGCGCCGAGGATATAATTCAAATCAATAAACGGCCCAATTCTTGATGTTATAAACGACTGATCTAAAAGACAATGGCCTTTTAGGCGGAGAGAATTACAATAACATTAACGAAGCGATAAAAAAATATTAACAACTAAAAAGCAACCTTTGTCCGTATCTATATCTATAGGGTAAGAACTTTTAAGTTTTCAATACTATAAAAATATCAAAGCATGATTGAGGAATTATTAACTTTTACGATGAACTTAATAGATCAGTACCCATACTTTTCTATAGGTCTGTGTCTAGTACTGGTATTATTTTTAATTGGGGTCGAAGTAAAGAGCAAATATTCCAATAAATAAAAACTTGTCCTTTTCGCAAGGATTTCCCCCATTTAATAATACAGCGCCCTACGGTTTTATATAGAATGTTTCTAAAACCGTAGGGCGTTTTTACTTCTGCGAAATTTTACCCCCCCCTTCCTTATTGTAAAACCCTTCTCCCCTATGCTGTCACGAGCTTTAGGGTGGCAAAGGGAAAAAAACCGGCGACTTATACCAAATGGTCCATGTATTTTTTAAAGCAGCGGGCCTATCATTCCTTTTTCTTACCATGTAATAAGGTCATGGCCATGGTTACAGTTTGTGGGAGTTTTGTAAATTTATGTCATCTGCCTTCCAAGGATGCGCAGGGGTAACACAGCTCCCCTTTTTTATCACTTAAAGAATATCTTATGTCCTACGAACTCATCCACAACAAAAAAGAACATAGGTTTCAGGTATCTATCGATGGCCATATGGGCATTGAGGAGTACAAATTTTTCCCTGGCGGTATTGCCTATATACATACAGAAGTCCCCAAGGCATTGGCCGGTCAAGGGGTAGGGTCGTTCATAGCCAAGGGGGTGCTAGACTATGCCGCCCAACATGGCCTAAGGGTAAAGCCTGTATGCCCGTTTATAAAGGCATATATCGATCGGCACCCCGAGTATCAGGCTAATTCTATCGCACACCAAGACAAGGAATCTTAGCGCTCATAGGGTAATGATTTTTTTGGGCGTTCCCCTATCGGGACGGGCTTTCCGCTGTATCTTTTTTGGTCGGCAGGGCCGCCCAAAAAAGGATGCCGCTGCAATCCCTAACGCTTTTCAGGGAACAATAAGCAATTAACAATAGGGCCGAACGGAAAATGCATCGATTTGCATTTGTCGTGAGGGGCCAGCTAGGGCGGTGGGGAACGTACGAGGAGACGCGGAGTTTTAAGTCCCATAGTTATTATGGAAACAACTGCCGTGTTGTATAATTCCGATATCTCCCCCTTACTCTTCCTTTGTGCCGCGGCTAAAGCTTAGACGACACTATCATTTTTCCCCCACACGGCACAGTACAATCTTCCCTGTCAATCCTTATATATAAAAAGATAAATTTCCTTTTGATCGTGGGCTGACTAAATCACGGAAACACACCTTATAAAGTTTGTTTTTCCTACAATTGTTTTTGCCTTCAAAAAATCACTTCTTTTTTTTACAAACAATTTTCTGTTCCTTCCCCATGGAAATGAAATCGTAAAAATTTGATGTACAGATTCTTATACACGTAAAAATTACTTTTAAAAATAAAGTGAACCTTCCAAAAAAACAGAATGTTTTTAAATTCTGACAAATGTCATGTTTTCCACTAGCAATAAGTCGCAGTTTTGCCCTATATAATTAAAGAAATGAATTATGAGTCACATTAAAACAGGGTTCGCATTTATGGCAAGTGTATGCATGTTTTTGCTTTTCAACAACACGTTGATTGCCCAACAGTTCAAAATAATCAATGAGGAATCGTCCTTAAGTGTTTTAGGAACCTCTAGTATTCACGACTGGGAAATCAGTGCCGAGAACAAATCAGGGGTATTGGTCTTAAAAAATGGGGAAACCAATGAATTGGAAAGATTGGATATAGAAATAGCAACGGAAGGCTTAAAAAGTGGCAAGTCCAGTATGGACAAAAACACTTATAAGGCCTTAAAAACCAAAAACCATAAAAAAATTGTTTTTAACCTTTCCGAAGTACAACAGACCATTCCACTAGGAAATGGAAAATACAAGGTAAAGGTGCAGGGCGACTTGAGCATTGCTGGGGTAAAGAAGACCATTTCCCAAGACTTAGAACTGGGGATTGTTGGGAGTACGGCCAAGCTTTCTGGAGAGAATAAAATAAAAATGACCGATTTTAATATAGACCCCCCTACCGCATTGTTAGGCACCATCACCACCGGGGACGACATCACCATAAAATTCGACATCACCTTAAACAAATAAAATTTTCACTACCAAAAATTAGAATCATGAGAACATTTATTAAAAATACCCTAGGGATTACCTTATTATTAGCCGGAATGGGACTGCAGGCACAAGATCGCACCCTAGACAATTATAGGCAACCGGACAAAAATGGCCTGAACGTTTTTGAGGCCCCAAAAGATGTAGAAACAACTTTTGATGGCGTAAAAGTACGGATAGGGGGCTCCTCTACCCTACAGTATCAAAGTTTAGAGCATTCTAATGCTGGTGCCGTACCCCTTAAGGAAATCGGTACTAACTTTAACCTGGCCACGGCAAACCTAGATTTGGACGTTACTTTGTACGATGGGGTAAGAATGCACCTAAGAACCTATTTGTCTTCTAGACATCACCCAGAACCTTATGTAAAAGGAGGCTATTTCCAAATAGACAAACTAAACTTCATTAATGAAGGGTTTATGGAAGATATCATGCAGTATGTTACCGTTAAAATAGGGCATATGGAAAACAACTATGGTGATGCGCACTTTAGAAGAACCGATAATGCTCAAGCTATCTACAACCCATTTGTAGGAAACCTAATTATGGACGCTTTTACCACAGAGGTAGGAGGAGAAGTGTATTTCCGAAAAAATGGCTTTATCAGCATGCTAGGCGTTAGTAATGGTAAACTAAATCAGGACGTAAGCGAAACCGATGGAAAAACAGGAGGGGCTTCTTTCTTGGCAAAACTAGGATACGACAAACAGGCTACGGAAGATTTCAGATACCGAATTACGGGTAGTTTATATACCACAGGCTATGTACCAAACTCTTATCTGTATTCTGCAGACCGTGCCGGATCTCGTTACTATTACGTAACCGAAAATGAAGAAGCTAAAGCTAAAAGCAATTTTAGGTCCGGAAGATATAATCCAAACATGAGAAACCAAATCACAGCTGTAATGATCAACCCATTCGTTAAATATGGCGGCCTAGAGTTTTTTGGAACCTTAGAACATACCACAGGGAAAGCCAATACAGAAACATCTAAAAGAAAGGCTACACAATATGCCGGAGAAGTCATTTACCGATTTGGAAAAAATGAAAATGCTTATTTAGGTGGTCGTTATAATGTTGTAGATGCAGAAGACATCAGTGGCGACGATATCAATATTTCTAGATTCCAATTGGGAGCTGGTTGGTTCTTAACCAAAAATATCCTGACCAAAATAGAGTATGTAAACCAGCAATACAAAGATTTCCCTACTACAAGCATCCTTAACGAAGGAGAGTTTAAGGGATTAATGGTAGAAGCTGCTATCAGTTTCTAAGCAGTACCAATAAGATAAGTACAATGTGAGGGTACTTAACTTATTATATAGTTTGCTTGGGCCAAAAGGTACCAAAAGCTCAAGCAAACTATATCAAGGATTCATGGTAAAAGCTGCTATCAGCTTCCGTGCAGTACCAATAAGGTAAGTACATTGTGAGGGTACTTACCTTATTGTATTTTGCCTGGGCCAAAAGACATAATAAGCCCCGGCAAACTTTATAAGGCAAATGAACACAACGCTAAACACTACAGATGAAAAAGCTTTTGGGTCTCGCCACAATTTTTTTGTTACTTTCCTTTACTGTAAAGGATTCCAGATTGGATAACACAAGGGTATACCTGGCTACAGAGAGCACCCTGACAATTTCCGGAACCAGTAATATCAATGCTTTTCAATGCCTATTTAACACCGAAAAAATAGCAGCGCCAATACCGCTGAGGTTCACAAAAATTGGCAATACCCACTTTTTTAAAGAAGCTACCTTGCTATTAGACAACGATGGCTTTAACTGTGGAAGCCGCTTTATAAATAAAGACTTTCACTCCTTATTACAGTCCAAAAAATACCCTACCATTCAATTGGAGCTTAAAAAATTAGCTCCTATAGAAAATACTAGGAAAACCTTAAATGCTCTTGTAGAAATACAGATTGCAGAACACACCAACGCTTACCAAATACCCGTAAGCTATACAAAATCTAAAAAGCTAGGGGTTTCGGGAGAATTGGCCTTGAGCTTGGGCGATTTTAAGCTAAAGGCACCCAAAAAAGCATTAGGGCTTATTGTAGTTCACGACACCATTAGGATCAACTTTGACCTAAAGTTGAATATGGATACTGTTTCTAGGTAGCAAGGGTTCAATGCAACATTGAATTAATGTGTAAATGTACCTATTGGTCAATGTTCTACAGGCGGAATGTGAATATCCCTGATTAAAGTTCCCTGTATTGGACATTCATTTCATTGCTAAGTGTTTATTAACTTAATGGAGGGAATCCGCAGAGTTAAACCTTTTCGCACATAGCAAGAGTCAACACCAATCAAGGACATACTTATAGTTTGTTCTTGGAAGAGTTCATTTTTTGCTTGTTTTCCCGGGACCCTTTGATTTTGGGGCACCGCAGTCTTTTTTGATATCGATATTTAGTTCGTCCTTGGCGATATCCATCATCTTTTCCAGATAATCGATCTTAATCTGCTTGCGTCCCGATACGAGCCTCGAGCTCCTTTAACTTTTTGCTACTATTGTCTTTCATCTCTATACCCTTAACTCCAGTTTTCAAAAAGATTGAGAATTTATAGATCCACCGATAAATGGTCGCGTGGGGGGAACCCCATTCATTTTCTTTCATAGTTACCCACTTTTAAGTGGACAACTTATATCAGGAAGACAGCTCCTTATGATCTCCCGGATAAATCCAGGAAGGTACATAATTGGTTATTGCTAATTGATTATTGTTCAGGTTCGCTGCTCACCAATTCCTTGGGTTTAAGGCAGGCATTTACCGCATCTAGGCCTTCCTGGGTGTCGGAAAGCACTACCAGGGTGTCGTTTTCTTGGATAACGGTACCTCCGTTAGGGGTTATATACACGCCATTGCGCTTGATCATGGCTATAATGGCATTCTTTGGAAATCTTAAATCCACAATCATTTTATTGGCCGCAAAGCAGCCCGCGCTAATGTCAATTTCCTTCATGGCGGCCTTGGGGCCCTCGGAAAGGAAACTCTCTAGCTCTGAAACGGACTTGTCTTTTTCGGGCATGGCAACATGTAGCCATTTTGCCACTACCGAAAGGGTGGTCCCCTGGATTAAGACCGAGGACACCGAGATAAAAAACACAATATTAAAGATCATATCGGCCTTTTCTATACCTGCCAAAAGCGGATAGGTGGCAAAAACAATCGGTACTGCCCCCCGCAATCCTACCCAGGAAATGTAAAAACGCCTTCTTAGTTTCATCTTAAAAAACATCAGGCTTATAAACACTCCCACTGGTCGCGCGACCAAAATCAGGAATACCGAAATCAGCAATCCGATCCCCATATAAGGGAATACCTCGGTTGGAAAAACCAATAATCCCAGGGTTAGGAAAAGTACAATTTGCATTAACCAAGCCAGACCATCGAACATTTTTAGGATGGTTTTTTTATGGATCAGGTCTTGGTTTCCTAGGTACACCGCACAGATATAAATGGCCAAGAATCCGTTGCCCCCCACAAAAACGGTGGCCGAAAAGGTAATGAACATCAGGGCTATGACCAATACGGGGTACAGTCCTTCAAAATCGAGCTTTATTTTGTTAATGATAATTTTGCTCAGTTTTCCAAAGCCAAATCCGGCGATCGCTCCAAAAACCATTTGTTGTAAGAACAAGGGAATCAAAGAAGCTAAATGCTGGTCCTGATTTACTACCAGGGATAAAAAAGCAATGGTCAGTACATACGCCATCGGGTCGTTACTTCCGCTTTCGAGCTCTAATGTAGGCCTTAGATTGGTTTTTAAGGCCAGACTTTTAGACCGTAATATAGAAAACACCGCTGCCGCATCCGTAGAGGAAACGATAGAGCCCAGGAGCATACTTTCATAAATGGTAAAGTCCGTTACATAATAAACAAAGGCACCCAAGGAAACGGCCGTTAGCAAAACGCCAAGGGTAGATAACAGTATTCCTTCGCGCATAACTGGCTTTACGGCTTTTAAACTGGTATCGAGTCCCCCCGAGAACAGAATAAAATTTAGGGACACAATACCTATAAACTGCGCTAGCTTGGGATTGTCAAAACGGATACCACCAATACCGTCTGAACCCGCCAACATACCAACGCCCAAGAAGAGAATTAAGGTAGGCACCCCAAACTTATAGGAGGTCTTCCCAACGATGATACTGACAAAAAGTAATAAAGAACCTATTAATAGGAAGTTTTCTATGGTGACGTTCATTAGTGTGTTTTAGGGAATGTAAGTCCCACAAATATACGGTTTATGGTTGAAAAAAATTTAACGCCCCCCTTGTTTGTGGTTTCTTTTTTGAGGCTTCCTCAGAGTTTTTCCCGCGCTGTGCTAAGAACATAAAGCAGCTCTTCTATGATTCGCGATGGCGTCACCGTGTTTTTTAAAAAACTAGCTTGTACACCAAGAGTTCCTCATCATCATTGGGCAAGGTGGTGGTTCCGCTTAGGGTAAGTCCCAATCGCAAAAGCAGGTTTTGGGAGGCCACATTATTTTTTACGGTGATACCGCTAATTTCTTTGATTCCAAAGGAATCTAGCGCTTCCTTCTTTAATTTGTTCGCGGCTTCAAAAGCATAGCCTTTTTTCTCGTATGGGGGCAAAAGGGCAAAACCAATATCGATGCCTTCAAACCCTTCCCGGTCGTACAGGCCGCAAGACCCTATTTTTGCCTGGTCTTCTTTTCGGATGATGGTATAATTAGAAAACCCTAATCGATGCAGCTGTGGCAGCATTTTTCGCTGAATATATTCCTGAGCATTTTGCACTGTTTTTAGGTTGCGATCGCCAATGTTTCGCAGCCACTTGGGGGAGTTGAAAAGCTCAAAAATAAAGTCGGCATCTTCTTCCGTAGTGGGTTTTAACAGCAATCTTTCCGTTTCAAAGCTTTTATAGGTCATGCTTCTGTATTCTTTTTTATGATTATGGGCATCAACCACATAGCCCCTTGTATCTTTCTAAAACTACATTAATTATTTAGAATAGGCTCCAGAAGAATAGGTCAATTCATAACTATGGGTATAAATTTCAAAGACAATGCCGAACGGGTCTTCGACATAACACATTTTATAAGGCTTGTCATTGGGGTAGTATTCCCTGATGGGCATTCTTTGTTTTCCGCCATGGGCCACAATTTTTTCGATCAGGCCTTCTATGTTCGGATCTTGGATGCAAAAGTGAAAAAGGCCGGTGTTAAAAGGGCTAAATGCCGGGGCTTCTTTTTTTCCCTGCGGAAAGGAAAACAATTCTATACCTATACCGTCCGATGTCGATAGATGGGCAATTTGAAATTCGTCCCAATCTTCGCCAAAAACGTCCATACACATTTGGCCAATGGCCGTTTCCCGCTCCTTTTTTACCGTAGCAGCTTCCATAATAACATACCAGCCCATCACTTCTTGGTAGAATTTTACGGCCCTTGTAATATTGGGAACGCTAATTCCAATATGGGAAAATGCCCTAGGATAATTTTCTGTAGTATTCATAAGGTTCTTTTTATTATTGTTTTTATTGCCCAAAATAAGAGTATATTTAACTCATATACAATACGTTACCATAAAGTGACATACACCACCAAAAGAGTTAATTGCTGATTTACAGCTGAATACAACAAAAACTATGCAGAAACATTTTTGTCCCCTTCACTATACCATGAATTTAATTGGCACCAAATGGAAGCCATTGCTTTTATTTCACCTCCTGGACGGCCCGCTACGATCTGGAATGTTACAGAAGACCGTCCCCGAAATTTCCAATAAGATGTTTACCCAAACGGTACGGGAATTGGAGAAAGACGGACTTATTAGCAGGGAAGTATTTGCGGTGGTGCCCCCGCGGGTCGACTATCAGCTTACCGAAAAAGGGAAATCGCTAGCACCTATTTTAAGAAGTCTAGATGCCTGGGGGAAGGAAATGTCATCGGAATAATATTTTAATGCCTATGGTCCATATTTTCAGAAAGTTTTTGGAAGGGAATTTTACCTTCATTGAAGCGTCCTTAAGGATGTTATTATGGAGACTGCCCCATGGCCTGTCGCTGGATTAATTTTTTAACTTTGTTTGCTTACCACCAGACGAGCCCATGAGAATCAAGATTTATACCATCGTTTTTACCGCACTATTGTTGGTTTCCTGCAAACAGACCGAAAAGCAGTCCCAAGAAGCTAATAAAAACATAATTACTGCTAAAGCCGCTCCCGTGAGCATGCCTCTCTATGAAGATTTAGAAGGCAACCCTATTTCCTTGGAAGACTACAAAGGCAAAAAAATACTCCTTAACTTTTGGGCCACTTGGTGCAAGCCCTGTGTAGAAGAAATGCCCGCCCTTGCCAGGGCCATGGCTATTTTAGAAAAGGAAAACTATGTCTTTCTTGCGGCGTCTGACCAAACGACCAAAAAAATCAAGGCTTTTAAGGCCGAATCAGAAGTGGATTTACCCTTTATAAAATTCAATGGGGCGCTTTCCAAATTACAGATCTACGCCCTGCCCACGACCTTTATCTATAATGAAAAGGGCGAAAAAGCAACTGAAATAACGGGAGCCGTTTCCTGGGATTCGCCAGAGATGATCCATAAATTAAAAAATGTCCAATAAATGCCAAACTACAAATATCTTGGGCTAATGGCCCTGACCCTATTCCTGGTTTCCTGTGGTCCCGAGGAAAAAAAAGCACAAGAAATTGTACATCATATTCCTTCTCCTGAGGGAAGCTCAAATTTTTTACCGTATTTATTTTCCAATTCTGACCAAGCCATTTTATCTTGGGTGCACACTGTAAACGATTCTACGACACAGTTAAAGTACAGCTACCTGTACAATGATGAATGGCAGGCACCCAAGGAAATAATCAAAGGATCGGATTGGTTCGTAAACTGGGCCGATTTCCCTTTAATTGCGGAAAACAAGGGGAATTTAATATCGCATATTCTACAAAAATCTTCTGCGGGCACCTATTCCTATGATATTACGCTGAATCTTTTACCTAAGGGAGACGATGAATGGAAGACCGGATTGCCCTTGCATACCGATGGCACCAAAACAGAACATGGTTTTGTATCTGCAATACCTTTTAAGGATGATGAATTTTTTATGACATGGCTCGATGGCCGTAATACTGGCAAAGCCGCAAAAGGCCATGATCATGGGCACGGCGGAGGCGCCATGAGTATACGAGCTGCCGTAGTATCACCAACCGGTACGCTCAGTGAAGAAGCCTTGGTAGACGCTCGTACTTGCGATTGCTGTGGCACCACCTCTGCCATCACCAGCAATGGACCGGTGGTATTATACAGGGACCGAACCGAGGACGAAACCAGGGACATCTCCATTTCTAGATTCGTACACGGCGCATGGACAAGTCCAACACCCGTACATAGGGATGGTTGGGAAATTAAGGGCTGCCCCGTAAATGGCCCTAAAAGTGACGCTATAGACAATACTTTGGTGGCGGCCTGGTTTACTGCCGCCAAGAACCAGCCTGTGGTAAAAGTGGCTTTCTCTGCTGATGGAGGCGAAAATTTTAACGCTCCCTTTGTAATAAACGAACATGCCGCCATTGGTAGGGTCGATGTTGTGATGGTCGATGCTGAAAATGCCATTGCCAGCTGGATGGAGTCTGTAGGTGATGGCGCCCAATTAAAGGCCGTAAGGATTCATATTTCCGGAAAACTATCGACGCCCATTGTCATCTGTCAAATAGATGCTTCGAGAAAAGCCGGTTTCCCACAAATGGAACTTGTAAAAGATAAGGTCTACTTTGCCTGGACCGCTGTTAGGGACGATACCCCTCGGGTACAAACGGCTTTTGTACACTTGGAAAATTTTTAACCAACAGCTACGCTCAGGATATAGGAGGCACCCACATGGTTTAGCTTTTGGTGTTTTCTAGCTCCTTGTTCCTTTCCACCAATCCCATCATCACCACCTTTTGTGGTTGCCCATACTTTGGTCTAAACTGATTTTATCGATATCATCTATCCTACAGCCCTTCTGAAAAAATCATAAAAATTTGCCGAAATCAGCTAACAAAGTTTAGGATATAAGCACCCCGTCCCAGCATCCTAAAAATGGGACAATACCCTTTTTTATGCCACTTATTTTTAGTTTAACTATGTAGGCGACATAAAAATTTAATAGTTTTCTCTTTCTATTACGTATATCTTTTCTTACAATTGCATTTCCTTTTACGCTATTAAAGAGAAGTATTTTAAATACCAATTAAACCAATATATGATGAAGAGAATTATTTACCTAATGACCATTTTTACTATTTCCTTATTAGCTACAAGTTGCGAGGAGGATGCTATTTCCTATGGTTTGAAAGACGACAATGGACAGGAAGTAGGACAAAAAAATATATTACAGGCGATTACCATATCTTCTGTCGAAGATCCACAAGAGGATAAAAGTGTCGTAGTATCCTATTTCACGGACGGTCCTTTAGGCCCGATCACAAAGAAGGTGATTCCCAGTTTTTTAATTTATAAGGACGATGGGATTATCAATGTCACCGGAGAAGGAAGCAGCGCTATAATAGAAGAACTCTATAAGACACCTAGTAAGGTTTATGAGACAGGAGAGGTTTTACAATATGATGCACATGGCAATCCTGAAAGGATAAAATTTTACGAGGAAGAATTTGATGAACAATTAAATAAGGATATCACCAAAGCATACACAGCCGAGATATCCTATGACAAAACTCACAACCCCTTATTTTACACTTTACAGGCCGGTGGTATCATCAGTATTTTAGAAGATCTCAAATTAAATTTCAACCTTAGTTCCAAAATAACCGAAATCCTACGGGCAAAAATCCCGTTTCCTATCCATAACCCCTCACAAATTACTTATAAAGATGAAGATGGGGAAACGCTACATATTTTAAGGGCCAAATACGTATACGATGAAGAGAGCTATCCCACTTCGGCAACCATCACCTCGACTTACTTCGAAGGTTCAGAATCCGAACAAGACACCTACTCGGCTAGCTTTCAATATTTAGATTAACTCCTATGAAAAAGGAGGTTCGGAACGTGTTCTCCTATCTCTTTCTCCCTTATATCAAAGACTGTATTAACAGAAGTTTTAACATTTTTAAAAACTATTATAAATGACCGCTATTTATATCATTTTAGGAATCTTAGGAATCGCCTTATTTTTCTGGCTAGGTTACTTTCTATGGTCTTCCTCCATGGAAAAATACGACTATAACATCTTTAATTTGGGCGTCATCATCAGAGGGCTTATAGCCATAGGATGCATGTGGTTTGCCTTGATTATGATGGAAAATACCGACGGTTCCTCTATTGTTTGGATAGTTGTTTCCGTCATCCTATGGCTATGGACCTTTTTGGAAACCGCTTTTAGAGCGAATATATTTATAGCCATCTTTTCCATAGTATATCAATTGTTCGCCGTGTTTTTAATAAAACAGGCCATCAACCGCGTTTTTAAATAACTATTTACTAAAAAAAAACACCAAATAACCAAACCAAAAACAAAGTGTTCGCCCTCCTAAGTCGAGGTCGAATGCTTTGTTACCAATAAGATTATTACTTGCTCCTTTAAAACGCTGTCCATCATCTGAATCTATTTCCTGTAAATCCTTCTTTTAGTTATAGTCCCAAGCTTTAGACAGTCATAAATCTTTGGATATACTCTTTCTTACAAATTTTCCTGTAAAATTTTTAAAAATTTGTCATTTACAGCGAGCGGAATTTAGCGGTAGGGACTGCACTTCACAGGGCCGTATTATAGGGCGTTAGGCTCTTGACAACCGGGAAGACTCCATACATTTTTTTAGTATTAATATATCCACAAACAATTTTTACTGACTTTTTTGCGTTACTTATCCTACATATTTAATAATATTTCCGATATTTGTTAATGAAAAGTTAATCATCCCTACTAGCATAATCTGAGATAGACGCTGATGCAGATGATTTACGGAAAAATAAAAATGATAAATTTTAACCTTAGGAATGTAGCTTGAGTCTGTAAATAACGCTAGTAGCGTACCCTCTTGTATTAAAGAAATCAATATATCATGAAAAAAACAATGTGCTTAGTTTCCATTTTTTTAGTTTCAATTTTAAATACTAGCTGTGAAAACGAATCTGTTTCTGATGAATTTAAAGACAAAAACGGAAATGTAAAGGAAAAATCAATAAAGTCTATTTCTACTACTTCTGCTCAAGATTCTCAAAACAATAACCAAATTATTTTATCCTATAATACGGATGGTTCTTTAAATTCTATTAGCGATGGAATGGACACCAGTATTTTTGTTTTTAAAGATGATGAATTAAAAAGTATAACGGGCGGAGGTGATCATTTAAATGTTGAAGAACTTTACAAGTCACCTTATGATGCTTTTGAAACGGGAAATGTTTTAAATTATGATGATAATGGCAATCCTGAAGTAATAGCGTTTTATGAAGAAGAGTATGATTATAATATGGAGGAATTTATAACCAAAGCATACACCGCTGAGATTTCATATGATGATACTCACAACCCGTTTTTTTACACCTTAGAAGCAGCCGGAATTATCAATGTTTTAGATGGTGTTAAATTAAATTTTAGCACCAGTCCTCAAGCTTCAGAAATCATACAAGCGAGATTGCTGTTCCCTAACAATTATCCCTCACAAATAGTTTATAAAGATGAAGAAGGGGAGGCTGTTTTTATGATAAATGCAAATTCCGTGTACGATGAAGATAATTATCCCACTTCCACAACTATAACGACAGTTTCCTTAGATGATTCGGAAAGGGAACAAAATACATACGTACTAACATTCCAATATGTAGACTAAAGAAATAGTTATCATGACAGCTTAATTCATTTGACAAGACCTATCTCCTCTACCCTACTTTATTGATAACGGTAAGATTTTCGAGTTATTAACTAAAACAAAACCCAAAATTATGAGAAAGACAATTATATTTAGTGTGCTTATTTTAACAAGTATATTTAGCTATTCACAGGATAAAATCACCAATCAATCTATTCTAGACCTCATTGATTTAGGTTTTGAAAGTGAGGTCATAAAGGCAAAGATCAACTCCTCGCCATCAAATTTTGACACCTCCATGAACCAACTAAAATCCCTAAAAGAAAAAGGAGTCTCACCAGATATATTGGCTTTAATGATTGATAAATCAAAAGCCGTCATTGAAAATGGCGTATTTTTTTACAGGAAAGATGATTTAATCAAAATTGAACCTTCCGTATTCTCAGGAACACGGACTAGCGCGCTTGGTGCAGGGCTCACCTCAGGGATAGCAGCTGCGAAAATCAAATCATACGTCAATAATTCTAATTCTAGCAACAAAGTAGATTCAAGCAACTTATCTTTTATTTTTCAATTTGACACGCAAAATAAAAATGATCTAGGAAGCGGAAATTGGTGGTTTAAAACTGCTTCTTCTCCTAATGAATTTGCTTTAACCGAATTAAAACAGAAAAAAAACCGAAGAGAGTTAGTTACCGGTAAGGTGAGAGCAATAACAGCCTCCACCCAAATGGGTATTGATTCTAAGAACACCATTGAATTTTCTATCGAAGATTTAGGAGATGGCAGGTATAAAGTAACACCAAAAGAAAAACTGAAACCTGGAGAATATTGCTTCTTCTATCAAGGCACTGTTCCTATGGGAGGCTATAATAACCAATCTATCTTTGATTTTTCGGTGCAGTAAAAAAACAAAGTATTCGCCCTCTGACCTAGAGGGCGAATACTTTGTTACCAATAAAATAATTGTTTGTTGAAAGCTTATCTACCATGGAGAAAGAAAAACTGATAAAAGACATCACCTTTAACCCAAACCGACCTTACTGCCGCACAGAAATTGACGAAGCCTTTACCAAAAGAAAGGCCCGGATGCATCAAGAAGCTTTAAAAAGAGGAAGGGCTTATGATGGCCAAAACCTAGCCCTTTATCAGGACTGCTATACCGGAAAAACACTCAGAGGTGGCGATAGATATGACTATGAACACATCCTATCTGCCGAGGCGGTTTTTGATTACTATAAAGCAACCCATACCAACGAGCAAATTGCCGTAATCGTAAATCATCCCGATAATGTGGGGACAACCCTACGTACTATTAACCAATACAAAGGAAAGTACGATTTGGTTGCGCGGATCTTGGATAATCCGGCTAAAATGGCGGAATTTGACATTGATGCGGCACTGACGAAAAGGAATCTACAAAAAGCGCAACAAGCTGTCTTTGGAAATAAATAATATAGCATGGCCCATTCGTGGTGATACCATATTAATTGATAGTCAGTTCCGGCACTGAGTAATCAGACCTTTTTAAAAATAAAGTTCGAAAATATGAACCTGGGAATGTTATGATGATACCGATAGCTAAAATGGAACGAAAAGCAGGACCGGCACGAGCGTGACCCTCGCGCTAGCG
>NZ_FQYX01000004.1:0-7017 GCF_900141935.1 Arenibacter nanhaiticus | reverse complement strand
TTAAAAATAGATAATGACAACATGAACCTGGGAATGTTATGATGATACCGATAGCTAAAATGGAACGAAAAACAGGACCGGCACGAGCGCTAGCGGTAAGCAATCCTTAAAGAGAATTTCATTTCCACCGTTGGACTATACCGTTTTTATAATATGTCCTTGCGTACAGATCATTAATTATTTATCTTCAAAAAATATAAAAACCTGCCTTTCCCAGGCACCCCAAAAACCTATAACAAATTAAAATAAACGTCAGAAGAGGATATGTTTTCCTTCAGGAATACCTTTCGCTAGCGGAGCAACCAAATCCCAGCGTTAGGGATAGCAGTGAAAAGCCCGCAGCGAGGAACGAGGGAGGACTTGCAGCGGATAGCCCGGCCCGCAGGGAAACGCACAAAACAGTATAGATAACAGCATGAAAAATTATACCCTATTACTAAGCTTGCTATTCGTATTTGGATGCGCAGAGAAGGAGACCGACCGCTATCTGTTTTCTTATTTTAAGGACAATGGCCAAGATGGTCTGCACCTTGCTTACAGTGAGGATGGCTTACAATGGACAGCCATTAATAAGGATGCGTCCGTTTTACAACCCACCGTGGGAAATGATAAACTAATGCGCGACCCTTGTATTATTCTTGGGGGCGACAACAAATACCATATGGTGTGGACCGTAAGTTGGAAGGAAAAGGGAATTGGGTATGCGAGCTCGACAGATTTAATTCATTGGTCCGAGCAAAAGTTTCTTCCGGTGATGCAACATGAAGCAGCAGCGAGAAATTGCTGGGCACCAGAACTGTTTTACGATGAAAAGTCAAAAGAATATATACTTTATTGGGCCACCACCATTTCAGGACGGTTTCCGGAAACGGATGCCTTGGGCGATGACGGGTACAACCATAGAATGTATTATACCACGACCAAAGATTTTGTGAAATTTACGGATACCAAACTATTTTATGACCAAGGGTTTAATGTCATTGATGCCAATATTAATAAGAACCATCAGGGGTATCTTATGTTTTTAAAGGATGAAACCCTACTCCCCAATCCCCAAAAAAATATTCGTATTGCAACAAGTAAAGATCTAACAGGCCCTTATTCCGCGCCATCCGAACCCATCACCTCCAATTGGGTGGAAGGCCCCACAAGTATTAAAATTAAGGGGGAATGGATCGTTTATTTTGATCGGTATACGAACCACAAAATGGGGGCTGTTAGCTCTTCCGATCTAATTCATTGGAAGGATATCTCCGATGACATAGTATTCCCGGAAGGAACAAGACATGGCTCCGTTTTAAAGGTAAAAAAAAGTACCTTAAACAAAATACTGTCACAGTATGACAAGGTGAAAAAATAGGCTATTCATGCACTGCTGTCTTCTCCGCAAGTACTAGCGCCCCCTTAGCTGGGAATTGGCTCCTAATGCTACACAACACATAAAAACACCTTGAACCATATTTTACGCAACTAAGAAATTGTGAGATTATTTTCAATAATCTATGTTTGCCGGTCATCTAAATCTTAACACGAAGAATGACATCAAAACTTTATTTTCTAGGAGTTTGCTTTTTACTTTTTGCCTGTGAGAGCAATGAGCGTGCGGTTAATGAAGAGGGAATTATCAATAATATGAACATCACCAATCTTTATGGAGATACGTTTCCTTGGAACGGTATCGCTGCAAGACACCTAAAACGATGGGATGTTGAAACCGAAGGCCTCATCCCTGTAAAGACCAATAACAATGCCCTGGCTATACAAGCCATGGATAAAATAGAGGAGGTCATGGGGGTTGCTATGTTCGACAGGACAAGCATTGCCGATGTTCCGAATGATGAAATTACGAGGGGACTTATTATCAGTGAGGGCACCGCTATGGGACCAGGGGGTGTGGTAGATAAAAACTCTTGTGGCATGGTCTCCAAAAACATAGGAACCACCTCGTACCCTACTTCCTTTTATTCCGAAAACGGCACCATCAACACCGTACTATATGTGCACCTTTCCTCTTCTAAATGTACAGCAAGCCTAGAGGTTGCCATACACGAATTTGGCCATGCGTTGGGAGCAGGAGCCCATTTTAACGGTTTTGGACATGGCGATGCCATCAACAATGATTTTTGGAACGTACTCTACAACCTTTATAAGAATGATATAGGCGCTAGGGAAAATCAACTTACCATAGATAAAATTAAATAGTTACCGGGGCGTTCAAAGACGCATCTTTAAACCATTAGATAATAAATTTCGGCATTAGCCAAAGGTACCATATCCTGAACCCTATGGCAGTTTTTATAAGGATAGTACTGACATTGAATAAAATTAATAGCAAGCTTACCAAGGAAAATCCCCCCACGCCAAAAAGTAAGGCTGGAGGGATCTTCTATTTTAGAACTACCATTAAGACAGAGATGAATGCCACAAATTGTATCGCATATCGTCGGTAGCCATGGCTTATTAAGTGATTCTAGTCAAAAACTACATTTCGATCTTTATAACTTCTGCGAGGGCTGGGTTCAGGGAATTGGTGGTGGCCCATAGGCTGCCATCTTTTCCAAAGGTAATCCCTGTAAGCCCCATGATTCCCGTAGCCACCACTTGGACCTCCAGGGTTTCAAGATCTACGGCGCTGATCCTACCGCCTATACCGCCACCAAGGACCTCCACCGCAAACCAGCTTTGTTCATCCAATTCGGCGACGTACAGCTTTCCGTCCGCACAAAACGCCATATCGATAATAGAGGTGAATCCACCGTCCAATAGCTTCATACAGTCCGGGCTGCTAGCACAGTCGGCTTCCGAGGCATTGGGTGAAATCCGCCAGATATTAGATTCCCCCGCCGGGGCCGGAAACCCTTTCAGCTCGCCTACATAGTAATAACCGTCCGGACCTACCACCACTGTTGTAGGAACGGCCTGGGCAGGCATCTCGGCTGTATCGCAAATGAATTGGAAATCTGGATTAGGACAGCCTACCAGGCTTTGTAGGTTGGCCGTAGATACCAGCTCATCGGGGAAAACGGCCAAAAGCTCAATATTTCCTTGGTTATCTACGCGCAGCAGATCGTTGCCCCCGGCATCCGTGACCAAGGCGGCATTGCCGCCAAGGGAAGCCACGCCAAAGGGATTGGAGTCTACCCCTGCCCCATCAGGATCGTTGGCCTCCTCATATTCGAACAGGTTGGCAATCAGTCTGCTTTTCCCTTTAGAAACACGATGCAGCCCCTGGCCGGTATTGATAATAGCACCATCTGGCCCACCAATGGCGCCGGTGATCGCCCACATAGAACCGGTTCCGATCGGGGCAATATCGGTAATCCCGGGCAAGGGTATGGTTGTGGTCCCGGCAGCATTGGCAATTCCCGCCCCGCCGTCTGCCACCAGAATGTCGCCGTTAGGTGCCGTAGCGAGGCCAAAAAGAGGGGTGGTAAAGCCGTCGGTAGCGGTGACTTTATTGGAATTGGCCTTACTAGTGGCGGTCTCATTGACCATGGGAACCTCTGTAGCTACGGACTCCTTGCTACAAGCCGTCAAAAACAACAGGGATAAAAATAGGACACTGTAAAAAGATAACTTTTTCATGAGTACATTTTTTAATTAAACGAAAACCTTAAAGGATATAAGAGATATAAAAATTGGAATAGCATTATTCCCAACAAGCGTAGAGGGGTAGCAAGTAACCATCACAACTGATTACTATATGCGGTATAAAAAAGATTGTAAAACCGCCGTATAGCACAGAAAAGACATCAATAGGACTATTGAATATCAGATACTTATAAAAGTATCGTTTTTTAATGAAAACACAAAAAGAAAACAGCAAAGGTTCCACCAAAAACAGGGTTTGTGAGCTACACTACCAAAAACCGTCCACCTCCTGGCTACCACAGCTATTCGTTGGGCCTTATTTATAGGCCATAAAACAGCGTACCCCGCTTTAAACGTGGGCTAGGAGGGCCTAGGGGCATACTGCAGTTTACTTTTGCCTCTTTTAGTCCTAGGACGACAAATTGAAACTTATTAGAATTACCTGGAGTTATTCCAAGTTCAATAACATAGTTTTTATTCCTGTTTATTAAATACTTAGCCCTAATTAATTATTTATCTTCAAAAAAATAAAAGAGCTATTTCCTAAGCAACCCAAAAACCTATCATTACTAAAAAAAAGACATCAGAAGAGGATTTATTTTCTTTTAAAAGACCTTTCGCTAGCGCGAGCGTCACGCTCGTGCCGGCAAGAGTAAGCAGTCCAAATTAAAAAAAGTAAAGATGACCAGAAAACACAAATTCCATAATAAGTCCGCCGCCTACTTCGTAAGTTTTGCAACGGTATATTGGACATATCGTTCTCATTATAGGAGTATTCCAATTCTATGCTACTAAAAGTTTGATTCAATAATTTCTATAAAACTGCGTTAAAGTAGAGTATATACATAACCTAGCCTTCATTCTTAAAAATGAAAAATCTACTAACGTCACTTACAATCATCCTATTTTCTTTTATAAAGTGTTTATCTCAAAACAAACCGAACTTATGAATACTATTCACACACGAACAGACTTAAGCCCATTAAACGATCAGCAACGAAAAGCAGTGCTCTCACGAGAAAATCGAGTGCTCGTCCTTGCAGGAGCCGGTTCTGGAAAAACCAATACATTGCTTCAAAAGATCAACTACTTAATCAATGATGTCCAAGCCGATTCAAAGAGTATTCTGGCGATAACTTATACGAAGAATGCTGCCAATGAAATGATAGATCGTATGATTTTAGCGGCAGATAAAACCGGTTTTTATAAAAAGGTAATGGAAACAAATGGTTTAACTAAAAAGGAAAAAGATCAGGAGCGCAAAAAGATGCTACACAAGTATCCTTGGTTGAATCAAATTACCATGAAAACATTCCATGGCCTTTGTTATCAGATTATGCGGGACGAAGGTGTGAATGTTTACGATAATCAATTTAAAATTGTTCATTCGCACAGAGATAATTCTGCCGATTTTTTTGGTAATACCGCGCCAGAAAATGAATCTGAAATAATTCAAAAAGTAGCGATCAAAATGTCTGAAAAAAGGGATTTTCTAATTGCTTTAAAACGATACATCTTAGATTATTTTGTAGATAATATCAAAGAAGACCAAGGAAGTTTAGAGTTTCGTCCAGAGGGATTATTTTTCACCACCTTAAAAGGTGAAAAAGTTCGCTCAAAATCAGAACAATATATTGCAGATTGGTTATTTCGAAACAATATTGACTATAAATACGAACTAAAAGAACGCATATCAAATAGTAATTTCCACCCCGATTTCTTCATACCCTCCGCAAATATCTATCTAGAGCATGTTAGTAAATTAAGTCATCCTACTTTCTGGAAAGAAATGGAGCTCAAAAAAGGAGGTATGACGTGCATAAAGACATTTGACAAAGCCACGCATAATTCAGCGGTATTTAATCAAATGCTAGATAAGGTAATAAAAGGAAGAATTTCTAACGACCTTTCTTCCGCTACGGTATTAAATTATCATGAAGAATTTGGAGGATTTAAAAAAGAGCTTAACAAGTTTTTCCGGTTAGTACTAGACGTTAAGGGTGCCATAAATGCTTCTAATAAAAGTATTGTAGAAATTTCTGAAGAAGCTTCTAAAAGCAAGCATGAACGCGTTCGTCTCTTCTATAAAATAGTCCTACCCATTATTAAAGGCTACGATGCCTATTGTGTAGACCGTTCATATTTAGATTTTGATGGACTTATAAAGTATTCTTTAAAACTTTTTAAAGAACATAATACTATTAGAAATAGATACGAAAAACAATATAAATATATTTTGGTTGATGAATTTCAAGATGTAAACAATCAACAAGTAGCATTTTTAAAATATTTAGTCGGTAAAGATTCACAATTGTTTTGTGTAGGAGATGATTGGCAAAGTATTTACGGTTTTAGAGGCTCTGAAATAGACTTCATTGTAAATTTCAAAGAACACTTTAAGCAACCTGAAATTATTACACTAAACCTAAATTACAGGAGTACGGACCCAATTGTCAAAGCTTCGAATGAAATAATAAAAAAGAATCGCTTTCAGGTTTCCAAAGACATGTCAGCCGTCAAAAAAGGAGGTCCCAAAATTGAAGTGAATTATGCCCAGCTTGAAGCTGAAACAAATAGTTTTATTTGGGAAAAAATTCAAAAACACTTAGGAGAAGGAATAAATGCCGATGAAATATTAATTCTTTATAGGCGTAGTGCTATGAAGACTTCTATTCAGAAATCCCTAGAAAAAAGTGGCGTTAAAGTTCAATTCAAAACTATACATTCAGCAAAGGGACTAGAGGCAAAGGTGGTATTTATCCTAGGATTAAACTCAGCCCCTGGAGGGTTTCCTGATCCTTGGATGCAGGATAAGATATATCACGTCATCAAAAAAACAGAGTATAATACACTTCTAGAAGAAGAAAGAAGGCTATTTTATGTTGCCTTAACAAGGGCAAAAGAGCACCTCTATTTAGTCACTCCTTATCAACTCAGTTTCTTTTTCAAAAAAAAGCGAGTCAAAACGGGATTAAAAATATAAAACAATAATAATTCGACTTCGTTTTTTAATTGCTTCATCATTTTCTTAAGATTCCACCCCGTTGCAGCTAAAAAAGCATTGATTTGCGGTGAAGTTGCCCCACTAAGATAGTTTTGTGCCATTCTAAAGTGTAATAGCTACGATTTCGTCTGACAGTTAAGAGTTTTTTTAGGCATTTTGACTCTTGGAATAATTTTGGTTTAGGGGCTCCAAACGAGCCCCCTGACCATTCCAGTCGTCGGACAGGTTATTCCTGACAGGTTGGTCTCCACCAGAGCCTGTTTCCGCTTTACCTGCCTCTAATAAAGGTACAATTTTATCGGATTGTAAATCCAACATTTTTTCATCAGCCAAATATTTGCTGTCCAGTAGGGTCTGCATCGGTGTTTTTCCAAAACAGTGCTTTCCTGTGTGGGTTCTTTCATTATTGTAATACTGCAACC
>NZ_FQYX01000040.1 GCF_900141935.1 Arenibacter nanhaiticus | reverse complement strand
GAAATCGCTTAAATAATCCCTAAACTGTCGCTGTAGATTTTTCCCGTTTACCCCATAGAACTGGCCGATGGTATGACAGTCATTTGCTTTAGTACTGACCAAGTACTTTTAAAAAAGCAGCGAACTCAACGGTCATACGAGTTCCCTGTGCCACCAGCTCCCAATCTCTTTGCACGGCTTTCCCCGTGGCCTTGTCCAGCCAACGGCGTCGCTTAATGTGGAGAAAGACTGATTTTCCTCGTAATGGGAAATCCTGGACGACGATCTCCTTATGAAAGCCATGACCTATTAAAATGCGATGTTTTTCCTCTTTAGGGGTATCCTTCTTTTTTTCAAAATATAAATGAAGCGTACCCTCTTCTGTTTTATGGGAGACAAGATTAAAGTGGGTTATTAATAGTTCAGGCAGTATAAGCTTTAATAGGTCGATAGATAATTCCAATGCTGTTCGTTTTTCTGCAAATATCGAACTCCTATTTCAATTCACACACAACTTTTGTGCTTGATCCTTTTTTAGAGGGCCAGGGGCCTTTTAAAAATGATATAGCGGAAAGAGCGACCCGACAGGGGAACGCCCATAGAAATATAGCGCTTAGTTTATGTAGGATTGGACATAGAGATTCCGAATCAAGTCAAAAACTTGTGGGATTTTGTTTTAAGCAAAAATATCTGAGAATCTAAATAGGAAGAATTCTATATATCCAACTCCTCTTAACGACTAGGTATTAAACATCCTAATTTTTTAAAAAAAATGGCTCCCAAAATTGTTTCGGAAGCCATTTTATAGGTGTTTTAAAGCGTGGGATCCCTAGAATAAAATTGGGATATTCCCTTGCTTGCATTCTTCAATCATTTCTTCGGGCCAGATGCTTGTCTGAATCTCTCCAATATGTGCTTTTTTCAGGAAGAACATACATAGTCGGGACTGACCTATTCCACCTCCAATGGATAACGGAAGCTCATCATTAAGAAGCATTTTATGCCACATTAATTCTTTTCTATCCTCTGCGCCTTCAATCGCTAATTGTTTATTTAAAGCATCTTTATCAACGCGTATTCCCATAGATGAAAGCTCTAAGGCTTCTTCAAGAATAGGATTCCAAAGAAGGATATCTCCGTTTAGACCCTTTAGACCATTTTCGGTTTCCGTACTCCAATCATCATAATCAGGAGCTCTTCCATCATGTTTTTTCCCCTCTGGGAGTACCCCTCCAATTCCTATTATAAATACGGCACCATATTTTTTAGCCGCTGCTGTTTCTCTTTCCTTGGAAGAAAGATCAGGATACTGCGCTGCTAGTTCCTCTGTATGAATAAAAGTAATTTCTGCCGGAAGTACAGGCTTTAAATGAGGGTAACGCTCGTAAACAACATATTCTACTCTTCTAAAAATGCTATAGATCTTTCGGACGATATATTTTAGAAAATCAATAGTTCTTTCTTCATTACTAACTACTCTTTCCCAGTCCCACTGATCTACATATATAGAGTGTATGTTTGAAAAAACTTCGTCTGGACGTAATGCATTCATATCTGTATACACCCCATACCCAGACTCTATTTCTAATTGTGCCAAAGCAAGTCTTTTCCATTTTGCAAGCGAATGAACAATTTCAGCTTCCGCATCGTTCATCGATTTTATTGGAAAGCTTACAGGTCGCTCTATACCACTAAGATCATCATTAATTCCAGATCCTTTTTTTACGAATAAAGGAGCAGTGATTCTTCTTAACCTTAATTCTGAAGATAGGCTAAGCTCAAAAAAGTCTTTGATCAATTTAATCGCTTGCTCTGTCTCTTGTATATTTAATTGCGGACAATACCCTTCCGGAATTTGTAATTTATAACTCATTGTGTTAACATTTAATTAGGTGAATAGCACCTCTCTGTTTTTAATTGTAATCAAAAAGCAAAAATGCGACAATTAGAAAGAATATCAAAACAGTGTTCAATGAGAAATTATTAAATATTAGACTGTTATTATGAGAATTACTGTCCTTTCGATTTATTTTATAAATTTAAATTTCTGTCTTCAAAGGTTTTTTCAAACAATTCACATCACTAAGCGCTGAATAACAGAACTATACGGTTTTTGTTGATTTTCATTCACAAAACAGATTTAGGTCAATCGACTGGCAAGGCACAAAAATTAAGTTGAAGCCAATTTGTTGGCAAAAAAGACAAATAAGTAAAAAGAAGAATGCAGTCAATGGCAACAGAGGTATAGGGTTTGGTCAAAAAACAATTTTTAGGTTAGTATTGCCAACTTATAATTTAACAGCCAATGTGTATGCCTGTTTTACATCTATTAATTCTAGGCATCATTATCCATCTGCGCTTAAAATTTTTCGGTTATACTATGATTTTCTTGAACCTGTAAATCGCTCAATACCTTTTCCACGGCTTCCATCATCTTTAGAGCGCCACAGACGTAGAAATACCCTTTTAGATCAGTATTTTTCTTAATTAAATTGCCCATAATATACCCATGAGCGAATTTGTCCGATGCCTCTTCAGATAGGATATTCATGAAATTCTTGCCCAAGATTTCATTAAATTCCTTCTCCAATACTATATCCGAGGAGGTTTTATTGGCACAGAGCAGTTTATTGTTCCCTATTTTGCCTTAGGCCTGCAGGTTTCTAGGGATAGCCACAAAAGGAATGATACCGGCTCTTCCGGCAATAAAGGTGCCCCCATGGTGATCAGGATTTTGTTTTTCAGTAACGGTTCTCAACACATCAGGAGTAGCGAAATCTATCGATTTAATGCTTAGGTGTCGCTTTTCCATAATGAGATAGCTTTTTTAGTTATATTTTTTCACTAAACCTTATGATCCTTTTAATTCAAGGATTTGCCGGATCATTTGATTGGTAAATCCCCATTCATTGTCATACCATGTCATCACTTTTAACAGGTCGCCATCCACCACTCGTGTCATACTTAGATCTACCGTGGAAGCGAAGGGGCTTTTTACTATATCAGACGAGACTATAGGGTCTTTGGTAACAGCGAGTACTTTGGCATACCGCTTTGTTTTCGATTCCTCGATAAGAATGTTGTTTACCATTTCTGGGGTCACCAGTTTCTTAGTAAGAAAGGTAAGATCGGATATAGACCCTACAGGAACCGGCGTCCTTATAGCGACTCCGTCAAATTTTCCCGATAAGGCAGGAAGGGCTTTAGTGGTGGCTATCGCGGCTCCAGTAGATGTGGGCACAAGGTTGGCGGCACCGGCCCTGCCCATACGAAAGTTCTTTTTAGAGGGGCCGTCCACTATTCCCTGTGACGCTGTATAGGCATGTACCGTGGTCATAATAGCTTTTTTGATGCCTATCCTACGCTCTAATATCTCTACTACCGGACCTATATTATTGGTGGTGCAACTGGCGCAGGAAAAAATAGATACCTTCCCATCCCCTGAATTAACACCGTGGACCACGGTGGGAGTATCCATGCTTTTTGTTGGGGCAGAAATAACCACGGTCTTTGCCCCTGCCTTTATATGTTTTTCCGCGTCTTCCCTTAAAGTGAACAGGCCTGTGCTTTCTATGACCACATCAATACTATAGTCTTTCCACGGTAATTCCGCCGGATTTTTAATGGTAGTATACTGTATCTTGGAATCGCCTACCATAAGGGTCTGTCCCCCATGGGAGACTTCTTTTTCATAAATACCATAAACCGTGTCATATTTTATAAGATACACTAGGTTTTCGATAGAGATGATATCGTTCACAGCAATAAGCTTTAATCCTTCCGTATCCATAATTAGTTTAAGGGCAGCTCTTCCGATACGGCCCATTCCGTTGATAGCAATATTCATATTCTATAATTTTTATTTTTATACGAACTAGTCCTTGATTAAAGGTTTGCTACTTTTTCTAAACCCTTACCAATAACTATTGGGGGCTTTCCCCAAGGTGGAATTTCTGTTGTCAACTTTTGCAAGTTGTACCGCTATAAACGAATCATCGCAATGAATCGTAGCGGAGCTCTAATTTGTGTCGGGGTGGTTTTTTAAATATCCAATGGTTAAAAGTAAGCTTCTATTTTTTTTTATCGGCTAACAAGCCAGTGTTAACCAAAACTCCGATAAAACGGGTATGATACTAATTTACAAGAAGCTGAATTCCATCTTATGATGGGAGTTCTGCCAAAGGATTCAATCTGCCGATTGTACTCCCACGGATCTCCAGGAGGAGGTCTAGGTGGAAAAGGGTTTGTTCATCTAGGGGAACAGTGTATAAAATTACGGATTTTTATTTATTAAAGATAAGACTATCCTAAACAAATCATAGTTCCAGGATGGTCATTTTAAAAGAGTCCCTTTTTGGGACGAGGAAAAGCCTCATCTACCTAGTGCTTTCTACTTTTTGGGATAGAATTTTCTAATCTTAAAGCTTTTGGTTTTGTCAATTTCCGGCTCCGAATCCGAAATAAAGGGGCCAGCCGAAGCGGAATCAAGCGCCTCAGCTGGTCCTTTTTTCAAATGCAAATTGTTGCGAACTATTAATTGGTTTTGACCAAAACAAACGGAGTATGGAAGCTATAGTATAATAAAGGCCAACACAGCTCCTAGCCCAACACCGTATTTATATTTTTTAGTTCGGCCTCGGAAAATTTTATATTTTTCAAAGCCTCTAGGTTATCCAACAATTGCTCTTGCTTACTCACCCCTACTAGGACGGTAGAAATCCGTTCGTCTTTTAACAACCAAGCAATCGCCATTTGGGCCAAACTTTGGCCTCTATTTTTCGCAATGGTATTGAGTTGTTCAACCTTTTTCAGAACCTCAGGTGTTATTTGCGCTTCCTTTAGATAACGCCCATCTTTTAATGCGCGACTATCTTTTGGAATACCCCCCAGGTATTTATTGGTGAGGATTCCTTGTTCTAGTGGAGAAAACGCAATAGATCCCATTCCCTGCTTCTCCAATTCTCCCAGCAAACCATCTTCAACCCATCGGTCTAGCATATTATACCTCGGCTGATGTATTAGCAAGGGTGTTCCCAGATCTTTCATGATTTTAGCCGCTTTGGCCGTCAAATCTGCCGGATATTGAGAAATACCCGCATAAAGAGCCTTTCCTCGTTGTACCAAATGGTGCAAGGCGCCCATGGTTTCCTCCAATGGGGTGTCCGGATCAGGTCTGTGATGGTAAAAAATATCCACATAGTCTAGCCCCATGCGTTTAAGACTCTGGTCTAAAGAGGCCACCAAATATTTTCGAGATCCAAAGTTACCGTAAGGCCCGGGCCACATATCCCAACCCGCTTTACTAGAAATCAGGAGCTCGTCCCGATATGGCTTAAAATCGTCCTTAAAAATACGCCCGAAATTTTCTTCTGCCGCACCGTATGGAGGACCGTAGTTATTGGCCAGGTCAAAGTGGGTAATCCCATTATCAAATGCACAACGCAATAATCCGCGTCCAGTTTCCAAGTCATTGGTATGCCCAAAATTATGCCATAAGCCTAAGGAAATAAGGGGCATAAGAATACCACTATTGCCACAACGACGGAATTGCATTGTATCGTATCGCCTGTCATTAGCCTTATAAGGCCCAGGACCAAAAGAATCGTTTACTTTCATTATAGCTGTTTTTTCAATCTGTTCATCAACAAAATATTGCTTCTTACAATATCAATTGAGGTCTCTAAGATAAAAAACTTTTAGTCAGAGTTTAGGTTAGAACACATAGATGCCCCAGAAAAAGAGGCAAACAGCCATTCGGAAATATTGCAAAAGAAACTTTATCTCGCTTATGTTTTGGACAAATGGTAACAATCTTGTCCAAGGGTTATTTTGATAGAAATGGTCGCTTAATTGGTGAAATATTTGATGCTGACGGTATTAATATAAACAAAGAAATGGTCCGTTTGGGAATGGCCTGGCATTTTAAAAAATATTCGGATGACATGAGTTACGATAAACTTGAAATAGAAGCTAGAGACTCTAAAATTGGACTATGGAAAGATAAAGAACCAGTAGCTCCCTGGGATTTTAGGTAAATAAATGTAAAAGCTTTACTGTATATCCTGCACAGGAAATTTCCGTCGGCAATAAAAAAACACTAATCATTCTGTTATTGGATTTAAAATTAATTATACGCCATTATAACAAGACAGCTCCATATGTAGTTATAATTATACACGGCAACCCCCTTTAAGCTTGCCCAAACGGTTTTAAAAATCATTCAGGGATTTACTCCCCATGATTAAGATCATATGCCTTCTTAAGTCAATATACTACCTTAAAAAGTTATTAATTTGAAAGTAGCATGCTAAGAATATTGGTATCCCTTAAAACTTAGGGGCTACCTTATTCCTTGTAGCTTATTATTAACCATTAAAATACAGTATCATGAGAACATTTTTTAAAGTCATCCTAAGTTTTCTTCTTCTTTTAGGTCCGGCTATTATAACGGCACAGGAACAACTTGCAAAGCAATGGGAGCTAGATCCACATCATACCTCCGTAAATTTTGGTGTAAAGCATTTCTTTAATACGGTAAACGGTATTTTCCAAGAGAAGGAAGGGACATTTAATTTTGATGAGAGCGATTTAGCTAACAGTAAATTCACCTTTAAAGTCGCCGTTGCCAGCATTGACACCAATAATGAGAAACGCGACAAACACCTTAGATCCGAGGATTTTTTTAATGCCGCCATGTATGAATACATCACCTTTAGTTCTAATAAGATCGAAAAAACGGAAGGCAATAACTATCAGGTGACTGGTGATTTAACCATCAAGGACGTAACAAAAACCGTTACTATACCCTTTCGGATTACTGGGGAAATGGAACACCCCATGATGGAGGGGACTTTGATTAAAGGACTTTCCTTTAACACCTCTTTAAACCGGACCGATTATGGAGTAGGAACTGGAGATTGGGGTATGACAATGGTAGTCGGTGATAAGGTAAATATTGAAATCAATATGGAACTTAACAGGAAGATGTAATGCCTTCCTTATAATTTTAAGCCCCGGGTTCAACTCATTGGTCCAAAAACTACCGATTTTAGCTATATAAAGGATACACCTTATCCTTTTAAAAGTCAACACCTCAACAGGCCCCTCAGTCGTAGCAATGCTTCAAGGGGCCTTTTTATATGAATCAGACACGATCTTTGAAAATGATTTAGAGAACATGGCTATATATCCAAATTGATATAGTATACCATTGCCCAATTTACACATTAAGATGCGTTAGGGACCGTAGCGGAGCAAGGGATATAGCCAAGGACCCGCCCGACGTAGGAGGGAACGCCCACATTAGTATACCATTCATAATAAATTAAAAGGGTCTCGTCTCAATAATTACAACTCCAAGTTTATTGCTTTTGCCCTTAAAACCCTTCCTGATGCTTGAAGTTGAATTGAATTAATGTTATCTTTATCTAAGCTATCCCCTTCTGCAGGAAATATGTGGAGTTTCTTTTGGCAGGCCATACTATGAAAAAACATAGGTCCACACTTACTCCTTTAGATATTGACCATGAAGACACAAAAACGACTTGTTCTGCTGCTAATTTCCAATGTTGTGCTACTGCTGACACCCCTAATTGCAATGCAGTTTACCGATGAAGTTAACTGGAAACTTTCCGATTTTATGGTCGCCGCAGCACTTCTTTTTGGAACTAGCCTATTGTGTGAGCTTGTGTTGCGCACCATCCAACGAAAAAGGACCCAACTGGTTCTTTGTTTTTCCCTAGTACTAGTATTTTTAATTGTCTGGGCAGAACTTGCAGTAGGTGTTTTTGGAACCCCCTTCGCTGGATCTTAGAAATATAGAATATTGTTCTTTGCCTATTGTCCCTACCCTATCCGAACAGCCTAAATCAATAAATTATTTGGAGAGATACTCATATCCTTATAATATCGGTAGGGGTTTCAATTAAAATTGTAAGATTGCCCCGCAAGGCAATGGGTTGTTTCATGATTTCGGGATTTTTCCTAATCATCTTTATCCAGTCATCCGTAGAAAAATTGTGGTGCTGAAAGTGAGAATAGTAGGAAGGGTGTTCCTGGTTTACCAAATCGGACACTTTTATTTTCAAGCGATCTGCCAGTTCAACTATTTGTGTTCCTGTAAGTGGCGTCTTTAGGATGTCTATTTCCTGTATCGGTAATCCCTCCGCTTTGGCATACGCCAATGTTTGTTTGGCCCTAGTTGATCTAGAGCTGTAATACAAGGTAATTTGTCTGTCCGATGTTGCGATTTCCCCCATGCCTTTAAAAATTTAAGTTACTTATTTTCAGCGCCCCTCTTATTCTATCGAAAGGTGGAACCGGCCTCTTTAAAGACTCTATACCTGAAATAATAGTGTCGTATATTTCCCAGCATAAATTTACGAACTAGGCAGAGCAACGATAATGACCAATGTCAGTTGAAAAAAGAAAGTTTTAGGAAGATTGCCAGCGAATAGTCATTGCAGTTGCCAGCTTTTTTATTTGAAGAAACATGTGAATAAGATAAAGTCTACTCCGTTAAAAAAGATTATTCTTTTTAGAACACTCCCACATAATCTACCTGTTACTTTTGTGGAAATGATGCTAAGGCGGCCCAACAACATATGCGGCTTTAAAAGCCTAGCTATAATACTCATAAAGTACTCGGTGATCTCTGCTTTTTTTTATCGGTGACTAAAAAGCCTCCTTTAATTTTTTAAAGAGCATCACTGCCAATAAGCACAGAAATCCTATCACCGCTCCGGCAATCAACTCGCCCAAAATGGAAGGGATTCCATTAACCCAATGGTGTAACCATTCTAGACTATGAACAAAAATGCCTCCGGACACCAAAATCAATGCTATGGTTCCTATGACCGATAAACTTTTGATAACCCATGGTAGTGCAGCCACCAGAAACCTGCCAATGGCATTAGTAATACTCCGTTTTTCACCATTAAGGGCAATAAGTTTTAGACCCAAGTCGTCCATACGTACTATCAGCGCAACAATGCCGTACACCCCTACCGTTGCCACTATGGCAATTATCGTTACTACCATTATCTGGGTACCAATAGGCTGTTTTACCACCGTTCCCAGGGCTATTATTACTATTTCAACGGAGAGAATAAAATCGGTTATGATGGCCGACTTAATTTTTTTCTCCTCCACCGATAAGATTTCTTGCTTACTTAAATGGGTATTTACAGATTTGACTTTTGGGTGTTTATGCGGAAAAAAGTATTCATATATTTTCTCAGCCCCTTCGTAGGCAAGATAGAGTCCGCCCAACACTAAAATCACCGTGATTGCCATTGGAAAAATCGCGCTGAGCAGAAAAGCCACCGGAAGAATGATCAGTTTATTAATAAAAGAGCCTTTTGTAATGGCCCATAATACCGGTATTTCCCTATCCGATATAAAGCCTGAGGCTTTTTCGGCATTTACCGCCAGGTCATCCCCTAATATGCCCGCTGTTTTCTTACCGGCTATTTTACTCATGGCCCCAACATCGTCCATCAAACTTGCTATGTCGTCTAGTAAGGCAAAAAATCCTGATGCCATATCAATACCTCTTATTTAATAGTTATCCTTGCTTATTATCTACTATTATAGTTCACCCAAAGACCAATGCTCCAATATCAACTGCGGGCTTAAAATAGTTTCGTAAAAAATATACGTCTCAAAATAGGTCATTTCTCTCTCCAATCCCCGTTATCTATACCTCAGAAACTGAGGAGCAGTAACATCACCAGATTCGAAGGTATTATAATAGCTCATCTCATAATCAACAAAAATAAAGGTAAAGGTAAAAAATATTGAATCGATTGTTTGCTTTTTGCCTACAAGATTGGATTTACACGAACTTATTATAGTCCAACCTAAGGTAGATAAATCGCAGCATAAGCCATTGACCCCATGCCTACCTCCCTTTCTAGTTCGGCTCCAAATATGGATCTGGTTTTGACCTTAGTCCTTACCTTAGCAATTTTGGTGCTTCCGTTTTGGCTTGTGCTTTTACCCATGTTACAATCTGTAATATTCTAATGAGTTTTTCAACCAATTTACGCTCACTTTAACGATAATCCTTCTATATACTAGCACTTTTTTTGAATATTATTCCGACACATAAAGTAATAAAAACACAAGTTAATCCGTTAATTGTTTATGATCTTTGAAAAACAAAACATTGTGTTCGTTTTTTGAAATCCGACCAGCAGTTGGCAAAATCATTTCTAAAACTTTAATCTAAAATTAAATAAACAACTAATAATTATGGGATTACTTAATAAATTAATTGGGAACGCCAGTGAAGTTTCTATTGAATCGTTAAATGAACAATACGGACGATTGCTTATAGAAAATGAAAAGATAGAATTAGGGTTTAAGCTTTTACGAGATACCTTTATGTTTACCAACAAACGCCTGATTTTAATTGATGTCCAGGGAATAACGGGAAGTAAGGTTGAATATAAATCCATACCTTATAATAGCATCTCTAGATTTTCCTTAGAATCTGCTGGCACTTTAGATTTGGACGCGGAATTGAAATTATGGATTTCAAGTGAAAGTACCCCTTCCGTGAGTAAAAAATTCGACAAAACTATTGACGTCTATGAAGTACAAAAATATTTAGCTGGCAAAGTACTTTAATAGTCCAAAAAAATAGACTTCAAAAACTATTGCTCAGCTCCTTAATTTTTAAAATAACGACACGGAAACGGCTTTATAAAGTCGTTTTTGTTTATTTTACGATTAAGGGTAGCTCTTTATTCACGCAAGGAAGTGCCAATAAACGCTACCTAAAAATTATTTATAGGATATTGCCAAATTCGGTATTTCTATAAGCAGCCCAACACGGAACACCCTCCTAATTTTAAATCTTAATCCGTACCTAGGCCAAGCCTAGAATGGTCGAGCCCTTCCCATGATTTTAATCATTTTTATTGTAGTCCCCCTCCCTTATATTTATAAATGGTAAGTCTTAAAAAGTACACCATTAAGAATACCGACTAAAAAGCAGGAAACCAAATTTTAAATGATGTTCCTGGTTAAGAACTTTTTATGTTGGCGCAATATTGGGTTTAGGACCTTGAATTCTATTAGCTGGCAAATCCTATAAGAAGTAATTACCGATACGGATAGCGTTCGATATGGATACGGAAGCTCCTACCGATATTATGAACCGCCAAAGACACTAATGTCACGAAAAAATCGTTTCAGGCAATCTAAAATGCTTCCTATGGGACTGATACTGACTTTAAACACCTTATAACCCGTCAAAAATGAATTCCTGATGAGAAAATATACGCTAAATCTGGCCAATACATTTTACTTTATCTTCACTCTTACGGCAATCATTTGGATTCTTAAGGCAGGAAAGTTTTTTTTGGCTCCCCTGATATTTAGTTTTTTTTTGCCTTGATGTTAAAACCCTTTGTCGCTTTTTTTGAAAGGAAATTAAAATATAGGATCTTGGCTATATTTACAGCTTTCTTTCTGTCGGTTGTTCCCTTATTTGGGATATTTTTCTTTTTTTTCAATCAAACCCGAATTTTGTTCAATGAGCTTCCACCGGTAAGGGAACGCTTCCATAAAATCATGAAAATGTTTTCTGATTGGACCGACCGCATGTTCCAATTAAAAACCGATGCTACTTCTAGTTGGATCACAGACAATATTTCAGCGGCAACCGATATCACCTTCGGCTTCATAAAAGAAAGCCTACAATCTACTACCACCGTATTAGCAAATATGGTCTTAATAGTGATCATTACGTATTTCTTTTTGTTGTATCGAACGGCTTTTAAAAACTTTATTCTACTTCAAGTAACTTCACATAGAAGAAAATCCACGGTACAGCTTTTAGATAAAATACAGCAGCTCACCAAACGGTATATGTTGGGCCAAGGGCTAGTTATAATCATTCTTGGTTTGCTTATCGGTTCGGGACTATGGGTCATCGGTGTTCCCTACCCTTTCTTCTGGGGATTCCTGGCCGGTTTTCTCGAAATAATCCCCTACCTCGGTACTTCTGTAGGCGGTTTTCTGCCATTTTTTTACATGCTCATGGTCTCAGATACGCTTTGGCAACCTATGGCGGTCATTGTCCTCTATATTTTTGTACAACAAATTGAGGGAAATTTTATCTCTCCCAATATTATAGGGCAAAGTATCCGTATAAATCCCTTGTTCATTATTTTAGGGCTATTTATAGGCGGGGTCATGTGGGGCATAGCAGGGATGATCCTTGCCTTGCCCATATTAGCGGTTTCCAAAGAGGTTTTCAGAAATTTCGACACTCTAGCGCCTTTTAGTTATCTTATGGAACACGGACTTGCCAGAAAAAAGGATGTTTTCCTTGACCGGTTCGACAATGAAAAACATCGTATTTTCAATTTGTTTTTTCAGGAAAAGCAAGAATAACAAAAGCGTTCTCACAAGCCCATTGGCTGTTACAATCAAGAGGTGGCTATATTAATTCCCTATCGTTTTTATCCGAATATTTTGGGCGTTCCCTCCTGCGTCGGGCGGGCCCTTGGCTATATCCCTTGCTTCGCTACGGGGATGCCGCCGCGGTCCCTAACGCAGAATATTCTTAAGGCAGCGGGTTTGGGCCCCTGAATGAAACTTAGGTTGCTTTTTCAACTAACAAGGGGCCAAGGATCTCTATTCCAACATAGCAAAATAAAACCTATACCCCCACCAACACCATCTATTTCGCTTCCCAAACAACCCCACTCACTATTTACCGCATTATTTCGCTAGTTCATTTTCTGGTTTTTTTGATGCAAACTCTAAGTCCTTACCCTTAAAGAATTGAAATTCCCGACTATGACGCATTTTTCGATAAAGATTTTCGTCCACTTCCACAGGAATCTTTAAATTCGGAAACGCAATTTTATAATATCCTTTTTCCTTTCCTAAAAGTTTTACCATAATTTGTTTCTTGTTCATTGCTCTCAATTTAAAAAAAAACATAATTACTGTCTGCATCCGATTTTCAATACTTGCTCGGATACGTTTTTGTTCCCTAGTTACACAGCGCTCTTATAGATACGGAAAGCCTTATTAAGATTACAATCCCATAAGCCCCAAAACAGTCGTTAACCAGTTAGGTCTTACTCAGAATGAATGGGGTAAAGAGTCGCTATTTGGCTACAATAATTTTTCAAATGCCATACCAAAGTAGTTTGTCACCGACAACTCGTATTGAAGAGTATATTCATAAACAACACATTGTCAGATGACTTTACAATAAAAACCTTTCTTCTTGTAACTGAAACAGCTACTTAAGCAAGGATGAAAATATGTCATTATAGCCAAACAACCAAATGTCAATATGACATTATTTTAAGTTTTTCATTATGTATTGTTTAATAATTTCCTTATAAAATTCTTAATAAACATTAAAAAAATAGGAATCAGAATACCCAGTATCGTTTTGGCATTTATTTTGTCTTTTTACCAGTAGCGTATTTGAATTGATATTTAACCTTTAAACGTAGTAGTTATGAATAACTTAATAACAGCTAGAAAAAATGGGGATATGCAAAATTCGAATGGCCTTAGGTTTCCGATCTGGTCTTCTTGGATAGACGAAGTGACCAACCGAAACCTACCTTCAATTTTTACATCAAACTTTAATACAGGTTTTCCTTTGCCCAAATCCATACCCGAGGAAATGGCAAATGGCCCAAAACTAAAGAGGAAAACTATACCAGTAAAGAGTTCGGATATTCTTCTCCCTGCCTCTAACGATTAATGAAGACGTTCTTAAGGCGGAATAATGATAGGGTGCTCCGTATTTACCTCTTTAAACAGGAAAAGGCTGACTATAAGCCAGCCAGATGCATCCAAATTTTATAATTGTAATTAACAAACTTAAAATCACAACTATTATGAAAGTTTTTGGTAAAGAAATTGGAACAAAGATTAAGATTCCACCTTTTATAGACAACTTTATTGGGAATCTTTTACCCAACAAGAACACGGATACTGAAGAATTGGTAACCATTCCTTCTACCAATATTAGCGATGAGGAGAAGGCGTTTGAGCTTTCACTAGCTTTGCCTGGCTTGGACAAGAATGATGTAACCATAGAAATACAGGATAATTATATGATCATCAGTGCCCATAAAGAACAAAGCCACGAAGAGAAACATAAAAATTGGGTCCGTACCGAGTTTGTCAGCAATTCGTTTTATAGGGCCTTTGGATTACCGCCCAACGCAGATCCCGAAAAGGTCCAAGCGAAGATGAAGAATGGTAGGTTAGATATAAAGGTAGGCAAGGCAGTAAATGCCTCAAACACAAATAAGATTATCAAAGTAGATTAAATCTTGTATGGCGCTTTATGATTGCTGAATGAAATGAGCATGACCAAAAACTGGTCGCAAATACAAATGTAGATATGCGAATCACTTAAGAAAATATCATAAACCTAAAAAATATTAAAAATGAAGACCTTAAGAAAATATGGGATATTGCTCCTTACCGCACTTTTAAGTACAGGGTGCAATAGCCAAGAAAGCAACATTAGCAAAGATGAAAAGGTTGGTTCCGAGCCTCCAAAAGGTAGCTGGAAGGTTCATAGGGAATTTAATGACGACGGAGAATTAATACGTTACGATTCCATTTATACCTGGTCCTCTGAAAATTCTCTAAATGAATTGGGCTCCTTGGATCGCGACAGCATATTACAGTCTATGCAATCTAGGTTTTACAAAAACTTTTCCCAATTTGATTTTGACAAAGAAGGATTCGGAAGAATGTTCGGAGAGGATTCCTTATTTATTAAACGGTTCTTTAACGAGGATTTTTTTCAGAATGAATTCGGGAAGGATTTTATGGATTTGGACAAGATGTACCAACGGATGGAAGCGAGGAGAAAACAATTTTTAGACAGGTATCATCCTTTGATCGAACTAAAAAAGGAAGAAAACTCCTCAGGGCAAGATTAATAACTCATAATAGGCATATGTAATAAAAAAAGGAACAACAGTTGTCCATTGTTCTTTTTGGAGCTACACTTTATCATCCAATTTTTATAATAACTTCTTGTATATAATTAAAGGTTAAATTATGATTTTCATATTAATTAGAGAAAAGCATTTCCCTTGCCAAATTACGCGACTCCCGGCCAATATGGCTTTTTTCTAATTCCTTTTTGACTTTTTCAGACAAAATAGGGAGAGAAATAGCGTTTCTCTCCCTAATTAACAACAATTCCTTATTCTCATAAAATTCTTAAAGACCAGATATCTAATACCCTGGGTTTTGTGTAGTAAGGGGTTTGCCATTATCATCAGTGCCCCCAGAATCTATTTGACCTTGAGGAATAGGCATATATTCATGTTTCCCTTCCACAAACGCGGCCCCTGTCAAATATCCTCTTTCAATCTTTTCCTTTTCCAAGTAAGTATTTATTACTTCTGCAGCAATGCCCCAACGTACTAGGTCAAAGAAACGGTGCCCTTCATGTGCCATTTCCAAGCGCCTTTCGGTACGCAGCGCGGTAACCGCAGCTTCTGGTGAATTAAAGGGAGTATCGTAGGTAGCTATCAAATAATTCGCTGCATCTGCGGTCCCATCCAAATTCTGAATATAGGCGCCGTTTTGTGCTCGTTCCCGTATTAAATTGATATAGGTCCTCCCTTCTTCCAAATTTCCCAAGGCTATAGCCGCTTCCGCCTTCCAAAGTAAGACATCGGCGTAACGTATAATATAATAATTGGCTGCAGTCACATATGGCCAAGAGGGTAAATAATTAGGATCATTGGCCGATATCACCCTTTTCTTAGGTCCATAAGGACCGTAAGTGGCCAAATCCCTTGCCCAATTTTCCTCATAATTAATTCCCAAATCCTTATATGGTACTCCAGGTCTTCCAACTACTATATCCAATCTAGGATCTACATTGTCGGTCGCGGTAACATCTATATTGTCTAACAACGGAGCACCTAAAGCATTTGTTTTATAAGCGTTCACTAAATTTTGTGAAGGTCGCAAAAAACCATATTGGGGATATCTTGGACCCCCCGGAGGCATTAAACGATCTCCAATGGACCCATTGTAATTGCTTGGAGAACCATCGTTAATTGAATACTGAATAGCAAAAACAACTTCGGGTCCGTTATCATTTTCTGGTAAAAACACTTCATTAAAGTTCGACATTAAACTATAGCCTCCATTAGTGATCACCTCATCAGCTGCAGCATTGGCCTCTGTCCATTTTTGCTGAAAAATGTAAGTTTTGCACAAATAAGCTTTCGCGGCCCATTTTGTAGGACGCCCAGGATCTGTCTGTGTCTCGGGCAAAACATTAAAGGCAGCATTAAAATCATCCTCTATTTTCCCCCACACTTCTTCGGGTGTAATCATAGTGTTAGAAAAGTAATTCCCGTCCTCGTCAATAAAGGAAATACGATTGTATATCTTTTTAAGCTCGAAATAAAAATGACCCCTCAAAAAATGCATTTCGGCTATCCTTTGATTTTTTGTGCCTTCATCAAACTCTGTAGTGTTCTTTAAAGCTTTAAGTACAGTATTGGCTCTATTTACGCCTTCGTAAAGCACACTCCATTTTTGTTCCACATCTTTAATCTGTGAATCCGTGGTGTAGATTTCCATTCGATGGATCTGATTCTGATCACCGGTTCCACCTCCCCCTTTATAGGCGTCATCCGATAGGACATCACCAAAACTCCAGTTCGATGCCGGAGAATTAAAAGCATTGGATGCTTCATTTCCCTGACCGTTTAAAATACTATAGGCAGAAATGACCAATGGTTCTATATTTTCGGGCAATACAACCTGTTGGTCGGTAAGTTCCCCGAAAGGTTCTTTTTCCAAGAAATCGTCACTACATGATGTGAAAAGAGTTCCCAACATACTTAGTGCAAAAATTATTTTTTTCATCTCGTTTTGTTTTAAAAATTAAGATTAATACCAAATGTAAATGTCTGGGAGCTAGGATAAATCCCCCTATCCACGCCTATATCCAAATTTCGCTCGTCAGAATCATAATTCTGAAGACCAATCTCAGGATCTAACCCTTCATAGCTGGTAATCGTTAGCAAATTGTAGGCCTCCAAATATATCCTTACCCGAGAAGCCTTAATTCTTTGGGCAATACTCTCCGGAAACGAATATCCTACTTGTAATGTCTTTAATCGTAGATAAGAACCATCCTGAACATAAAAAGAAGAAGGACGAATATTGTTATTGGGATCATTTAGAGACACCCGAGCCAAATCCGTATCAGTGTTCTGCGGAGTCCATGCATTTAAAATACGCCCACTTTTGTTATAATTTGCCAGATTAAAAAAATCACTATAATACCGCGATAAATCATAAATATCATTTCCCTGCGAGCCTTGAAAGAACAATGTAAAATCAAAAGCTTTGTAAGAGGCAGAAAAATTAATCCCATAGGTAAAATCGGCATGGGGCGATCCTAAGTAGGTCCGATCGGCATCACTAATTGATCCATCTCCATTCAAATCCCTAAATTTATAATCCCCGGCCTTTGCACTAGGCTGACTGCTGGATGCAGCCTCTGCATCATTTTGAAAAATCCCATCCACCACATGACCATAAAAAGAAGCTATTGGTTGCCCTATTCCTGTTCTAGAAGTTGATTGGTCAAAATTAACATTATGTAAAACACCCGGATCGGTCTCGATAAACTCTATCCCTTCACCTAAAGACATAAGTTTATTATCGATTACTGAGAAATTGACCCCTACCTCATAATTAAAGTCTTTTCTTGGATCACTTTGATAACTCGCAGCCAATTCAAATCCTTTGTTTTGCATTTCTCCAACATTCTGCCATTGTCCTCGATTGGTAATACCAGACTGGTCTGCGGGAAGAGTTTTAAACAACAACAGATCATCTGTGTTTTTTATAAAATAATCGGCTGAAACGGTTATCGAATTATCCAAAAATCCAAAATCCAGTCCTATATTGGTCTGAGTGGTGGTTTCCCATTTTAAATCAGGATTTGCAATTCTAGATAGTGTAAATCCTGTTTCCGTGCTATTTTGGGAACCATTAATAGCATAATTGGAATAAAAGGGGTTGCTGCTAAATCCTGACACGGTTTGGTAAGCGGGAATATCCTGATTACCTGTTAATCCCCATCCTGCTCTTAATTTTAAGTTGGAAATAGCCCCTTCATCATTAAAGAAGTCTTCTTCGGAGATCTTCCAGCCTACCGACAATGCCGGAAAAGTCCCCCAACGATTGTTTAATAATTTGGAAGTCCCATCCCGACGCAAAGTGGCAGAAAACAAATACTTATTGTCAAGACTATAATTTAGTTTGCCGAAATAAGAAAACAAGGAGTACTCTATTTTGTCTCCTGTATTGGTCTGTGTACCCTGATCACCTGCGTTTAACACACGTATATTTAGCTCATTCGTAGGCAGATCATCTATAGAAGCTGTAGTAACTTCATATAAGTTCTCTATACTTTCTATACCTAACAGTACATTAAAATTATGTTTTTCATTTACTGTTTTCGAATAGTTAAGTGTATTGGACCATACCCAATCCCATTTCACTTCGTCCCTGACCGATAAGTTGTTAATTGCTCTTTGGGCATTAGGTTCTTTGTAAGAAGGGTTAAAATTGGTGCCTTTAAGGGTGCTATAATTGACCCCGAAATTAGTTTTGAATGTTAATTCCTTAAACAACTGGATTTCAGAATAAACATTTCCGAATACACGAAGATTGTCTACATCATTATATTTGTTTCGCTCTAGGTTTCCCAAGGGATTTTGAACATCGGAAAGTGGATATCCGGTAAAATCCCCATTAATATCATATATAGGGGCAATGCTTGGAATACGGTATGCATCGTAAACAGCATTTCCCAGGAGCGAATTGGTATTAGTACCAACCGAGTTGGAGTATGCGACAGTTAAATTCTCACCAACGGTAACTTTATCGTTAAACAATTTGTAATCAGAATTTAGTCGCGCTGTAATTCTTTTAAAATCAGTATTCTTTAAAGTTCCCTCCTGATCAAAGTAACCTAAGGAGAACATGGAACGCGATTTTTCACCTCCTTTGGAAAAGTTCAAATTATAAGATTGAATAATTGCAGGGTCAAAAATTTCTGCTACCCAATCGGTATTGGCCGAAGGAATGGTGTTCGCTTCATCTAAAAATGCCGGAATTATTGGAGATGTTCCATTTCCATAAACACCATGGGAAGGGGTAATACCATCATTATTAAAGGCTTGCCAGTATACGTCTCCATACTCTTGGGCATTTAAATTATTAGGCAAATTGTTCGCATTTTGTATTCCTGTATGCATGTCAAAAGACACCTTAACAACTTCGGATTTACCCTTTTTTGTGGTGATGATAACCACTCCGTTGGCAGCCCGTGAACCGTAAATACTAGAAGAAGAAGCATCCTTTAAAACTTGTAAGGAAGCAATATCATTAGGGTTGATCAAATTGATCCCCGTAGTTGTAGGGACCCCGTCAATTATATATAACGGATCGTTATTTCTGATAGTACTATATCCTCTGATCCTTAGTGTACTTGCCCCTCCAGGAGCACCGGAACTTACTAATTCTACACCCGAAACCCTTCCTTGCAACATATTATCAACACTGGCAACAGGTTGGCTTACAACTTCATCCATCTCTACTATGGCTACGGCCCCTGTTAGATCACTTTTTCGTTCTGCGGTATAGCCAGTAATAACCACCTCATCCAAGGCAGATGCATCTTCATTTAATAGCACTGAAAGCCTAGCTTGTCCGTTTACCGCTACTTCCTTGGTAGCATATCCAATATATGAAATAATCAGGACCGCATTTTCACTGGCCACCGCCAGGGAAAAATTCCCATCAAAATCTGCAGTAACTCCGTTAGTGGTTCCCTTTTCAACAATATTCGCTCCCGGTAGGGGTTGGCCTTGTTGATCTGCAATAGTTCCGGATACCTGAAACTGTATTGATGGGTTTAGGTTCTTTTCCTTCCCTGATTTTTGGGAAGATTGCGTAATTACCTCCCTCTTTTTCAGAATTATTTGTTTGTTCAAAACTTCAAAGGCCACATTGGTATTGGCAAACAACTCTGTTAGGATTGTAGTAATCTTTTCCTTCTCTACGCGAATAGAAACCTTTCTATTCAGATCTACGTCCTTCCTGTTCAACAGAAATTTAAATTCGGATACAGCCTCAATTTGGTTGATCACCGTTTTCAAACTGACATTGGAAATATCCAAAGAGATTTCCTTGTTCTGAGAATAGGTATTGGCATGAATCTGAAATAAGGATACGATGGTCAATAGTACCGAGAGTTTCATTTTTAAGCTTAGTTTAAAAGGGCAACACAAGGCACCCCCTAGATTAAAGAGTTTTTTCATAATTTTGGAATGTTATTTGGTTTAACTGGTTTAAATCATTTTGATCTTAATCGGGAAATGTGTCCGCATTTTCCGATTTTATTTTCCAAATGATCTGATTGTTGTTCTCTAAAAGGTTCTATTCATTGAGCATGGTTTTAAGGTTGTTGTTATTTATTTTATGATCACTTCATTGTTTTTGATAATGTAGGCTATATCATAGCTTTTACTGAACGATTCTAACACCTCTTCTATAGTCTCAATATCAAAAGTAGCGTCGAACACCTGATCGTCCAAAGCAGGGTTTTTATTTAAGATGGTTACGTTATAGCGGCGCTCCAGCGCTTTTCTGATAGCTTTAAAACTCGTGTTTCTAAATACCAATTTTCCTTGTACCCAAGCGGTATACAGATTGGTATCTACATTTTCTACCGATATTCCGTTCTCGTTTTTGCGCCACTCCCCTTTGTGTCCCGGTGCCAATATGGTGGGACCGAAATGGGAATTTTCACTATTTTTTAGCTGTAGGGAGACGGACCCTTCAACTAGTACCGTTTGGATATTAGGATCCTCGGGATAATGGCTAACGTTAAATTTTGTCCCCAACACCTTTACTTCCATATCATTGGCATTCACTATAAATGGATGTTCCTTGTCCTCGGCAACCTCAAAGAAAGCTTCTCCCGTTAAAAAAACGCTTCGTTCCCTACCCTTCACAAACGCCACAGGGTATCTTAAGGAGGTTCCTGAATTTAAAAACACATGGGTACCATCGGATAATATTAGATCAAACTGCTTCCCATAGGGTACCTTTAAGGTATTGTAAACCAACTTTTCTGTTTTTGAGGTGTTGGAATAGACCAGTTTTGATTTATCTTGGGTCCCGATAATATTCCCATTGGCATCCTTTACTGTTTTATTTTCAACCGGACTCAGCGTTTCTATTGCTCCGTTCTCCAGCGTTATGGTGATAAATTCGTCCTTGGGTTCCAAATTGCCCTCTGATTTTGTAAAAACCTGTAACTGCAAATAATACCCAAGCGATAAGAGCATTACCACAACGGCGGCATATTTCATTACCGCACTAAGTCTCCTAATCTTTTTATCTCTCTTGATCTTTCGTAAAAGATTGTCCTTTATCCTATCTGTATCGGGTTCGTTTATAGTAGTCATTATTTCTAGATGCGATTTTACATAGACATCCAACACTTCTTGGTTGCCCTTGAGAAGTATCCAGTCTGACAATAGATCCAATTCCTTTGCGGTAGCGGTATTCGACAAATATTTAATAATCAAGGGTTCCATTTCTGGGTTCGCCATAGCCTCTTTTTTATAGTAATGACAAAGCAAAATGGCAATACCCTAATCTTTTGTTAATTTTTTTAGATATTTGTAGAAACCAACTCTTTTAATTGTGACTAAACCACATAATTAATATGAAAAACAATGAAGACAGCCTATTGATCTATCGCCTAAGAAAGGGAGACGAAAAGGCCTATGTGTCCTTGGTAGATCTTTATAGCAAGCGATTGTTCGGGTATGCCCTTAGCCTGACCCATGACCACGCTCAATCCCAGGACATTGTTCAGAATATATTTTTAAAAACTTGGGTAAAGCGAAAAAAACTAGATATCCACTCCTCCTTACAGAACTTTTTGTTTAAGTCGGTTTATAACGAATTTATCAATCAATACAAGAAAAAGAGATCTACTATGGTCTTGGAGCAAAAATATTTCAACAGTTTGGAGAAAGCAGTTCACCTTCAAGACCACCAATCTTTTGAACGGATCATTGAACAGATTTCACAAGAAATTTCACAACTACCTCCTAAATGCCAACAAATATTTATTCTTAGTAAAAAAGAAGGCCTTACCAATAATGAAATATCGGCATACCTCAACATTTCCATTAAAAATGTAGAAGCCCAAATTACCAAGGCGTTTGGAATACTTAGGGATCGTTTGGGAAAAAAATACAAAGCTATAATGATGATTGTATTTGGAAAGGCCCCCTCAAAAGCTATTTAAGTCCAATGTATTCTATACTGTCAACATCTTTCTTTCCCCTACTCTTTTCCTTATCATAATTCACAAGGCTGTGCAAATTCTGGCAGACTTCCTTTTCAAGGATCTTTTTATAATTTTGGAGGCCTTACCAGTCATTCACTTTTTGGGCTGGATGTATTATATACATCTATTTGAAGAAAGGGTACGATGCTATAGATAGAATTACGAATTGTTAATTCTCAACCAATTAAAATACAATAGCTTAAATTTAATATTGTGTAGGAACTACTAAAAAGAAAACATGGTATGAAACTACTCAAAATAGTTCTAGTAACTTTTTTAATAACCTTACTCGCTACTTCTTATAATAGGTATCCTTGTTATTTTGGGTGATTTATATAGGCCTGTGTAATTGAATATTCTCTACAACGATAAAACAATACCTCCGACAGAATTATTGATTCTTTTAAATAAAATTGCGGACAATTAAAGTACCTTAGAACGTATGGAAGAGCAGATTCAAAAGTTTTTATTCAATCCCACTATGGGGAAAATTACTGCTATTTTTATAGGGACAGCGATCATTTGGCTTATAATTAAAGCGCTCCAACGAAATTTATTTACTAAAATAAAGGAGAATGATAATAGGTACAGAGCCAAAAAGTTCAGTAACTTCATTGGTTATTTTTTTACTATTGCTTTAATAACGATCATTTTTAGTGACAAGCTTGGGGGTTTAACGGTAGCTTTCGGCGTTGCAGGTGCAGGGATTGCCTTTGCTTTACAAGAAGTAATTGCCTCTTTTGCCGGGTGGCTCGCTATATTGTTTGGCGGCTTTTACAAACCTGGCGACAGAGTGCAGCTTGGCGGTATTAAAGGAGATGTTATGGATATTGGGGTTTTAAGAACTACTGTCATGGAAACAGGCCAATGGGTTGACGGGGATCTGTACAACGGAAGAATTGTATTAATAGCCAACAGCTTTGTGTTTAAGGAACCCGTTTTTAACTATTCGGGTGATTTTCCCTTCCTCTGGGATGAAATAAAAATACCCATACAATACGGTAGCAACTATGAACTGGCCCAAGAGCTATTTGAACAAGTAGGCAATGAGGTAGCTGGAAATCTCACAGAAGAATCAAGAGAAGAATGGACGGTATTGCAAAAGAAATACCGATTGGAAGACGCACAGACAGAAGCCATGGTATCCTTTATTGCAAACGACAATTGGGTAGAATATACCCTTCGATATATCGTTAATTACAAAAAACGAAGGAAGACTAAAACTTCTTTATTTCTTCAAATTCTGAAAAAGGTGGAAGCTACCAATGGACAAGTTAAATTTGCTTCGGCAACATTTCAATTGGTTGACCCGCCAGAATTTAAGGTAGATGTCAGGAATTAGAAAAACTAGCATAACGATCGCAAAAAACGGCTTTAAAAGCCGTTTTTCTTTCTAAAAAGTTATAGTTACCAATATTTTCAAAGGGCCTAATGAAGGTTAATGGACCATAACAGGGCGGTTTTAAATCCTTTTTTAGAAAGTTAAAGGATTATAAAACCTTTTCCTTTTTGCAATAAATTTGAGCCATGTAGATCTTACCAATAGCGCCTATTTTTACTAAATTTTAAAATTGCCAATCCATAACCTTTAAATAACAAACCGCATAATCAAACCCTTGATTCGAGAAATTTTATTGAGAGTAAGTACAAGGTCCTAAGCTCCCAGAAAATGTTTTCATGCGTTCATGATATCCTATTCCTTGTGTATGGGTGTTTTATGGTTTGTGTTCTTGACAGTGAAATTATTAATGTTTTTTACCGCCGTTATCATACTTCTTAAACATTCGGCCTGACTGTCTTTTGCCTCTGTTTCAGGGTTCGGATTGTAATATTCTTTTAGAAAACTATCCACAGGTGACCAAACAGTATGCATGACCCCCAAATATTTTTCAGCCATTTCAGGGGTGGAGTTTTGTATAAACGAATGCATCATGGTAACCTGCTCTTTTGCTACTTCAGGTTTTTTCCATGAACATGCTATTACTCGTAATCCTTTCATGGCAAAATACGCTGGTGTGGGGATAGCCTTTTCATAATGCCAATCACAAATTACCACTGACTTTGAAATTAGATCAATTGCAGCTGCCGTATTGTTCATACTACCTTCCCACATACCAATTCCCGAATCCGTGCCATCAAGAAGACGATCTCCCCAAATCCATAATGCTGTCCCAGTTTTCTTTAGGTGGTTATTCAGCTTATTGACTTCATCCGCAAACAACTTTGCCGGATTCCTGCCTTGGCAACGTGGACAATCGGGATGGGCAAGGTAAAAGACCTCATCCATACCCGCATGAAAGGCTTTGGCTTCGAAAACCGCGACTATTTCATCCATGATATCAAAAACAACCTCGTGTACTTCTGGATGTAATGGACAATAGCTTTTGCAGTATAGCCTATCATCATTGGGCCACTCGTATTTTTCAGGGAGTTTAATAGTGGGAGTCTCATCAAATTGGGGGTAGACCTCCAATAATTTTCCAAGGCTACTGTGCCACGATTGATGTCCCAATAGGTTTACTTGAGGGATTAGGTTGATATTATACTTCTTACAAACTGCTACCAGTTTTTTCACGTCCTCCTTACCCAGCGGGTTATCCCCTCTTAATTCCGGTCTCGATTCATACGCATAATTAAAATCGACCCTAAGAACAAGGGTGTTTATGCCACCAGGAGCCAGCTCGCTTTCTATAAAACCGACAAATTCATCCACTTCCGTTTTTAAAGGTGCCGAAATACAGAGTCCGTTTACGGAAAAAACAGATTGACCAAATGCTAGGGCCGTACCTAGAAACAGTAATAAAAAAACATTTCTTTTCATCATGATATTGTATTTATTATAGTTTATATTTAAAACTACCTCTTATGGGTATAATCGCCATAGCGGTCGTATAGCTCATCCCTTATATCTACTTTGGTTATCTTTTTCAGTGCGCTAGGGGTAGATGGTCAAAAGAAATAATTAAAGTTCCATAGTTGTCGCTGTTATACTATTTAAAACCATCGTCTTTACCCGGAATAATCCATGGCCTCTCCCTTTCCAAATCCACAACTAAATCCAAAAGCCACAACCCGCCCCCTTTGTCGGGTATTGTAAATTTCAAATGCCAGTTGCCCAATTCCAGGCTCCTCTATCCTAGAAGCGAATACGTCCATAAGGCTTAGATTGAGAACCGCCTTGCCTCTAAAGAGGTTTTTCCTAAAACCTAGGTCCATATATAGGTTATTGTATATAGCACTCTGCACCGTTTGGCAACTAGATAGATAATTCCCAGTCATTTCAAGGTCGACATCTAGGCTCCGTTACCTCATCCCTATCCCATTCCGCATTTGTTTCCCCATTTGCTCCTATGGCTGCAAATGCCGTAGAGGATGGCTGGTCTTCTATTTCCATGGCAAAATTACCCGAAAGAGTAAGCAGATTGGTTTCATTGATATGATAATCCGTACCAAAAACAATATTGTAATAGGTCTCATTCCGATATTCGGTACCACTGCTAAGAATAGTACGGTTATTTACAAGGTCCACATTTCTGGTCACTATATCATTGGGGAATTTTGGAAGCCCTACACCAAATTGCCTAAAGAGGTTAAATTTTTCTGTGCGCCTATTCAGGCTCACCCCAGCACTATGGCTATCCGGAGCACCGGTATTAACCGAGATAGAGCCGCTTAGCTCTTTTTGCTCCTCTTTTTTAATGACAATATAGATAATTCCCGATTACAATCACCCCAAAAAAACACACACATTATTTCGCGAACAGCATAAGTATACAAAAACGTCATTTACCCTTTAATAATTGTCTTTTGGAAATTTATAGTATCGAAATTGGAACAAAACTAATTGGTGTAGGCTCACTGCACTTTGAGTAAGCAAAAAAATGTCTATTGAATTTTTAGGGTTGACAAGGAACTTGCTAATATTATTACCTCTGTTTTTGTTTTTACTTATACATAAGGTAGGAAAATACATTTTTTAATTTTACATTGTACTGTTCTTAATTAACTTAAGAAGGGATAGGTTTTCCTCCCAAACTAAAAATAATAATTGATAATATATAACTTAAAACCAGTCTATGGAACTATTTAACCAACTGAAGGCCTTAGCTGATAAGGTCGACCAACTGAAGGAGCAAATCGGTACCGAGGAATCTACTAAACATGCTTTCACCTTGCCGTTCATAAATATTTTAGGATACGATGCTTTTAATCCATTAGAAGTGGTTCCAGAATTTACCGCTGATTTAGGTATGAAAAAAGGAGAAAAAGTTGATTATGCTATTTTTCAAAATGAAACGCCAATTTTAATTATTGAATGTAAACATTGGAAACAGGATTTGAATGTTCACAATTCCCAATTGTTTAGGTATTTCCACGTAACTAAAACGAGGTTTGCACTATTAACGAACGGGATTGTTTATAGGTTCTATACGGATTTGGATGAACCGAACAAAATGGATGAAAAGCCATTTCTGGAATTTGATATTACCACTTTAAAAGAAAGTACCGTTAAAGAAATTGAGAAGTTTCATAAATCCAATTTTGATATTTCAAAAATAGTGGACAATGCTAGTAATTTAAAATATACCAGGGAAATTAAAACTTTAATAGACCAGGAGCTTCAATCCCCTTCCCCAGACTTTGTTCGTCTCTTTGCAAACAAAGCTTATAACGGAAGATTAACGTCGACCGTATTGGAGGATTTTAAGGAAATTGTTAGTAAAGCATTCGTCCAAACCATTAGCGAAAAAGTAAGCGACCGACTAAATGCGGCATTAAACAAAGAAGAAGAGAAACAAAAGACCGAAGAAGAAATTGATTTAGAACCAAAAACTAAAATTGAGACAACAGAGGAAGAAATGGAGGCCTATCAGATTGTTGTTGCCATTTTACGAAGGAAATTACAAAAGGAAAGGATCGTACACCGTGATACGCAGTCCTATTTCGGGATCCTATTAGACGACAATAATAGAAAACCTATTTGCAGGCTTCACCTTAATGGTGGTAATAAGTACATCAGTATTTTTGATGACAGCAAAAAAGAAATAAAAGAACAAATAGACACAATTGATGACATTTACAAATTTGAAAAGCAGTTGTTACAAACTGTAGACAATTACGATGTTTCATTAAAAGTGATGTAATAGCCATCGACAGTACAATTATTTTCACCCTTCTAAAAAAGGCTAGCAGAAGCTGAAAAAATAAACTTAATTAATACTTAACAGCCTCTTTTCAACGAAAGAGGTTGTTTGTTACGATATACCAAACTAAGAGGCAATCAATTCCATAACGGACGATAGTTTGAATGCTTAGGCGTTATCCTAAGAAGGTAATTTTAATTATTTAATATCTATACATTTTGAACTTCCTGTTTTAGGAAGGCTTCAATTGATGCTAGATTTTTCAATAAACAGCACTTAATCCTGTTCTATTTTTTTGCGTTAGGGATGGCGGCGGCATCCCCGCAGCGGAGCAAGGGATACAGCCAAGAGCCCGCCCGACGAAGGAGGGAACGCCCACACTATATTCCCAGATGTCTTTTTAACTCCATTAATAATGCTGCTTTTAGGCGACATAATCGATGATAAATATGGGGTCTAGTGAGTACTTTATTACGACCGTCAGAATAAAAAAATCCCTTTAATTCCGGTTTTTATAGTAGTATATATTTAGTTTTGAACCCATTCTTTTATTCAGCCACTTCAATAAAATGAAAAAAAACCACCTCGTTAACAAGACCTCTAAAGCGGTTCTTAGCTTAAATTCTACGACCAAAGAAAGAATAAGGAGTATTATTGAAGATAATGATTCTAAACCTGGCCGACTCTTTGATATTACCATTCAAATACTGATATTCATATCTATTCTGGTGTACTGTTTGGGAACACTCCCCAATTTATCGCCTTTCTGGACAAGGACTTTAGATATTGTAAATAATGTTTGTTATATAGTTTTTACGATCGAATATTTTGGAAGGATTTATATTACCAACCATAAACTAAAGTACATTTTTAGTTTCTATGGTATTATAGATTTACTTGCTATTCTACCATTCTTATTCGCAAAACAATTTGATTTAAGAGCGATACGAGCATTGCGGATCTTCAGAATCATAAGTGCGCTGAAAATATCGAAGTATAATGATGCGCTTAGACGATTTGCCGTTGCCTTAAAAATCATACGGCCGGAACTGACCTTATTTTTCATTTTAACAGGGATTTTCATTTTCCTATCTGCAGCGGGCATTTATTATTTTGAAAACGAAGCTCAACCAAAAGAGTTTGCTTCTATCTTTCACAGTCTTTGGTGGGCCATTATTACTCTTACAACCGTAGGATATGGAGACATCTACCCCATAACCTTAGGAGGCAGAGTATTTACTTTTGTTATACTCCTTATGGGTTTAGGTGTGATTACAATCCCTACCGGCTTAATTGCAAGTGCCCTTTCATCTGCTAGAGATATTGAATTTAAAGAAAAGAAAAATAAAGAAAAAGAGGAAGAGAAAACAAATTAATGCTTCCAACCTTTTATCTTTCCTAAGGCAGATAGCCACCTCCTTAGTTTGAACGGCATTAGAGAATATGAATCCATTATGACATAAAAGTGGTCCCTGAAATACCCGAAAGAATCGCTAGAAGTTTTCTTTCAACCACTTATAGGATAGAATTATAAGGCCAATTGGCATCACCGCCGCCTGAAGGCGGTTCCCTAGTGTCATTTCTGGTGCTAAAGTACCACAGTCTAATTTAATCAACCAAAAAACACACAAAGGGCCTTCATAGTTAAAGGCCCATATAATTACTATGGTATTTTAATTATTTTCATTCAAAAGGCCATAGGGAATACTCCCAAAAAAACAATCAATTGTAATAGCTACGATTTCGTCTGACAGTTAAGAGTTTTTTTAGGCATTTTGACTCTTGGAATAATTTTGGTTTAGGGGCTCGTTTGGAGCCCCCTGACCATTCCAGTCGTCGGACAGGTTATTCCTGACAGGTTGGTCTCCACCAGAGCCTGTTTCCGCTTTACCTGCCTCTAATAAAGGTACAATTTTATCGGATTGTAAATCCAACATTTTTTCATCAGCCAAATATTTGCTGTCCAGTAGGGTCTGCATCGGTGTTTTTCCAAAACAGTGCTTTCCTGTGTGGGTTCTTTCATTATTGTAATACTGCAACCAGCCATCCAGATCTACCTGT
>NZ_FQYX01000003.1 GCF_900141935.1 Arenibacter nanhaiticus | reverse complement strand
AGTTGTCCATAGGCAGGAAATTCAAAAGCGATTTGCACTACGGCTCTTTCCACTTCTTCCTCAATTCGATTCTTGAGGTTTGGCTTCCTTCTATTGAGTTCCCGTAGTGCCAACTCACCTCCTTGGTCGTAGAGCTCTTTGAAACGATAAAAGCTATCTCTGCTATAACCAAAAAGCTTGCAGGCCTGAGATACGTTGCCCAATTGTTCTGCTAACTGTAATAAACCTACCTTAGATTTAATTACCTTTGCTTCTGTATTCATTCTGACAGTTTTAAGGATTAATATTTGTTGTTTTGACTCTTTAAATATAATTCTTAACTGTCAGATTTTATCGTGGTTACTTCAAATCAATCTAAATATGTACTATCCTGTACTTAATCATTTTTCAAAGTTTCTAACAGCTCTCTTTTTACCGCCCTATAGTCCTGAATGCTTAAATTATAATCGGTGTAAGTCCGAAATAAGCGAGCAATCAATTCCTCATAACGCTTTTCATCTTTTATTTTAAGTAGTTGCAATAATTCATAATCTTCAATACCACCCCTATGAGCTTCAAAGCGCAGGGAAGACAAAGGACCGTTTTTACCGGGATAAATAATATGGGTATCTCCCGCCGGAAGGTAATTGTTAGGGCCAGCTCCAGGAGAGGGGTGTTTTACCGCACTGGTTTGGTAAGGATCTGCCTGATATTGATTTAATCCCCAATGAAGATACCCGTCCGTATTATAACGAGCAGCTCCCCAACCGAAATAAACCTGACGCAATTTCTCCATATCCAAGGTTCGGTTAAGCCATTGCCCTCCGGGTATCAAACAAGTATAGACAAAAATCTGCTCACCTTTCTGCTCTCTGTTCCTGAAAAAAGCTTCGTTTTCCTGAAAATCATTGATAATAGGACACCAAATGTCTATGGCTCCTGCCAAGTTATCCCGGTCGTTGGTCGCTTCCATAATCAAGGCTTCAGGAAACAGCTCTTTCACCTGATCGGCAATGTCTCTGTAACAAGCTGCATTTACTGCTGTAGGTTCATCGGAGATATGCTGTAGCCAGTTATCTACTATATTGTGTTTAACCGCAAAATCCCGTAAAAGCGTTATAATCTTTTGCACATCCTTTTTTCCTCCTTCCGTATAATACCGCTTACCGCTTAGGGCCACTTTTAGTTCTGCATCCCCCCAATCGTCATTGGGGCCCCTATTCATCAGATGTGGTGCTTCAAAGAAACGAAATCCATGTCTTTGAAAAACCTGAAGAAACCGCCACATTTTATCTGCTGCCAGTTTAATCTCCCCCTTTTCTACATATATCAATTCAGCGGGGATCAGGATGGCATTTTGCCGCCCTTTAGACATCAAACTAGCGTATTTGTCAAGCATCTCAAACCAGGCTTCCGTCCATCTTACGACACCGTGATGATATTCCATTTTGGATAGATTGAACCAATTTGTATAGAAAAATTCACTTTTCGAAGCCGAAGGAATATCGATCGCATGAATACGTGGTTTAAACTCCCCTACATAAGTAGTCTCTTGACTGGTTACTGTAAATTTAATAGTTGTTTCACCGGGAGATTTGTATGCTTCAGGCAAGACAAACCTAAAGGCCCGATAGTTTCCGTCACTTATAAAAATTGATTTGTCTACAGGCTTTATTACCTCATAAATCTTAAAGGGTGCTTTTCTTATAACAAAGGGATTGGGCGCTCCCGTATATAGTTCGGTACGGCTATCGAGGCCTGTATTTTGTTCTACCGGAACGTCTATCAATTCAAAAAAAGATCCGTCTGCCAAAGAACGCCCGTCTATCTCTGCGGTTATAGTAAATGGGGAGTTTTTTGGTGTTTTTACAAGCAGGTGGGCGGCTACATCGGTTTGCATAATAAAATCTGCCGACCAATGCCGACTCCAAGATTTCTCGTTATTGCGATCCGGGTACAGCGCTTCCAACGGATCAACAATCCATATTTGGGAATAAACGCTAACTGTTAGAAAAAGAAACATCAAGCTCGTCAAACATATATTTTTCATGGAAACCTTCCTTTAATTTTTATTAAATCTATAACAAACTAAGCAGATATTATGCCCTTAGTCTGACATCATTTTTTACCTATTGTTAAAAATCATCTAACAGTTTAAATTCTACGGTAACACCCGCATGATCCGAGGGAAACTGCAAAGCATGATCCTCGATAAGCCTTGCTTTTACGGGTTTTAATTTCAATCCCTTGTAGTATACAAAGTCAATTCTATCTTTGATATAAGTATCCGATGTATATAAAGGAGACCACGTAATACCGGGATGGGCCTTAACTTTAGGGTACAGCACCCGCCACGCATCTTTAAAGCCATTAGCTTCCATGGCTAAGCTGGCTGGCCATGGAACTACATATCCATTATGGGCTTCCTTGTTCTCTTTGGTCCAATCTAAATGGGAGCCACTGTTAAAATCCCCGGATAAAAGAACTGGAACCTTATCGCTATTATTTAAAAAAGGAGTGATCTCAGAAAGGATGTTCTGAATTTCTTTCCCTCTGGTCTTATTTTCTTCTACTAAAAAATCTTTAACATTCCATTTTTCATCTTTCATAAAACCCGACCAATAGTCAGGTAAATAGTGCAGCCAAACATTAAATATATTAATATGTTTTCCATTCGGAAGGGCTATGGTAGCCCCTCCGCTGTTAAAGGAATTATAAACCAAATGTGTATCGACTATAGGGTACCGACTTATAATGGAGAGATTGGAGCTTATAAGATACAAATAGTACCCTAAACCGTCTGCTATTTTTTCGCCGGATCCATAGGTCTCTACTAATGCAAATACATCTGAATTGCTTTCCTTGAGCAGTTGCATTATTCTATTAAACCCTGCTTCCTTACCAGACTCGTTACCCCCATGCCAAATATTAAAGCTTGTTAGGGTGAGATCCGCTAAGGGAGCATCAATTTCTGTCTGCTCCTTTCCTGTTACTCTGCTATACATTTTACTGATTTCCCTTGGGTCCATCGCAATGTTCGAAAAGCCAATGTCATCAATAGCCCCGTAAAAGGATTCCCACTGTTCACTCTTGTATGGTTTTTTAGTATCGATCGCATTCCCAATCACCACCTTTTCTCCTAAGTTCGCACTTTCTAAACCAGGGGCATTATAAATGGCTAATGGAAGTCCATCATAATAGAAGGACAGATCCTGACTGGTAATGTCATAGCTTACTGCCAATAAATGCCATTTCCCATCTCGAATAGATTGTCGTTCTGGGGTTGGATTATAAGTGAATTGTTTTTCGTCACTTATAATCACAAAATTCCAGGCTCCATTGGCCTGTATCCCTAATTTCCAACCATCATATCCCATATCTGTTTCCTTTAAAGAGGAAACTATGGTGTAGGCCGATCTACCTTCCTCCATAGCTTTTACCCAAACGGTAACGGTAAAATTGGTTTGCTCGTACATTGGATTAGGAACGTCAATAGCATAACGTCTGGCCACATCTCCCAAATCGAAAGCCTTTCCGATGATACCATCCGTTACCACAATTCCTTCCATATTTTCAAAATCTATGGTATGATGTGATTGCGCAAAAGTCCATATGCCTTGTATTATAAAAATAAAAAAGCATATTTTATGAAACATTTTTTTCATCCTTAACTAGTTTTAAAAAAGTAAATATTCCCTGCAAAATCACATATAAAAAAACCGTCGGCACTTATTGCTGCAGAGGTAATTAAAGGAGCCCCCAAGGCCGTTTTCCACACCAAGCTTCCAGTGTCCGCATTCACAACATATACCTTCCCATCCATAGCACCAAAAATCAGGTTATCACCAACTAAGATGGGGGTAGTTTCCAAACTCTGTTGTTGATCAGAAAAATACGAAGGTGTGTAAAACAAGGCGGGATCTACCTGGAATTCCCATTGTTTCTTTCCTGTTTTCAGATCAAAAGATGCTACACCGGGATGAGATCCTGAAATAATCACCCTATCTTGTAGAACAATCGGAGCCGAAGTTCCGGTATGCTGCATTCCTGTAATAAAACTATAGACTGTCTTTCCTGTTTTTAGATCCAGTTGATGTAATTTGTCCTGTTCGGCAACCCAGAGGTACTTGTCCTTATAGCTCAAAACTCCATCTCTAAAACGTAGACCATCATCATTCCTAGACCATAGCAATTCTCCGGTAAACCTATCGTGGGCATAGATAGCACCCCAATGACGGGATGCCAAAAGAACATCATCGGCAATAGTCATCGTAGGGGTAGTTCCTTCGCCTCCTTTCCAAGCCTTATTTTGCCATAAAACCCTTCCTGTATTCACTTCTATGGCCGAGAGTGATTCGGAAAATCCGGTATATACAATTTTTCCATCGGTTACCAAACCGGTAATAAACCCAGGAGCTCTATTGTATTTTAAATCGGTATCCCAAACCAGTTTTCCCGAAGCGATATCTATGGCATACGTATGCCCGATCATGTCGGTGGCTATCACCTTATCTTGGGCGATGACCATTTGGTTCTTAACACCGTTTTTTGTCTTATACCGCCAGAGCTCCCTGCCAGCGCCAACATCCCAACAAACAATAAAGCAGTTTTCTGCATTGCTATCATCAAACCCTGCCGTTAATACATAATTATCCTTAATTACCGGAGAACTCATATAGATATTGCTACCCACATTTGCAGTCCATTCCATGGTATAGGGCGCTTGCTGTTTGCTATCGACCACTGGATGATGCTCCTTGTTCCCCGCTAAATTCGACCATTTATCTTTAGGCGTCCCCCTATCCTTTCTATCTTCCAAACTAAATGTTTCCTTTCTATGAAGTACTTCTCCACTGCGTAAATAAGCATCTACCACCAACAAAAGGTCTTTTTCAGCAGTAGGGGTAACTTTTGCACGCCAATTCCAATCTGATGTTTTGACCATTTCATTCCATTTGGACGTATCACGGGAGGATTCCCAATTAAACCCTTCTTTACCCCAAATACTATAACGAACGCTATCCACTACAGAACCACTATCATATACATTCACAGAAACCTCTATTTCTCCCTGGTTATTTAATGTAAGTTCATTTTTTTGTGGACTCACAATTTGAATTTCTCTTTCTAGATGACTCCAAATTAATTGTGACTTGGTATTCCCTTCCTTATCTACTTTTATTGCCCTAAAACTAGAGGGAGAATGGTCGATTCCGCCCTTTGCCAAGGTAGCCGTGCTATAGGACACTACTCCAGATTTCCCATGAGTTTTTACCATATTAATATGCCAATGACCATACAACCAAGATTTTAAATTGTAATCCTCCAGAACTATAGATTCGTTGTCGTTCTTCTTAAAAACAAAACTTTCCCCATCGGTCAACAGGTCATGGTTAAAAAATATTTTGGGTTGCTCCTTGTCATACGCTTTCAGGAGGTTTTGCAACCATCCCCCAATATCCTCATGGTTAAATCCAGGAGGAAAATCGCCTCCCATCATTGGGGTAATTACAAATAAGGTATTCCCTTCTTCTACAGCATACCAAGCAGGACCAAATTTCTCTTCAAAAAACTGCTCCCCATAATCGCCTTTAACCAAGTCGTGGTTACCAAGACAATAGTAAATAGGCACGCCCAATTCTTTTTCCGTTAAGTTATCTGCATGCCACTCCATGCCTGCCTTATAACAGATATCCCCGGTATGAACTACAAAATCTGGCTTATGTACCTTAATGTACTTTTTCAGGTTATCGACCCAATCACCGTATTCAAAGGTTTCGGTATCTGAAATCTGCACAAAGTTAACCTCTTCCTTTTGTTTTTTAGTTTGTACGGGGAAATCATAGGACTTAAGCTTGGAAGTAATTGGAACAAACCGTTTTTCCGGGTTAAAACTGCCATTAGGGTAAATAGTTACAAATCTTTGCTTCTCCCATCCGGGCAATTCAAAATTCCCTTGCTCATCGGTGCGCACCACATGATAACCATCGGAAACCACCGCGTTTTCCACCCCTTTTTCTTTAGACTCTTTAATACCATTCTTATTTTGATCCAGAAAAACCTTGCCTTTTAACTGTCCGTAACCAAAAAAGTTACTCCCGAAAAGGAGCATCCCTATAGCTACTAATTTAATCTTCATGTAATTTATTTTAAACATTTATTATCTTCTGTTAACTCTTATTCCAATTTAACGAAAACTTCAACCTATCCATATAATCCCTAAAAGCTTACCTTTCTATCACTTATCGAGGCAGAAAGACGTGGCGCATCTGGATGGTTCTTCTGTGATGGCGTTGGTTCTTTAAAGGAGCTTTTCTTTCCTTCGATGGTAATTTCTCCAGAGGGATCTAGGGTGATAAAGGCAAAAATAGCATCCTTATACGTGGCCCTACTGCCATCGGAACCATAACCCTCTCCTACATAATAATAGGAGGCACTGTTCATCTGAAAATAATGAACCTTATTGATGTAACTATGGTCGTCTACGTGATGATGCCCGCAGAAACACCCAATTACCTTTTGAAAACCGGTACTGTTATTGGCATCATCGATCACTTTCCGAACTGCAAAGCGACTTGGCGAAGACCAGCCGTCCCAAATTTCGTCAAAGGCCTGATGCGAAAAAATAATAGTTTGCTTGTTCGTTTTTTCCAAATCTTGACGTAACCATTCTATTTGTTCCGGGTTCACCAAACTACGATTGGCTTGTTCAATATAAAAGTTTGCATGCCCATAATCCACGTATTTCCCATCCTTTGAAATATAATTACCATCTAGAACAACAAAATGAAAATCGCCCTTATCAAAGGAGTAGTAATTACTTTCCATTCCAAAGAAATCCATCGCCTCCTTTTTACTTCCCTTATCCATATCATGGTTTCCCAACACATGGTACTTTTCTCCCTGATAGGAATTCCAAAGATCCATACATTCCTGGGCCTCGGCTATGGGGTGACAAAAATCGCCACCTTGTATTATAAAATCCAGTTTTCGGGAAGAAGCCTCTTTTATAAAAACCTCCAAACGTTCTTGTGCATCCGCACAATAGCCATGATGCAGATCGGTTATAAAACCAACCTCAACACTTCGTTTTTTTAAAGCTTTTGACTTTGGGCTAAAGGCAAAAGAACTTGTATTAGACATCCCCACGGCAACAATACCCATGCCTAAATTATTTATAAACTGCCGTCTTCCTTTAGATGTACTTCTCATATTCTATAATAGTTTTACTTTAATTTAGGAAAGGCTTAAATACTTTCAGCGCTAGCATTAAGCCTTACAAACTAAACTAGCTTGTTACTCTTTGATTTTATTCCCACCGAGGAAATCCCCTCATATCGTTATTATTTTTTTTCTTTCTTGAGAATTGGTCTTTAACAATTATCCTTCTAGCAGTCCATAGCACTTTTGTTCGCTAAAGCATCTGTTATTAAAAGAAAACAATCTGATGAACTTTTTGAATTATGACATCAATTCCAATTCTTACCTTACTGCTTTCTCGTATTAGTATTCAATAAACGGTCTAATTCGTCTACAAATAAGACCGTTTTTAAAAGTGCCTTTATTTATAAAGGCTAAGTTCTAAAATCTCTCCCGGGTTCGAGTTCCATATTAGGATATCATCTTGCCATTTGAGTTTGTTGCCATGAATATTTATGTCTTTGGTTTTAAAGGGGTTCTTTAACCGCAATTCCCCTCCTTTTTCGGCAGTTATCTTCACTGTTTTCATTTGTCCTGCTTCTTTCTTGGCAGACACCAAGAACGCTCCCTCGGTCCGTAATTTTCTAAAACCAACAGTCTCCCAATGGGAAGGGACAGCCGGAAAAATATGTACTGTTCCCGTATGACTTTGGAGCAACATTTCTTGAATTCCCGCAGCAAACGCAAAGTTACCTTCCAAGGTAAATGGTCTGTATGTAAAATTAGACTTCCCTGTCCCAGACTGATCCCCGTTTGCGTGGAAACTGTTGGGAAGCACAAAGGAGGTTGCAAAGTCCGTTAGGGCTTTTGCGGCACCTTCCCCATCAAAAGCCCTAGCCTTAATGTTTCCAAGCCAACTAAAAGAATATCCGGTCCAGGCACTAGAGCCCGTTTTTTCTAAATTCCTGATAGTTTTATCTATGATACCTTTATCGGCCTCCCCTTTGGAAACATCAATAAGCCCCAAGGGATGGATAGCCATTAGATGGGAAAAGTGACGGTGCGATTGGTCAAACTGAGCATCTGGTGTTAACATAAGACCACTCTCGTCAACAGCAAAATCGGGCCATTTCTTTAAAATATTTTTCCACTGCCTAGCCTCTTTCTTGTAGCCTAGTTCCAAAGCCAATTCAGCAGCATGGGCATAGGTCCACCTTACCAAAGCGAGATCAAAATTAGTGGTCTTTTCAAACCAGGCATCGCGGGAATTATTATGTACTTCTGGACTAGAACTAATAGGTAGTTTTCGCTTGCCATCAGTTCCTATAACCGATAACTCATTAAAATGTTGGGCTACTTCTTTTATCCAAGGATAAGCATGGTTTTTAAGAAACTCCCTATCCATACTATACCGCCAGTGCAAGTAAAGGTGTTGCCCTAGCCAAGCCCCAACCGTTGGACCAAAAGAGTACTGAATCCACCCTCCCATAGGGTCTCCGGTCAAAGTTGTTACTCCAGGCACATTTAAACCGCTAGTACCGTAATAATCTTTAGTGTATTTTTTAAAGGTCGATTTATATTTTAGCAACCAGTCTATAAAACCTTCTTCCAGTTCCAAATGGTTTCCAGAATAGGTAGGCCAATAACTTAACTGGGTATTTAGGTCGTGATGAAAGTCGCCCTTCCATGGTGGTAATTTCCCATTGTCGGCCGTCCATACGCTTTGTAAAGAAATTGGTGGCGCTCCCTTTCTAGCGGCAGATCCTAATTTGTACATTTCCATATACCATTGATTTTGTAAAATGGGATCGGGAATACTAACGCTAGATTGTTTCCAAAAGTTATTCCACCAAGAAATATGACTCCCTTTAGAATTCTCCATTCCCTTTGAAGAAGAAGCGGCAAGGACTTCTTCTGCGGGTGTAACTATTTCCTCGGCTGTTTTTTGCGAACTAATACTCCAACTTCCTTCAAGATAGTCTGCTCCTTCTTCCCATTTGGTATATACTTGAAAATTAAATTCCTTCCATCCCTTTTGGTTATAGGTAATAGTATTTCCTTTTTGGGTAACTTTTCCAGCTTCGTATTCCAATCTTCGAAGATCCTGTCCGGTTACCGGGTCCTCAGCTCCTGATTCTTTAGCAGTAACATAAGCGGGAGGCACAAGGATAGGAGGGATAGGATTTTTTAAATTCTCAAAGCGATACCATCCTATGGGTTCCGTAGCGTGCACAAAGGTTTTTAATACAACACCATTTTTCCATCTTACCTCACAGGTCGCCGTTTTTAGTTCCAAGGTTACAGAGGCTATTTCTCCTAGGCTACTGACATCGAACTCCAACGCTCCTCCAGGAATTTTGGAAGGGGCTGGGGAATGGTCGTAGGGTACATCATATTTGTCCTGAACATTTTTATACGTATTGTTCTTCCATTGTTCATATACCCAATTAAAATCGTAATCTTCAAAATTCAAATTTTCCATGGGTCGAAGGTCCCAAAGATCTGCTCTGTCCAAGGACATTCTAAGTTTTCCTTCTTTTTGCCAAACCAAAGCACCTACGGTAGCATTTCCTAGAGGAATACCCTCGTCCCAACTGCTCGCTAGATTGGGAAAACGTAGCTCGTATTCCGGTAGCATGGAACCATCTATGGACTGTCCCTTGACTTGATAGCTTCCCAGTATGGAAAAAACTATTAATAGGCATAAAATATTTTTTTTCATTTTTAATATTTAGGTTGATTAGTGAATTTTAAACCAGTTATAACCATGAGCCGGTATTTTTACGGTAATAGGAACACTATAATCGCGCTCTAGTGTATAAGTCTTCACCGGACCTTCTTTTTCTTGTATACGGGCTACCTCTGTAAGCCCGGTATAATACAAGGGCAGTTGAATAGTTTGTGTAATCTCCTCATTGGTAGGGTTAAAAAACATGGCCATCCCCTTCTCCTTTAATTCTGGGTTTACATGCATTATGCCATCCATTTCCCTTCCATTGGCTCTTTTAAGGTGAACGATGGGGGAATTGAGAATATCGCGATATTTTTTATACCAATCTACCACCTCTATAACCATCGATTTCGTTCTCTCGGTATCGTATAAACGTGGCCCTCTATAACAAGCCTGTAACCCCATACCATAATTCTGTATCATATGCGCTTTGTAAGCCTTCACATGTGTATCCAAGGGCTCTATGGTTGCGGCGGCTCCTCCCCCATGATATTCGGTAAGCGGAACAAAGGTCCAGCTCATGCTAGGAAGTCTATCGTAGGTGCCATCGAACATATTTTGTCTGCCCAAGACCAGTTGTCGTTCTCTAGGCAAGGACCAATTTACCTCGCGATATCCTATACTGTTTTTAGTGCTACCACTTAGGTAATACCAATCTGGGATATTGAGGAAAATCCCTTTTTCGTTGCACCATTTATAGAAATCACTGATGCGTTTCCAAGATTTCCATTGGGAATCTTCCAAGCCACGGTGGCCTACGTGAGCTGTTGATGCACACAATTGACCAGGGTAAGAACCATCGTGTTCCAACAGGTCGAAACCTGTTTTTTCGAAGAAAACTTTAAGTTTTTCAAAATAATCAATACCCCATTGGCTATTTAAACAAGGAGAACTCCCATGTATTACGCCTCCTCTTTTCCCAGTTTCAGGATTAATAACATCGACCTCATCACTAATCCAGCGACTAGACAAGAGAGAGTAGCCCCCCAGTTCTATTCCCTTGGCATGGGCATAATCTGCCAAAGCCTTAAATTTGGCAATATTGGATTCGGATAAGTCTTCCATATTGAGTCCGCTACCAAAGCTTAAGATCACCATTTCGTACCCTGTTTCTGCACATTGGTCTATGGCCGCCTTAACTTTGGCATCTTCAGTAGTTGTTACATGTAAGAATAGCGGATTTTCTGTAACCCAAGGCGCTATCTTGGCATACATAGCATTGGTATATAACCCTTTGCGTTGTTTATCAGAACTATCGTACGGCAATTCCCAAATTCTAAAAGATTCAAATGTAGCAGCTGGGGCAATGGCTTCATTAGGTCCTATAGGCAATTTACACTCCAACAAACAGGGGGTTGCTAATAAATAGCTTGCTTGTGAGGTATACCGTGGGTCTTTTTCCCAATGCACTACCTTATTGGCATTTTTCATGGACATGGAATGAAAAGCATAATCGCTTTCTACATGAATATTTGGAGTTTCCCATCCCCTTTGTTTCTCTACCGCGCTCTCAGCTTCCACCATGGCCAGTATTTCACTTTTAAAATTATTTAAGACAATGGTATGCGAGCCTTTATTTGTTATGGTGAACCATTTACTAATAAGAGGGATTCCATCATAAATATTATAGTGTACCTGGACTTCAATATCCTTTAACCGACTATGGTGATAGGTAAAGGAAATGCTTTTTCCTTTTTGTGGTTGTTTAGACTCCAATGACCATCTTTTGTTAGGCCATTCAATTCGTTTTTGAATATCTCCTATGGTAAATGTCGAAAGCTGAAAAGAACCATCCGGACTCCATAGATCATCTAACCACTCTTTTTTTAAATATCCATACTCCTTTTGCCCATCTAGGCCACCAACCGCATATTCTTGTCCGTCAATGGTAAGCATGGCTTCTGGGCTAACCCCACGAAGTAAAGATTCGCCTGTAGTCAAGTTTTTAAAATCTACCGTGGCGCAATTAGGACTCAATCTAAAAGTTCTGCTTACCAAGCCATTAGACATCATTATTTCTTTACCGTTATCTTCCTTATAGATATTAGAAGAAAGGGATACCTTTTCTACCAACCAGTCCTTGTTTACCCCAGTCCTTAAAGCAGCACTCCCAACGGGAAGTTGTTCGATTAAGGGTTTTAAATGGTTGTTAAAATTATTGTCAACAGTTTTTAAGGTATTTATATAATTGGCATCTACTAATATTGGCTTAAATGAAGAATAGGTTATTTCTGGATTTCCCCAAACGGCATGATCTCCTGAAATCCCGTCATCACCATCGTTTACCGTCAGCTCTAAAACTTTGATCCCTTTTAAACTTAATGCTATCGGTGTTGGGGTTTGACCACCCTTTATTTTTTTGCTTCTCCATAAAAGCTTGCCGTCACCTTTAATAACAAATTGCACACTACCGCTGCCCATGGTTTCTTCGGAGTTCGCTATACCAACAAACTTTTTACCGGTTTCGTCTTGGGTATAAAACAATTTTGAGCCATCACTGAGAGCGTTGTATTTTACCGCTACAGGAAATGCAGAGGGATCTTGTAGTCCGACTTCGGCTTTAAAAGTATCACCTTTTCCATCCAAAAAAATATAAACACTACTTTCCGATAAGGTTCCTATTCCCTTTTTAAAGTTCGTTCCAGCTATTGTTAGGGGAGCTCCTGTTATGGCTGTATTTTTTTGTAATGGCCACCAAGGCTGAACCGCCTTTTCTATTTCTAGTTCGGAGAGGGATACTACCCCTGAAGGGGATTGTTGTGCGACTGTATAATTTAAAGAACAAACAAGAAAAATAAGTAACAGTAAAAGGTTAGACTTATAGACTCTTGTAGGAAGGGGCAAGTAAGAAGTAAATTGCATGGCGTTATAGTCAGGATATTTATTGGATTATTTCAATTGGAAAATTAGTTGCTTAGCTCCCTTGAATCCACCGATAATTTACCATTTATTGATATTTTTTTTCCATATAAGTCCTAAGACTATTCCGTTTCTAGGCAAATTGACCTTAAGAAACACGAATTATCAACGTTTAGACTTAGACCGTATCCTTTGTTTCTTTAATCTTCAAGAATTAAAACCGCCTTGCCTTTCGCTGGTATTTCTTCATCATTACTGCTTATTGCCACTTTTAGAGATGCACCGTTGTTTGCCCTCACACCCTTTGGTAATCCCAATGGATACACTACTGTTGCATTCTCTCTATCAAGAAAACCAAGCTTTGAGTTTTCATATAAAGGCTTACCATCGGCGATTAATGTTACATTTTTTATACTGACTGGCGTATTTCCGCTAGTATAAATGAATTTTACCTCTTTAATTTTTGGCAAATCCGCTCTATTAATAGGCCATTCCATGGTATTATCCTTTGAAGACCATTCGCCCACCACAATACCATCTTCATTTACGATAACAGGAACAGGTCTTTCAATAGCTTGTTTTACCAACTTCCTTGCCGACTCCAATGGATCTTTAAAAGGCTCTATTTTACTCACCCCTTTGTTTCGTACCCAAGCGTCCTCAAATGTTCTATGATCATAGGTTTCGTTTAATCGTAAGCTTTCTAATTTACCTGCCATTCTCTCCCGATAATAATCACGGATCAGACCTCCCCACATTCTAGCGGCATAATCATTAACCCCTAATTTAAGTTTTGGAGGGCCCCAAACGGTCAAAATTCTTCTTGCATCCTCTTCATACTTATCCTGTTGATTTGTATCGGTACTTGTTGCTCGGGCAAAATCAATCCATCGTTGTAGATTTAAAGTCGGATGGTTTTCCAACAACCTATCAGCATTCGTTAGTAGCTGCAATGCCCATTCACCTGCTTTATCCCGTGTTTCAAAATCTGACTTTTGATGTGCATTATAGGCATAGCCAAACCAATCTTCAGCCTTATGGCATAAGGCAGTTGCTGCAAATTCAAGAGCATCTGCTTTATACAGTTCAGAATCCTTCAACTCCTCCGAACAGGAAAGAAATTTTTCTATAGCTTCAAAAATACGGGGATCTTTGTTTATGGTTCCTGTAGACCATGATCCACTATTGCCTTGAAAACCAAAGCGAGGATGGTCTGTCATAGTTCCGTAACTAGTTTTTCTAAGCAACTGCCAAGCTTCTGCCATGGCTGTCGGAGCGGCACCGTAGCGCCCTTTCGCATACTCAACGTACCAATTATCCAAATCAATAGCTTCGCTTGTCCATGCCATATCGGACACTAGTTCAAAGGTTACTTCATTATTTTCTATACCTTCAGGGGCAAAACCAAAACCAGTATTACTTTTATAATATGGAGATTTTAAAAGCTCAATAGGGTTGGTTGCATAATAATCGTGCACACCTGTATGTCCGGTTTTTCCTCCACTATTAAGCATAAAACCATATACCCACGGTTTATTATTATACCCTTCGAATACATCATAGTTAAATCCGTTTTTATAAGCGATACCGTTATACTCATATGCATAATCGAGAATCATTAATTTGTCATCAGGAATTTTACTAAAAAGTGCATTCGTAGTTTCCTTGTTCCAGATATTTCTTTGATAAGTAAACATCCATCCCTGTACCACCCATACGGCATCCGGGTTACCAGATTTAAGTGACTCATAGATTGAGCTCCCGTATTCGGCTAAAAGTTCGGTTACCGGCCGATCTGTTTTTGGAAGGTCCATTTCATTAAAACTATCGGCAAGATAGTATTTGCCTTTACCAAATTCTCTTTCCCATTCCTCTATAAAAAGCTTTCCGATCTTATCAAACAAAGGTGTTTTTGGACTTATGAGGAACCCTTGATGTTTATCCGGGAAACCTCCCCAACTTACTGGCAAGAGCTCATTTTCTGGAAACAACCTACTAATATCCTTAGGTACAAAACCGGCAAAAGAGGGAAGAATAGGATTCATGTTAAGTTCTTTCATTCTTTTTAAGATTTTGTGCTGAAGTGCTATTTGACCATTATGCCATTCTTCCGTCAACAATTCACCACCAAGATCGTTTACATTCCCCATGCGTTGCCATGGCAGTAATGAAGGGGCCGTATAAAAGGCATCAATTTCGTCTTGCGTTAACCCCAACTTTTTCCATACACGTGTTGCAATTGCTTCATTGGCTACTAACGCTAAAGGGAAGTTCATGCCTTTTAAGGCCATCCAATCTATTTCCTGTTCCCACCGTTTCCAGTCCCAATATGGTGTTGAATAACCAAAGGCACATACATTTAAATAATATCTGTTCTTGTATGGGGAAGTACTAGTTTTTTCTACTTCGGGCAATTCCTCTGGAATATTGATATTTTTCCCAGACCAACTTATCATGGAATTTGTGGCGTTTTTTAAATAGTCATAGGCTCCCCTAGTCAATGCCGTAGGCGAATTTCCGCTTACTAAAACCTTATTGTTTTTCACCTTTATGGTATAAGTATCCAAGGAGTCATTCGCGGTGTATTTAAAGATAAATTTAGACGCGTCTTCTTCTCCTAAAGTTCTATTAAGGACCTCTTGGGCCGCCAATTCTTCCGGGCTTTGATCCTTGTAAGCGTTACATGAGCCTACTATTAAAAGGAGCGAAATAATTTGTAATCTGAACATAATGATAATTGTGTTTGTCCTAAGTATTAAGGGTTTTATATAGATTTTTGTAGTTCTCTACAATTTCTTTTTGAATGAATTGATTGATTTCCCATTGGTCACCCATCGGTATTTGAGTATTGGTCTTATATAGTGTACAGGGATGGGGGCCATATTCGGGAGTGATGGTGATAAAGGAGCGTTTGTTTTCCAAAGCATTTTTGATCATTAAACGCCACCATTCGTTGAACCTATCCAGCTCATTTTTGTAATTTCCATCTCGGGGATCTATCACCTGCGGACTTTGGGCCGAACCAACACGTGCATGGATATGATAGGTGTGTTCAATGGCCTTTTCTACTGCTGTTAGTTGATTTTCTAATAAAGGTTCGGCAACACAACACCAATGTAAAAAGTCAGCCGTAAGTTTCAAAAAAGGATAATCTTCCAAATAAGACAAACAGGCGTGAGCAGCAAAAGAGAAGCGGGAACGATGGGTTTCGTGTGTTATTGCAAAACAGGCCATGATACTTCTGAGCTTCCCCAGCGGGGATATATAAATTTAAGGTTCATTTATTACTTTTTGTTTTTAGTAGTCACCATCAATTTTAGAATTTAACTAAAGTGAAATCAGGTGATAGGCATTGGATCAACTAATTCCTTTTTTTTCGCTCTCCTGTATGATCTACCCCTTTTTCCCTTTCTAACTCGATCATTTTTTGGGGCCTGAAATTTAAGATCAGGGCTCTTCGTTGCGTATTCGTCGTATTGCCCTTGCTAAAGTGAAGCGTGTACCCATCATGAAAAGTACAGCCACCAGGATGTAGCGGAATGCTCTTTGCTTGAGTGGTGTCGGTTTCACAATACAGTGCTCCTCCATTGGGTAAATTTTTATGTGGAAGAATAGTATTTCCTTCCTCTTTGGGGACAAACCACATACAGCCATTTTCTTCGAACACCTCATCCAAGGCTATCCAACAACTGGCCGATCTTTTATCGGGCATGTCAATCCAATAAGCTGCATCCTGATGCCAAGGGGTTGGCGTATTGGTATGGGGGGCCTTATTGATCATCATGTCAAAGTCAAGCGCCATATCGGCTCCTAGCATATTCTGTACTAGTTGCAAGGCTTTTTCGTAAGCCTTGTTATTGAGCAATTCGATATTGACACTACTCGGTCGCATAATTTGGGTGATGCGCTCAACCTTTTTGCCAGTGGTATTTTCTTCACCGGCAAGATCGCTACGCAGGTGAGCGGTTGCTATTTTGTCTTGGAGCAATTCATCATAAATAGTACGCAAGGATTGTACCTCCTCTATTGAAAGCAAGGCATCTATTTTGATATAGCCTTGTTTCGAAAATTCTAATCTTCTCGTTTCCATTGTTTTGTTTAAAGAATGCCAAAATTGTAATTTTAATAAATGAAAGTCTATTAATTTTGTACTATATTACTTTTTTATACATTTTAATGGAATTAGAAAAGCAAGAAAGAAGGGTGTTTAATCTTCAAGAGTACGGCATAAAAAGAGCCCTTTCCTTTGGCCATTATAAATACAACAGGGTACAACCGGGTCTAGAGCAGCATAGGCACAAAGGAGCCATGGAGATTTGTTTTTGTATGAATGGACAACAACATTATAAGATTGGCGAGCATTTATATGAACTTAATGGCAATGATATATTTGTAGTGCCTCCAGATACTATTCACAGTACTGGAGAATTTCCTGAAGATAAAGGCGAACTGTTTTGGATTCAGGTACTGATAGACCCATCTAAAGGCAAGCTTTGCAGCCTACCTAAAAAACAAACGGAGTATTTATTGAATGGACTTTTAGATAAAACGGAATATATTTTTAAAGGGTCGTTTCGGTTAAAGTGGATATTGGAAAAATTAATGAACTGTTTAGAAAATGAAGATTCTATACTATCTAAAATACAGTTAGATCAGTTAATTGTTCAATTGTTGTTAGAAACCGTTATTCTTTCTAAAAAACCACCACAAAACACCCCTTCCATAAAGTTGGATACTTTGGATCGGTATATTTCAAAAAATCTGCATCGGATCATTTATGTTGATGAACTTGCAAAATTGGTAGATATGTCCACGGGGTATTTTAAAAATTGGTTTAAGATAAATTCTGGCATGCCTCCCAAGGAATACATCAACCGACTAAGGATCGAGCAAGCAAAAATGGAGCTGTTAAAGAAAAAAAAGGTCACACAGGTTGCCTTTGACCTTGGGTTTGGCTCTTCTCAATACTTTGCCACTACGTTTAAAAAATTCACAGGATACACTCCAAGATCCTATATTCGTTCAAAAAGATAAAAACAACCGTCATTACATAAAATACTTCATACTATCAAAGCAAGTAACATTGCTTCCTATTATATGTAGATATTATTGTTTTATAACCATCATACTTCGGCTGCGCTCAGTACAAGCATGAAATTCACAAATTTTCATTTGTCTTTGCTACATGTTTTCGGTCACGTTCATTTCAAATCAATTCTTCTCAAATTCCCAAATTGGAGAATTGGTTATTGTTAACTGAATGCCGCGTTAGGGACCGCGGCGGCATCCCCGCAGCGGAGCAAGGGATATAGACAAGGGCCCGCCCGACGAAGGAGGGAACGCCCAAAGGATTAGAATAATTATTTACATTTAACATCAGCCCAAGAATTTGGCATCACATGTGATTTAGGACCTTATTATAACATCGTACCAAAACGCACATGCCTACTAAATTAACAAGGCTTTAGTTTTCTAATTGATCTCGATATTTTTTAGGAGAAACACCCATGTATTTTTTAAATATTCTTGAGAAATACAAGGGGTCCTGATACCCTAATTTAAAACTTATTTCCTTTATATTCATGTCGGTATATTTAATATACTCACATGCCTTTTGGATTTTCTTTAAATTAAAAAAATGAATCAGGGAGTATCCTGTCTTTTTTTTAAAAATACTGAATATGTAAGAAGAAGAATAATTAAAGTTCCGAGCTATATCATCTGAAGTATAGGACTTATCTAGGTTGTTGGTCAAAAAACCAATTATGGAATCCACTAAATTTTCATAATCATTGTAGCTTACATTATTGATATCCTTATAAACAAAAGTACTAATGAAGTTTAAAGCAGCAAGGCTGGCATATTCCATTTGTGGTTCGGTATAACTACTTTCATAAATATTAAAAATTTGGCCAAATAAGTTTATCCGTCCACTTTCAAAGGGAACCGTTATAGTTTTGTTATTGTTTTTAGAATAGCGCGCAAAAAGGCTAGTTACTAGGGACCCATTAAAATGCATCCAATAAATACTCCATGGATTCTCATTTTGCGCCCCATAACTATGTTTGGTATTCTTTGGAATAATAAAAAACTGATTGGGCAAAACAGCTATAATTTCATCATCCAATTTATACCACCCCTCCCCTTTTGTACAATAAATAAATATATACTCGCTTGCCCCCTTTTCCCGTACCCTTTGATGATGGTTTGCGTTAGGGTAATACCCCAAATCAGTTACATAAAAAGAATTTGTAATAGGATTAGAACTTAGGCGTTGTTTAACCTCATTTGGCAGCACAATCATTCTTTGTCCCAAAAACCCCTCTTTTATAGTATAATTGTCCATATATTTCCATCATTTTTATATTTGTAAAACATCCCATAAGGTATAATTTTCAAAATTATATAATTAAGCTTTGTGATGGGACAATGTGTTACATATTTAAATATGAAGGATAGCAATAGTCGAACCCACAACTAAAGTCCATTTAAAATAAGAAATGAACAATTCAGAATTAAACATCCCTTACCTTCTATTTCTTTCGGTAGGTACGGCGATGGGCGGCTTCCTTTTCGGTTATGATTGGGTAGTGATTGGAGGTGCCAAACCTTTTTATGAACTTTATTTTGAAATTTATGATGTCCCAACTTTACAAGGGTGGGCCATGAGCAGCGCCCTAGTGGGCTGCGTATTTGGAGCGGTACTTTCAGCGGTAATTTCGGATAAGTGGGGCCGAAAGAACTCCTTGATTTTGGCCGCTTCCCTGTATTTCCTCTCTTCTTTTGGCACAGGCCATGCCGATGGGTTTGCGACCTTTATTATTTACCGCTTGATTGGCGGCTTAGCAATAGGGTTGGCTTCAACACTTTCGCCTATGTATATCGCAGAAGTAGCCCCTACAAAATACCGAGGACAATTTGTAGCCATTAACCAATTGACTATAGTAATCGGCATATTGGCAGCCCAAATTGCCAATTGGGGTATCGCGGAGGCCATTCCCACAGATTTTAGCAATTCTGAAATACTTGGTTCTTGGAATGGCCAATACGGTTGGCGGGTTATGTTCTGGGCCGAACTGATACCGGCTGGAATTTTCCTTTCTCTAATGTTTTTTGTACCCAAAAGCCCTCGGTTCCTTGTCAAAATAGGCCATAAAGAAGCTGCTTATAAAACCCTGGAAAAAATTGGCGGCAAGGAATACGCCCTAAATGAGCTCGACAATATAACCCGGTCCTTGAAAGATGATTCAGAACAAAAATTTACAAGTTCAGAAATAAAGAATAAAAAGGTTTTGTCCATCCTTGCCATTGGCATTGTATTGGCCGTTTTTCAACAATGGTGTGGCATCAATATCATTTTTAACTATGCGGAAGAAGTTTTTACCGCTGCAGGCTACAGCGTCGGAGATATGTTTTTTAATATTGTAATTACAGGTAGCGTCAACCTCATATTTACTTTTGTAGCGATGATTACGGTAGAAAGTTGGGGCCGCCGGAAGTTAATGCTTTTTGGGGCCATGGGCTTGGCCGTGGTATATGCTTTTCTTGGAACCGCTTATTATTTTGAATTTAGTGGATGGCCAGTATTGTTATTGGTAATCATGGCAATTGGCATTTATGCCATGTCATTGGCACCAATAACCTGGGTGATTCTTTCTGAAATATTCCCAAACAGTTTACGGGGAGCCGGCATGTCCATAGCTACATTTTCATTATGGATATCCTCATTTGCACTCACCTTTTCCTTTCCTATCTCAAATGACTTTTTAGGAACTTACGGTACATTTTGGATGTATAGCGGGATTTGTGTATTAGGGTTTACGTTCATTAAAAAGAAACTACCTGAAACAAAAGGTAAAAGTTTGGAAGAATTAGAATTAACACTAAAAGAGGTGAAATCATGGAACAAATGATGAATACCGAAAAACCAAATAAGCAAATGCAAGCTAGTCTACTTATTGTATAGGTCCGACTTCAAAGCAGCTAAAAATAGACCAAGGAACCTTCTTATAAGGTAAAAAAACTTATTTTAAAACCTATAAAATGAATTGGAAAAAAATTATTCTTATTGTTTTAGCAGCCACCTTTAACAATAGCATAAAAGCGCAAAAGGATACCATAGACCTTTCCGGAGCCTGGAACGTAACCTTAAATTCCGACATCCAGATTGGGGACAATATCTCTGAAGCCAATAAAATGAAAGGTATGATTCAGCTTCCTTCATCACTTGCCCAACAAGGTTTTGGGTTTGAAACAAAAGGATCTGATTTTGGTGTTCTTACTCCCGAGTATAAATATTTAGGTGTGGCCAGTTTTGAGAAAGAAATTATCATCCCTAAAAACTGGAAAGACAAACAGCTTACCGTTTTTCTTGAACGGGTATTATGGCAATCCAAAATTTTTATCGACGGCAAGGAACTTAGTACCCAAGATGCATTAGGAACTCCACATGTCCATAAAATCGGAAAACTCTCCCCTGGAAAGCATCGGCTAGTTATAGAGGTAGACAATGAAATGATACACAATATAGGTGATAAGGGCCATGCCTATGGAGACTATACCCAAGGTATATGGAACGGAATAGTAGGAAAAATGGAAATAAAGGCAAAGGATCCTACTTATATTCAGAATGTTAGAACCTTTTCATTGTTAAACAAGGACCAATTGAAAGTAGAGGTAGGCGTCATTGCCCAAAAAGATACAAAAACAGATGTAATTCTTCAAATACAAGAACTCGGAAAACCAGGGATAATTAAACAACTTAACATTTCTCGAAAGTTGAATATTGGGTCAAATAATATTGAAATTATACTAGATCTTGAGGGGCAGCTTAAAAAATGGTCCGAATTTGAACCCATTGTTTATTCCCTTAAGACAAAAATCAAAACAAAAAAGCATGAGGATATCCACGAAACAGAGTTTGGGTATCAGGAAATTGGTCACAACGGCACTCATATTACAATCAATGGTGCCCCAATTTTTTTAAGGGGAAATCTAGATTGCGTTCATTTTCCATTGACCGGTTACCCTTCAACCGAAGTAGAGGATTGGGTACGTATTTTTAAAACTTACAAGGAATACGGGCTAAACCATGCCCGCTTCCATTCTTGGTGTCCCCCTGAGGCCGCCTTTAAAGCCGCCAACAGGGTTGGTATTTATTTGCAGGCAGAAGCCTCTATTTGGATTGATTGGTGGATGAGTGAGGATATGAAAATAAAGGGAAGACCAGAGATGGACACTAAAGGGTACCCAAAGGGACTTGGTCTAGATCCTGAACGCGATGCTTTTGTTATCGAAGAAATGAACAGGGTGGTAGACACTTACGGAAACCATCCATCCTTTACTATGTTCTGCATTGGTAACGAATTGGGAAATTCAGATTTTGATATTATGAAAGGATGGGTGGCAGATTTAAAAAACAAGGACAACAGAAGGCTTTATTCTGTTTCCACGGCCCGCAAAATTACCGATGTAGACGATTATATGGCTACCCATTATATTCAAGGAGTAGGTCGTACAAGAGGTTTGAACGGGGCAAGGACGGATTGGGATTTTGAAGATATATACTCGCAAATGAACATCCCCATAATAGCACATGAGATAGGACAATGGCCAGTTTACCCTACTTGGGATGAAATTTACAAATATACTGGTGTACTCAAAGCTAGAAATTTAGAGGGGTTTAAGGAAGTTGCAGAAAAAAACGGTATTGCAGACCAGGATCATGACTTTAAAATGGCTTCTGGAGCCCTGAACCAAATTATGTACAAATATGAAATCGAATCATTTTTAAGGACCAAAAGTTGTGCAGGGATTCAATTATTGAGCATGCAGGACTATCAAGGGCAGGGAGAAGCCTTGATTGGCTGGCTAGATGCACACTGGGACAGCAAGGGAATAACAAGCCCAGAAAAATTTAAACAACATTTCGATGAAACGGTTCCTCTTTTGCGAATGAAGAAATTTGTCTGGGAAACGGATGAAACTTTTGAAGCGAGTGCTCAGATTTCCCATTACGGACAATTCACCATCAAAGAAGGGACTATTATTGCCAAGATCCTGACCAAAAAGGGAACAGTATTAAAGGAAGAAAAGTGGTCGATAACAAATTTGGAAAGCGGTAGTTTAACTGATATAGGAAGTTTTAAATTTCCTTTAAAATCAATTGATCGCGCACAACAATTGACCATATCCCTAGCCTTGGAGAATTCCCATTTTAAAAACACTTGGGATATTTGGGTCTACCCTTCCCAATTGCCAAACACAGATGAGAGTGAAATTTATTTTACGCACTCATTAGACAGCAAAGCAATGAAAGCCTTGGAGAAGGGCAGAAAAGTAATGTTATTCGCAAATCAATTGGGAACCGAAAAGAACAGTGTTGGTTTAAATTTTTATCCATTGTATTGGTCGTTGACATTCTTTCCCGGACAAGGCAAAACAAATATCGGTCTATTGATTCAAAACGAACACCCTGCTTTCGATAATTTCCCAACCTCCTATCACAGCGATTGGCAGTGGGAGGCTATTATGGGCGCTTCAAAAGCCTTTATATTAAACACTACCCCAAAGGAATATAAACCTATTGTACAGGTGGTAGACGATTTTCACAGGAACAACAAGGAAGGTGTTGTTTTCGAATTCGGAGTAGGAAAAGGTAAATTATTGGTTTGTGGTTTTGATATTGCTTCAAATGATTCTCCAGTTGCAAAACAGTTACAATATAGCCTTGAGGAATACATAAAATCTAACGCTTTTAACCCTAAACTTGCGGTCGACAATGCATTTTTAGAGGAACTTTTCCCCTTAATTCCCAAGGCTGAAGAAACCACTATAAATGAAGGTTTCAAAAATATTCTATTACAAGTGAGATCTGCTTCCTTATTAAAAATCAAAAATACCGATGTTCCTTGGTCTAAGGAGGTAGACCAAATAATTGTCCAAAAAGAAGGTGTCGCCTACAATTTACAATCAGATGGCGTATGGAAAGATGGGGAAGCCAGTGGGTGGCACGGAGAAAAAATGTCCCTTACTATAGATTGTCCTAGCGGAATATTGGGAAGTTTCTATGTATTATTTGACGATTGGAATCATAAGAACAGGGAAGGATTTGTCGAATTTGAAGGTAGAAAAGTTCAGTTAGGCGCACATGATACTGAAGGAGGAAAATGGGTAAAATTCCACGTAATGCGTGAAGATAGTAATGACGGAAAACTTGTTTTGAAAACTTCAGCATCTAAGGGAGGAAATTTGATGATTCGACAAATAGTATTAGAGAAGGAATAGTTTTGACGAAGCTAACAAACTATCCCTTTAAGGGGGTAAATGAAAAATAATGAGGGGCAGACTTTTAATAAGATCTGCCCCTTTTTTTATAAAACTCAAAAGCTGGCCAGTCCTATTCTAAACAATGTAATCTCCATTGATTGAACTACCTACTTATTGGGACTTGAAGTATATCATACTATAATACATATATAGAATAATAATGTCCATCCGATAAAACACTTATTCTAACTATTATTGAGTTTTAAAAAAAAACAATTAATAATGAAAAGTAAACCAAATTTTTTATCAACGATAACTGAAGATAGGCGTACCTCATTATTCTGGATGGAAGAATTTTAATCCAATAGCATCCATACTGTGATAGATTCCATACCTTATAGTATTAAGTATTTTACAAGGAGAAGGTTTACTTTCTTAAATGTTCCTATTTAAGTTATAAGCTACAAAGAATTGCAAATATAGAGGAGTCTTTTGTTAATATATTACCATGTTTATATGGCTATGAGAATTAATTTGCAATGGTAAAATCATGGATGGATTTGTAAATAAAAATCTACCAAAAATTAGATTCTTAAAAAATAGCAGTATTTCTTTTTAACAATTACAAATCAACACATTACAACGTTACAGAAGTAATCTAAAAAGCTTAACTATTAAAATTTAAAAGAGTGAGTAAAAAATATTTAATTGCCTTAGTTGTTGCCGTCATGTTAGGGCTTGTTCTTGTTATATGGAGCAAGTTAAAACCAGTTTCAACAATAGATTTCAGTACCGATATTAAGCCAATTCTTAATAAGAACTGTATAACTTGTCACGGAGGGGTAAAAAAAAGTGGCGGTTTTAGCCTTTTATTTGAAAGCGAGGCCTTGGCCGACACCGAGTCGGGGGGGCCTGCCATAATCCCGGGCAATGCCTCTAAGAGTTCTTTTATACAGCTTTTAAAGGAAGAGGATCCTGAATTGAGAATGCCCTATCAAAAACCAAAATTATCGGAAGAAGAAATAGCTCTTTTGACCAAATGGGTAGATGAAGGAGCAAAATGGGGCAAACATTGGGCGTATAGCCTACCTGAAAAGGTAGCAGTCCCCAAAACTAACCAAAGGGCAGGTATTTCCTCTAGTACTTCTGATGGATTTATACAAAATGACATAGATCGGTTTACTTTTAAAACACTAGAAAACAACGACTTGACACCTAGTCTACCAGCAGAACCAAATATCATTGCTAGAAGACTTGCTTTGGATTTGATAGGGCTTCCTGCCGACAATACCTTATTCGAAGATTTTTCGACAGGGAAAATATCGTATGAAAATATGGTCGACGAACTTCTCTCTCGAGATTCATATGGCGAAAAATGGGCTAGTTGGTGGTTAGACCAAGCACGTTATGCAGATACCAAGGGCTATGAAAAAGATATGGGACGATCGATGTGGGAATATCGGGATTGGGTGATAAAGGCCTTGAATAAAGACATGCCATATGATCAATTTACTATTGAACAACTTGCGGGAGACCTTTTGCCGGAACCTTCGGTAGATCAACTTATTGCTACAGCCTTTCATAGAAACACCATGAACAACGATGAAGGAGGCACGGATGACGAGGAGTTTAGGGTTGCCGCAGTTATTGATAGGGTGAACACCACTTTTGAAGTATTTCAGAGTACTACCATTGGTTGTGTGCAATGCCATAGCCATACCTATGATCCCTTCAAGCATGAGGAATTTTATAATTTGATGGCCTTTTTTAACAATACTAGGGATGAAGATACCACAGAGGATGAACCCAACCTAAAATTCTACAATGAGGAGCAGAAGGCAAAAGTGGCTAAAATCCACGAATGGATTTTAAAAAATGAAAACAAGGAAGTTGCTGATGCGTATAAAAATTTCCTTACTTATTCGGAACCTGTGTACCATGGGCATTTAGCAAAAAATTATACCAACGGAAATTTAGCGGATACCAAATGGATTGCTTTGCGCAATAATGGTTCTTGTTACATGAACGACGTTTATACTCAGGGAGCCGACTATATATATTTAAAACTTTACTCGGGCATTGACGCTACTAAAGTAACTATAAGAAAGGATAACTCCGAGGGGGAAATTCTAGCACAGTTTAACACCAATAAAACCCAAGGAAGGGTCGTTCAAAAGTTTCCATTTAAGAAAACTAAAGAAAAGTTAAACTTATACATTGAGGCCGAAAATAACAAGATTTCTCCAACAACGCCCACGAGTTATATATCATGGATAGCTTTTCTTCCTGAAATTAAAGCCAATAAAAATAAAGAATTCTATCAAATTGACGAAACCTTTATGCAGCTAGTGAATAGCCATACGCCTACCCTACCTATTATGGTGGAGAACTTGGATCATCAAAAAAGAACTACGCAATTCTTTGAAAAAGGCAGTTGGCTTATGAAAACTGATACCGTATACCCATCTACCCCTCAGGTGTTAAACGATTGGAAGCCCGAATGGCCAAAAAACAGGTTAGGTTTTTCCCAATGGTTAGTGAGCAAAGAGAATCCACTTACTGCCCGAACCTTGGTAAACAGGATATGGCATCAACTTTTTGGACGAGGTATTGTAGCCTCCTTGGAGGACATGGGATCTCAGTCCGACGCGCCTTCCCACCCAGAATTACTGGATTGGTTGGCCCTAAGATTTATGAACGAACATCAATGGAGTATAAAAGCGTTGGTAAAAGAAATTGTAATGTCTGGCACCTATAGGCAGCGTTCTGTAAACAGCGCAGCACTATATAACAAAGATCCAGAAAACAAATTGTATGCTCGAGGTCCCAGGACAAGGCTTTCTGCAGAACAAATACGAGACCAGGCCTTGGCGGTTTCGGGGCTCCTGAGCAAAAAAATGTATGGCCCAAGTGTAATGCCACCCCAACCAGAGGGGATTTGGCAAACCGTTTACAATGGCGGCCAATGGAATGAAAGTAAAGGAGAAGACAAATACCGAAGAGCCTTGTATACTTACTTAAAGCGTACCAGCCCCTACCCTTCACTAGTTACTTTTGATGCCAATAGCCGAGAGGTTTCCACCGTTAGAAGAACAGTGACCAATACTCCTTTGCAGGCATTGGTGACCCTTAACGATCCGGTATACCTAGAAGCTGCATTTAATTTGGCTAAACATATGGCCAAGGCCGGTAATGTAGATAAAAGCATTACAACAGGGTACTATAAGGCCGTATTAAGAGAAATTGAAAAAGAAAAACTAATAGCCCTGAAGCAACTTTACAAAAGTGCCTTTTTAGAGTTTGAACAGCAACCTGAGACTATAAGGGAGTTCATTCCTTTTGACGCGGAAGCTACACCTAATATAGCGGCATTGACCATAGTAGCCAATGCCATAATGAACCTAGATGAGTTTTTAACAAAATCGTAACAATGAACAATATAGACCGACTCATAAAAGAAAAGATAGAAAGAGAGTTGCAGGCCAACACTAGAAGGCATTTTATTAAAAATTGTGTCACAGGAATGGGTGGACTAGCTTTGGGCTCCTTTTTCATGTCATGTAATTCTTTTAGCAGTAAAAATGGAAATGGAAAAATAGCGCTTACCGAAAGGGATGTGAACCCTTTAGCCTCTTTAGCCCCTCCGTTTCCTGCCAAGGTAAAATCTGTAATCTACCTTCACATGGCCGGAGCGCCATCGCAACTCGAGATGTTCGATTATAAGCCCATGCTTCAAAAACTGGACGGACAGCTTACCCCACAATCGATGTTGGAAGGAAAAAAATTCGCTTTCATACGGGGGACTCCTAAATTACTAGGGCCTCAGGCAGAATTTAAACAAGAAGGGGAGTCCGGAAACTGGGTTTCCAATTTTTTACCCCATTTTTCAAAGGTAGTAGATGAAGTTTCTTTTTTAAAAGCCGTGAATACCGACCAGTTTAACCATGGCCCTGCCCAGTTGTTTATGCAAACAGGGAGTCCTAGGTTGGGAAGACCGAGTATAGGGTCTTGGGTGACCTATGGCCTTGGTTCTGAAAACCAAAATTTGCCAGGTTTTGTCGTATTGACTTCTGGAGGAAAAACACCAGATGCCGGAAAAAGTGTTTGGGGAAGCGGTTTCTTGCCCTCGGTATACCAAGGGGTTCAGTGCCGTTCTAAGGGCGATCCGGTCTTATACATAGATGATCCTAAAGGAATTTCCCGAGACCTCAAAAAAAACACCATCGATGCTATCAACAAAATTAATAAGGAAGAATTCAACAAATATTCCGATCCCGAAATCCTCGCTAGGATCAACCAATATGAGATGGCCTATCGGATGCAAACAGCTGTTCCCGAAATAATGAATATCAATAACGAACCGGAGCATATAAAAGAAATGTACGGGGTAAAACCTGGAAAGGAATCTTTTGCCAACAATTGTTTGTTGGCCAGAAAACTAGTAGAAGACGGGGTACGTTTTGTACAATTATATGATTGGGGCTGGGATAGCCACGGAACAGACCACGGTACAGCTGTAGACTTAGGCCTAAGAAATAAATGTACAGAAATAGACCGCCCTATGTCTGCCTTGCTTTTAGACCTTAAACAAAGAGGGTTGCTAGACGAAACCCTTGTGGTCTGGGGAGGTGAATTTGGCAGAACACCGATGCAGGAAAACAGGGAAGGCCAGGAAATGGCCTATAAAGGCAGGGATCACCACGGGGACGCCTTTACCATGTGGATGGCCGGTGGTGGCATTAAAAAAGGAGCCAGCCATGGAGTGACCGATGAAATTGGTTACTCGGCCTTAGAAGGAAAGGTATCGGTCCATGATGTCCATGCCACCATTTTACATTTACTAGGGTTTAACCATGAACAGTTTACCTTCGATTTCCAGGGTAGACCTTTCCGTCTCACCGATGTTGAGGGACATGTCATAAATGAAATATTAGCTTAACATTCAAATCAAACCATTTAAACCAATACAATGCGATCACTTACTACCATCATAATCTTTTTATTCGGGGCCATTTTCCTTTCCCATAGCCAAGGAAAAGTATTATTTTTCCAAACAGACTGGGGGAACCCACTCTCTATGGACAAATTTTGCGAACGAACCAAGGCATCGGGATATGATGGCATCGAGATTTGGTTTCCATGGGATACCAAAAAACAAGAAGAGTTAAAAACAGCCCTTAAAAAACATGGATTATTGGTGAGTTTCCTGCACGGCACCAATAAGGGAATACCCTTTGAGGCAAGCTTGGAGCAATACAAAAAAGGCTTAAATACCCTGTTAGAATGGAAACCTGTCTTCGTCAATTGCCATACTGGTAACGATTTTTATACCGAGGCACAAAACGCGGCGTTTATTGAAGCGGCAAATGCTATTAGTGCCACTCATAAAATTCCTGTATACCATGAAACCCACAGAGGTAGGTTTAGTTACTCCCTTCCAGAAACAACCAAATACCTGACTTCCATTCCAGATTTAAAATTAACCTTGGATATCAGCCATTGGATGGCAGTGCATGAATCCTTACTTCAAGGAAAAGATGAATTATTAGAACCTGTAATTAACAAATCGCACCACATCCATGCGCGGGTAGGACACTCTCAAGGGCCACAGGTCAACGACCCCAAAGCTCCGGAATGGGCAAATGCCCTAAAGCGCCATGTAGATATTTGGGAGAAAATCATTAGAAAAGGATGGAAAGAACACCAAGGAGTTTTCACCGTTACGACAGAGTTTGGTCCTGCCGATTATATGCCTACACTTCCCTATACCAGGATTCCGTTATCGGACCAGTGGGAAGCCAATGTTTTTATGATGAAAGCTATTAAAGAACGTCTAAACTTGAATTAATAAGTATTTCATGGAAGTTATTCAACAACTCATAGGACGCTTACACCCCGTAGTAGTTCATTTACCCATAGGATTTATAATTACTGGCTTATTACTGCAATGGTATGACCGAAAGGAAAACAATCTGACCAACATAATTGCCCTGGTTTTTCTATGGGGTTTTATCGCCGCTACTATTGCCTGTATCAGCGGTTATTTTCTGTATTTGGGAGAAGGGTATGCTTTTGACACGGTAGCCTTACATTTATGGTCGGGGGTATTTACGGCACTATTTTCATTGTTAATGTTCCTACGATTAAAGGAGGTCTCCGAAAAGATTTTCCTTAAACGTTTACCTATTGTAATGTTGTCGTTTTCACTATTGTTTTTAATTTCCATAACTGGCCATCTTGGGGGCAATATTACCCATGGCTCGGATTACCTAACTGAACCTCTTCCACAAAACATCAAAACATTATTGGGCATACGCTCTGATACTTATGAAATGCCTGTTTTACAAGAAGACAATTGGGAGGAGGCCGTTCTATATGAAGAGGTGGTACAGCCTATATTGAACAATAAATGTGTGAGCTGTCATAACCCTAAAAAAGACAAAGGCGAACTACAGTTACAGGAAGAAAAAGGGATCCTTAAGGGAGGTGAGAACGGCGCAATCATAAAAACCAACGACCCCGAGAACAGTTCTATATATGCAAGGCTAGTACTACCCTTGGATCATGAGGACCATATGCCCCCAAAAGACAAGACCCAACTCACCAAGGAAGAAATAGAAATTATAAAAGCTTGGATCGCCAACAACAACGACTTTGACAAAAAAATTGGGGAATTAGGGTTGCAAAAGGAATTGTTTACCGCTTTTTTTCCTAAAACCCATAAGGATATTTATCCCAACATTACGGTCGCCGAAGCTTCCATGGACAGTATTGTTTCCCTTAAAACTAAGGGGCTCCATATAGAACCAATCAGTGTGGATAATAATTTCCTTAAAGTTTCCTGTACTAACAATCCGCTATTTGGAGACGAAGATGTTAAATCGCTAGCACCTATCCTAAAGCAGACGGTTTATTTGGACTTAGGTGACACCCAGATTACGGACGAGGTATTTGATTTTATATCCCAATTTCCAAATCTGACAGTTTTAAAGTTGGACAAGACCGATATAAGCGGAAAACACATAGAGAAACTAAAAAATTTAGAACATTTAACTGTCTTAAACCTAACCGGTACAAGTTTTAAAGAAGAGCATCTTTCTGTGTTGTCTGCCTTTAAACAGTTAAAAACTGTTTATCTCTACAACACCCCTTTGGCCGAAAATAATATAGACAAAACAATTAACGAAACACACTATAATTTTGGGAATTATAAGCTGCCAATAAGGGCATCGGACTCCATAATATATTAATAATGGAGTTTTTCAAGTTATGTTTATTATGTGTATTCGCTACAAAACGACAGTTTGTTTTGTGGCGAATATTCTTTTAACCATTATATTTTCTGCATTAGTACTCTTTCTTAAATAATAACACTTTAAAACAAAGCATGAAAACCAATAAAGGCTACCACAAGCTATCGAACCATAAAATACCGCTTATTTTATATGTCTTTTTACTTTTGATTATCACAAAAGTAAAATCCCAGGGACATCAGCATCCGATACTTCAAGAGACCGAGCTTGAAGTCCCAAGATTATCCCCTATTCCTACAGAAGTGCAAAACATAAAAACCCCAGTGATATCCCTAAATGGGACATGGCAGGTTGCTCTTAACAATAATTCACCAATCCCTGTAGAAGTCCCTGGGGAATTGGTCATGCAGGGGCACGAGTTAAATATAGGGGAAACGGCCTATTATCAAAGAAATATAGAAATTCCCAAGGAATGGCGGAACAAGCGGATTTTCATCAAATTTGACGCTGTTAGTTCCCATGCTCTTGTAAAGTTAAATGGAATACCTATTGTTGAACACGAAGGCAGTTTTGTTCCTTTTGAGGCCGAATTGACTAATCAAATAAAAGCGAACAACAATTTATTAGAAGTGGCCGTAAGGGCGAATACGATCAGTGATGTTTTAGGTTGTACCTCACAATATGCTGCCCATACCGTCGCGGGAATATTACGAAAGGTACGCTTGTTTGTTTTGCCAGAATCGAATATTTCGGATATAACCATTACCACTACTTTTGATAAAAAGTTTCAGAATTCCAAACTGCAAATTAAAACTAAAATAGACCTCTTAGATACTGATATTCCGGATATGCAGCTTCGCTATACCCTAATAGACGCCAAGGGCAAACAAAAGCTACACAAAAGACTATCTTTAGAAAGCACGAGTAAGGACCATAAAAACCATACTATTTCCGATGTGATTTTTGAGGTTAACAACCCTAAGCATTGGAACCCAGAGAACCCATATTTGTATCAGTTGCAAACCGAATTGGTCAAAAACGGGGAAATTTTACAAAAAAACGTTCAAAATATAGGGTTTAGGCAAGTCGACATTAAAAAGGGAGAGGTTTTTGTTAATGGGCATCCAATAAAACTTCATGGGGTAAACCGCCATGCGGTTCATCCGCTTACTGGTCGATCTTTGACACCAGAATTAGAACGCTTAGACGCCAAACTTTTTAAGGAAGCAAATTGTAACTATATCAGGACCTCGCATTACCCTCCTTCGGAAGAATTCTTGGATGCCGCAGATCGTTTGGGACTCTTTGTAGAAAGTGAAGCTTCCTTAACTTGGATTCAGCACCATGCCTCTCCTATATGGGGGCATTGGAATTACCAAGACGAGAAATTTTTGCCCTATATGTTAATGGCCAATATTGAAAATATCCAGGCAAACAAAAAGCACCCTTCTATTATCCTTTGGTCCCTTGCCAACGAATCTCGTTGGAGCCCTTTATGGGACAAGGTAAAACAGTTCGTTAAATTTATGGACCCTTCTAGACCAAATGCTTTTCATGATCAATGCTGGGGAGGGTTCAATAATGCCGGAAGTACTGCAGACATAGCCAACTACCACTACCCTGGCATCAATGGCCCGGCAGCCACTGATACCATGTCCAGACCTACTTTGTTCGGGGAATATGCGCATTTGTCTACCTATAACAGAAGAGAGCTGTTGACCGACCCGGGAGTACGTGATGCCTATAACCAACCTTTAGTTACCTTTTACGACTCTATATATGCTCATCGAAATAATCTAGGTGGAGCTATTTGGAGTGGTATAGATGATACTTTTCATTTGCCCAATGGAAAAATAGTTGGGTATGGCCCATGGGGACCATTAGATGGATGGAGACGACCAAAACCCGAGTATTTTGGTGTTAAGAAAGCATATTCTCCCATAAGAATTATAAACAAGGGCTTTAGTGGTGAAAAAGTACAATTACACGTAGAGAACCGCTATGATTTTACTTCTTTAGAGGATATCAAAATAATTGCTGAAATAAATGGCAAAAAACATCAGATAAAAAGTAAAATTCGCCCAAGAAAAAAAGGAGTGATAACCATTCCTTCGAAAACAAAAGTCAAAACCCTTAAAATGACATTCTATGACCCTCTCGGATTTATTGCCGAAGAAGAGTATTATGATTTTAGGGAAGAGGTAGTCATAGAAAACCCCAAAAAAAAGACTCTTTCTTATGAAGAAAACCAAGATTCTTATCTTATGCGTCAAGGTGAAATTAGATATCGGGTAAGCAAATTAACAGGCGCTATCAATTCTATAGCAAAAGACGACCAAACCATAATCAAGGAGGGACCCTTATTTTCGGTTGTACCTATGAACAGCGAAGACGGTGGAAAAAACAATATTGCCGGAGAGACCTATCAACGAAATATCTCACCACTTCAAAATTTCCCATGGTTTATAAAATTTGCAACAAATTTTGACATCCAAAAATCTGAAGAAGAAATTAAAATGGTGATCGATGTAACCTTTAAGGAAGGGAAGGGAGTCTTGGAGTATACCTTTGATTCCAAGGGATACTTCAATGCCCGCTATACTATTTCTGAAATATCAAAACAGGAATCTCCGTATCAATATGGTTTAGTTATGATATTGCCCAAATCTTTTGATCGCTTGGCCTGGAAAAGGAAAGGAGATTTTACTCTTTACCCCGATGACCATATAGGAAGAAATAAAGGAACAGCACAATTAAATGCCGTTTCCACGAGTGGTGTGGCGCCATGGGGTATAAAACCATTACATTCTTGGAAAGAGGATGCCAATGAATTGGGCAGCAATGATTTCCGATCTACAAAGCGAAATATCCTCTATGCCTCACTTTCCAATGAAAAAGGAAGCAAGGTTACGGTGCTCTCAAAGGGAGATCAATCTTCTAGAACCTGGTTGCAAGAAGAGCATATTCATTGGCTGATTGCGGATTACTCCAATAATGGTTCGGAACCATTTTACGGAACTCCCCATAGTGAAGGAAGAATCTCTATAAAAGATAAAGTATTAAGAGGTGAAATTACCCTTATGTTTGAATAACACATGGCTTTTACCATGAACCACTTTTAATGCCAATAGAAATGAATTGATTTTGTGTCCGTATAAATCTATTGCTATTTTCAACTAAAAATAGACTAACATCAAAATAAAAAGAAGTGAAAATAATTGACGTTAAAGTATGGCTAGTAGAAGGTGTAAAATACAATTGGACCTTCCTTAAAATCTATACCGATGATGGTCTAACAGGAGTTGGTGAAGCTACCAATTGGCCTGGAAGCCAAATTGTAGAAGCGGCAGCGAAAGAACTTGGAAACCGAATTATAGGCCTAGATCCTATGAAAATAGATTTTATATGAACAAAGCTTTATCGAGACCTGAATTGGGTTGGACCTTTTGGCGCCAGCATGTGTGCCATTTCGGGTATCGATATGGCGTTATTGGATTTAAAGAGCAAAGCTCTCGGTGTTCCTATGTACGACTTGCTGGGAGGGGCTTTTAGAACTGACATAAAACTCTATGCTAATTATTGGTTTACCCAAGGCGAACACAATAGCAATGATTATGTTTCACAAGCAAAAGAAGTTAAGGCTGCCGGATTTACCGGATTAAAATTTGATCCGTTTGCCCATACGAATTATTTTTACGGCGATGATCTAGACACAAATCTATCCTTGTCCATGTCTGATCAGAACAAAGCTTTTGAAATGAGTAAAGCAGTGAGGGAGGCCGTAGGGAAGGATATGGATATTATGATAGAAACCCATGCGATGCTAAATTTTAATATAGCAGTTAGTATGGCCAATAGAATGGCCGCACTAGATATCACATGGTATGAAGAACCAGCGGGTCCGGAAAACACCAATACGCTAAAGGCTTTTCGTGATAGGATAGATTCTAATGTTTCTATTTGTGTAGGGGAACGACACTATACGCGATACGGGATACGGCCTATTTTAGAGAAACATATTTGCGACTATATTATGCCAGATATTACTCGTTGCGGAGGCCCTTCCGAAATGAAAAGAATGGCTAGCATGGCCGAAGTCTATAATGTCTTAATAGCACCGCATAATCCTAATGGTCCTTTATCGACGCTGGCTTCTGGACATGTTTGTGCTACAATCCCCAATTTCTTTAGGCAAGAATTTATTTTTAAAGATGTCCCTTGGCGCGATTCGATAATTTCCCGTCCATTGGATATTGAAAACGGTTATTTAAAATTAAGTAACAGACCTGGTTTAGGAGTAGATTTGATCGAGGCAGAATTGGAAAAACATCCAGGTGTACGAGAAAACAAAGAAGGATTTTATATTTAAAACTAACTATGCTTTCGATTGACTTAAAAGGAAAAACAGCCTTGGTTACAGGCGTGACCAGTGGTATAGGATTTGGAATAGCCAAAATATTTGCAAGGGCAGGTTGCACTATCACGGGCTGTGCTAATTTTAAAGAAAATACTGAAGATGCCAAGAAATTCTCTGAAATGCTGACTATGGAAGACGCTAATGGACACTATAGTTATTGCGATGTAACGGATATTAATCAAATGACAAGAACTGTTGAAGCTACTGTCGAAAAATATGGCGGTATAGATATTTTGATATCTAATGCAGGGGTTAATGTTTTTGAAGGTGCAGATCATTGTAGCGAAAAACAATGGGATTTTAATACCGATTTAAACCTAAAATCGCATTGGCAATTAAGCCTTCTTTGTAAACCATGGTTAGAGAAAAGCGAAAACGGCGTTATTCTCATTATGACCTCGAACCATTGTGAGGCTACCATTCCGGGATGTTTTCCTTATAATGTCACCAAAACTGCCTTAAAAGGCTTAGTTCAATCCCTTGCTATTGAATGGGGTCCTAAAATCCGAACTATCGGAATTGCTCCTGGATTTATCGATACTGTAGGAAATCAAAAATGGTTCGACAGCTTTCCAGACCCAACAGCAGAACGTAGGCGAACCATAGCTTTACACCCTGTAAAAAAACTAGGCACCCCAGAAGATATCGGCACTTTCTGCGCTTTTTTAGCATCTGATCTTGCCGGTTTTATTTCTGGATCCACTTATCTGATCGATGGGGGGCGATCTGCTTTAATGCAAGACTAGCTAGTTTGTAATATGTTATCGTGAGTTTAAGACTTCTATACCTCAGAAGCCATAATGCAAATAAAGATATTTGCATCCCCAATATTTTTATTTAAGTGATTTAGCAATTTGACACAGATAGCGTAAAGTGTTACTTAGCACAAAAAATAACTCGATTTAGAAGTCCTACATTATTACATTTCTATATTTGCGTATACATATTCTATTACTTAAAATTCGATCGATTTAAAATTCTTCAAGACAATATCCTGAGATGTGACTTTAACACAAAACCCCTAGACTTATTGCCTAGAGGTTTTGAAAACTAAACCAACTAAAAAATTTCTTACCAATTAGGATTTTGCTCCAATTTTGGGTTAACCTCTATTGCTTGCTCAGGAATAGGAAACAAATAATCTCTAGGCTCATTAAACCTCATTTCTCCTCCAAAAGCATCAACTCTTTTGTGTACTAAGGATCCGTCCGGTTCTTCTTCGATACGCATTCCTTGCTTGGATTGATTCAAAACTTCCCCGCCAATTTTCCAGCGAATAATATCCCAATATCGTTTATCCCCTTCGAAGGCCAACTCTACACGTCGTTCATTACGGATTTTTTCTCTCATTTCGCTCTGGCTTAAACCACTTAATGGCATCAGGCCTCCTCTTTCCCTTAATCGGTTAACGGCTTCATAAACCGTCCCATCTGGACCGGACAATTCATTTTTTGCCTCGGCATACATCAATAAAATTTCTGCATATCTGTAAATGATGGCATTTGTAGTTCCAACACTTTTCCCGTAATAAGTAGTTTCGCTTGGAACCACCTCCGGATCCAAGTATTTTTTAAAGTAATAGCCAGTGAGGGTTCCTTGATGGGTATGGTTTTCATCAAAGGAATTGCTAAAGGTACCTTGTTGTACGGTTGGATCGAACCTAGTGAAAATTTTTCCGCCTCTCCAATCCGAATTATCGTATAAAATAGAAGCATAAAACCTATTATCCCTGCCTGTATAGGGGTCATCGGCATGTGCAGGATCATCTCCCTCGGAACCATCCTTAAATTCATAGGCATCCACTAACTGTTGGGTTGGCAATAAATGCCCCCATCCTGCGGCGACTCCGGTAAGTGGGTCAACCCTTGGACTTAAAAATACTTCTGCATCATGTGCTCTGGATTCATTAAATTCGATATCAAAAATAACTTCTTCATTGTCCTCCGTTTTTGGTCTAAATAAGGATTCGTAATCTTCTACGATACCGTACCCCAGAGAAAAAATATCTTGACAGGTTTGCACACAATCGCCCCATCTTTCCGAAAATAACTCGGCATCTGCCTTAAGAGCTAGGGCAGCACCTTTACTTGCTCTAGTTGAACCATCATTTGACCAAAACTCTGGAAGTAATTGGGCCGCGTCCATACAGTCCTTTACAATAAAGTCGATCGTTTCTTCATAACTACTACGAGGAAAGGCTATATCTTCTCCTGAAGTTCTGCTCAATACTTTATCTATTAAAGGTACACCTCCAAAGGATTTAGCAAGATTAAAATAAAAGTAGGCTCTTAAAAATTTCGCTTGTCCTATAAGATGATTTTTTTCTTCTTCGGAATAAGTCCCCTCTGGAGCTTCTAAAACCCCATTTATTAAAAGATTCGTTCTTCTAATATTACCATAACTATTGGTCCAAGTGCCATTGCCTACCGGCGCATTGGAAGTACTATAATCTCTTCGAGCAATGGCATTTCTTGAGGTAACCCAACCAAAAGTCGTCATACTATCATCGGACCAATTGGACTGTGGATCGTATCCAAACCAAAAATCGCCTCCGATTCTGCCATATATCCCATTAAGAAAAATATTTGTATTGTTATAGGAAGAGAAGACGGCCTCTGAAGTTACTGAAGCTGTTGGTTGCGTTTCCACAAATTCCTCACTACAACCGGTAAATATCAGTAAAAGCAAGCCTAATACCGGTGAAAACAGATTTAATATTTTATTTTTTTTCATTGTCTTTTATATTTTAAAATTTCACATCAACACCTACAATAAGTGTTTTTTGCTGCCAATACCCCGTATAATTATTTGGATTCTCTGGATCTACATCTGTTTTCAGATTCGTAAAAGTCAACAAGTTTTGACCAGACAAATAAAGCCTGACATTGTTAATTCTTGGTATTTCTTTTAACGAATATGCTAGGGTTAAGGTTTTTAACCTTAAATAATTTCCGCTTTTTATCCAATGTGAAGATCCCCAATAGTTATATCCTGCTGGGTTAGAAGTTAACCTGGGGTATTCTGCATTTGAATTGTCAGGTGTCCAATAATCCAAGTGGTTTTTAAAGGCTACTCCGTTGGACTGTTCAAAAGCTTGTGCTCCCCAACCGCTTAAATAAGTATCGGCTCCCATAGAACCTTGCCAAAAAGTGGTTAAAGAAAAATCCTTGTAATGGGCTCCTAAATTAAACCCATAAGTCACTTTAGGAAAGGCGGAATTCCCTATAACAACATTATCCTTATCGTTGATTTCCCCATCTTCATTTCTATCCCAATACTTAACATCTCCTGGTTGAATATTCCCAAGATTTACGGCGTAAGGTGTTGCTGCTATTTCCTGCTCATTTTGAAAGTACCCCAAAGATTTTAATCCAAATCGGGTCCCTAGAGGCTTCCCAGTTCTACTTCTCTCCGGGTCATTTAAAGTGGCATCATTCTCTGCAATTTCCAATATTTTATTTTTGGCATAGGTGAAATTAAATCCCGCATCAATCTTAAAATCATCAAAAAAACCGTGGTAATAGTTCACCGAAAAATCAAGGCCTTTATTTTCCATAACCCCATTATTTTCTTCTCCAATACCGATGCCAAATTCATTCGGCACTACAACGTTGGCCGCGATAAGCATATCCGAGCGTCTTTCATAGAAAGCATCAAACTCTATCCCCAAATCGGAATTGAACAAATCTACTTCAACACCTAAGTCATATTTAGTAGCTTTCTCCCAAGTAATGTTCGGATTTGGATCTAAGGATTCATAGACCCCAGAAACTGTACCGCTATCAAATGCGTAAACATTATTACTAACAATAAACTGGCTCAAGTACTGAAATGCTCCTCCTCTTGCTAGATTTCCTGACTTACCCCAAGATCCTCTTAACTTAAGGTTATTGATTGTTTGACTAGCGAAAAAATCTTCATCGCTAATTCTCCATGCCCCAGAAAAACTAGGAAAGAAGGAAAAGCGTTTCCCTGGCGCAAAGAAATAGTGTCCATCATATCTCCCTCCTATTTCTAGAATGTATTTTTTCGCATAATCGTAAGTGGCCCGATACGCGTAGCCTACCTGTCTCTGACTTTGAGAGAAACCACTGGCGCTTAAATCGTCTGGATTAGAATTACCACTTGTAGATATTTCATCTAAGTCCAAATTAAAATTAGTACGCGTCACGGACAGCGTCTTATTAAATATATTCGGATCATTGGTACCATCTCTAGGTTCAAAAACAGTAATAGCATCTATACTGTGTTTTCCCCAAGTATTATTGTAGGCTGCAATGAGCTGTCCTGTCAATTGTCGAGATCCTCCATAAAATTCGGTCAAAGAAGGGGCTTGGATATTTCCTGTAAAGCCAGAAAGGCTATTATCGTTGTTTAATTGATAAAAGGTGTAAGGCGTTCTCCACGTTTTATTGGTAACATCTCTTTTATCTATCGCTAGATTAGCCTTTATAGTTAAACCTGGAATTTCTTTTATTTTCTGTTCCAACCGAATAGTAAAGGCATACCTATAATCGTTACTCCTAAAATAACCACTATGGTTGATATCCAAATATGGATTTCTCTCGAAGTAGCCTGCCGGGGTATTTTTATCATTATTGTAAAAAATAGGATTTGTAGAATTCAACCTCCAGAATCCAAAAATGATCTGTCCGGCACCTATGGAAGGGGTTTCCACATCTCTTAACGAGGCAGATACGTCTATCCCAAATTTAGTAGACTCGGACAATTGGTAATCGATATTAGAGCTTAAGTTATAGCGCTGAAAATTAGTAGCATCACCCCAAACTCCTTCTTGGGTTAGGTATCCAAGAGAACCAAAATATTTAAATTTATCATCTCCTCCAGTTACTGTTAAGCCATGAGAAGCCATTGGAGCCGAATCTATTAATTGATCCATAACATCCTCATTAGGATATCGGTTTATATCAGTCCCGTCCAGGAATTTGGTCAAATCCTCTTCTGAAAACGGTACATTTGTTGGATCACCGCCATCGTTTACAAAGGCAATATTTTTTAAACTTGCCCATTCGTACGAACTAAGCTGCTCTGGCAGATTGGTTGGTGTTTGAAACCCATAACTTGAATGTAAGGAGATTTCTGCTTTACCTTCCATACCTCTTTTGGTTGTTATCAAAACAACCCCATTAGCCCCCTTTAATCCGTATGGAGCAACAGAAGCGGCATCTTTAAGTACCGTAACTGTTTGAATATCCCTTGGATTTATACTCGTGATACTCCTTTCGATACCGTCTATGATTACTAAGGCATCAGAATTTCCGGTAGTACCTATACCTCGGACCTTAAAAGTCGTTTCATCGAACCCTGGTTCCCCACTGCTTTGGGTTGTTAAAAGGCCTGATAATCGTCCCCCAAGAGTATTGGCAACCGAAGCAACTGGAGCATCAACAAGTTCATCTCCCTTTACCGAGGACACCGAAGCTGTCAATGTTGTCTTCTTTTGAGTTCCGTAACCAAGGACCACCACTTCCTCCAGCGCTTGGGAGCTTTCCTCCAAAACCACTGTTATGTTTTTTTGGTTCTTCACCGCTATCTCCTTGGTGCTAAAGCCAAGATAGCTAAAAACAAGTACATCACTTGAACTGGCGTCAATAGAGAATTTCCCGTCAAAATCGGACACCACACCTTTTGAAGTGCCTTTTATAACAATACTAACCCCTGGTAAGGGCATGTCGTCACCTGACGATAATATTATTCCCTTGACGGTACTATTTTGTGCATTTCCCGAGTACCACACCAACAATAGGAGCGGTACCATAAAAAATTCAATAATTTTCTTCATAGGTATTCAATTAAATTTTGGTTGTTATTTATGATCTCGCAATTTACTGGCATCCAACGGGTGGGAGTTTTATTATATTAACAAATACATTCTCTATATTTGCATAAACTGACCATTTTGAAACCATGAAAGCAAATTTCCACAAACTCAATTACCCCATTGAACAGGCCTTCCATATTAGAAAAGATGTAAGGGAGTATTTTGATGACCATTGGCATTTCCATGATATGATAGAGTTAGTTTATATTGAACATGGCCAAGGAGGAAGATACATAGGAGATTCCATAGACGCCTTTTCTGAAGGAGAAGTCGTCTTGGTCGGGGCTCATTTGCCCCATGTTTGGAAAAGCAACTTTTTTGAAGACCAATTGCCGCAACAAAAAAAATGTGTATCCATTGTCATACAATTTCCAGAGGATTTTTTAGGCATCAACTTTATGTCGCTACCAGAGTCCAAACACATTAAATCTCTTTTCAAAAGAGCTGAAAGGGGGATTGTTTTTGTGGACAATGACCGAAAAGTTTTAGCAAAAAAAATAACTTCTTTATTAAAACTTGAAGGAATGGATCGCTTAATAAAGTTTATTGACATTTTAAATTATGCCGCAAAATCTATAAACTACCAGTTATTGGCGAGTCCTTTATTTGTAGATACCATCACTGACAGCGACAATAAAATCAACAAGGTTTTTGAATATATTATGGATAATTTCACCGAAGACATCCAATTGACAACGGCCGCCTCCTTAATCGGCATGAACAAAACCTCATTTTGTCGTTATTTTAAAAAAAGAACTAAAAAGACCTTTTCTTCCTTTTTAAACGAAGTCCGTATTGGACATGCCTGTAAACTAATATCGCAGGATAATATTCCTATCACGGAATCTGCTTACTTAAGCGGGTATAATAGCCCTTCCTATTTCTACAAACAATTTAAGGGGATTACCGGGGTTTCTCCTACCGAGTATCAGGCCAAGTTAATATAAGAGGTGACTTGTGCGTATTTATTAAGATTGATCCCTAAAATATATTGATATTACTAAAAATCAGAACCTTTTTTTATCCCCTCTTTTTTTTAAAAAACACTGCTAAGACCAAAAAAAAATTTAAACCTCTCCTCAATTCTCCTGCTCCAAATACAGTGCTTATCAGCGATAAGATCGATTTCTCCGTAATTAAATTGGCGGGGATACGTGTTGTTAATCGATATTAAAAAACACACCTCTTTTTAGCTATCCAACTAATACTACAAAATTTTAAATGTGTCCTATACCCCAAAAAGCATTTCCTAACCCTTACCCAAACCCTAAGTGTACGTCTTCATACATATGGAATTGCAAGACAGCTGAGTTAGGTTGATTAATTTGCGATTTAATAGAATCTCCATGTAACCAAGGTGGTATTAATCGCTCTTTTCTTTTTATATTGTTCTCAAATGTGCTTATAGTGCTGTTAATATGTTACACCTATGAATAGAAATTTTTCAATATCATTGATAGTTGGTCTACTTTTATTTTCGTGTCGAGGCAAATCAGATAAAGAAGAAAAGGACACAAAAACTACCAAGCCCAATATCATTGTAATTTTTACGGACGACCAGGGATATGCCGATCTGAGCTGTTATGGCGCTACGGCCTATCGGACACCTCATATTGATGAATTGGCTTCACAGGGCGTTCGTTTTACTGATTTTTATGTTCCGGCCACGGTATGCACCCCTTCTCGTGCCGCACTACTCACAGGAAGCTACCCCAAACGAGTGGGACTTCATGAGTCCGTACTACGTCCATTCTCCGATACTGGTCTATCGCCAAATGAATATACTATGGCCGAAATGTTAAAAGATGTGGGATATCAAACAGCCTGTGTGGGCAAATGGCATTTAGGCCACCAACCCGAGTTTATGCCCAATAACCAGGGTTTCGATTATTTCTTTGGCGTTCCTTATTCCAACGACATGGACTCTTTTTTATACCGAGAGATTAACTTCCAATCCCCACCGCTACCGTTGTTTGAAAATGAAAAACAAATTGAATCGGGACCAGACCAACGATTCCTGACAAAACGATTTACGGATGCCACTATTAAGTATATAAAAGACCATAAGGATGCCCCTTTCTTTGTCTACCTAGCGCACATTATGCCTCATATCCCATTGCATGTTTCCGAAGAATTTGAAGGCAAAACGTCCTACGGACTTTATGGGGATGTAATTTCTGAACTGGACTGGAACGTGGGCAGAATAGTTTCCTTTTTAAAAGAAGAGGGCCTCTTTGAGAACACTATAATTGTCTTTACCTCTGATAATGGCCCTCATCGGGCTGTCAATCGAGGAGCTGCCCTACCCCTTCGTGGCTGGAAGACCCAAACCTGGGAAGGAGGACAAAGGGTGCCCGGAATAATTACTTGGCCATCCCAAATTCCATCAAAAGTAGTTTCAAATGAACTGGTTACCACCATGGATCTGATGCCTACCTTGGCAGCAATAACAGGCGGAAAACTACCCCTTGGTAGCTCTATAGATGGTAGAAACCTTAAACATTTCCTCAAAAACCCCACATCTGAACTTCAAGAATATCCATTGTATTATTACGCCACCAATGGTTCGGTAGAAGCAGTACGCTTGGGAAAATGGAAATTGCACATTGCCAAAAGTATCGGATATGACAGCAATAAAAACTTCCCTGTTTCATTGTACGACCTGAAAAATGATCTAGGAGAACAAGAGAATGTAGCCCACCGGTATCCGGAAGTAGTCAGCAAACTTAACGAACTTATCATACAATTTGACAAACAACTAACGAAAGAAGCCAGAACAGTAGGGCGCATCGAATAAAAAGGCATTTGTATCATACCAGTACGAAGGTCGTATTCCAATAAATTTTCATAGATTTTGAAATATCTAAAAACCGGATTAATCAAAAAAATGAAGAATTCTATAAGAACTGATATTATTGCGAACCTTATCGCTCTTGAGCCCTAGCAGTATCTAGACAACATAAATTTCATGATTTAAAAATCATCCCCTACAATATTTGGAACGGATATGATTGGGGTAAAGATCAAGATAGAAGAATAAAAGTGCAACAATGGCTCAAAAGTCAAGCGCCCTCCCTAGTGACGCTACAAGGACAATTGGTATTTGTGCGATCATTATCCTGTTAGTGCCAGTTTTAAAATTGAAAAATAATCAAATAAAGGACCAAATGGAAATACGGAAACTCCTAGTGGTACTATTAATTGCTCTGTTAACTTTTTTCACCAATTATGGTCAACAAAATCAAGACAAAATGTTCCAAAAAGACAAGCCTCAGTTTTCAATAGGGATCATTGCTGATTGCCAATATTGTAGTATAAAGGGCACAGGGGCACGAAAATATTCTAAATCAAAAGAAAAACTAGAGCATTGTACAGCACATTTTAACACCTTGGATCTGACTTATACGATACATTTAGGTGATTTTGTAACCACCTATTACGAATAAATTAAGTTCCCCTAAATGGAATGGGGCCCTTGGAAAAGAACAGATGAACTGGTTAATGACCAAACTTGAAAAAGCCTCTAAAAAAAATGAGAAAGTAATACTCTATTATCATTTCCATGTATTCCCAGAATATCTAAACGGTATGGATTGGAAACCTTAAAGCTTTCCATTTCTTGCCGTGGCATATGCATACCCCCACCCCTGTTGTGTTATCGTTAAATGATATTTTTTGGGCTTGATCTTCAGTAAGGTACCTAGACTTACATTCAATTAATGTGCGGCATTTAGTTCAGCGTTTGGGATAATCAATTCCTCATAAAAATTGTGCTGCGCGCAGCAGGAAAAATCATTTTCTTTTATATGCTCTAAGTACTCCTTATTCCCCTGAATAAATTCGTTTTCGATATTTGGGCGAATCCTGCTATAAAATTATGGGCTAACGGCTAGGGATTTTGATACGGAAAAGGGACGAGGCATATAATCATGGATGTCTAGATTGATGATATTTGGGGTGATATTTTAGAAAGCAGCTTGCTAATTCACACTCCAAAATTCTGTCGACATCCCCCTATTCCATGACCTTTGTTTGCTTTCTAGGTTTCAATATGCCTTGGAGAACAACAGGCCGTTTTCGATGGATGAATACGACACATTTTCCTTGGATAACCAAAAGTTATAACCTATTTTATTTTTTACATTATTAACTGATTTTCAATTTATTAAAAACCCTCATTTCATGTATTCATAAAATACGATTGCGAGGTAATTTGGTCTTAAAAATGATAAAGTAATTAGACTTATCAACTTCCTCTAAAACCTCCTTACTCCTAAAAGTTAGCTCCTTGTTCTACTATATCCTATATGGGCCACAGATGACAAGCCGTCTACGGTATAGGCATATTTTAGACTCCCCTTACATTGTTGGTATCTTCGCTGGGTTGAATTTTTTAAACTGACTTGACAAAGCCCCGCAACCCGGCAACCACTTTCCGTAAACTTCGTGTTTGCCCAGAGTATTCTTGTCTTTGTTATAAAACTTATTACCGACATAGAATTTAGCACTACCCCTATATTTGTTAAGAAGTTGGTAATCTGCTTTTCCAAAAAAACAATTCTTATCGCTTATGTAAAGTATAAAGCCCTATTTACATCGTACTGCTGGTTATTTCAACCGCTTCCCTTGGCAACGCCCAAACAATAAGCGCCTCCATTACTCCGCGCCCTAGCTACTCAATCGAAAAATTCCATTATAAATTTTTGTAATACTCTTCTACAATAGCGACATCTCCAAAGAAAAATACATCATTTTTATTGCGGTACCGCCCCTGGGTTTCTATACCAACTTGTTGTTGGCTTCATGGATCCCGACCATCTTTAAGCGCCCCGTCTTGACCTTTGTCATGTAAAGAACAGGCAATATAATCGACTAATGTATAATTTTGAAAGCTCCATGTAAATCGTCGAATTCTCTCCGATAAATTTTTCATAAAAAACTATATCACAACACTTTTAATACTCCTACTTGCTTTATAACTTAAAGCTACAACAACCAAACTAAAGAAACCCATAAAAAGAAAATACTGCCTCATGTCTTATTTGTTCAGTGACCCGTTCAGGCTGCGCAAGTAACTCAAAATCGTTGTTAGCATTATTGGTGTTCTGATAAAATACAACACTATCATATGGCTACCTTTACATGGTCTCCATACCTTGCGATTTAGTGTTTTATCTTATCATTGGATTTTTACTTTTTAAGGACAGTGCTTCATGCCTAAAACTTCTCGTTTTCCTTTCATTTTAGCTCAAGTGGTTTTTAGTGGTTTTTAGTGGTTTTTTAACGGATTTCGTTAACCTTCTAAGACGGTTTGTTTCGCTTTTCCAAAGAAAACGAACAAGGGGGATGTATTTTCGACACCGAGATCTAAAAAGCGGTTTTTAGCTGCGCTCACCTTCTATAATGTAACAAAAAATGCATTTCTTCAATATTCATCCAAAAGTCATATTGAACTGTAGTCCCGCGATTTAGCGGGGGAGGTACTGTTGACTACCGTGCTTTTATGGATAACGGATTGGCATGAATACGCCCCTAGCATGGTAGCTAACTATCCTGACATTCATGGAATGGCCTGTAACTTTGGGCGTTCCCTCCTTCGTCGGGCGGGCTCTTCGCTATATCCCTTGCCTTGCTGCGGGGATGCCGCTGCGATCCCTAACGCGGATTCAACACAAATAATTAGCAATGGTTCAATGTATGAATTGGAAAATACGCAATTGGGTTAAATTGGAATGTCGTTTTCCTTCGGCATTCTTCCCTTGTTCCTCTAAGCACAAACGAAATAGGTTCTTAGGTGGCACGCCCTACTTATTTTCTTTTTTAACAAGCTAAAAGTACAATGCCTTTGGTTTAAATAGCCTTTCATGTAGTATACATAAACTTTTCAATGCTTTCTAAAATTAAGGTAGGGTTTTCCCCTTCGTAACTCGCCACCATTGCCCCTAGTAGGCTATCTTTTATGGATTGAGGCAATGATACCAAAATATTCTATTGCTATTTTGAGGAGTACAAGGGCCGTAATTAAAGACTGGGCAGTCAAAAAACTGGCAAAAAACATTAATAAGACTAATACAATTAGAAAACGATTAAAGATGAAAAATAACAAAATAATCTTTACCGTTTTAGTCTTTTTTCTAGCAAGTAACACAGCTGCTAAAAACTTGGAAACATATGAATTAATAGCAACAGACACAATTGTTGATTTTTCCAACTAGGAAAAAGGAGTAACTATAATTTCTTTTTACGACTGGTATACTTTATTTAAATAATTGCTCATTTCTTGATCTAACCAAAGGTAGTTGCAAGTTTAAAGTTCCCAGTTTTCTTTGGAATTTCATCGCATATAAACCTGCAACTTATTTTATTTGTGACAGTTAGCAAAAATTATATTCAATTTTCGCTTTTAAAGAAAAGGTCTCCGTTTTTAGACTGTATTTTAGAAAGCCATTTACGCTCGGACAACCGCTCTAAAAGGTTTTTACTTTTTTGTCTACCCAAACCAGATAGCTCGGAGAACTCCCTTAGCGTTAAGGAATTAAACTTTTCGAACAAATAATCTACTGAAGTATCATAAGCCTTCTTTTCAGCTGTTGGAACAAGTTCTAAAACCTTACTTTCAAAAACATCATACGGTCTTGTTCCGTATATGAATTCTGATGCTCCTTCCTTATTGCTAAATATAAAGGTAGGAAACCCCCTTACCCCATTTTTTTTAGCCAATTGTAAATCTTCATTAAAAAGAGCTACAGCCTTACCTTTATAATCGCTTAACAGGCGTTCGGTATCTAAACCGCTATCTTTTGTTGCCAATAGAATATTCTCCCACTTGGTCATGTTCTTTTTTGACAGGAACATTAACTCCCTCATTTGCCTAAGAAAAAGAATTGCTTTTTTAGGGGCTTGCAGTTGTGCCGCCTTAAATGCAATTGATGGCGGATAGGATGATGACATGGGGTCTTCTAACCACAAATCGCCATCAATGGGCATATCGTAATGCAAGCTTACCTCATCCCAATGACCAGCAACATCTTTAGGTGAACTTATTCCACCACTGTTGTAACTCCAGTCGGGCAATAAGCCCCCCATTCTGTAATCTATGGTTAATAGATGCCCGTATTCTAATTTAAGCTTATGAAGTTGCGGCTCAACTCCCCAACAAGAAGAACAAATAGGATCTGTGTAATATAAAATTTTAATAGGTTTTTCTTCGGCCAAAATTCCCTCTTGATTCGCTTCTCTAGTGCCTATCGGCATTTCACACATTCCTGTTGTTACATCGCATAAAAGTGGATTATTATCTTTTTGACTATTCATATTTTCCGTTATTATTTATTACACAGCCCAATCGTTGCTTGTGCGATTATTTTATTGGACCATTATTAAGTTCACTTAGCCCTTGGTTGACCTCAGAAATTTGACCTTTAATATTTGTATATCCAAAATTTGTAAGACGCGCAGAATGCATTGCCAAAAATTTAGGGGCACTTTCTCTTGTATCAAATAAATACACGCCACCGCCCGTTTTTTCTCCTTGATTTTCTGTCCACAGCTTCTAAATTAAACCGGGTTCCCGATTGATAGATGCTGCCAACTCACTTAATTGATTTTTTAATTCATCGCCAAATGGACCATTGTGGGGAAAACCTCATACATGATTACTGGCATAATATTTACTTTTTAAATTAAACTTCCTTCAATTAATTGCGCTTCCATTGCAGAAAACTCAAAATCGATAGGAAAATGAAAAAGGCGGGATCTGACCATCCTAATCCGTAAAAGATACCGGTAAAACAAGCATACAAGGTTACTATCACTCCAAGGATATTGGTCAACAATAAACTCATCATTAACTGCTTGGCAACGTCACTTTTGTCCTCTACATTTTTTAACATAAAACCAATAATGGCAATTCCACCTAAAAAGATACTAGTATGTTGCGATAAAAAAACGGCATACTTATCGTTTAATTGTAATCCATAATAAGGCCATAAAATACTTGGAATCACAAATAACCCAATTGCAAATAAAGCATACACTGCACTGTGAATGGTTAAAAATTTTTTGTTATTCATATTTTTAATTTTAGAAAGTATAAATCAATGCTACAAAAGTATGCCCTTGTTGCTATCTTTGAGGTATTATTTTCCTTTAGGAAACTAGTTTCCTAAAGGAAACCATTATTAAACAGTACAACAGATGAAACAGAAAATAGAATTATCACCACAATGCAAAGGACAAATAAGGGCTATTGGTGATACCATGGAATTATTGGGCGGAAAATGGAAAATTAAAATCATAGGAACCTTATTATTAAACGGAACTATGCGTTTTATGGAATTAAAAAGAGCTGTAGAAGGTATTGCCCCAAAAAAATTATCAAAAGATTTGCAGGAATTGGAATTAAACGAATTGATTACAAGAACGGTTAAGGAGACCAAACCGATTACCGTAGAGTATGAGCTTACACCACACGGAAGAACCCTAGAGAATTTAATTAATGAAGCGATGAATTGGGGAATACTTCATAGAAACCACATTTTAAAATAAGCCTTCTATATCCAAGATAAGTATCCGTTGCACTACGCAAGGACCTCCGAAATACGACCCCTCAAAGAGGCAAGATGTTTGTTGTTCAGTAAACGCCCTTGCCACCTCAACAGGAATAAACTGCAAAAACCTCAACAGGGCGTTACCAATGTCACCCTTATAAGCGGCCTTAGGTGAAGCCTATAAGGAGTTTATCCAAACATGGCGCCTTTTATTTTTATTTAGGTAAAATTGTTGAACCCTTTTGAGTTATCTTTTAAAAAACACATTTTGGAACGCTTTTACTGTTGGCCCAGATATTTTTTTGCGTTAGGGACCGCGGCGGCATCCCCGCAGTGAAACAAGGGATATAGACAAGGGCCCGCCCGACGAAGGAGGGAACGCCCAAATTATTACCCTACGGATTAATGTACTGTCTGTCAAAACCAAACAAAGCCAATAGAGGAAAACTCGCCATTAATCTTCTTTTGGACTAGATTTTATATGTACATCCATTTGAGGGAATGGTATGGTGATATTGTTTTGTTGAAACTTTAAGTTTATAATTCTGCGAATATCACTTTTCATTCTGTCTGAACCGAAAATGGTGCTACTATAAAAAAGGATTTGGAAATCTAAGGATGAGTTTCCAAAATTCTTAAGCCTTGCTTCTACAGTTTTTTCATCATTCACCTCTGGATGTTCTCTAGCACTTTCTTCGAGGATTTTAATAACGAATTCTACATCGCTTCCATAGCTGACTCCTACATCTATTCTAAAACGATTTAGATTTGTTTGATGACTCCAATTAATTACTTTATTGGTAGTAATTAAAGAGTTGGGAATAATAATTGAAATGTCGTCCGTATTTAGTCCTTTAGAAGTACGCAAGCCAATCTCCTGTATCTTCACAATATCGCCATCGATTTGAAGCACATCTGAAATTCTGATTGATCTTTCGGAGAGCAAAATGATTCCAGAGATTATATCGTTGAATGTTTGCTGTAATCCAAGGCCTATCCCTACCAGCAAGGCAGCGGATCCGGCAATTAACAAGGTTACTTTAACCCCAAAAGTTTCTAAAATAAAGCCAACAGCAATTACCCACAGTGTGTATTTTATAATTTGGTACAAAGAATAGGTATTTCCTTCATTGTATCGTTCTAAGTTTCTTTTGCGAAACATAGATTTCTTGATAGCCCATAAAATAATCCTAGTTATCATTATTATTAAAAATGCTATGACCAAACCAATAACTTTCAAATTATATTTTCCGATGCTCAAAAGCTCAAACTCTAAAAATTTATGCAGTAGTTCCATAGTATTGGATTTTCGGATTTTTATTGGAGATCATTAGATGAGCCAGTCTGCGTGTACCAACTGTGTCGGATGAAAGTAGGCAATGCAAAGAAAGTGCTCAAAAGACATTCATTCACATATTAAATGTAACGATTATTTCGCAATTCTTTGGGTGTGGTTTTTATCAAACGCCCCTATTCTCTTGTACGACAGACTATAAACCTTGAATAATGAAATGAGCGGTAATTCCGTTAGACACATTTTATCACAATAGAATAAATTTTATTTAATGACATAGATTTCGATTGATGATTAAAGGATAGGTCAGGGCTGAGAATAGTTTTCTATGTATTTAGTTTGTCCTTGAACTCATTAATAATCCCCCCTTGAAGCAGCATATTTATCTGACGATCGCTTAGGGTATGTTTGGTATCAAACTCAAGTTTTTTACCCGAATCCTTACTGACTCTGACTTTAATAGGATTTCGGTTTTTAATATCGTTCCTTAAATTTTTAAAGCTCACGGTGTCTCCCTGCCCTATTTTGTCATAATCTGCGATAGTCATAAATTCGAGGGGCAGTATCCCGAAATTTACAAGATTTTGCCACGCTATCCGGGCATAGGAAACGGCTATCACAGCGACCTGTCCAAGATATTTGGGTGCCAATGCTGCGTGTTCTCTGCTCGATCCTTGGGCGTAATTCTCCTTGGCGACTACAATGTGTCCGCCATACAAGGATTTTGATTCCATGGCCCTATCATAAAAGGAATCATCTATCACCGTAAAGGTATATTTGCTGATTTCTGGAAGATTGCTTCTAAAAGGCAATACTTCGGCCCCGGCCTTCAAAATCTCATCGGTGGAGACGTTGTCTCCCGTTTTTAGGAGAACGGGCACCTCATACTTGTCCAGCAGCGGATTAATATGGGGCAATGCTTTAATATTGGGTCCTTTCTTCAATTCAATTTTTGAACCATCCTCGGGCGGGGCTACCAACAGTTCTGTATTGATAATTTCCATTTCCGGGCTTTCATATTGGGGATAGGACATTTCGAATAATTCCTCAAGATCCCTAGGGTCGGTAATCTTTCCGGTTAAGGCAGAGGCCGCCGCCGTTTCTGGGCTGCACAGGTACACTTGGTCGTCTTCCGTCCCCGACCTGCTCGGGAAGTTTCGTGGCATGGTCCTTAGACTAATGGTGTCCGAGGCTGGGGCCTGGCCCATCCCGATACACCCCATACAGCCTGATTGGTGGAATCTGGCTCCTGCTTTGATTAAGTTGGCAAAGGCACGGTTATCGATCATATTCATGATGACCTGTCTAGAGGTCGGGTTGATATCAAAAGACACCTCGCCGTTAATGGTTTTGTCCTTTACAATGGCTCCGGCCATCCAAAAATCGCGCAAGCCCGGGTTTGCGGAAGATCCGATGACGACTTGGCCGATGGGTTTTCCTGCAACTTCGCTAACGGCAACCACATTGCCGGGACTTGTAGGTTGGGCAATAAGTGGAACCAACTCGTCTAGCCTTATTTCTTCATGTAAATCATATTCACAACCTTCATCGGCCAGGAGTTCTGTCCAATCTTCTTCTCTGCCCTGAGATCTTAAAAAGCGTTTGGTCTCCTGATCGCTGGGAAACACCGTCGTGGTTGCCCCTAATTCGGCTCCCATATTGGCAATAACGTGACGGTCCATTGCGCTTAGGCTTTTTAATCCGTCTCCATAATATTCCAAAATTTTTCCGACCCCGCCTTTAACGTCATGTCTACGGAGCATCTCCAGAATAATATCTTTAGCACTTACCCAGTCCGGAAGTTTTCCTGTTAATTTAACCCCCATTACCTTGGGCATTTTTACAAAATAGGGTTCTCCTGCAATGGCAAGGGCAACATCCAATCCCCCTGTACCAATGGCGAGCATTCCCAGAGATCCCGCCGCACAGCTATGACTGTCCGATCCTACCAGCGTTTTTCCCGGTTTACCGAAACGTTCCATATGCACTGGATGGCTTACTCCGTTACCGGGTCTACTATACCATAGGCCAAAACGCTGTGCAGCCGACAAAAGGAATAAATGGTCATCGGCATTTTTAAAATCGGTCTGCAACAGGTTATGGTCTACATATTGAACGGCAACCTCCGTTTTGGCTTTTTTAAGCCCCATTGCCTCTAGCTCTAGCTGAACCAAAGTTCCCGTTGCATCCTGTAACAAAGCCTGATCTATTTTTATCCCTATTTCAGACCCAGGGGTCATTTCTCCAACGACCAAATGGGAGTTTATAAGTTTTTGGGTGACATTGTATGATTTCATAATATTATTTTATTTAAGCAGCCAGCAGGGAACAAACGACCGTTGTTTTTTAGATTCTATGGGGATGCAACTGGTGTTTTAGGGAACAGATTTGTGTGTAAGGGACAAAGTATGGTTCCAATCCACCTTCTATTAAAGATACGGATATTTGGGTTGCGATTCTAGTCTGGTTGCTAATAGCCGAAAAATTACGATAACTGCATTCTCTTAATATAGAAATTGTCACGGGAAAATTGTCAAAATTTGGCGTACTACTCAGGGAAAATAATAGTACCAATAGAAATAGGTAAGTGTACCGTAAAACTAGATACTAAAAAATATAGGTAGATTTCGAAGAGGTTTCTTTTATTAATTATTGCCTCCCTAAATGACGGTGTATACAGAATTTATTATATTTTTTTACATATACTTACAATTTTTAACCTGTAAACATCTTCAACTCCGAATACCTCAAACACCTGAATGATTTCTGGCTTTTCCTTTAGGCTCCATCTTAATTAGGGCTGATGTAAACTCTCCCTTATCTGAATAAAGTGCGTCATATAGTTTCAATAATAAAATTTGAATTTGTTGTAAAATTTTATTCAAGCTACTACCAATGAAAACCTATTTGAATTGAATGAGGTTAAGAATGTATTATCAAGATCGAAGTAAGTTGCCTTCTTAATTATTTTTAAAATGACTACGTTTCAACTTGATTATATGCCTTATACAGTAGGGCTATATTGATTTATCAACAAGAAAAAAGTGTTTTTAGGATGTTTTATAAAAAGCACCTTACTTAACTACTAACACAAAAGAAAGTACTAGTCCGTTAAATTAATTTATATTAGCAAAAGTTAATCTTAAAACCCCTCCTCATATTTAATTTGATTTATGTCTTCAAGAGATTTAATGTTATTGGAAAAACTTAAAGGTGGTGATGACACCGCTTTTAAGGAAATTTTTAATCTCTATTATATGCCTTTATGTGTTTATTCCCTGAAGTACTGTGACTCTTTTCAAATAGCTGAAGATGTTGTCCAAGAACTATTCGTAAAGCTTTGGGACGAAAAAATATATATGAAATTTGAAGGCGCTATGGCCCCGTATCTTTTTAAAGCAATTAAGAACAATACGTTTCAACTTATGAAAAGGCGACTAAAGTATCAATTTGAAGAAATTGACCATCACGTTAGTGTTCTTATGGAAGAAGATAACTTGGATACCAGTAGTTTTGAAGAAAACAAAATGAAATTGTACAAAGAAATCGAAGCGCTTCCTGAAAAAAGCAAAGAAGTATTTAAAGCCATTGTATTGCAAAATATGAAATATAAAGAAACCGCCGAATATTTAGGAGTTTCAGTAAATACAGTAAAAACCCACTATTCTAGAGCATTGAAACAACTTCGAGGTTCACTTGATGTTATCATAATGTTGCTTTTAGTTTAAAAAAAACTTAATTTCTTTTCACCCATTTTTAATCCTTTGTATATATATAATATAAAAGGGAGTGAATATGGATAAAATCAGCAATCATATTGTAAAATTAATTTCAGCTTACGCAGCTAATGAAATTAATAAGAATCAATTCAACGATTTGAAAAAATGGTTAAATGAAGCTCCAGAGAACCAGAAAATATTCATTGACTATTTACTTTTTTATAAAAAATCGCAACGTATTGGTTTTATAGATAGTTTAAATGTTGATGCTGCTTGGGCCACAGTAGTTTCGCAATTTCAACGACCTATAGACGGTACCGCCAAAAACTTAAAAGGTAGATTAAGAATATTAAAGCCGACATCAAAAGTAATAAAATACGCCGCCGTTGTTGTTTTGTTTTTTGGCTTCGTCTTTTTCTACCAAAATTTTTATTTGTCAAGACACTCCGAGATACTATCCTCTTCAGAAAATATCACACTTCAATTGGAGGATGGCAGTCTTGAAATCATAAATTTAGATACATCTTTCAATATAATTGATCCCAATGGTAATGTGATAGGATCACAAAGTGGGAGCCAATTGGTTTATACTAATCAAATAAGTGAAGAAACAATAGCTTACAATACCTTAACTGTACCTTACGGAAAGTGTTTTCAAGTGATTTTATCCGATGGTACCAAGGTGGATCTTAATGCGGGTACATCTTTAAAATACCCCGTTAAATTTGGGAAAGGAAAAAACAGAGAAGTGTTTTTGAATGGAGAAGCATATTTTGATGTAAAAAAAGATACGGCACATCCATTCGTTGTTAACGCAAATGATATTAACATAAGAGTATTAGGAACACGGTTTAATCTGTCTTCCTATCTCGAAGACCGTGTTATCAATACGGTTCTTGTTGAAGGGTCTATAAGTATATATGACCAAAACGCAACATACAAACCAGAAACTTCTACGCTTTTGGAGCCAGGTTATAAGGCTTCTTGGGATAAAAATAAACAAATTATTGCTATTGAAGAAGCCGATATAGAGATGCATACCGCCTGGATCAATGGTCGAATTATTTTTAGGCACGTCCCCTTTAATGATATTATAAAAAAATTGGAAAGGAAATATAATGTTACTATTCAAAATAATAATGAGGATCTAGGTAAAGATATTATATCTGCCAGTTTTGACATTGAAACGATAGACCAAGTGTTCAGTTATATTAATGAGATTCACCCAATAGATTACGCCATTAAAGACAATACAGTAATAATTAACTAACCTTTAAAAACAAGACTTGCCAATGAAATAAACTATTAAACATATCAAATCAAAAAAGTCGCTGTATTCTAAAATACAAAGAATCGGAAGGTGGTTGCAACACCTCCCGAATCAAAACATGTGACTAAAATTAATTAATCACCAAAATGCATAACAAAAATATGAAAATACCACATAATTTAAGGAAGCGACCTGCTGCTTTTCTATTTAAATTTGACTTAAAAATGAAACTAACCACACTCATTTTAATTGTTTCGTTATTTCAACTTCAAGCCAATGATTCGTATGGACAAAAAACGAAAATCACTTTGACTCTTGAGAATGTAAGCCTAGAACAGGTATTTAACAAAATTGAATCCCTTACCGATTACAAGTTTATTTATAAAGATAGTGAGGTTGACTATCGTAAAACTACTTCTATAAAAGTTACTAAAGAACAGTTATCATCTGTTTTGGAAAAGCTTTTTAAAGAGTCGAATGTTCGCTTTAGGATTATGGATAATCAAATTATTCTAAAACCTAAAAAAGAACCTATAGGGTTAAAGCTAACCTTAGATAATAGTTCAATTAACAATTCAATAGCAACCCAAGGCATAAAAGTAACGGGAACAATATATGATTCAAATGGTCAACCGCTACCTGGGACGAATATTTTGGAAAAAGGAACAACTAATGGGATACAGTCTGATTTTGACGGAAAATTTACCTTAACGGTTAAAGATAAGAATGCCACGTTGGTTGTGTCCTATATTGCATTCTTAACACAAGAAATTGTTGTTGGCAATAAGACGAATATAATCGTAAGATTAGAAGAAAATGCATCAGAATTATCAGAAGTTGTAGTTGTAGGGTATGGTACCCAAAAGAAAGAAAATGTTTCCGGTGCTACTTCTACCGTGAATTTTGAAGACGTCATTGCAGATAGACCAATTTCCAATTCAGTAACTGCTCTTCAAGGAGCGATCCCTGGATTGCAAATAAATGTTGGGTCCGGTAGACCTGGTGCAGAAGGTGCATCCATTAACATTAGAGGTTTTCAATCGCTTAATGGAGGCCAGCCATTAATTTTAATGGATAATGTCCCGGTAAATATAGGAGATATCAACCCAGATGATATTGCTAGTGTTTCTGTTCTTAAAGACGCTTCAGCATCTGCGATATATGGTGGTCGCGCTGCATTTGGAGTGATTTTAATCACCACTAAAAAAAGTAAAAAAGGAAACACCCCAAAACTAACATATTCCTCAAGTATGAGCGTTAGTTCTCCTTTAGAACTAATTGAGCCAGCTTCTCCATTACAATTTGTTCAAACACTTAAAGATACTGGTGTAGACAATTACTTTTCTGGGCAAGACACTGGAATATGGATTGATTTAATAAATCAGTACAACCAAGACCCTTCTAGTATTCCGACCAAAGATGGTGTATTTACCGATGAGAATGGGCAGTTTTACCCCTTAAGAAAAAATGATATTGTAGGCGATTTTCTTGACGACACCGGCTATACCCAAATTCATAATTTAGCATTCAGTGGCGGTGCTGAAAAATCTACCTACCGTGTATCCCTAGGTTATTATGATGAAGATGGCATCATGGCATCAAGTAATGATAGTTTTAACCGATACAATCTTAACGCATTTCTTCAATCAGAATTATCTAACAATCTTACCGCAAGTTTAAGTACAAATTACAGGGCAAGTACTACTTTAAATCCGGTAGCAAGCTATTTAGATGCTGTACAGTTGAGAACCTTCTCTGGCTCTGGAGATTTCACTTTAGAGGATGGATCTACTGTTCCATTTGGCACACCTGAAAATCTTGCTAGGCATAGAACTCCTGGTAAAGTGGAAAATAGAAATATTCGTTTGACCGGAAAATTAGAGTATAAGCCCATCAATAATTTAACTATAACAGGAGAATATACATACCAAAATAGTGTTGGTAATTCTAGAAGCTCTAATAACGGCGTACTATTTTATAGTCCATTTAGATTTGAGCCAGACCCAATCCCCCCTACAAGTTATAATAGATCTAACTCTGATATCGTATTTAAAGCTCTAAATCTATATGCAAATTATCAGCAAAGTTTAGAGGATCATCATTTTTCAATACTAGTGGGAATGAATGATGAAACCAACCATTCTGAATCATTTTCTGCCGGCATAGATAATCTAATTAGCCCAGAGCTACCCACCCTAGGACTAGGTACAGAAAACCCGACTAATGGTGATAGCTTTGGTGAATGGGCCGTTCAAGGTGCTTTCGGTAGGATTGGCTATAACTTTAAGCAAAAATACTTTTTAGAGGCGAGTGGTAGATATGATGGTTCCTCAAGATTCCCTTCCGCAGAGAGGATAGGTTTTTTTCCATCTTTTTCTAGCGCATGGACCTTGTCAAGAGAATCCTTTTTTGAGCCTGTGAAGGATGTTGTTTCATTTTTGAAGTTTAGGGGTTCTTGGGGGGATATAGGAAACCAGAACATTGGACTTTATCCATACCTCCCAACACTTTCGGCATACGATGCTGCTTGGGTCAACCCTAACTCCTCTATACGTTACACCACATTAAGTACCCCCGGCCTGGTAAGTTCCAGTTTTACCTGGGAGCGAGTAAGAACTCTTAATTATGGTGCCAATGTTAACTTTTTTTCCAATAAATTAAATACGACCTTAGATATTTATACTAGAACCGTATTTGACATTTTAGCGCCTGGTGCGGATTTACCCGGTATATTAGGAACCAATGCTCCACAACAGAACACTGCGACTTCTGAAACTAAGGGGTGGGAGTTTCAAATGACTTGGAGAGATCGTATAGGGAAGGACTTCACCTATAATCTAGGTTTTAATATAAATGATAATGATGCCAAAATTGTTAAATATGACGATAATAAAGTTGGCTTACTGAGTAGTTTTTACGAAGGGCAGACCATTGGGGAATTATGGGGCTATGTATCTGACGGATTTTATACCGTGGACGATTTTGTGGAAGGTTCCTTAAATGCGGATTTAAGAAATGGTACCTTGAAAGATGGCGTTGTTTCCATAGAAGGCGTAAGTCCGAATCCTGGTGATGCTAAATTCACTGATTTAGATGGTGATGGAGTAATTACTGATGGAAACAATACTGCTTTTTATACCATTGATGAGGCGACTGGAAATATTGTTCCAGAAACAGGCCCGGGTGATAGAAAAGTTATAGGAAACACCAACAGACACTTTCGCTTTGGAATTCATGGTGGTGCTAGATACAAAAATTTCGATTTTTCCTTTAGAATGAATGGTGTAGGCAAACGAGACTTTTATAATAATGGTCAATTATACTTTCCTTACGTAGGTGAGTTTAGCAATGTATTTGCACATCAAACGAATTATTGGACACCCGAAAATACAGATGCCTATTACCCTCGAAACTACCCTCTAGGAGGAGTCAATTACGGCAGTAGCAGAAGAACACAAACCAAGTATTTACAAGACGGATCATACCTCGCCATAAGCAATATTTCTTTAGGGTATTCAATGTCATCCAAGGTTCTTGATAAAATATTTCTAGATAGATTGAGATTTACGCTGTCTGCTGAAAACCCTTTTATTAGCGATAATTTACCCCCTGGGTTAAATCCTGAATTTGGTAGTGCTGGTGGTAATTATCCGTTTCAGAAGAAATTTGCATTTGGGGTTAATTTAGAATTTTAAAAAAAGATAACATGAGAAAAATAAATAAGTTAATAATGGCAATGGCCGTTATGCTTACCATAAGCTGTGTAGATGATCTAGAACGACTGCCTCTAGACCAATTAGTAGAAGAAACAACGTTTACTTCAAATACCAACTTCAAAACTTATGCATGGGGATTCTATAACATTTTTAATCCTTTTGATTTAGGTTTTATTAATCAGGATTGGAATTCCGACATGTTGGTGAGCAGCAACAATAATAACGGCCAAAATTGGCTACATCAAAGAATTACGGTTCCTGCTTCCAGCGGAGACTATACTGCTCCCTATAGTATCATTAGGAGAGCTAATATTATGTTACGTAATATTGATAATCCAGCGCTGTCTGAAACACAACAAAATCATTGGAAGAGCGTAGCTTTATTTTTTAGGTCTGTTGCTTATTTTAAGCTTTTACAAAAATATGGCGGTGTTATTTGGGTTGAAGAGTTTATAGGTGAGGATTCTGAGCTTTTACAAGCCCCCAGAGACACCAGAGATCTAGTTGCATCCAATATTCTTAGAGACCTTAATTATGCTGTTGAGAATATAAATAAAGATGGGAGTGACGATAATAGTGTAGATACCGATGTGGTTAATGCCTTCCTGTCTCGTTTCGCACTTTTTGAAGGTACTTGGAGAAAATACCATAATCTGGAAGGAGGAGAAACCTATTTAAGGGCAAGTGCCACTGCTTCTGAGGCCGTTATGACTGGTAAATCTATAACAGGAACATATGATGAGCTTTTCAATAGCGATAATTTAAAGTCTAACTCTAATGTTTTACTTTATAGAGAACATGTAGATCAAGTATTAACCCATGCATTAACTTCTAGACATAGAAACTCTGCCGGTAACTGGGATCTAACAAAGAAAGCTGCCGATATGTACTTATACAAAGATGGAACACCTGTGGGTGCCAATCCTGATTTTGTAAGTGGGGCTATGTTAGAACGAGATCCATATACAGAATTTAGAGATCGCGACGAAAGAATGTTGGTTACTGTAGTCCCACCTTTCAGGGTCAAAAGAAACGTTGGAGGAAATCAAAGGGTATGGGAATTTCATGATGACCCAAAACATAGGGAGTTTATTGATATAATGCCAAATATTATTGGAAATACTACTAAGCAGTTGCCATCTTCAAATCACACTGGATTTTTTGTAGGCACATCACCTCATTTTAGAGATTTTAATGAAGGTCATGGTTTTAATGTAACCCGTACAGGATATAAGTCCTTTAAATATTATGATCAGTTGAATACAGGCAGGCAAAATAACGATATTTCTGATGCTCCAGTATTTAGATTGGGTGAGGTATTGTTGAATTATGCTGAAGCTAAATTTGAGTTAGGAGAATTTAACCAATCTGTAGCAGACAAAACTATATCTCCTTTAAGAGCTCGAGGAGGTGTTGCGCCACTAAATATTGCTGCCATTATTGATGATCCAAGAAGAGATTCTTCTATTGATCCTGTTTTGTGGGAAATAAGAAGAGAACGCGCCATTGAATTGATGTTCGAAGGCGACTATCGTTGGCAAGATCTTAGACGCTGGAAAAAAATGGACTATGCGGCTGAAAAGAAATTGGGAAGATGGATTGTAGCTGCAGATTACAACAACAGATTACCCGTTGATGGGGATGCTGCAGAGGGATATATTTCCTATTGGCCAACTCCCCCTGCGTTTCCAGATCATTATTACTTGTTCCCAATACCCTCAGACGAACTTTTATTAAATTCTAACTTGGAACAAAACCCAGGATGGTAAAGGGATTATTACAGTAGTAAAAAGAACTGAATTGTCTAGAAACAATTATAGCTATAAGTATAGCTATAATTGTTTCTTTTAATTACGCAAAAATGATTCTTACAGAGATAAAAATTTCACTTTTACTCATAAATAGAAATATCCTTGCATTATACTCAATTTCTGCCTAGGTTATCGACTGTCCCATTTTTTAAATTTAAAAATAAAACTATTGTATTTATGAAATTTCATTTTCTATTATTGGTCTTTTCTGTATGGCTCATGGGATGCAATTCGACAAAAACAAATCCACTCCTCCCACATAAAAAACCTAATATAATTGTTATTCTAATTGATGATGCCGGTTATTTAGATTTTGGATTTATGGGGAGTAAAGACCTAGAAACTCCCAATATAGACAAATTAGCAAAAAGTGGAGTGGTATTGACCGATGCACATGTTACCGCTACTGTTTGTGCACCATCCAGAGCTGGATTAATTAGCGGTAAGTACCAACAAAGGTTTGGTTTTGAAGCAAATGGAACGGGCTCAAAACAGTCGGGAGAAATCGGGTTGGCCGATGATGTAATTACTATAGCGGATGTATTTAAACAAAATCATTATAAGACCATTGCTTTAGGTAAATGGCACTTGGGATATAATGAGGATGACCATCCAAACAATCGTGGTTTCGAGGAGTTTTACGGTTTTTTAGGAGGAAGTAGATCTTATTTCCCGTTAAAAAAGGTGAATTCCCACTCTATGCTTCAGCAAAATGGAAAACAAGTAAAATTTGAAGGATATTTAACAGATGTCCTAGGAGATAGGGCAGTTAATTTTATACAGGAAAACAAAGAGCATCCATTCTTTATGTACTTAGCCTTTAATGCCGTTCATACGCCTATGGATGCAAAAAAAGAGCATTTAGCCAAATACGAAGGACACCCACGTCAAAAATTGGCTGCTATGACATGGTCGTTGGATGAAAATATTGGAAAGTTAATGAATAAGTTGGCCTCTACCGATCAACTTAATAATACTCTAATCTTCTTTTTAAGTGATAATGGCGGGGCAACTACCAATCAATCCATAAATGGACCATTGAAAGGATTTAAAGGAAATAAATTTGAAGGCGGACATAGGGTCCCCTTTATTGTTCACTGGCCAGAAAAGCTTAATGGAAACCAAACCTATGATGGTTTAAGTTCATCATTAGATATCTTTAAAACATCTATTGCCGCTGCTGATATAAATGAGGATGAAAATTGGGGATTAGACGGTGTAAATTTAATTCCCTTTTTAAAGGGAGAGAAACAAACTGAGCCACATGAAAAATTATTTTGGAGAAAAATTGGAAACTCTGCCGTACGTATAGGAGATGACAAGTTGATAAGATTAAAAGGTCATGGAAGTGTGCATTATAATTTAAAAAATGATTTAGGGGAATCTAATGATTTGTCTAAAGTTGATACCATTCTGCACAAAAAATTAATATATCAACTAGAGGACTGGGAAAAGGATATAATGCCTCCATTATGGGAAGAAGGAGATTATTGGAAAAAAAGAAATTTTAAAATTCACAAAAACCTAATGGAAGATAAATATAGGGATGTTAAGGGTATGAATACATTATTAAATAATTAAAACAAATATGAATTATCAGAGAGTAAAGTTCTTTCTTCTTTTGTGTACAACAAGTTTATTTTTGAATGCACAACATGGAAACAAAAATTACACGGACCAACCAGTGACCAATAGTGGCCCCAATATAATCTTCATTTATGTAGACGATTTAGGATTTGGGGATTTAGGGAAATTTTGGCAAAACCAAATTTCAGGGGACAGAAAAATGGTTACACCTCAACTAGATGCTTTGGCCAATGAGGGAGCTATGATGACACATCACTACACCGCAGCTCCTGTCTGCGCTCCTGCTAGAGCATCTCTACTAGAGGGTTTACATCAAGGTCATTCCAGTGTTAGGGACAATCAGTTTGATGCACCCTTAAAAGAAGGATTGACCATGCCCGAAATGCTTAAAAGGGCTGGATATAGAACTTTGCATGTTGGTAAAGCAGGTTTGGCTGGTAGGCGTGGGGCTTCTGAACCGGATCCCAAAACATTAGAGGCGCATCCTTTAAAAAGAGGGTTTGACCAATTTTATGGCTATTTATATCATATACAAGGACACGAACATTATCCTCAAAATGGCACTACTCCTCAAAGGGCCTATTTCACTAATGGCTACGACATGATTTTAGAGGACACGGAATTGACTTATTCGACTGACGTTTTTACGGCTAAATCTAAGCAATGGATCGTTGAGCATGAATCTTCGCGCCCAAATCAACCATTTTTTTTATACTTAGCGTATGATGCTCCCCATGCGGCCTTACAAGTCCCAACACAAGAATATCCCAAAGGAGGAGGACTTAACGGAGGTTTACAATGGACAGGACAAACATCTCCAACACCTTGGGTCAATACGGCTTCTGGCAAAAAAGATTCTTATATCCATCCAGATTATGATAATAAAGATTGGAGTGAAGGAGACAAGAGGCATGCTAGTATGATCCGAAGACTTGATAATGCCGTTGGAGATATCATCCAGCTTTTAAAAGATTTGAAAATTGACGAAGAAACATTAATTGTTTTCACTTCAGATAATGGCCCTCATAACGAAGCTGGCAGTGGTGGTCAGTTTGCTCAAAATCCAGAATTTTTCCAATCCTACGCTAATTTAAACGGCATAAAGCGGGACTTATGGGAAGGTGGAATTAGAATGCCTACGATTTGTAGATACCCTGGGGTAATCCCGAAAAACACTGTAGTTACATATCCCTCAGGGCAATGGGACTGGCTAGCTACCTTTGCTGATCTAGCCAAAGTATCGATTCCTGCATATACTGATGGGGTTTCTTTAATGCCATCCTTAACGCAAAACAACAATCAAATAGTAAACCAAAGATATCTTTACGGGGAATATTTTAATAATTCCAAAACACCGAACTACGCAGATTTTGAAAATTCAAAAAAAGGGCGAAAAAGAGGTCAAATGCAATTTATCCGTATTGGAGATTATAAAGGTGTCCGATATGATATTGAGAGTCATCGTAGCACTCCATTTGAAATTTATAATGTAGTAAAAGACGAAAGAGAAAGTGTAAACTTAGCCCTATCTATGCCAGAACTGCAACAAGAAATGTTAGACAAGGTACTTCAACTAAGAAGAAGTTCATCTACCAATAGACCTTATGATTTGGATTTTATCCCTAGCGTTAATTTGCCAGGGGCTACCAATGGTTTACATAAGAGGGTTTATTCAGGAACTCATCATTGGGTGCCAAATTTCGAGTTAATCGCCCCTGAAAAAGTATCCATTTCCCCTGGGGTTAACTTAGATACAAATGGACTGACCGCAGAAGTTGGATTGTTTTATAAGGGGTATATCAAGGTTCCTAAAGACGGAGCTTATACTATTTCCTTAAAATCTGCTTCCAATTGTCATATTATGCTCCATGAAATCCACTTAATAAATAATGATTTTAACTATAGCGGTGCCGAGTTATCGGAGCAAGTGTACTTAGAAGCAGGATTTCATCCTATTCGCATATACTATCAACAAAATGATAATATAACCCCATCTATTTCCCTTAAAATGGAAGGACCGGGAATGACAAAGACAACAATACCAGATAGCATGTATTTTATAAAGAAAACGATGTAGACCATATGCTCGAACGGTTGTGAGGTGTAATAATAATGTACTGGTATTCTTGGAAAGGAACACAAAACTAACTTTTATTTTTTTAATTTAATACTCATGAAAAAAACCATACTATCAGGAGCAACGGTTTTGTTATTGCTGATGCTATTGACCTCTTGTAAGAGCAAGGGTAAAGAACTGCCCAACCTTTCCACGCCCCCCAACATCATATACATTAATGTTGATGATTTAGGGTGGAAAGATGTAGGTTATATGGGAAGTACCTATTTTGAAACCCCGAATATTGATAAGCTTTCCAAAGAGGGGATGGTTTTTACACAAGGCTATGCGGCTGCAGCAAATTGCGCACCCAGTAGAGCTTGCCTAATGAGTGGACAAAATACACCAAGGCATGGCGTTTATACGGTGTCTCCTTCGAGAAGAGGAAATTCTAAAACAAGAAAAATTATCCCAAGCTCAAATACAGATCACTTAACGAATGCCATGGTCACCATGGCTGAAATGTTTAAAACAGCTGGTTATACTACGGGGACTTTTGGAAAATGGCATGTCACCATGGATCCCATAAATGATGGTTTTGATATCAATTTTGGGGGAGATCATCGTGGAAACCCGGGTAGAAATGGCTATACGGCACCGTATAATGCTTTACCAAATTTAGAAAAGGCCCCGGAAGGTGAACATTTAACGGATAGATTAACCACTGAAGCCATAAATTTTATTGAAACCAATAAAGACACCCCTTTCTTTTTGTATTTACCATATTATGCCGTTCACACCCCTTTAATGGGAAAAGAAGAATTAATTGAAAAATATAAAATTAAGGGAGGTTCCCAAGGGCAAGACAACCCGGTTTTTGCCGCTATGGTCGAAAATGTCGACATCAATATTGGTAGATTATTGAGTATAATAGAGAAGCTTAATTTAAGCAACAAAACCTTAATTGTCTTCACATCAGACAATGGTGGAATTAGATCTATCTCTAGCCAAAACCCTTTAAGAGCAGGAAAAGGATCTTATTACGAAGGCGGTACTAGAGTTCCATATATTATAAAATGGCCCAACACTATTAAGGCAGGTAGTACTAATGCAACTCCTATTGTAAACCTAGACTTCTTTCCTACTTTTATGGAAATTCTAGAGGTGGATTTACCCAACAAAATATTGGATGGTATCAGCATACTACCTTTACTAAAAGGTAATAAAATAGAAGAGCGCCCATTATTTTGGCATTTTCCTATTTATTTAGAAGCCTATAACGAATCCAAGGATGATGGCAGAGACCCATTATTTAGAACACGTCCAGGATCTACTATTCTCTATAAAAATTGGAAATTACATCACTATTTCGAAGACAATGCTTTGGAACTTTATGATTTAGAAAAGGATTTAGGAGAAAGAAATAATTTAGTTGCTATTAACCCCGAAAAAGCTGAAGAATTATATAATATATTAGATTCATGGCGAAAAGAAGTCAATGCACCAATACCTTCTGAACCAAACCCGGAATATGACCCTAATTATTAAATATCAAAAAAAGTAAAACACTAAAAACATGCAAATGACAAAACACCTAGTAACCATAGGCCTTGCCCTTATATTGACAAGTTGTGGCGATAAAACCAATAAAAACATACCGGAAGAGACCTCCAATTCCAAACCAAATATCGTTATTATCTATGCAGATGATTTGGGTTACGGCGATGTTAGTAGCTATGGTTCTACGGAATTGATCACTCCAAATATCGATCGTATTTCTAATGAAGGTATAAAATTCACCAACGGTTATGCCACATCCCCAACCTGTACTCCCAGTAGGTTTTCTCTCTTGTCTGGTATTTACCCATTTAGAAGTCAAAAAGCCAAGGTATTGCCCGGTAATGCTCCTCTCCTATTTGAAGTTGGTAAACAAACGCTTCCGTCTATGTTGCATGATGCTGGATATTTTACTGGTGTTATTGGTAAATGGCATCTAGGTCTTGGCGATGAAAACATGAACTGGAATGGGGAAATAAAACCAGGACCAAGGGAAATTGGTTTCGATTACTCGTATATTATGGCTTCTACCAATGATAGGGTACCATCAGTCTATGTTAAGAACCATCATATTGACGGTTTAGACCCGAACGATCCTATTGAAGTTAGCTATCGCGAAAACTTTGAGGGTGAACCTACAGGTAAAGAGAATCCAGAATTATTAAAAGTGCATCCTAGTCATGGACACGACCAAAGCATTCACAACGGAATTTCAAGAATTGGATATATGCGCGGTGGAAAATCTGCTTTGTTCATAGATGAAGACATGAGTGATGATTTCTTAAAGGAATCTACAAAATTCATCAATGACCATAAAGACAAACCTTTCTTTTTATTCTATAGCTTACATCAGCCGCATGTACCGAGAATCCCACACCCAAGATTTGCAGGAAAATCGGGATTAGGACCTAGAGGTGATGTTATTTTAGAAGCAGATTGGGCTGTTGGCCAATTTTTAGATGAATTAGATAGATTGGGTTTAGCTGAAAATACAATTGTAATATTTTCAAGTGATAATGGCCCCGTTTTAGACGACGGTTATGAGGATGAGGCCATTACAAAAAATGGTAAACACACACCGAATGGAGGTCTTAGAGGTGGTAAATACAGTAAGTTTGATGCAGGTACACATGTGCCTTTTATGGTAAGATGGCCAGCTGAGATAAAACCAGGTGTTTCCGATGCATTAGTATGTCAGATTGATTTTACGGCTTCCTTTGCTTCGTTGGTTGGACAAGAAAACTTGACTCCCGATAGTGAAAACATATTAGATGCTTTTATCGGAAAATCAAAAGTTGGAAGAGACAACCTTATCCTAGGAAGCCAAGGCATAACTACCTATCGAAAAGGTGATTATGTTTTGATTCCCTCACAAAAAGGTCCTAAAAGAAATTGGGTCAATCATGAAACCGGGAACGATATAAATGTTCAGTTGTACAACCTTAAGGAAGATAGAGGTCAGCAAAATAACATTGCTGATCAACACCCTGAATTGGTAAACAAGATGTTAAACGAAATTGAGATTATTATAAATAAATAAAAAACAATGGTGATAACTATTCATTTCTCCTAACTAATATCACAAGCTAATCATCTCATATTTGCCCTGTCAATCTAGTATTAAAAAAAAGGTGGCCTCCCCTCTTAGGGATGTCCACCTTTTTTGATTTTCCAAAGTACGTATTTCCTCTTTTCATAGTACCCAGAAGAGGTGTTTTTTTAATTATGCAGCACATTCCAGATAATCTGCTCCCGTTTCAGAAGGGCAACAACATTCTTTTTCTGAAAATACGCCAACCAAAAGTGTCCCATTCATCACAGTATAGCTACTTTTCATCACAAAGCCCCTAAAATACTTAGGTTTTTCTACTATTCTATTTTAATTCGTAATCGAGTGCTTTTTGCATTCTTCGAGCTTTTTCACCCTACCAATCCATTGCCTAATAATTTATGAACGGAAATAGTAGAATGCTAAAATCAGTAGTTTCGGGAGTGATCCTGATCATTTCCCTATTTTATTTTTTTCCTAATAAAGTTTCCGAAACCTTTGAACCAATTCCGAAATTAAAGTCGCAATGTCCTCCTGGTTTTATAAAAAATGATGATAACGAATGTATTGCCCTAAATCTGTACCAACAATACGATTCGCCGCATAATAAGGGTGTTGGGGGGTTACAGACTTCGCTTCCTGAAATTCGTGATGGCTTTTCCCCACAGGAAATTGATTTAGGACGATATTTATTCTTCGACCCTGTACTATCGGGTGACGGCACTATTTCATGCGCTAGCTGCCACGATCCCAAAAAGGGATTTTCAGATGGACTCCCCACCAGTATTGGCAGTAATGGCCAAAAATTAACCCGCGGCGCTCCTTCACTATGGAACGTTGCCTACCTAAAAAAACTGTTCTGGGACGGACGGGCCACCACTTTGGAAGAACAAGCCCAGGGGCCTTTATTTTCTGAAGTGGAAATGGACAATACCCCCGAAAACCTTTTGAACAGCTTGAATGCAATCGATACTTATAAATTGATGTTCGCGGAAGCCTTTCCAGATAAAAAACCATCCGAAGAAATCAAATTAAACGAAATTTATACTGCCCTTTCTGCTTTTCAAGCATCCTTAATTTCCTTAAATAGCAAATACGACCAATATGCCCACGGGTATCACGATGCCTTGAATAAAAATGAAATTGAAGGGTTAAACATCTTCCGTTCCTTTGTTGCCCGTTGCGCAGAATGCCATACTCCCCCACTATTCACTAATCAGCAATTCGCTGTTATAGGGGCACCGGAACCAAACGGACTACCGCTAGACCCTGGTGCCGAAATACCTTTTAAAGACAAAACCTTACGAGGGGCCTTTAAAGTGCCCAGTCTTCGAAATATTGAAAAGACCGCCCCCTATATGCATTCGGGGAATTTTGAAACGCTGCGTGAAACGATACAATTTTATACCGACGGCCGGGGTCACGCCGTACCGGAAGATGAAGAGCTGATCGTTCATTGGCATATTTGGGAACCAAATCTAACTGATTATGAGATGGATAGATTAGTCGACTTTCTAAAAACCTTGACAGATGAAACATTTACACCACCGGTACCGGAAAGCTTGCCTTCTGGAATAAAACCATCCATTTAATACTAAAAACAAATGAAATCAACATTTTTTAAAATTATCAGCGCTATTGCCTTATTGGCGGTAGGTGTCTTTTTGGGAAAATCCTTTTTCGCTACCCCATATAAAGATACGGTGCCAATTCCGTCACCAATAGGCTATCGCATGCCAACCGATGCCAACGATACCCTTATTAGAAAGCCCCTCACCTACGATGGTGAGATTATCGAAGTAAAAGATGGTGGCTCCATTCAAGATGCCGTAAAAAAGGCCAATCCAGGAGATTTGATCCGCGTTTATCCAGGAACTTATTCTGAAAATGTGTATATCGATAAGGACAATATCGGCCTCCAGGGCGTGGTTCTCAATGGAAAATGGCCCACTTTGGATGGCAAAAAGGAAATTAACGATGCTTTTCTTTATTCAGGCAACGGGATTTTAATAGAGAGCTTTAAAATCATTAATTACAAGGGCAATGGTATTATGGGCCAGGCTGGTAATAATTTTGTTATTCGCAACAATTGGATCATTGACACCGGAGTGTACGGCATCTTTCCACAATACGGAAAAAATGGATTGATTGAGCACAACGTTTGTAGTAAAATTGAAGATGCTGCCATTTATGTGGGCATGTGCGATAATGTAGATGTGTTACACAATGAAGTCTTCGATAACGTGGCAGGTATCGAAATTGAGAATTCTAGGCATTGTTTGGTGGCAAACAATTATGCACATAACAATACGGGGGGAATTTTGGCTTTTGTAACTCCCGGGCTTCCGATAAAAACAACTTACGATGTCATCATAAGAGACAACTTCGTTATTAATAATAATACTCCAAATTTTGGCGCCCCAGGATCTACAGTAGCAGGTGTTCCTGCAGGTACGGGTATTCTTATCATGGCGGCAGATGATGTTATCATAGAGAACAACATTATAACAGGGAACAATAATACGGGCGTCACCATTGTAGATTTGGCCACGGGTGCTCCTAAGGCCAACGATCCGAGTTCTGAAGGAAATCCGGATCGGGTAGTGATATTAGACAATATCATGTACGACAATGGAACTAATCCCACCGGGGAAATAAAAGCAATCATGCTCAGTCAATTGGACACCAAGGGGCCAGATATTTTTGCTTACGGGGGTGGTACCGGCAGTACCATCAGGGATAAAAACAAATACCGCTCTTTTGGTATCGATGATTGGGGTCCGGCCCAAATTACGGACACCAAAAACGTTCGTACCTATATGCTGCCCGAACCAGTAGCACCAAGATCTGTCAGCAAGGAAGAACTAGGTAAAATAACCTATTACGGCATCTGTGCCGGATGCCATGCCTTTGGCAACCGATTGATAGGTCCGCCAACAGAAATCATTCAGGCGATTCACAACAACAACCCACAGGGCATTGTCGATTATATTAATAACCCGAAGAATCTTCGAGACGACTATCCTGAAATGCCTCCCCAGAACTATTTGTCCAATGAGGCTAAAATGGCGGTGGCAGAGTATATTTTGCAATTGAAACCTGATAATGAAACCTCCCAAAACCAATAACCGAAAAACAACCAAACCATATGAAAAACCTTATTATTCTAATGTTTCTGAAGGTTTTTACCATTTCATGAACAGTGCAAAAAGCGGTTTCCGGTAAGGTTTCGGAAAAAGACTCCAATGTGCCCTTGGCAGGTGTCAGTGAGTTTCTAAAGGGAAGCACACAGGGAACATCCACAGATTTTGATGGTAACTATTGCTTCAGCGATGTTGGTAAAGATACTATTTTAGTATTTTCTTATATCGGATTCAATTCGTTGGAAATTCCTGTTTCCGGACAAGCCACCATCAATGTCGCTCTTGAAGAGGACGACCAATTATTGGATGAGGTCGTGGTAACCGCCCTTAATGTCCAAAGAGATAAAGAGTCTCTAGGCTATTCTATCTCACAAGTCTCATCAGAGGAGGTGAATGTTTCTTTATCAAACAGCAAAACCTTTAGGACGATGATTTGAGCGTTCCCTCCTTCGTCGGGCGGGTCCTCCGCTATATCCCTTGCTGCGCTGCGGGGATGCCGCTGCGCCCCCTAACGCGTGTTACAAATAATAATAGAACACAGCTTTACATTTTTAATTGCAGCTAACGAAGAGTTGGCGAGAAGACTACTTAAAACTTATATAGAAAAGAAATGCAGACCCTATGAGAAATTTAAATCCAAATGCTATGCCGAGTTATTGATAATTAAGGATGAGCCGCAGAAAGAATACCATTTAGTAATAAAGTTTCCCAATATAAGATCAAGGACTATTTTAGGGTTTTGTAAACTATCAAAAAAGTAATGGTTGTATAAATAGTGTACACAGAAAAAAACCAATTCTTATTCTATAATTATGAGGAAGCTAATCTGGGTAAAGATTAGCTTCTTCGCAGGCTAAGAATGAATTATTGAGGAGGGCTACTATTCTATCTGAAGAGTGTTAAGGACCTTTTAGCCATCTGGGATTCTATGGATCTAGGTTGTTGGGTGTTGATATGTTATGCATATTTTATTCCCGATCATATTGTAGCAAGCCTACAATTTTAATAATATTGGTTATTCCGTTCTTAATAGATGGTATTAAAGACAAGTAAAACGATTTACCGTACGGTATAACTCCTGTTATCCAAGCCCCTAAAAAGCACCTTTTACCCTGAAATAGAGAGTTATACAAAAATAAAAACTAAATGAAAATACTTCACACTGCCGATTGGCATTTAGGACATAGACTACATGAACAATCTCAAGTAGAGGAACAAACTTTATTTTTAAGTTGGATAAGAGATTATATCATTAACCAAAAGATTGATGTACTGTTAATTTCGGGCGATATATTTGATACTGCTGTTCCTTCAAACCAAAGTTTGGAAATGTACTATACCTTTTTAGTGAAGTTAAAAAGTACTACGTGTAAGTCTATTATTATCACCGGTGGAAATCACGATTCTCCGGGAACTTTAAATGCTCCAAAGCACATTTTAAATGCCTTATCGATAAAAGTAGTTGGCAAAGCAACTGAAAATATCGAGGATGAGGTTTTTGAAATTGATATCAATGGCGAAAAGGTCATTATTGCCGCTGTTCCTTATTTACGTGATGGAGATATTAGACGAGCTGTTGCCGGCGAATCTTTTGAAGAGTTGACCGATAAATACAAAACAGCCTTAATCAATCATTATGAAGCAACGGCAAGGCAATGTGCATCGATAAATACGAGCAAAGCACCTGTTATTGCAATGGGACATTTATTTGCAACAGGAGGTTCGGTTTCTGATAGTGAACAAAACATTTATGTAGGTACATTGGGCCATATTGGTGCTTCAGATTTCCCAACTTATTTTGATTATATCGCTTTGGGGCATTTACATAGACCACAAATAATAGGCGGGAACGAAAAAGTAAGATACTCTGGATCCCCAAACGTTCTAAGTTTCAGTGAAATTTATTATGATAAAAAAGTTATTGTTTTAACGATTGAAGACAATAACATTAGTGATATTAAGGAAGATATAATTCCACGTTTTAGAGAGTTTTATAAGCTAGAGGGCACAATCGCTGACTGTATTGCACAGTTCCAAAACATTATTTCTAATCCCTATGGATTAACACCTTGGGTAGAAATAGTATTGAATGAAGAGAACAATATCCATACGGATGAATTAAAAAATGCTGCTGAGGAATATCCTTTTGAGATATTAAAAATGGCCTTAAAAAACCAGCGAAGAATTAGAGGCATTGAGGAATTGTTGGAAGAAACAAAGTCTATTAAAGAGCTACTGCCTACTGAAGTTTTTAAACTAAAATGTGAAGAAATTGGCTATGATTTAGAAAATAAACCAGCAGTATGGGATGCCTTCAATGAAATATTACAATCCGTTAAAAAGCAATAAGAGCAGCTAGTTATGAAAATTTTAAAAATAGAGTTACAGAATATAAATTCATTAAAATCTGACTCCCCTATTGTAATCGATTTTGAAAATGGACAGTTTAAAGATGTTGGATTATTCGCTATCACAGGATCAACTGGAGCTGGAAAAACCACTATTTTAGACGCCATAACTATTGCGTTGTATCACAGCGTACCACGTTTTAATGGCACCAAAGGGTCATTGATCGATGTGGTAAGCTATGGCGCAAATGATGCTTTTAGCAGGGTTACTTTTGAAAATGAAAATGTAATATACGAAGCCTATTGGGGCATTCGTCTAACTTCTAAAACTGGAAAAAAACTCACAAACCCCCAGGATGAAGTTAGTCTAAAGAATTTGTTGACGGGTGCCATTTTAGCTACACAGAAAAGAATTTTTATTGAAGAGATTTTTAAAGTGACCCAATTAGATTACGTTCAGTTTTTAAGATCTGTTATGCTCGCTCAGGGAGAATTTGCCTCGTTTTTAACAGCGAAGGGACCGGAAAAAGGAAGACTATTAGAGCAAATTACTGGTGAAGACATTTATAAAAAAATTGGTCAAGGTATTTTAGACAGAAAGTCTAGTGAGGCCAATAAATTAGCGGAAATTCAATCTAGAATTAACGCTGACGATGTGTTACCTGAAGAAAGAAAAATTGAATTACTCCAAAGAGATAAAGAACTCGATCTTCAAATTGCAGCATCAGAAAAAGAAATGGCATCAATTCAATTGATTCTTAATTGGTATCTTAAATCCCAGGAGTGTACCCTTCAATCCGAAAAGCTAGAACTCGCATTCCAGGAAGTAACTACCGATATTGAAAACCATAAAAATGAATTTGAATTATTGGATTTAAACGAAAAGGCAGAACCGTTTAAAGAAGTTATTCAGGATTTCAATAGAACCGAAAAAAATATTGCTGAAAAATCGGATCAATTACTAGCATTAGAGCTGCAATTAACCCAGCTTAAACCCGAGATAAAACATTTAACTGAACTTTCAAATAAACAAACAACTGAATTAGAGAATGCAGAAAAAGAGTTTGCTGCTTGGTTACCTAAATTTGATTTAGTTACAGGGTTGGATGGTCAACTGGAGAGTATAATTGACAATAGACAAAAATCAAATGAAAAACTAGATGAGTTAAACCTGCATATCAAGTCATTACAAGATGAAAAGGAAAAACTATCTAGGGTTTTAATTACGACAGAAGCAAAGATTAAAACGGACGAAGGATTTGTGTCTCAACATAAATTTTTGACGGATGTAGATTCAGAGATTTCTAGTTGGACGACAGATTTGACTACTTTAAAAGCGAATAAAGAAACGCTTCATGAAATTTCATTATTTGTAACCCTAAAAAAGGAAGAAGTAGAACATGCTGTAGCCGAATTAACAGCAAATAAGGAACTGCTTACTACTAAATCTGCCGAAATTGAGAAAATAGAAAAAGAAATCCTTGCTATAAATGGGGAATTAGTTAAAAATAATTTAACGGCACTACTAGCTGATAAAGAGAAGCTGTCGTTAATGGAAGGGAACTGGAAACTATATAAAGGCTACTCAGAACAACTTGCAAAAGAAGAGAAGGAACTAGAAGCGCTCTCCGCTCAAAAGAAATCATTCTCAACGGAATTAGAATCTGTTAAAAAACAAATTGAAGGGTCCCAAAAACAAATTCTTGCCCAAGAAGCATCTGTTGCCGATGCCGAAAAGATTTTAGATTTAGAGAAAAGCATTGCTAAATATGAAGATGACCGTCGAAACTTAATAAAAGGGCACCCTTGTGGGTTATGTGGTTCTAAAGAACATCCGTTTGCGGAAAATTTAGTAACCATCGGTGTTTCAAAATCGGAATTGGAACTAAATAAACGTAGAGAAAAACTAAAAACACTCACCGGTTCTAGATCCGATTTAGATAAAACGGAAGTTAGGTTATCTACCAGTATTGAAAACGTAACGAAGCAAATCCATACAATCACCGAAGCATTGGAGTCTATTCAGTCCAAGGCAAACCTATTAGCTGTTGATTGCGAATTAAGAGATTTGACCAAAATCGATCTGGAATTAAAGGTATCGTCAAAAAAGTTAAAATCCTTGGATGAAAAGATAAAATATGCGCAAAAATCACAGGCCAAGAAAGATGAGTTGTCAGAAACTTTAAACATACAAAACCAATCTATTGAAGCCCTAAAAACTAAGGATGCTACGCTTGGCGAGAAAATTAAAAATGCTACAGCTGAAATTGATGGTAAGCAAAAATCCAAGGACGTTTTAACCAAGACGTGTACCGGTCTAGAACGCAACTTAAGGTTGAAATTGTCAAAATATAATTATGAATTACCGTCAATTGAAGCTACAAACTCTTTTATTCATAAGCTAGAAGAAGACATCCTTACATTCAATAAAACACAAAAGAATCTAGCTGCGCTAAAAGCAGAAAACCTAGTATTGAACAATAGTATTGTCGGCATTAAAAAGCAGTTGGAAACACATGCTAAAACTCAAAACGATTACAAAAAAATAATAGGTGATTGTGAAACGAAAGCTAGCCAATTAAGAACTGAACGTACAAGGATTTTACCGTTTGATATTACCGTAGAAAATAAAAGGACACGTTTACAATCCGTTAAAAAAGAACTAGCTGACAAGCTTGATATAAGTAAAACCAAGCTACAAAAGATATTAGATGCTAAAACAGAAAAAGAAGCTTTAAAAGTAAGCAACAACAGGGAACAGGAAGATTTACGAGAAAAATTAAGCGTTTTAAAACTGTCACTGGAAGCGCAGGTAGAACAGAGTAACTTTAAATCTAAACACGACATTGAAAAGGCTTTGTTGAGCAATGAGGTGAAATTAAAATTCACCCAAAACAAAGATCGAATAAAGGAGAAGCAATTAAGGCTGCAAACCTTAAAAGAGACAAATCTAAAAAACATTGAAGTTTTAAATAAATCTAAAAACTTTACCATTTCTGAGCAACAAAGCAAACTGGCTTTTGAAGAAATAAAAACCAAAATAAATGGTTTATCAGCCGAAAAAGGTGAAATAAAAGAAGTATTTAGAAAGGATCAAGAGATTAGAGATAGAAATCAGGAAGTTTATAAAAAAATCGCCGCCCAAGAAGCGGTTTGTACCGTTTGGAAAGAACTATTTGCAATCATCGGTAATTCCAAAGATGCTTTTAATGTGTATGTCCAGCGCTTAACTTTAAAACACTTATTAGATCTTGCCAATGTGCATTTGTTCAAATTAAACAGACGCTACTCTTTAAAAATGGAAGAAGACTACAAACCAAAAGAAGAGCTTAATTTTAATTTGATTGACCATTACCAAACTGACCAAGCCCGATTGGTAGATACCTCTAGCGGTGGGGAAAAGTTTATTATCAGTTTAGCCTTAGCGCTGGGCTTATCGGATTTAGCCAGCAAAAATGTTAAAATTGACTCTTTATTTATCGATGAAGGTTTTGGGACTTTGGACAAAAACACTTTAGAAACAGTCATCTCCACTTTAGAAACCTTACAATCACAAGGCAAAATGATAGGAATAATATCTCACGTTGAGAATTTGAAGGAACGTATCCCTACTCAAATACAGATCACTAAGAAAAGTAATGGAGTGAGTGTTGTTTCAATTTTATAGAATGAAAGATGCATTAGCGAAAGCTGTTCGGACACTATCCCGAAAACGGTGTAAGTTTAAAATAACAGGGGTTGGACTTTTACCTAAAGTCTGCCCCTTTTTTCATAGATCGAAAGCAACTGATTTAGAATGACTCCCAGTTCCGTACTGGCATGAAGCCATTTTCGTTCACCTCACTATTCCCTCTCGGCTGTCGAATTCGACAGCCAATTCCTTACTCATTTTTGAAAATATTTTAAACATCCTCTAATTCATATCTTTTTAAATAATCCTCTACGCCTACTTCCAAGGCTTCTTTTTTAAATTTACCTGGCGTTTTATTAAAGTGATTTTTAAAACATTTAGAGAGGTATTTTGGATCATTAAATCCAGTGTTAAATGCGGCTTCAGAAATAGTATGTTCATATTTAGTTATTAATATGGCTGCTTTCTTCAAACGCAGTAAACGAACAAATTCAACCAAACTTTTACCCGTTACGGATTGACATTTCCTATATAGACTAGAATACCCCATATTTAAAGTCTCGGCTAAGTCTTCCATTTTTAAATGGGGATCCTTCATTCTTTTATCTATTTGGGTGACAAGATTTTCTAAAAATAGCTCATTTTGAGATTTCTCTAACCCCACCTCTGGATGGCTGATGACTTCCTTGCGATATTTTTGAATAATGTTTTCTTTAGAAGATATAATATTCTGTATTTTAAGAAGCAACTCACCTGTATTAAAAGGCTTATTAATATATTCTATAGCGCCGCTTTTTAGTCCTAAGATTTTAGCATTCGTAGAATACTTGGCAGTGAGCAACACTATAGGAATATGTTTGGTCAATTCATCCTTTTGAAGTCTTTTGCACATTTCTACTCCATCTAATAAGGGCATCATGACATCACTTAAAATTATATCAGGAAGGTTGCTTTTCGCATAATAAAACCCTTCCTCACCATTCTCCGCTACAATAACATTGTAATCTTTACTCAAAAGTTCTTTTAGAAACATTTGTAAATCATAATTATCTTCTACTATTAACACGGTTTTAGTTTTAGCATTAGGCATATCATTTTCAAATTCAACACTATTTTCCATATGGCCATTTTCCGCTATTTCTTCTTGTGGCAAACTACATGTTATTCTTTCATCATCCTGATAGGCGTCTTCTGTAATCGGCAAAGTAATAGTAAACACAGTTCCTTCCGCTTCGGTTGATTCCACGTCAATTTTGCCATGATGCAAATCGATAATCTCTTTGCTCAGCGCCAAACCGATACCAGTCCCCTCCTCAGCGGTCTTCCCTGAATGGGATTGGTAGAACAACTCGAAAATATTCTCTAATTCTCCTTGTGGAATACCACTTCCGGAATCCCTGACCGATAGTTTAATGGACTTTTTATCATTGATTGGGACGATATTCAAAATAATATTCCCCTCATGAGGGGTGAATTTAAAAGCATTGGAAAGAAGGTTATACACAGCATGCTCTATTTTTTGACGATCATACCATACTCCGGATAAATTTTTAGGGCAATTAATTACAAAGTCGATTCTTTTTTTTCTTGCCAACTCCTTGAACGAGCCAGTAATATTTTCAATATCTTGATTTAAATTATTTTCTGTCACGGTTAACCTTAACCTATTTAACTCCTTATTTCTGACCAATGTTAACTCTCTTGCAATCTTTGATAGGCGTTGAGCATTATAGGAAATGATTTCTATACGCTCTTTGAACAATAAATTTCCGTTTTTTTCTGCCCAACTCAACATTTCATCCAACGGGCTCAAAATCAAGGTGATGGGCGTCTGTATTTCGTGAGACATTTTAGTAAAGAAGTTCATTTTTAAATCATGCAGCTCCTTTTCTTTTTTATGTATTACGCTTTCAACAAAATATTTTCTTCGCAGCAATAACCAGCGTCTTATACCAAGTCCCACAAAAAGCATAAAAAGGAAATATACAATGTAAGCCCCCCAACTGTTCCAAAACGGGGGAGCTATACTAATTGCCATCTGTTGTACAGGAATATCATAAACTCCTTTTTTGGTACCTGCCTTTACTTCGAACGTATACTCCCCAGCCGGAATATTGGTATAAGTAGCTATTCGTTCGGGCCGACTATTTATCCAATCCTCATTAAAGCCTTTTAACCTATAGGCATAATGAAACTTAGGGTTAAGAATATCACCGATGGCCGAAAACTTAAAAGAAAAGGAGGATTGGTTATTCTTCAAATTCAACATGGGAACATTGGTATTGCCGCTTTGCACCTGATCTGGAATTAATATATGGGCTGGTTGATTAAGGACTTCTATTTCCTTGATCTGTAAGGTTGCCTCTTTGGTTTTCTTCTGTAAATCCCTAGGATAAAAATAATTAACCCCTCTAATCCCTCCAAAATATAGCCTATTGTCATCATCTTTAAAAGAACTTCTCAAGGTGAACACGTCGCTTTGAAATCCGTCGGCTGCATAAAAATTTGTTAAGGAGTCATTTTTTAGGTCTAAGTGAGAGATTCCACTTGTTGAGCTTAGCCAAATATTTTCCTTATCTTCCATTAAGATGGCCGAGAAATTTTGATGGGGAATGTTTATTAATTGCTCAAAATTGACAAAGGTATTATTGATAATATTGTATTTAAACAATGCCCCTCTTTTCCCTATTAACAAAAGCTCTTCTTCTGTCACTTGTGTTATGGACCTTGCCGCGGCATTCATTCTATTTCCATGCTTATCAAAAGAATGATCTGTAAAGGATGAGTGGCTGAGATCGCTTAGATTTTCATTAAAATTAAATAGTCCTCCTTCATATAAGCCCAACCAAATAACATCATTGTTGTCCTCAAAAATACTTTCCACAATGTTCCCATTCAAGCCATGGGAATTGTTATCAAAACTTGCCAATAATTCCAAGGCATCAGAATAAACATTGGTTTGAATATTGGAACCTACCCATATACGTCCTTTTCTATCTTTATAAACGGTCCTTACATCCGTACCTTCATGATTTTTAACATTGTATAGCTTTATTTTTTTAAATCTATCTTTTTTTATGTCATAATGCCATAGACCATTTTTATACGTTCCAAACCACATATTACCCCTATTATCCTCGGCAATACTTTGAATATAAAAGCCTTTTTCATCATCATTCTCTTTAAAATATTGGTATTCTTGGGTAATACTATCTCCTTGGAATTCTATTTTGGTTATACCGTCACCATCGGTTCCCAACCAAAGGGTCCCTCCTTTTGTTTTATAAATACTTAAAACTCTTTGAGTTTTTCCGTTCTTAGATCCGGGATGATAAAATATATTATTGTTATTAGAAGGCAATACATTTATGCTTCCATAATTGGTACAAATCCATATATTGTGGTGATTATCCTCATTGATATGCAAAATAGTATTGCTCCTTAGGGAAAATTCACTAAAATCATTTTTTGTAAATAGATCAATAGTTCCGGTTTTCGAATCTACCCTATACAATCCACCGCCATCGGTACCCACCCATACATTTCCTTGACTGTCACCAAAAAGATCCAGTATCAACTCATTATCTATAATATGAGTTTCATTTTTAAAAAATTGATCTTGTATAAATGATTTGGTTTCCATGTCGTAGACAAAAAGTCCATAGGTCTCCGTTCCTATCCACAAGCGATTATGTTTGTCGGCATGCAACCTTACTATTCCAGGAAACCCGGTAAAAGGCCCTTCTAATTCGCTAAATTCCTTTGACTTTAAAGAATAATCAAAAATTCTACTATCGGCTGTACTTACATACAGCCCAGTGGAGTCCCGTATTTCTATATCCACGATTTTATTTAAGGAAGAAGTTATCTTGGAAACCTTGGTCATTAGTTCCATTTTCGAATCTTTAAAACGATATATATTTCCTTTATCAGAAGCAAACCAAAGACTTTTTCCTTTGTTCAGAATTGCTGTAATCAATTCTCCTCTTAATAGGCTTTCATTTATTTCCTCGTAATTCCCCTTCTTAAAATTGTACCGCACCACTTGTCCTTGATTTGACAGTACCCACATATTACCCTTGTGATCTCTCACCAAATTATCTACTTTTTCCTTGGCATTGATCATAGAAAATATAGATTCATTGGTAGTTAATTCAAAAGAATATCCGTCATATACCAATATGCCACTATGACAAACCATCCAAATATTTCCTAAAGGATCTTGTGTGGTATTGGAAATGTTCAAGTTCTTATTGTCTACTACTGCGGAGACATGCCTAAAACCAACACTGTTTTGAGCGCACATGCCAAGGCTATAAAAAATAACTCCTATTAATATCATTAATGACTTACTAAATACCATTCTTCTGTTATTACTGATTATGATATATAAAATTTCAGAAAACAAAATCTAACTTATACACAAAGCTAAATCGATTTTTATTGTAAATATATCAAATATAGCTGTATTAGAAACCTTCTTAAATTTTCAAAACCCCAAAATACGGTGGTCATATTCTTCATAAAGGATGACATTTTCTGCAAGCTTTCATTTTATCCTAAAATCACCACTTATATGCTTAATAACAAGGATAATGTGTAAAAAAAATAAAACAATTTTGGGAAAAGGTTTTTCAGTTTAAGCCAATTAAAAACATCAATTAAAGAATTTATGAATTCAAGAAGAGATTTTGTTAAAAAGTCGATTTTAGCCGGGAGTGGGATATCCTTAATTCCCAGTGTATCCTTTGGAGCGATACAAGCCAAGGCCAATGAAAAATTGAACTTAGCCTTTATAGGTATTGGGTTAAGAGGCACCGATCACTTAAACAATGCCTTGTACAGGAAGGATGTCAATATCACCGCAATTTGCGACACGGATCCGGAACGGATTAAATTAGGACTGACAAAAATTTCTGATGCAGGTTTTAAGAAGCCATTAGTATTCGGGAAAAACAATGAAGATTACAAAAACCTATTAGCCTTAAAAAATGTTGATGCGGTCATTATTTCCACCCCATGGCTTTGGCATTCCAAAATGGCAGTAGATGCCATGAAAGCAGGAAAATATACTGGATTAGAAGTATCTGCAGCAAATACTTTGGAAGAGTGCTGGGATTTGGTAAACACTCACGAAGAAACAGGTTCGCATTTAATGCTATTAGAAAATGTCAATTACCGTCAAGATGTTTTAGCCGTACTAAATATGGTAAAACAAAACCTTTTTGGAGAACTGTCTCACTTCAGATGTGGTTACCAACACGATCTTAGGGCAGTAAAATTCAACGACGGCAAACAACCTTATGGCGGAGGTGTCGAATTTGGCGAAAAAGGACTGTCGGAAGCTAAATGGCGTACCCAACATTCCTTACTGCGAAATGCTGACGTATACCCTACCCATGGTTTGGGACCAGTAGCGGTTATGGCCGATGTCAACAGAGGCAACAGGTTGGTTTCCCTTACCTCTCATGCCTCCAAACCCTTGGGTCTCCACAACTATATCGTAAACCACCCTAAAGGAGGCCCAGACCATCCAAATGCCAAAATAAAATGGAAACAGGGCGACGTGATTACAACTACCATTGAAACCGCCAAGGGAGAAACTATTATCGTTACCCACGATTGTAATTTACCAAGACCTTACTCTTTAGGGTTTAGGGTACAAGGCGTCAATGGTATTTCTGAATTCGATTACCATACTAAAAGAATTCACATTGAAGGCCGTTCTCCAAATCATCGTTGGGAAGATATGGATGCATACATTAAAGAATACAACCACCCTTTATGGGAAAAATTTGGAGCCAGTGCCAAAGAAGCGGGACATGGCGGAATAGACTTTTTTGTATTAAATGCATTCGTAGAATCGGCCAAACAAAACATCGCCCCTCCTATGGACGCTTATGATGCTGCAGCATGGAGTGCTATCACTCCATTATCAGAACTTTCACTTGAAAATAACGGCGCCCCGCAAGACTTTCCTGATTTTACACGAGGAAATTGGATTAATCGACAGCCTTATAATTGGATCAAGGATACTTTTTAAAAATTTTCAAATTAACTAAATACCAATTTAAATTTTATGAAAAAATCAATTAGTTATTTTCTAATCTTTATGCTCGGAATATGCTATTCCTACGCACAAGAAAGAATGGTCAACGGGACCATTTATGACGAAAACGGAGGCCCGTTACCCGGAGCCTCGGTAGTTATTAAAGGTACTTCTAACGGAGTATCGGCAGATTTCGATGGAAAGTTTTCTATTGAGGTCGCTCCCGGCAACATCTTGCTAGTATCTTATTTAGGATACAAAACCGAAGAGATTACCTTGGGAAATCAAAAAGAGCTCTCTATAGCCTTACAACCAGACAATAACCAATTGGAAGAGGTTGTGGTGACAGCTCTTGGAATTAAAAAAGAGAAAAAGCGTATTGGCTATGCTGTACAAGAAGTGAAGGGAGAGTCATTACAAAAAGCCATTGCTCCCAATGTGGTAGAATCCCTTACCGGAAAGGTCGCAGGTCTTACCATTGTTAACAGTAATGGGTTTTTCTCGGATCCTGGCATCTACCTTAGAGGAAGTAAACCTCTAATAGTTATTGATGGTGTCCCTAACCCTACCACCGATATGTGGAACATTAGTTCTGACGACATAGAAAATATTACCGTCTTAAAAGCGGCATCTGCTTCTGCTTTATACGGTTCTTTGGGGTTAAACGGTGCTATACAGATCACCCTAAAATCTGGTAGCAATGCGGCTAAAGGAACCACTATTTCTGTAAATTCCTCCACTACTTTTCAAGGCGATTTTACCAGAATCCCAAAGGTTCAAACCCAATATGGTCCAGGAAACGCCGGAATTTATGAATTTGATACTGGTGCTCCAGGAAGTAAGGGGAAGAACGATTTTGACTACAACATTTGGGGGCCAAAATTTGACGGAAGGCTACTGCCACAATTTGATTCCCCTGTAGATCCGGTTACGGGCATCCGCCAACCAACACCGTGGGTAGCCAGAGGAAAGGATAACCTTGGAAATTTCATGGAAACAGGAATTGTAAGCTCCAATAATATATCAGTACAATCTAAAGGCGAGGTTGGCAACTTTACTATTTCGAATTCCTACAAGTACTCCAAAGCCTCTGTTCCAGGTGCTAAATTGGATGTAAACACCTTTAGGGTAAGAGGGCTGTTAAATTTATCCGAAAAAGTTTCTGCAGAAGGATCTTTACAGCACAACTACCAATATGCCAATAATGCCCCTAGAGCAGATTACGGTCCAACTTCCCCTATTTATACTTTAGCTGTTTGGGGTGGAGCCCATTATGATATCAGAAATTTTAAGGATTTCTGGGAACCAGGAAAGGAAGGTATTAAGCAACGATTTGTAGAAAATTGGAGGTATAACAACCCATATGCTTTTGCTCATGGATTTAAAAAACCCTATACCCGAAATAACGTTCTTGGATTTTTAAAATTGAATTATAAAATCAATGATCAATTTAATCTTTCTGCCAGAACCAATTTAACTACGGATTCTAGAATAGTAGATCAAGAAATTGCCGTTGATATTTACAACTACGACATTCCCGACCGTGGAGGAAGATACCGTCATTTCCAGGATAATATTTTTGAATCCAATACCGATTTTTTATTAACCTATAAGGATGATTTCTTTGGAAAAGATTTATCGGTTGATGGTACTTTAGGTGCTAATCAAAGGTATTACAGCTACAACTCTTCCTATGCTGCAACTACACAATTGGTAGTTCCTGGAATATTTAAGTTAAACAATTCGGCCGATCAGGTAACCCCTACTAGTTCTAAGCAAGAAAAGGGAGTAAGCAGTGCATATGCCACTTTAGACCTTGGTTATAAGAATTTGTTTTTCGCCGGAGTTACGGGAAGGGTAGATAAATCATCTACCATGCCTGCCAAAAATGACACATTTTTCTATCCTTCGGTGTATGCCAGTACTCTTTTACACGAAATTTTCACTCTGCCAAAGGCAGTTGATTTTCTAAAATTAAGAGCTGCTTATGCAAAAGTTGGTGGTGATTTGGGAATTTACGATGCTGTAAACGCCTATAATACAGGAGGTCGTTACAGAGATTTACCGGTTGCTTCTTATCCTAGTATCATTGACAATCCCAATATTTCACCTTCGTTCAACACCTCTTATGAGTATGGAATTGAGGCTAAGTTCTTTAAAAACAGATTTGGCTTTGAAGCCTCTTATTTTGAAAACAATTATGGGCCACAAATATTTACGCAAAGGTTTTCCCAAACCTCAGGTTTCAGCGGCATTCGCGAAAACGGAAGAACCACTCAAAGACGTGGTTACGATTTTACGGTTAACATAACTCCTGTCAGAAGCGATAATTTTAATTGGACAACCCTAATTAACTTTAGTTCTTACAAAGATTATCTTACTTCCTTACCTCCATTACCAGATGGTACCCAGCCAGAAAAAGAAGGTAGAACCTTTGTTGGTGGAATTCTTGGTGATCTTTGGTATTACGAATGGGAAAAGTCTCCTGACGGGCAATTGGTTATTCAGTCTAATGGCTTGCCCAAAAGAACTGAAATATACCGAAACTTAGGAAATACTCAGGCCGATTTTACTACTAGTATAAGCAACTCTTTAAACTATAAAAATGTATCACTTTCCTTCTTATTGGATGCTCGTGTTGGTGGAACAACGTTAGATCGCTATGAAAGGGATTTATGGCGTTCCGGGTCTCATCCAAACTCAGTACATCCAGAAAGGGAGTTGTCCAATATCGCCTATGTGAACGGTGGTGATGCCAAAACAATGCAAATCCCAGGGGTCGCTGTAGTAAGCGGAAGTTTATCCTATGACCCAGAAGGGAATGTAGTAGACGACACTAGAGTTTTTGAAGAAAGCAGTGCTCGCATAGATTACCAGTCTTGGGCGCAATCTTACAAAGCAGCCTATGAAAGCAATATCATTGAAAAAACCTTTGTGAAATTAAGAGAAGTAACCTTGACGTATGACCTTCCTAGTTCTTTATTAAAGAAGACTTTCCTGAACACTGCTTCTGTTTCGGTAGTAGGTAGAAACCTTCTTTACTGGACCAAGGACCATACTTATGGAGATTTAGACACTTATACTGTTAGTAGAGGGTCTACCAATTTGCAATTCCCATCTCAAAGAACTTATGGGTTTAACATCAACCTTCAATTTTAAAAAAAGAAAAATGAAAAAAATAAGAAATTCAATAGTACTATTGTTCGGTTTTTTGTCGATCAGTAGCTGTATGAAATATGACGACCTTAGGGAAAACCCCAATGATCCGGTTTCTGTTCCCCCTAGCCTCTTGTTCACTAGTGTTGTTCCCAAACCAATTTCTGCCTTTACGGACAGTTATTCTTTTGCACAATACCATATCCGTAACAACTCTGATGGTACCCCCGTAGATTACCGTTTTGGAAACGGGGGGTTCAATTATGGCTATTTAAGGGATATTAATAAAATGGTTGAAGAGTCTGAAAAGTCCGGTGCTCCGGTCTATGCTATTTTAGCCAAATTTTTAAAGGCATATTACTATATTGATATGAGCAGGGAACTTGGAGATGTACCTCTTGTCGAGGCCATGAAAGGAGCCGATAACCCTCAACCTAAATATGATACTCAAAAATCGGTTTACGAGCAATCTCTCAACTGGTTAAATGAAGCGAATTTGGAATTGGGTCAATTTATTGGCACAAACCCTACTTATACCTTAGACGGAGATTTTTATTACAACGGTAATCTTCGACTTTGGCAAAAGGCAATAAACAGTTACACGCTCAGGGTATTGGTTTCTTTGAGTAAAAGGGCCAATGATGGAGGTATTAATGTTGCCGAACGCTTTGCTAATATCATCAATAATCCAAACACCTATCCTTTGATGGCCAGTTCGGATGATAATATGCAAATTATACATCAAGACAAAGATGGTTTTAGAGGTCCTTACAACCCCGACAATGCCGCCTATAGGGTTGATATCGTCTTAGGAAAAACTTATATCGATTTATTAAAAAACAATAAAGACCCAAGGCTGTTCAAGGTAGCAGACCCTACCCCCAATGCCTTGGCGGCCAACCCGGATGAGGCCGCTGTTAGAGCTGATTTTAATGCATATGAAGGAGCAGATATTGCTGCCTCAACCGCTTCTAACAGTATTAAAAGGGTCAACGGTGATTTATCGTACCCAAATGAAGAACGATTTTGGAATTATGTAGGGCAACCAGCCGTTTTCTTAGGATATTCCGAACAAGAATTAAATATTGCAGAAGCTGCCCATAGAGGATGGATTTCAAATAACCCCAAGGTTCATTATGATAATGGGGTATCGGCTTCCATGGAATACTATGGGGTGACTGCCGAAGCCATCACTAATTATCTTACCCTAGAGGCACCTTATGTTGCCGGCGCTCAAGGGCTACAGAGAATTCATGAACAAATGTACCTTGTCTTTGCTGAAAACTCTAGGTGGGAAGGCTTCTTTTTAAACCGCAGAACTGGAGTACCTCAATTTGCTTTTTCTAGCGAAAACAATGTAGAAAAGTTACCCCTTCGTTGGGCCTATCCATCGGCGGAAGACTCTGATAACCGTGAAAATTATCGAGCTGCCCTAAGATCACAGTTCGGAAATGAAATAGATGACCGGGATCAAGTTATGTGGCTCATCCAAGACTAAACCTAAAATAACTACATTATTATGAAGAAAATAACAACCATATTACCACTTACATTTGCCTATAAATTATTTGCGGCATGTAGTATTTTACTCTTCCTAAGTTGTTCCCAAGACGAACAAGGTTGGCAGGATACACGTTATACGGAAAATTTTGAATTCTATATTTCCCATCCCAACCCCATTACAGGAGAAGCGTATACCGAAGAGGAATTAGAAGGACTAAGTTACGACCCAAAAGAAAAGGAGTCGTATAGTGAGGGACAACCAATAAATTTGGCTATGGTCTCTTTAAAGAAGCCTTTAGCGGTAAAAGTGTTATTGGGAAAGGATCTTTCTCTTTTAGAAACGATTACTGAATTTACCACTGTTAATCAGCAATACATCAGCGCTGATTTTGAAACCACTTTAGATAAGTTAGGCTTAATACAAATAGGAGACAAGGCCGTATTGAAGTTCGAAATCTTGTTTGAAGATGGTTCTATGGGAGCTTCCTTCTTTGAAATTAAACATGTGAAGGTCAAAGACACCAGTATACCGGTAGACTTTTTTGTTTACCTGAAAAAACAAGTGGGCGAAATTATCGGATTGCCAACAGAGGATGAAGTTTCTTCTAGGGTAAAGGATCCAAAAGTAGGTTCTATCCTTACTTTTAACGGTGCCTCTGACAAAGTGGAAATTACGGATAACGGATCATTAAATTTCAGGTATACTGAAGATTTTTCCGTAGGTTTATGGGTAAACACCACCGCCGCCAACAGTGACCCTTCCATTATTGGAGATAAAGATTGGGGCAGTGGCACTAATCCAGGATTTATATTTGCATTTACCGGCAATAGTGGTTGGAAATTAAATGCCGGAGATGGTACTAATAGAATCGATGTCAGTGGCAATGCTATCAATGACGGAGAATGGCATTTTTTAATGGCCACCTTTGACCGAGATGGCAACGCTACAATTTACGAAGATGGCGTTGTTGCAGGCAGCACGGATATGTCCGCTATAGGAAGCATGGAAAGCGGTAACCTTATTCATTTATCACAGGACGGAACCGGTTCTTATGGCGCTTGGTATCAAGGAAGTATAGGAGAAACCTATATATACGATTATGCCTTAAGTGCCACTGAAGTAGCTGAGCTTTCTGGTGTTAAAACCGGAGTTCAATTACACACTCAAAACGGCAATACTTCTAACATTACTGTTACCAACCAAGGAGGAACAACTATTGGGGTTGATGCTAACAAATATACTTTTAGCTATAATGGTACCGATGGATATTCTACCATAACTGATAATTCTAAATTGGATTTTAGATATGCCAATGATTTTACAGTGGCGCTCTGGGTAAAAACTACAGCTACCAATAGCGATCCATCTATGATAGGTGACAAGAATTGGGCCGCTGGAGCCAACAAAGGATTCATATTTGCTTATACCGGAGGCGCTTGGAAAATGAATGCCGGAGATGGGACCAACCGAATAGACATTAATGGGAACATCATTAATGATGGCGAATGGCATTTAATTTCTGTGACCTTCGATAGGGATGGCAACGCCATCGCTTACCAAGATGGTGTAGAAGTTGGCAGTGTTGATATGTCCTCTATTGGAGACATGAAGAGTTCTTTTCCAATTAATTTGGCACAGGACGGCACAGCTGCCTATGGCGATTGGTTTGAAGGAGAATTGGCGAATATTGCCATATACGATTACGTTCTTACTCCAGAGCAAATGACCAGTTTATACAACGAATAATTTTTTTAGTTGAGTTTTTTAGTTGAGTTAGTTAATAATAGGGAGGGGTATTGGTTACCCCTCCTTATTAGTTTTAATAGTAACACAATTTGACATATTTAAAACCCTCTATTATAACACCACATTTTAATACCCAATGAGAAAGAAATTAACAACGATTTTAATGGCTATGGTGCTTATCGGTTGCCATAAATCCAGTAGGTCCGAAAATCCAACAACGGATACTGATGGAAAAACCAAAAAGGTTTTGATCATAGGAATCGATGGTTGTAGGCCAGATGTTTTAGAAATTGCCAATACTCCTCATTTGGACAATTTAATTAGTAATGGCACCTATTCTTTAGATGCCAGGAATACCGGAATAACTAGAAGTGGTCCAGGGTGGACTTCGATGCTTACCGGAGTTTGGGAAGATAAGCATAGGGTAATAGACAATACCTTTGAAGGATATAACCACAGTAGTTATCCCCACTTATTTAAACGGATAAAACAATACGATCCAAATTATAAAACTGTTTCCGTTTCTCAATGGCACCCTATCAATACCAAAGTAGTACTTTCTACAGCAGACATTATTTCTAATGTCCCGGATAGTAGCTTAGAAGTAGAACGAAAGACAATAGCCCATCTTAAAGAAACAGATTTGACGGCCATTTTTGTGCATTTCGACGATGTAGATCATGCCGGACATTCAACTGGTTTTAGTAGGGATAACCCCAAATATATCTCTGCTATTGAAACGGTAGACCAATCTATAGGCAAGATCATGTCTGCCTTAAAAAACAGAACGACTTATGAGAGGGAAGATTGGCTCATTTTAGTAAGTACGGATCACGGTGGTATTTCTAATAACCATGGCGGTGATTCTGACGAGGAGCGCACCATTTTTATTATTGCAAGTGGGGATAGTATTGCGAAAAGAAAAATTAGCAAAACTACGACAGAATCGACTGTCCCTAATCCAAAAGATTGTTTAGAAAATTCTACTGAACTAAAATTTAATGCTGATGGTTTTATAAAAATTCCCGAGAACAAGGAGTACAATTTTGGTACCTCCCAAGATTTTTCTATAGAATGCCGAATCAAATCCGATTATGCTGGTGATATTCATATTTTGGGCAAAAAAAATTGGGATAACGGCCTTACCCCAGGATTTATCTTTTCCTTTAAACCCAACTCTCAAAAGTTTAAGGTCAATATAGGTGATGGCAGCCAACGGGCAGATGTAGAAACCTCTAACGTAACCGATAACCAATGGCATACCCTTAGTGCTACCTTTGACCGAGACGGAATGCTTAAAGTGTATATTGATGGGGTGTTTTCCAATGAAGTTTCCATATCAAAAATCGGTAATATAGACAACGAATTGTCATTTACTATTGGGGCAGATGGCAATAATAAATACCACTTTAATGGTTCTATAGCCGAGGTGAGAATTTTTAACGCTGTATTAGCTGCTGAAGAAATCAATACTTGGCAGTGTACAACACTGGATCAGACGCACAAGAACATTGACAATTTAATCGGACATTGGAAACTAAACGATGGCAGCGGTACCCATATCAAAGATTCTAGCACACATGAAAACCATGCAGTCCGTAGCGGGGCTAAATGGGAAAAAGTTCAATCAGAAATTGTTGTTGAACAACATAACTATAAAGATACCCCAAGAACTGTAGACGTAATGGTTACCGCTCTTAACCATTTGTGCATTCCCATTTCTCCTTCCTGGAGTTTAGATGGGCGGTCTATTATTTCAACGGAATGTCCTAATTAGAAACTAAAAAATTAACTTCTAACAACTCTATAATTATGAAAATGATAAAAACAATGTTGCTGCTAATAGTCGCCTTGACAGGCCTTCCATATTCTTGCGACAAAACCGAAGCACCATCTGAAAAGGAAATAAAAGCAGTAAAATCTGCTGATCTCATTCTTAATATTCCATGTCAGGGAAACAGTTGGGTCCTTAATAATTCAGAAGCTACTTCCAAAATAGTAGTTGATGGAGGGATTAAAAACTGGACCGATTCCAAGAACAAAATCCGCACCTATTTCTATGCACATACTACGGGTTCTATTTCCATTGGCCTTCTGGCAAAATTTTCTTCTCCCACGACCTTAAAAATCACGGTTGAAAATCAGAGCGAGGAAGTAGCCTTTAACCCCAGCACCAATTATGATAAACATATCGTAGGAAAGTTTACTATTTCTAAAACCGGTTATCAATATGTAGAACTAGAAGGATTGAACAAAGAAGGGGAGTCTTTTGGTGATATTTCCGATATAGTATTGGGTGATGCCAAATGGTCTTCCAAAATTAGTTATATCAATGCTGATTCTTTCTATTGGGGAAGAAGAGGGCCCTCGGTACATTTAAATTATGAAGAACCCGTTGGTAAGAACATCACCTATTTTTACAATGAGGTAACCGTCCCTGAAGGCAATGACCACGTTGGATCTTATTTTATGGCCAATGGATTTTCCTCCGGATACTTCGGAATGCAAGTGAATTCATCTACGGACAGAAAGGTATTGTTTTCGGTATGGAGTGCCTTTGACACCCAAGATCCTAATAATATCCCTGAAGAATATAAGGTTATTCCTTTAGGTCATGGCTCCGATGTTACCGTAAAAGAATTTGGCAATGAGGGCTCTGGGGCACAGAGTTATTTTTCTTTTCCATGGAAAGCCGGAACTACCTATAAGTTTTTGTTAAAAGGAGAATCTAAAAAAGCAAATAGTATAGATTACACTGCATATTTTTATGCTCCCGAAGTTGACGAATGGAAACTAGTAGCGAGTTTTAGAAGGCCTTATAGTTCTGAAGCTCATTTAACGCGGTTACACTCATTTTTAGAAAATTTTTATACCGAACAGGGTGCCAATGCAAGAAAAGCGCATTACTCTAACCATTGGGCATACGATACTTCGGAGGAATGGCATGAAATGACTTCGGCAATTTTTACCACGGACAATACGGGTAAAAATGGTGTTCGTTTAGATTATGCAGGCGGTTCCGAAGCTTCTTCTTTCTATTTAAAGAATTGCGGTTTCTTTAGTGAAAAGGTTACACATAATTCTCCCTTAAAAAGAGCGGCCACTGGCCAAACACCTAATATAGATTTTTCTAAACTGGAAGTACCTACCCTTACAGAGGTTCCTGAATATGAATCTCTTGATAGGACAGCATGGAAAGTGATAGATTACAGCACCCAAGAAGATAAAGGTGGCGAAGGATCTACAGGACTTGCTGCCCATGTATTAGACGGAAAATTGGAAACCTATTGGCATTCTTGTTGGGCTTCTTGTGACGCGGCTCCTCCCCATTATATTACTGTTGATATGGGGGCTACAACCACTATTGATGGATTTAAATTCACCCAAAGACAAAACCTTTCCAGAACCGTTAAAAGTATAGAATTACAGGTGAGCCAAGACAATAAGAGCTGGACAAGTTTAGGTGATTTCACACTTCGAAATGAAAAGACAGAACAGCAAATTGAGCTCTCGGAACCCAAAGAATTTAGATATTTTAAGTTTATAGCCAAAACCGCGTTTGATGGCAGCAAAAATGCCGCTATGGCCGAAATAAGCCTATTTGTCAAAAAGTAATGCTTCTATAGATCACAATGGTCTTGGCTCTATAAAACAACTAAGACCATTGTGATCCTAATAAATAATAATTGTTTTAATATTTATACCTACGAAAATGAGTAAAATTTTAATAACAGGAGCTAGCGGTCAAATTGGTTCTGTATTATCCGAGAAATTAAAAGAGAAATATGGCACTGAAAATATTCTTGCCACCGACCTACACCACAATCCCGATTATATAGGGCCCTTTGAAGTATTGGATGTCACCGATTTCGAGGCACTTCAAACATTAGTTGTAAATAAAGGCATTACCCAAATATATCATCTGGCCGCAATCTTATCTGCCAACGGAGAAAAGTTCCCTTTAAACACTTGGGACATTAACATGAAAACATTTTTCAATGTTCTAGAAGTAAGCCGACTACACAATATAGAAAAGGTATTTTACCCAAGTTCCATAGCCGTGTTTGGAAACAACGTCGAACGGGTCGATACTCCCCAATCTTCAAACCTAACCCCTTCTACCGTATACGGAATGAGCAAGGTGGCCGGCGAAAATTGGGCCAAATATTATACTGAAAAATATGGACTAGATATCCGATCAATCCGTTACCCTGGTATTATTGGTTATCAATCTTTACCAGGTGGTGGCACTACAGACTACGCCGTGGATATTTTTCATAAAGCCATCAATCAAGAAGAGTTTGAATGCTTTTTAGGACCAGACACTATGCTTCCCATGATATATATGGACGATGCCATTAGAGCTACCATTGAGTTAATGGAGGCCCCAAAAGAAAAGTTACGAATTAAAACATCTTACAATCTTGTAGGCATGAGTTTTACTCCGGAGACATTAGCTTCTGAAATTCAACAGATACATCCCAATTTTAAGATACGCTACCAACCCGACTACCGCCAGCAAATTGCAGATTCTTGGCCCATGAGTATTGACGACACTGATGCTCGAAAGGATTGGGACTGGCAACCTAAATATGGCTTAAAGCGTATGATTCAGGATATGTTTGTAAATCTAAACACTCCAATGCCCTTTACACCTTAGTCTAAAAATATCAAGTAGGCCTATTAAAAAAATAGGCTGTAAAGGATTCTAAACCAAGAGACTCTTTTTTTTTAAACAAAAACCTAAAACTCTTGACTTAAAAAGGGAGAAACTTAAAGCTTCTCCCTTTCTTGTTTTCAAAACATTTTAGAATTGTTACTTGTATAAATTCTAATTTTTAGGCTCTTTCACAAAATCGGCTTCAATCACTATTTTTCTAGACCAAGCCATTCCCAATGTTACTAGGTTCAGGAAAAAATTATCTACACTCGTTGTAACTTTAACCGAGGTATTTATGACTGCATCCGGTTTTTTTTCTGCAATTTCATCTGCCAATATTTCTGATATTTCAAAGGTCGATGTCCAATCAAAATTTACGTTCTTTTTTACCGTAATATGTTCTACTATTTCAACTTTTTCCGTTGGTTGATTGTATAGCATTGGCACCGCTGCCTTTCCACTGATACGTGCTATGGTGCAAGACTGCAATAGAATGGCAACTATTAAAAAAGGAAGTACAAATTTGTTTCTGTTCATTATTTTAATTTATTTTTTAGTTAAACATGGAGAGTTTTTTATCAAAAACTGTACCACTAAATGTTTTGACTTAATATATAGACTTCCTTATTACGATTTCATAAACCCCATATCTAAATTACGATTGTAATATAGGATTTCTGCAATCTTATCGCCCACCTTCTTTCCATTGATCAGGTCTATAAGGTGTAACGTTCCATCGATACCCGATGTGATCCCTGCAGTAGTAATTATTTTCCCATCCTGGACAAATCGTACATTATCAACTACATTCACCTCGGAATTGCTACGCAAGGCTTCTATGGTCATAAAATGAGTCGTTGCTTTTTTTCCATTTAAAAGTCCAGCTTTGGAAAGAATAATTCCACCTACACATACGGACATGGTAATCTTTGAAGTAGCGTCTTGTTGCCTTACCCAATCCAACAATTCCTGGTTTTCTTCGCATAATTTGGCCACAATATCGGGGTGTGCCCCTGGCACAACCAATATATCCGCCTTGGGCGCTTTTTTAAAATCATAGGTAGGCATAAGTCCCATTACACCACCTTCAGAGGTTACCTTGTCATCGGTTTGGGCCACAGTATATAGGTTGTACCTAGGGTCCAAAAGGTTTGCTTTGGCAAAAACATCTATAGGCCCATTAAGATCCAATGCTTCTACCTGATCATAGATTAAAAATGCAACGTTAATTTTTTTGTCTTTCACAAATTCGATATGAGTTTCCGGGATGTCCTTTTGGCCACGTGCCACTGAGGAAAACAATCCTATGAGCAGGATTAGTAGGTAAGATGTCTTTTTTTTCATGTGATTCATTTTAATCTATTATTTATATTTATTTGTTAAGATATTACTAGTTTACAACCATTTAGTGCCTCCCAAAGAGTTTTCGGTATTCAAAAGGACTTAATTGAAGCCATCTAAGAAATGTTTTTCGCATAGTTTCTGAAGTTCCAAAACCACATTCTTGGGCGATAAAATCCATTGAAAAATCGGTTTCTTCCAAATATATTTTTGAGGATTCAATCCGTAATTTTTCGATATACTTTGCTGGAGTCAATCCAATTTCCTTAAGAAAAACCCTCGCAAAATTCCTTGGACTCATCAAAGCTCTATCCGCTAATGTTTGGACATCCAAATTCTCCTTCAAATGCTCCATTATCCATTCCTGAATCTCCCTTATATTATTTTTACTCGATAATTGTTGGGTTAAAAAGGTGCTAAATTGAGACTGGCTCCCTGGCCTTTTTAAATAAAGTACTAAGGATTGGGCTATTTGCATAGCTACCTTTCTTCCATAATCCTCTTCCACTAAGGCTAAGGAAAGATCTATCCCTGCAGAAGCCCCGGCAGAAGTATATACTTTTCCATCCTTTACAAAAATTGGATGACTTTCTACTTGTATATCATCATACCCCATTTTAAGATCTTCCTGATATTCCCAATGTGTTGTTGCTTTTTTCCCTTTTAAAAATCCACCTTCCGCCAAAACAAATGCACCTATACACACGGAGCATATTCGCCTAATAGTATGGTGTTTTTCTTTTAACCATTTAATCAGTTTTGGATAGCCATCCCATTTATGGTGATTAGAAAAACCCCCAATTATCAAGGTGTCAATCTTATCTTTTATATCATAGAGTGATTTCTGGCAATGAATGACCAGTCCACTATTGGTAACAATTTGAAGCTCTTTGGTTGCCGAAGCTATGAGTATATCATATCCTTCCATAGACAGTTTGGAGGTGTTTGGAGGAATGTTCTTGACGCAGCCAAAAACATCACTAGGACCTATGATATCCAATGCTAAACAATCTGGTGTAGCGACAATAACAATTAGCTTCTTACTCATACTGCAAAGATAAAGCGAAACTCCGTTGTCATAAATGACATCTTTTAAGCAATTTCTGCCAAGTAATCTGGTCTATTCAATGGATGTCACCGACATTACGAGAACGAAATCCCTTGTTTTCTATGTTATAAGCCAAAAAGGGAGGAATTCCATTATGAATTCCTCCCTTTTTACGTACTACAATTTAACGGATATAACCGAAAATTTACGAAATTACATCGATAATATTTACGACAATAGAGTCTCTTTAAGAAACTTTAATTATTCTTATTCTTTCTTTTTTATAAACACAACGCCATGGGAATCATTTCCTATATCTCCTCTGACCATAGCCTTAATTTTAAATTCGGCCCCAGTTTCATATTCATCGATCTCGATACGATACGTATTTTTATTAGAAGAAGTTCCTGTTTCCCCAAAATGCTGATCTTCGGTAATTAACTGTCTGTTTTTATAAACAGATATCCCTTCAATTTCTAATTTATGGGCCCCGTCCGTATAAATAAATGTTATTTCATAATGTCCATTGCTATCAATTTTACCAGTTGCATTCAATTCTAATGCCCCAAATTCTGCCCCTTTAATAAGTACTGGTTTCCATTCGCCCAACAGCGTGCCGTACTTTTTGTATTTTTCGTATTTTTCCGGGAAATACAATGGTAAGGAGAACTGATGACGGTTTACTACGGTAATCGCCTTAAAATCGGATAGTTTGTCTACTAATACCGGCTTGGAATATACCTGATCATAGGTGTTAGGTTTAAGGCCATTTGTCGTGTAGGTAATATATCCCTTGTTCACAACATTTTCTAAGCTCACCTCTATGCTCCCATTAATTTCCTTTGTCCCTACCAGTTTGGGCTGTGGTACCCTATAACCATAACCGGCTTCATCGTACCTATTGTAATGCTCCCGCATTCTTTCTTCAAAATCTGACCAATCCTTACGGCTTTTATCGGTCCATGCAACTTCAGCTAGGGCTGCCATCCTTGGAAAAGTGAGGTAATCAAAATACTTCTCTGATCGATTCTCATTTATCGGTAGTATTTCTTGTAAAATGGTACCATGGATAAACTGATCTGACCACAGGGTAGCGTGAACTCCCAGAACCTGAGACTGGTATTCCTCACCTAATCCTTTTACCATAGGGTCCATTCCGTATACTTTTTCCAGACTAATTGGAGATAGCCAGGTTGCAGCTTTCACCTCCCCGGGGATATTACTCTCTGCGACATCAAAATAGGCATGGCTCGACAGTGCCATCACCATATCGTGTCCTGCCTGGGTACCCAAAATGGCCTTTTTCTTATTATGCCAAACCATCCCCACGGCCTTATCATCTAGGCCTCTTTCGATGATCTCGTCCCAGCCAACAATTGTTTTACCGTGCTTCTTTAATACCTTTTGGATCCGATTGGTAAAATATACCTGGAGATCAGCTTCTTTTTCCAATCCTAGGGATTCTTTTCTTTTCTGACAATGAGCACATGCCGCCCAACGATCATACCTGGCTTCATCACCTCCAATATGGATATACTTACTAGGAAATAGGGCTACAACCTCGTCAAAGACATCTTGTAAAAAATCGAAGGTAGACTCTCTACCCACACAGTACAATTCTCCGCTAATAGAGTGCTGGGTCTGTACCACTTGCGGAGCTCCGGTACAAGACAAATGCGGATATGCGGCAATGGCCGGTAAGGTGTGGGCCGGAATCTCTATTTCCGGGATCACCTCTATATTTCGCAAAGCAGCATAGGCTACAATTTCCTTTATTTCCTCTTGAGTGTAATACCCTCCGGTTCTTTCGTGTCCCTCGCCCCGGAATCCGCCCACGGAGGTTAACTTTGGGTATTTCTTAATTTCTATTCGCCATCCGGCATCGTCTATTAAATGAAGGTGTAGTACATTCATCTTGTACATCGCCATCATATCTACCAATTGCTTTACATAAGACACCTCATAAAAATAACGGCTTACATCTAGCATCATTCCCCGCCAAGGATATGCCGGCTCGTCTTCTACGTAGGCACCTTCTATCGCCCAATCCACATCTTTTTGTCTTCTTGGATTGAATATTTTTACGGGAAGCATTTGTCGCAGCGTCTGAATTCCGTTGAAAACACCAGCCTCACTATTTCCAATAATTTGAATGTTTTTGGCAGTCACCAAAAGTCGGTAGCCTTCTTTTTTATCGACTTGAGGGTCTATAGAAAGTTGAATACTATTTTTTTTGGATTTATTTGATGAGGACAGCTCAAAATCCCATCCGGTAGCCGGGGAAAGGGTTTCTTCCAAATAAGCTGCTAAGGCTTCCAAGCCGGTACCGTATTGTATTTTTGTTGATGGGTGTAGTAAGAACACCTCTCCATTAGGCTCAAACCGCTGTGGTTTTGGAATAATATCGGTCGCCACTGCTTGGCCATACGACATCATAATAACGAAAAACAATAAACACGCCTTTCCTAAACTAGTTTTTAACATAAATAATAATTGATAATTTATAAATACAACTTAAATATTACACTCAATTTTCTGGTCGCTCCGCTTCTAATTATAATTGTGATAAAAAAACGAATTTGCCCAGTGCCGGTATCATATGATAAGGATAGTCCTCTTTTTTACTTGAGTCATTAGCTCACAGCTTATATATTAATTCTTCATTTCCTCCTTTCTTACAGTCAATTCCCTTCGAGAATCGGAATCTGTATATTTAAGTAGATGAATTGTTTTCCTTAGCTATCCTGACAAACTATGAACCGTATTAGCTGCACTGGCTTTTAAAAATCAGGTCCATATATTCTAACTTTTCCCCTCTCGAGCTCACTCCTATCAAAACCTTGTAATTAAAACTGACCCCATAAAACCCACAACCTCTTAATATCTTGTTTTGTTCTTATATGCTTTCTATAAAAATTTCTTATGCCGGGATAAATTTATCCTTTTTATTTTTATAAACGTTCCCATTTTAACTCATATATTCCGTCAAGATCCAAATTCGAACCATTGACGGAATATTTCAGGATTGCACAATGTCTATCGATGGCATCAATAAAAGGTAGACCTCTTCAAGAAATTGTGTTATACTAATTAGGTAACCTCTCTTATGATATTATTTATTCAGCCTGGAATTGAACTTATGATCAATACAAGTAGCCAAATTGCCTAAGCAAATTAAACAATGCCATATAAGCTCGTGGTCCAAAAACTAGATTTACCTCCAATAGAAAACAAAAGCATTATAAGCTTACCCAAGGTAAACTGTCTATATCATAAGGCTGTTATTTTTTCTATCTTTATTCCATCGGATGTTGTTTGAGTAATTCTTCTGGGGAGTAAAACCCTTCCTTCTCCATAGTCTCCTCACGGATCTTGCCTACCCTTTCCTTTGAAACAAGGGAAGCCTTATTCCCGAAGCTATTCCGGACGAAGGTAAGCACTGCTGCTATCTCCTCATCGTTCAACATTCCACCGAAAGGGGTCATCGGGACCTGTCCCGGATACTTCTTTCCTTTGACCTCTATAGGTCCCATTAAACCTTTTATGGTTAATTTGATAAGTCGATCCTCATTACCCGTCACCCATTTTGAATTGGCCAATGGAGGAAATTGGGCTGCCACAAGGCCCTCACCGTCCGGTTGATGGCAGGTAACGCAAAAGCCTTCTCTATGATAGATTTCCTTCCCTTTCATATACAACTTCTTTTCCTTTCCTTTTAGGGTGGTTTCCTCTCCCTTGTCCTCTTCGGTTCCTTCCATAAGACGATGTCCGTTAAAATGTGCCATAGCGGCCTCGAAAGGAAGCCGCATCCAATCGTCCAACGGCTTTTCATCTATCTTCTCAAGGATCCTTATTCCAGCATCCCGTTCTAACCAGCTGGCTGCCGCCAAAGCTTCTAGTCGTACCCTTGGACTCTCATCCTCTGCGGCCTTTAATAGCAAGTCCTTTTGTCCCGAAATTTGGTGACCACCATATCTGGCCACCCTAACGGCCGCCGATCTGGCCCGAAAGTCCTTGGATTCAATAACCTTCACCAGTAGTTTTTCATCAATTTTGTTAAGCCCCCAAGTTACCCATAATGCCTCTACAAGGTGGTGTTCGTACCCAGGATCATTTGGGTCCAAGTTGTTGGTCCATGATTGTAATTTTTCAAGGACCTCCGTGGAATTCCTTCCTCTCAACTCCCTTCTAGTCCTATAACGGCTACGATATTCCGGCAATTTCAAATTATCCAACAATTCTTCAACTGTGGCATTATGTATTTTTGCCGGTTCCACCAACGGACGGGACGGGTAGGTCAATCGGTAAACCCTCCCATGGGCATGGTCCCGTAAGGGATCACGGGCATTGTGTTGCATATGCCCTATAAGCACATTATGCCAATCTAGCAGGTAAAGGGAACCATCGGGAGCGAATTCCATATCCACCGGCCTAAAGTTCTTGTCCTCGGCCATGATAAGATCCATCCTATGTTCACTTGTATAGCCAGCCGAATTGGGATCGTCCTTAATAATGTGCTGCTTTGTTCCCAAAAAGCCTATGGTATTATTGATCAGCACATCACCTTGGACCTCATCGGGAAAATGACGGCTGGATACAAATTCAAGTCCAGAAGTCGGGCGCACCCGATGATCTTTTTCTATAAGACTTTTCGGGGCGGGAGAGCCCTCCCCATATCTGGGTTTTATGGTGCCCGGAAGCATCCAGGTCATTTCGGGATCTGAAGTATAGGCAAAGAAATCCTGCCCCCACTCATCAAAGGCGATCCCCCATGGGTTTGGGATGGGCAATTGTGCAGTTCGCTCCAAGTGATTCCGTTGAGGGCTATATCTAAAGAATCCTCCATTGGTACCACGGATCGTACCATAGGCCGTCTCTACATTGCTGTGGAGAAATACGCCTTCGCCCATATAAAAGGCTCCGGAGGGATCGGCCGTAAACGCACTGATCGCATGGTGCGTATCATGATCATCGAACCCGCTCAACACCACTTCCCTTACATCGGCCCGGTCATCCCCATCGGTATCTTTTAATAAAACAAGGTTTGTACCCTGTGAAACATACACTCCCTCGGGGGCAAGTTCAAATCCTATGGGCAAATGCAGTCCATCGGCAAAGGTAGTCTGTTTATCTGCCTTGCCATCGCCGTCAGTATCCTCAAGTATGATCAATTTGTCATTGGGCTTACCATCACCTGCCTTATAATGGGGATAACTTGGCATCACAGCTATCCAAAGCCTTCCCTTGTTATCGAAAGACATCTGCACCGGATTTGCCAAATCGCTAAATTCTTCTTCCGAGGCAAAAAGTTCTATTTTATAACCTGGCGCCACCTTGATCTTCTCCTCTGCCCTTTTTCCATATAAATATTCAGGGTTCCCATTTTTCGTGTTGGGCTTATAATTAGTTTCGATAATTGGCAACGGCTTGGTTCTACTATCGGCCGCGGCCAAATCCATTTGCTCACCTTTTAGGGATTTCCATATCGCCGTATCCCTAATTTTGGTCATCTCCCTAATTTTTTCAATTTCCGCAGGATAGTTCTTGGGACCGAAGGGCTCGTACCTTCTTCCATAGGCATGGACCCCATTGGGGATTTTAAAATCGTTGTGCCAGAACCAGTTCTTTTCCATCACCGCTCTGTTGACCAAATCACGGTTTGCTTCAGGAACAACTTCACCTGCCCCAAAAATATTATCGGCCAATAGTTGGGAAAACTTACGGTAACCAAGATCGTTCAATTGGAAACCATCTACCGTCAAATCACTTTTTTCAGATTGGTACCATTCTTTGGTAGGCTCAAAAGCATCTACGAACAGAACATTATTGGCCGCTGCTACCTCTTTCATGGCCTGGGTATACATCGCCAAGTTTTTATTCTCTTTAGTACCATCCGGTAAGTCCCTATTTCCAGATAAATCCTGGAAGGCAATCGGGGATACGAGTGCCAATTGTGGTGCTGACGAACCGTTGTACTGCTGTTTTAGAGTATGCTGAATAAATGCTTGGAGTTCCGCTTTGTAATTCTCCAATCCCTCTTCCCCTGCGAAGGATTCGGTATAGCCAAAAAAGGCGATTACAATATCTGCCCCTAGCTTGGTAAGCCATTGGTCCGGTGTTTCAAAGTGTCCTTCTGTAGCCGATTTCAACCACCCGGTAGAAACTTCGAAATGCTCGATTACGGATTCCTCGGCAAAGTTTTCGGCTCCTGGAAATGCCCATGGCGATTTTCTGGAGGGATGCGGCCTAAAACCAGGTGTATTTCCTCCATCGCACATATTACGAATGTACAGGAGACTATCCGGATATCGCAATTGCATTTCTGTTTCAAAATGGCCGTATTCCATCATCCTGGAACCTAAATTATTCCCTATTAACACGATACGGGAATTTTTTTCGAGCTTAAGTGTAGGATGGTTGTTTTTATCCGAACAGCTTATAAACGTTAATAAAATAAAAGCGACGATGACATTGGATCTAACAAGGTTCAAGGTCTTTGCTATATATAAATGCATTGGTTTTTATGTTTTTTTATTAAGTGGATGTATTTGGTAATCTTTAATACACCACTGGACATTATTTAAGGTCTATGGGCTTCAATCCCCTTTTGTCCCAATACTCCTTCCCCATAAAACCATATGCAGAGGTTTTATAATCGCCAACGTAATTTACCTTTGTCCCTCCTTTGGGAATTCTTCGGTCCAAGAGGTAATAGACGGCATTGACCACGAGTCTTCTCAATCCCTCATTTTCTAAGTCGGTGGATGAGCCCATGGAGGTATGAAAGGCCAACCCTTGTTGGCCATTTTCCGGATGTTGATAGTTCTTCAGCCATGCCACCGGTATCATAGGATTGTTTTTATTTCCTTCCAAAGGCCGATCAGAGGGCCGCATACCAAAAAACCTGTCGTCAGCATCAAATTCCCCCTTACGTTCCAACACCTGTCCTAGGACAAGTGGCGTGATGGGCAGATGGGATACCCTACAACCATATACATCCGTAGGGCCCCAAATCTCCCCATCCTCGATGCCTTTAAGGATTTCATGCCCATGTGCGTTTTCCGCAAAAATACCTCTGGTGGACTCATGTTTGTGCTTGCCATGGTGCCGGACATAGTGATCCCCAAAAAGAAGCCCACCAAAACCCCTATACCACGGATGATCAGGATCGTCACTTTGATATTCGGAACTGTAATGGACATACCTCCCCTGCTCGTTTTTAAACCCGTGATTTGAGGTCCTTAAACCCAAGACCGGTCTGCCCGATCGGATATACTCGTCGATGTACCTCATCTGATGGTCGGGAAGCTGCCGCCACCGTGTATTGATCAACATAAGATCGGCGGTCTGGAGAAAATGCAATCCAGGAATATTGTTGTTGACCTCGGGATTGACATTTCCCGTCTGAGGATCGATCGCAAACAGTACAGTGCACTTGTAACCGTGTTCCTTGGCGAGTATCCGGGCCAACATGGGCATTGACTCCTCCGACCTGTATTCCTCATCCCCGGAAATTAAAACGATATGCTTTTTCTTACCAGAATTTTCCTTGTCACCATAGGTGATCCATTCCTGCGAATTTAATTTGGCAAAGCCAAAACATATTAAACAAATGAATAAATAACTTCTCATTTTAAGGCATTTTTAATCTTAAAAGTATAGGCATATTTCGAAGGCACCTCATCCGCGGTCAAATAGGGTACGTTTAGGACCACATTGGACCCTTTTTGTTCGTAATCAATCTTAATATCCGTTCCCAATAGCGTAATCTCGGCCTCTGGATGAAGCTCTAGGTCTCTTATTTCCAAGGTATCTTTAGGCCAAGTTGGAACGATAGCAAACAAATCCTTTTCCTTTTTGGTAAAGAATATCTCGCGTACGCCATAGCCGGGCTCCGGATCTATGGTCTGTTTTAAGATATAATCGGCTGGCAGGTAATGGGTACCTTCGGGCTTCCAATCTTTTTTGCCATGCTCTGACCATTGACAGGCACGCTCCCATTTACGCGAACCATAAATAGCCTCGCCATTAACATTAAGCCAATCGCCTATAGCCAACAAGCGGTCTTGCATGATAGGAGGTATATTTCCTTCGGCATCCGGACCAATATCCAGCAATAAATTCCCGCCATTACTGACTACATTTAAAAGAAGGTACACAAGGGTACGCTCAGAAGCATAGTCCCAGGCATCTTCGTTCGTGTTGTAACCAAAAGAAAAACCAATACCGCGGCATTCTTCCCAAGGCCTACTACCGTCAAGTTCCGATTGGTATTCTGTAGTAAAATACCCTCCATGATTAAAACGTATTCCGTCTCCCCAACGGTCGTTAATAACCACTTTATCGCCTACGGCAGATTCGTTGAACAACCAAGCCAACAATTCCGGAGAACGCCACTTTTCCGCACTCATATCCCAATCCCCATCGGACCAAATTAGATCTGGCTTATAATTCTCCACCAAATCTTTAAATTGTGGATGCATATGCTCCAAGGCAAATTTTTCCTTATCTTTTTTCCATAGAGGGTTAAACCATTCATAAAGGGAATAATAGGTACCAAATTTCACCTCTGTTTTCTTGACCGCCACTTCCAGCTCTTTTAGCAAGTCCCGGTTAGCCCCAACTTCCATGGCATTCCATGGAAATCCCCAAGTTTTGTTTGCGGTTTTACTGGGCCATAAAGTAAACCCATCATGGTGTTTGGAGGTAATCATCATGTATTTTGCCCCGGCATCCTCGAAAAGTTTTGCCCACTTGTCCGCGTCAAAATCCCGCGCGGTAAACTGCTCCCCAAAGTTGTAATAACTAAAATGGGGACCATAGGTTTTAACATGGTGATCATACACTTCGGTCCCGGAAAAATTTCCATTTCCAAAAAGGGATTTACTTTCCAGCCAGTATTGGTACCACTCTGAATAGGTCCCCTTTGGACTCCATGCGGGAACCGAATACGGCCCCCAATGAATAAAGATCCCAAATTTCGCATCTTCGAACCAAGATGGAACCGGCCTACTGTCGATCGATTTCCAATTGGGTTCTATTTTCTTTTTCTGTGCATTCATTTCCTGTACCCCAGTCACTACTAGAGTACAAATCATCAATAATAAATAACTTACCTTTTTCATTTTCTTATTCTGTAATTACTGTTAATTCTGCATATCCTGCCTTATTATTCCCCTCCGTATTTCTAAGGGCCCTCAACTTTATATATCTCGCCTTTACCGACTTAAAGTTCTTTGTTTGCCAGATAGGACTATTTTTAATGTTGGAAAACTCCCCTTTACTCTGTAATTCCCAATTATTTCCATTAGAAGAAGTGTAGAATTCATAGTCGAATATAATTCCGGAGGACCATCTGTGCTGATCGGGCAAGTATTTGAACCCCTTAAGTTTCAAATCTTCCCCTAAATCTATCACAAGATCTATAGGCATCTTTTCGGAAGATTGACCCCAGGATGTCATTTCCAAGCCATCCAGAACGCTCTGTGCATTCTCATCATCAATATTTACCAATTGCCATTTTTTCCTGGCGACATCAAAGTTTTCTGAGGATACAGGGCTTTTTTTACCGGAAATAGGATCTATGGCTATCGCTTTTACATTGGCCTTTCCCAATAGCTCAAAAGGTGCTTCAAACCTTATGGAATTTACGTCTGGACGAGTACCATCGGTCGTATAGTACAACTCTAGCTCCTTATCGGCCGACTCAATGGTTACCATCCCCTGCTTATTTCTTGTTATATCCGGTTTTGCATACACTTTTGGAGCCCTATAAACCTCTATATTGGATATAACCGGACAGGCCTTAGCTTGTTTTATATGAACCCTTAGTTTTGTTGCCTTCACCGTGGGCAGGCGTAAAATTCTTTTATAACCTATGGTTGTGGCCTTGGCCAATTCTTTCCAAGATCCATCGATAAGAGCCTCTACGGAAAATTCTTGAACTCGTTGTCCCAAGGGAATATATTCTTGAACTAGAAAACGATTGAATTCCGTAGGTTCCCCGAAATCCAAGGTTACGGTAGCATTAGTAACAGCATCATCGGTTGCCCAATAAGTATCTTTATCTCCGTCGGTAAGGTTATCGGCATTGTATTTTTTGGCATTGCCCCTTACTTGAGAAGCAGTTACCTGTGCTCTTTTAGCAAGGTTCTCCTTAAAATCGGCCTCTAAAGATTTTGCCAGTTCCATAACTCTTTCCACATCCGTTTCATGTATAAGACCACGTGGATCTACGGGAAAGTTTAGTAATAAAGTAGCATTTCTTCCCACTGAATTGTAATAAATATCGAGCATTTCGGGCAAGGTCTTAACTTTATGGTCTTCAGACTGGTGGTAAAACCATCCCGGGCGGATTGACACATCTACCTCGGCAGGTACCCAATGAGTACCATCTTCGTGTCCGTAGCGCAATTCTTGATAGTCTGGGAAACCGGGCCAAACCTCGTCCCGATTCAATGTGCTCCAATTGGTTTCTCCTACCCATCCTTCTTCGGTACCACACCATCTGGTATCGGGCCCTGCATCACTGAAAAGCATAGCATTGGGCTGCAACTCCCGTACTATCTTATAAGTGTTTTCCCAATCGTAGTAGGTTTTACGGTCTACACTCCTGTTTTCATTGGCACCTCCGTAGTATCCAGATCCGCCATTGGCCCCATCGAACCATACCTCAAAAACATCGCCATAATTAGTCAGTAATTCTTTTAACTGATTTCTGAAATAGGTAATATATTCTGGCTTTCCATAGTCTGGGTGGTTACGATCCCAAGGAGAGAGATATACCCCGAACTTAAGACCGTATTCTTTACATGCCTGGGAAAGCTCCTTTAACAGATCGCCCTTTCCGTTTTTCCAAGGTGAATTCTTAACGGAATAATCGGTATATTCAGAGGGCCATAAGCAAAATCCATCATGATGTTTGGCCGTTACTATTACGCCCTTCATTCCGGCTTCCTTGATCACCCTGGCCCATTGCCTAGTATCCAATTCCGTCGGATTAAAAAGGGCCGGATCCTTATCGCCATACCCCCACTCTATATCGGTAAAGGTGTTCATGCTGAAGTGAATAAAAGCGTAATATTCCATTTCCTGCCAATTCATCTGGCGTTCGGAGGGAACAGGGCCGTAAGCCACTGGAGGAGGAGGAGCTTTCTCACAGGAAATAAAAAATGTCATAAGTGCCATAAGGCTACCTAAAAAAAACTTCTTCATAACTAACTTTACTTTTTTGTTTGATAAAATATTCCAATCTATTTAGGACCAAATTTTCGTACTCCATATACAGGCTTTTGATCGACTACCTTAAACCTTAAAACACCCAATGGATGCTCTCCAGAGGAATAAATTTTTAGTTTTATATATCTAGCTTTTGCAGTTTTTTCTTCTGGCATATACTGTTGGTTGATGGCTAATTCCGAAACTTTTTTACCATCTCCATAGGTGAACCAGTTCTTGCCATCCTCAGAATAAAAATATTCGAACTCATAGCCACTTCTGAAATACACTTCCCTTTTAGTGTTCGGTTCTATATATCCGAAGGCAGCATTTACATAATATATATCAGACACTTTACCTAAATCCAATTTAAGCTCGCCTTCTTTTCCTTCTCCTCTCCAATAGGTTTCTGTTTTACCATCCGTAGCAAAAGAAGCTTTATAATTAGAAGCTCCTCCTACAGCTGTTATGTTTTTTCCAACGGATTCCCCTTGTTCCACGACCCTAAATTTAGGTCCGGTAGGCAGTGGATCTGGCATTAATTCCTCTAATTCCTCTCTACTTCTTATTTCCTTAATCTGTGGCTTTACCCCCGATTTTTCTTTAATCCACAATGGAAAGTCTCCCACACCATTTTTAAAATAGTAGGCTGCCCCGCGTACATTGTAATCATGCGATCCGTTGGCCAGATAAGGTTCGTGAGAACTTCCCAAGACAACATTTTCCCTAATTTCGATTCCTCTAGAGCCGTTATCAATATATATTCCATGACTATAGTCACTGCAATATCGAGCTTCTGGATGGGCTACATTTTCAATATAATTGGCGTACCACCTTGTACCTGGTGAAGCCCCTAAATTATAAATAGCGCCAGTGTCGCCCAGCTTTAAGGTTACATTGGTAATTTTATTATGTGCCACTAAAACCCCTCCGGTTACTGTAGGATGATTGTAGGCTTTATCCGAGCCATCTTTCCAAAAATCGAAATTATCGACATCATAACGTCCCCATCCCCAGCCAAGGGTAATTCCACCAGCAGAAGATCCGTCAATAGAGTTGTTTACAATGGCGGCATCTTTTACATAGGAGCATTTTATGGCACAAGTATCCCAATATTCCACCCCAACATTTTGAATACTATTGTTATCTATAATGATTTCTCGACTTATATTTTCGCTTACCACATGATGATCTTGAAGGTTTCCTATGGCCATAGCAGAACCCGATATATCTTGGAAGGTATTCCCAAAGATATTGACATATTGATTGTTGGTGTCGAAATTCAAGGCTGTTCCTCCAAGGTGCTGAAAAATATTACCTTTAAAAATCACATTTCTAGAATTTTTGAAATGAATATTTCCTGGTATATCTTCTAATCCTTCAAAAGCATCTTCTATAGATCGATACTCAGGGTCTTTTAAAATAGCTCCGGACTGAATACTGACATAACCTTCAGCAGTGGAAGCCTGGTTCCAATTTGCGTACGAAAAAGTAAGCCCTTCAAAAGATACATTTTCCACTCCGTCGGCGACAATTAGTTGTTCTACATTAGAAATAACCACCTCAGCTTTGTTTAATTTTTCTCCTTTCAATGGCTTGTAATAAACAGTGTTTTTATACTTGTCTAAAAACCATTCCCCTTCCTCATCCAGAAATTCAATAGCATTTTCTAACCAGTTAACAGCTTCAGTGCTATTGTTGTTTAATATTCCGAAGGGTCCTAATTTAGCAAGGTCCCAATATTTTTGATTAACATAAGCAATTCCACCTTCGATTTTATCCAGTTTACCCCTGTACATTTTCCATCTCATAATATTGACCATCTCAACCTCTGCGACATTGGAGAGTTTTGGAAAATCTACAGGCACTTTAAATCCATTAGGTGTATTGGCATCGTCCCTACAAGATTCAGAGCCACATACTTTAGGTGTGTGTGCAATCCTTTCCCAACCGTTGGCATTAACAGTTCTGGCTCTTACGGCCCTTTTCCCATTTACATATAAATGCCTACCAACAACCCCATCCGGAACTTTTGCACTCCATATCCCGTCATTATCCTGATCCTTCCAGCCACTTATTCTGACACCCCCACTGATAATTGGACGAGCACCATCTACTGCCTTAAATAAAATATTAGAATCATCAGAATGAAGTTCCAAAGATTTGTTTAGCCTATAAATACCGTCTTGAAGGTTTAAAATGACATAATCTTCTATATTTCTCATCTGATCCCTGGCGTGTTCCAAGGTTTTCCAAGGATACTCTTTGGACCCATCCCCCCTATCGCTGCCCGATGGTGAGACATAAAAATTAGTTTCCTGAGCAAAAACACTTAGGGAACATAACAACAACAGTACTATTACATTCGATTTTTTAAGATACATTTTCATTTATTTTAAATTTTAATACGTTAGATTCAAATGGGTTTTATTGAGCTCTCAGAATCTCAAGTTTAAGGGCATTTTCTTTTATAGTTTTACTATTGAGTTTAAACAGTCGCACTATTAAGGCAGTCATAATAAAAATTACTGCAGGTACAATAGAAAACACCAATAAAATTCCCTGAATTGCTTCATTAGACTGCGCTATACCACCGCTCTTATAGCCATAATACCCCATTATGATCAAAGCAATAGCGCCACCAATAGACAACCCTAATTTTAAGGAAAACAAGGTAAAGGAAAGGGTTAGACCATCGATCCGTCGTTTAAATTTTAATTCCCCATAGTCCACGGAATCTGCTGTAAACGTAAACCATATCGGTGCTATCATCTGGTTAAAAAACCCAACAAAAAATTGGAGCAGCATAATCATCACAATGTTATTATCCCCTATAAACCATGAAGCCGCAGAAGCAACGGCACATATATAGAGTAACAGTTCATAAGCTTTTTTCTTATCTACATACATGAGAAGCTTTGACGCTAATTGTGCCCCCAACATACCGCCAATCATCCAAACCGATAAAAACATTGCGGAGTATTTTACTGCATCTTCAACATATATGGTTATATAATAGAGTTGGGTTGTATTTTTTACAGTTTGGGCAGTAACCATTAGAAGTGTGGCGAGAGCTACAAGCCGGTACTGGTCATTTTTTACTACAAACAATAAGTCTTTAAGTACAGTGCTTTTTCTCTCTTTCACCTCAACCCCTTTTACCCTTTCCTTGGTAGTAAGAAAACAGATCACAAACAGCACTACTGAAAGAATGGCCATCAATATCATGGCATTCCTATATCCGATAGCAGGATTTTCCCATAATTTTGTCATTGGCAACACCAGTGAAGTCACTATTAATCCTCCCCCAGTGGCAAACATAAACCGAGTAGCGTTAATTGAAGCTCTTTCTTTAGGGTCACTTGTCATAACCCCGGTCATGGAGCCATAAGGAATGTTGATGGCCGTAAATAAAAGCATAAGGGTTATGTAGGTAGTATAAGCATAGATCACCTTCCCTTCGGGCCCAAAATCTGGCACCGTAAACACTAGTACACTAGCAATAGCATAGGGCACACATAGGATAATGAGATATGGACGATACTTTCCCCATTGGGTATTGGTTCTATCTACAAGCGCCCCCATCAAGGGATCGGTAATAGCGTCTACCACTCTCACTACCAAAAATATAGACGCTACCGTGGCGGTGTCCAATCCATAGACCTCGGTATAAAAAAATCCGAGAAGTAGCAACACCGATTGATAAACAAAATTACCTGCAGTATCCCCAAGACCATAACCTATCTTCTCAAGGAGCCCTACTTGTTTTGCACTGGTAGTATTCTTTTGACCACCTTCACTTCTGTTTAAAAGAATTTGTTTTCTCATACTTATTGGTTTAACAAACCTTCTTGATTAGGCAAAGGACTTAACGGACTGCTTGGTAAGGTTTGATACCAAAAGGCCACAGTAGCGATATCATCTTGCCGGCTCAGGTAACGTCGTTCGTCGATATTATCGAATTTTTTTTCATTGAATTTTTTCCATCCCAGATCCTGCACGGTGACTTTAAGGTTGTTTTTAAAGCGAATGGGGTCCATTATATGCCATCTATACAATGAAAACCGAGGTTGAATTTTGTACAAACCATCTGGTGCCTCATATTTATGAAATCCACCATAAGGCGAATTGTAGGTGGTATACCCTTTGTTGGTTTCCCAATTAAAGGCACCCAAGAAATAATCCTCGAGGCCTGTTCCACAAATGGTAGGGAATTCTTTATCTTCATCAATATAGAATTTCACCTCGCCTTCACCCCACCAGCCTCCTGCTCCATTGAGTCCCACGCACATGGCCGTTCCTACGAAGTGTCCTTCGCCTTCGATACAATCTATTATTGTATGTACTTCCTTATAAGGAACAGGATTGGATCTTCGAAAAGAAGCGTGAAAGTAAGCGCATTGTTCGGGTATTTGTGTTAATTGGTAATTTATCTGATAATATAACACCCTCTCAATCTCACTTCTATTTTCTATGGTAAAATAGCATCGTTCCCTAAAGGGCATGGACCAGAAACAATTAAATGCATTGGATGGATTCACACTCACAGGTAGGGATACTAAAGGATCAAACTCTCCTCCCAACAGCACATCCGTGTTATCGGCATATCCACAAGCGAAAAAATCAGGAAAAGGCACTTCTACAGAAGGATGCTCCTGATTATCCCAATAAATCCGGATAATAAGATCACGCGAGATCAATCCTGTCATCCAAATACTTTGGATACTTCCCATCCCTTCTATATCCGCTATGACAACTGTTTCTTTTGGGGCAATTGTAATTGCAGGATTTACTTTCCAACCTTGTCCTAGTTCACTAGCTTGAAGTTCGGCAAACCCCTTAATAGCCATTCCTCCTTTTCCAGGTTCCCCTGTGGGGTTTTCAGCGGTTATAGATCTAGATTCGGCATCGGATAAATAACTAAGGTTTCCCAAAGACATGTTTAAGCCATTAAATTTCATATTCCAATATTTAATTCATAATAATCTTTAAAACCTCGAATAGCACTTGTAGTCAACGTACTTTTATTAGATTAATCGATTTAGCTAGCCAAGATAAATCGATTAATTTATATATAACAAAATTCCTGTCGATTTTTCACCTTAAATAAGTTTAGGCTTTATCTTTTTTCAGCAAATAAAAATGATGTTATTACAACTATTTTTTTAATCGACTTAAAGCGCTTAACCACCCACCTGAGTGTGTAATCCAACCTTCATCTGTAAACACCTTAGGCTCATCTGTAGAGGCTTTAGGCTCGGTAAATTTAAATTGTTCATCGGCGTCAAAACCATTACAAATAGTACCAGGTATTTTTGTCCAACTTCCCATGTATTCATCACCAATACCATAAATCATACTTTTGGCCACATATTTTTCATTCTCCCAAACTCCTGAATTCAATCCAGCAATCCATTGCATATTTCCAATAGCGATATTACCAAATCTGGTGTCTCCGGTATAAGCTTTCAACTCTAGCGCAAGGGCAGCTGCCGAGCCGTAGGCCCCATTTATACCATGCCACAATCCACTAAAGGTTAACAATCCTTCATTCTTAAAATACCCCATAGGCAATAAATAAAAAGGGTTATCAAAACAAGCAGGTAAAAAATAACCATAGGCAAAGTTTCTTATTGTTTCATCCCATAAGGGTGCATCTTCATGCTCATCCCATATTGTGCTCATTTCAATTAATGGAATTAAATAATGAGGAAATGTAGCTCCGGCATCATATCCCATATGATGATGTTCCCAAGCTTTTTCGGTAAGATCAACACCATCATAGGGTTTAAAATGACCATAAAATCGATCTTCTGGATTGGTAATGGGAATTTGCCTATTCATAAGTTCGCGTGCGTATGAAATAGCCTTCTCTTTATAGTATTTCTTTCCTGATTTTGTAAGCTCCAACGCTACCCAAGTCATCATCACCAAGTCTCTTGTCTTCCATTGTTCTGGTCTTACAAATTCTTTAGGTGCGCCATAAACAAATCGGTTAAAACCATCATTAGGTTGCAACACGCCCCCATAATCTACCCCACCGGGATAATGAATAGGTCCGTTTGTATCCAACCAATTAAAAGATAGTTCAGCACGAGCTAAATATTCTTTAGATTTTGTTGGCTTAATTTTTGATAATTGCTTGCTAGCCTTCACAAAACTAAGTGCCCCTTTTACCACATCACCAGTAATTACGTTGGTGTGTTTTGGCCACTCGTGGATTATAGCTCCTTTTCCTTTATTTAGTTCAGCAGCTTTATCTTGGCAAAAAGCAATATAATCGGTACCAATAATAATCTGTTCAACAATGCTGTTTCTTTCCGTAGTTCGGATTTCATCTGATTTAAATTCCAGCACATCCAATAAGCCTACAAGCATTGAGGCGACTATTCACTTCTCTTAAATAGTTCCCGCAGTCTTGCCAACCACCTCCCTGAGCAAATTCAGGACCAAGATTTTCCAAATTTTGATTTCTTAACTCAATTCTTCCATCTAGCTGTGTTAGGGATACGGTTTTCCAAGTTTTATTCCAAAGCAAGTCTTTTTGTATTTCAAATGTACCCGTTTCTAGAGATGCATTTTTATTATTTAAAATTTTACAACTATACTTTCCTTTTTTTATCAGGTCTGTAAAATCTATGGTCCACCAAGAACTTTTCCATTTCTTACCCCAATATTTAATGGGCCCATTAAAAACTTCGTTCCCAGATAAATCTACTATGCTGAATGTTGCCCTATTACTAATATACTCTTTTGAGAGCCCTCTTATAAGGATGCGTTTTTGAGAATTTAAATTATATCCTATTCTGGAATATAATATTCCTCCCTTTTCAAGGGAGTCAATTTGTTTTGTTTCAAAGGATGCGATATCTTTTTGATCTGGTTTTAAGTTGGTAGAAAAACAGAGTCCAGTTACTAACACAAAAATTGAAAACACAATTAACGATCTTTTTATCATTGTTATCTTTTTTAACATTTACTTAAAACTATTTTATTTCAAATAAACCTCAACAAACCTATTTTCTATACTAGATTAAAATTTATTACTTTTTCCAAACGGGAACCATATAAAAATGTTTTTTAGAAGACAATTATCTCGTCAATTTTTAAATATGCCTTATCCCCTGCCTTATGGTGCCCTTTAGGTATTTGGTGTAGCAATTTGGCCTTCACTCTGATTTTGGTTAACCCAGTAGCAGCACATGGAATCTTACTAACAATTCTATTTCTTCCTTGCACTAAGGCTATATCAGATAGATCTGTTTCTCCTATTTTTCTAAACACCTTACCATCGGTTGAGCCAAAAACCTCTAATTGCAACGGAGGATAAATTCCAAATAGCTTCGCACTATGAATTCTTAAGTTTTTTTACTTATGATTACGTCTCTCCTCTAGAATCTTTTCAAAGTCCAAGAGCACTGGTTCACGAACCCCGGCATAATCTGGAGCTATATTCGATTCTCCCCCAGGCATCATATAATAAAAAGTTGTGGGCGCATAATTCACCGATGCTTTATTCCAATGCCATAATTCCATATCGAACCTTAAACTCGTATTAAACGGCAAGACATCCAATGATCTTAATCTGGTATTTACTGTATAGCCCGGGGTCAAGTTTCCTTCTCCGGAAGGTTGCGCCATAAAAGGATGTGCGAATGTTTCGGGTTTGCACCAAGCATAGTTGTAATAATCTTCCGTACCGGTTCCGAAATGTGAGGGAAACTCTTCGCCGTCAATGTATATTTTTTCATCGCCTTCGCCCCACCAGCTCATAGTAAAGCTGCCATCCTCTTTTGACCAGGTAGTTTTACCTGGCGGTAAATTATCGTTAAACAAGGTCAATACATCGCCCACATACACCCCTTTTCCTTTAAGTGTTACGTAATTTACATCTCTCACCCCCTTACCTCCTAACATATCTTTGGGACTTCCTGTATCTACTTTTGTGTATTGATGCCATGAGGTATAAAAATGCATGGATCTTTGATCCCAATGATATGGAGCAAAACTTACAGCACCATTAACCCCAACAGAAGTTTCTCCAACATTTTCTAAAGAAATCTTAGCAGATTTCTTAAAAGGCATCAACCATTTCGAGGTTAGATCACCGGTTTCACTTACTTTATTGAATCTCGTCTCATAAGCATCGATCCTATATCCGGCCCCAAAAAAATCCCCTATTGGAGCCCAAACAGTTTGTTGATTATCAAAAGTACATTTTATGATAATGGACCTCAGGGACTGGGTAGGGTTCTCTTCCTGTACTCGCATATTTAATTCCTGTATCGCGGCCCCTACCTCTTTTCTTGCAATTACCACTTCTTCACCTGGTGCTAATTTCACTTGAAAATCAACAAGGTCTTTCACCTTTCTTTCTTGACTAAATTTTCCATCTAACAACATTTGATTGGTTGCCCGAATAATTGACTTGTTTTGAGTTATTGAATTTTTAGTAAAACTTTTAATTTTTACACCTTCCGAATATTCTCTGTAATCGATATTATAATATAAAATTTCACTTTTAGTTTCCCAAGGATTTCCATCCTTGATCAAATCTGACTGATAAGTTATTTTACAAGATTTAGCATATGGGATTGGCAAGTATAAATTGTGCCCTCTTTCGTCTGCAATGGTTTCTGGCGACACAGAACTACTCAGCGGCAATCCGACCTCTTTATTCTCTCCTACAAAACTTCTTATGGTCTGACTTACCACTGGTATTTCACTCCCATCGATATAAATACGTAGGATACCTTGACCTCGATTTTCACCTGCTCCAGTCATCCAAAAGCGCGTAATAGCACCTGGCGATTTTTCATCCATTAAGACATATTCCTTGCCATTATTAGTTTGCTCAATAGCCTCCCATTGATTCATATCCCAATTATGAAACCAATTTTTCTCTGTTGGAGAAGTACTAGACCTATCATAACTACTCACATGTTTCGTTAGATAAGAAGGCTCTGGAAAACGTGTTAGTTTTTCCCTATCGGTCATTTCCTTGAGAAGTGACTTTACACTCACAGTTTTAGTGTTTTGAGCTTGCGTATTATTTACAAGAATGAACAAGACACCAAAAAAAGTTACAATTATTCTTTTCATTTTATTTTTCATTTTAATCAACTTTTAAAAAATCAAAACCTAATTTATCTACTTTAACACCTTTCCTTCCGCCTCCTTTTACCTTAAGTACAAGAGAGTTCTCTCCTTTCAGTATCACCTCATTCTCTGACAAATACTCTTGCAATGAAACCTTCTCTGCGAACAAGTCTAAGTCTTTAAAAATTACTTTTCCGTTCAGCGATACATCAACCACCACATAATCTGGAGCGTTGGTAAACACCATTGTCAATTTCCCCTTTCGCTCCTTTTCTGAATAAAAGGTCAATGTTAGCGAATCATTCTTTTTAATATTTTTCCATAACAAATGATTTCGAGCACTCCAGTCATAGGAAAGAAAAGCCTGTGTAATTACCTCTCCTCCATTTATTTGCTGAATATCAAAACCTTCCGCTTCAAACCGATCGGAAAACTTTAGAGGTAATTGCACCGATTTTACAGCTTCTCTAAAAGCAGCTTCCGAATCCTTGGTACCATACCAATAGGTAGTTGCAGCATAATCCATCTCGGTAGCGGCCCAATGCCAAATCTCCATATCAAATTTTAGGGATTTGTCAAAGGGAATAGCATCTAAGGACCGCCAGCGGCTATTCACCGTGAGCCCTGGACTCCTATTACCATCCCCTATGGGTTGCGCTATAAAAGGATCCTCAAAATCGACTACGCTACACCAGGCATACCCATAATAATCTTCCGTCCCGGTACCGAAATGCGACGGGAAGGTTTCACCATCTACATAGATCTTTTCGTCACCCTCTCCCCACCATTCATAACTATTGTTGAACAATACCAAGGCGTCTCCTACATATTTACCCTTTCCCTTAATTTCAATATAATTGATATCTTTTTTTTCCGAGGTACTTATATTCGGATAATTTCGCCAATTAGCATGAAAATACAAGCTCCTTGAATCCCATTCCCATGGTGTATGAATTATTTCTACATTTTCCAATTCAACCTCCTGTTTACCAAAATTATGTATGGTAATTTTAGCTAAATTTTGGAAGGGCATCGGAAAATTCAACCCCATTTCCCCATCCTTGTTCAATTCACTCATCCATGTCCTATGGGGCGATAGTTTGTACCCTGTACCAAAAAAATCCCCTATGGGTACCCAAACAGTTTTTTCTCCATCAAATTCCATAGCTATCACCGTTGAGCGCAAGGCTTGTTCCATGTGAGCAGCATTTATTTTTACTGTTATCTTCCTTACTACTTTATTTCCATTTAGCTGGATTGATACCGATCCGCCTGCTTTGACCACCCCGTTTAAAAAGTTTTTCTTTCCATTGTTGATGGTAAGATTATGTTGGACCAGTTTTTTAGAAGCAGCACTAATGCTTTCCTGAAATCTACCAGTTTCCCAATCTCCTTTTTGGTAAGTCTCCACCGATACCTCTGGCGCATACCGTCTATAATTAATTTGATAATAAAGCACATCATCTACGCTTTCATCAGCTTTCTCATAAGTTACTTTACAGTGCTTGGCATAAGGTAAGGGGAAATATAGGTTATGCCCTTCAAACCAACCCCCGTTCTCTTGAAAAGACGCAACTTTATGGGACAGGGAGGTCCCTACATATTTATTTGAAGAAATAATCTCATCTATCCTTCCCTCAATCTGTGGACTTGAAGCATTATCAAAATATATCCGTAGCGTACCCATAGAGAATTTTTGGGCATGCCAAGTACTCCAAAACCTCACAATAGCTCCTGGCCCCTCCACGTCCATTAAAACATACTCTTTGCGACCTTCATTAACCTCTTCACGAATAAACTGACTAGCATCTGCATTATCAAACCAACCCTCTTTATTTTCTGACACCGACTTACGTGAATAACTACTTGCTTGCAGCGTTTTGTAGGCATATTGAGGAAGTTTTGCCAATTCATCCTTATCTCCCATTTCGTTTAATAGAGACACTATGGTAACTTCTGGTTTGGAATCAATATCTTGTGCAATCATTGAACAACATATTAGCACAAACAATTTCGTGAGGATAATTTTTCTCATATCTATTTTTTTCCTCTTATCTTCAAAAATACTATTAAGGTATGTTTATTATGAAACAAGTACTTCCGGCAACTTAGAGACACCCTATCAATTCCATTTACCAAACATTTGCTCAATCGAATTAGCTAATTAACAAAAAATATTCTGAATTTTAAATTCAAATCATAATTTTAACATTACAACTAACACTATCAATATTTGACAAACAAATTCCCATAGACCAAAATTACTATCTATGCCTTAATAACTTTCTATGAAAACCATGGTAAACTAATGTCTTGATTGCAATTATATGAGAGGAGACTAAACATCTCTTAAATTAAAAATAGCCTTAACTGTGGTGTTCATAAAACATTAATAGTCCGGTTTTCTACTATAAAAAAAGGGAGCCCGCAGGCCCCCTTAAAAATTATGCCAACTAAACATAATTTTTACTCAACATGAAACTAACTCAACATGTATAAATTCTATAAACATCCTATTACCAATTTGGATTTTGTTCTAGATTAGGATTAAGATTGATCTGTTTTTTAGGCAGCGGTCTTAAATAATGCTTTGTTGCATCAAAGGATCGGTTTGCTGCTGGTTCGGCCACTATAAACCCTTCCCCATCTACTTGAAAATGCACTCCAGGTGATAGATCAGGAAATACTGTTTCGTATTCGGTCCCTACAAATTTAATTCCTTTAATAGCCTTTGGCATTTCTACTTCGGCCGTTTTCCAACGCATTAAATCGTTAAAACGGAAACCTTCACAAGCCAGTTCTATTTTTCGTTCTCTACGGATTTCGGTACGCATATCTAATCCATTTGCTTCTACATGTGTATTGGTCAAGTGTATCATTCCAACACGATCCCGTAATTTATTAATTGATATATCCAAATCGGCATCAGAAATGGAACCATCCAATTCAAATTTAGCCTCGGCATAATTCAACAATACTTCTCCATAACGAATCAAAATATTATCATACACGCTATTTCCGCTCCAGGACTCAATAGATTCTGCCAAGTATTTGTACACACTGTAACCCGTACGGGTCACGGGGCTTACCAAGGAAGGTTTTTCAAAAATCTTTGTACCGTCATAAAAAGCATATTCTGTTCCAACCTTGAAAACTGTTTGTTCCATTCTAGGGTCTCTATCCTCAAATTCAGAAGTCATGGTATCGTACCCCTGAAACAATGGAGAATCACTAATAGGCAAACCATCTGCACACAAATAATCGTCCACTAGGCTTCTGGTCGGATTCATGATGTTTTGTTCTAACCAACGCGTGTGATTATGGGTTCCGTTAATATCTTTCACATACCTTCTAGAAAGAATCACTTCTTTACTATCCTCTCCAGCTTCTACAAACAGTTTTCTATAACTATCTTCCGTACCAAAGTCGTCAAATAGCCCATACTCACCACTATCCATGACCGCTTTCGCAGCTTCTACAGCAATCGTTAAGCGCTCATTAGCCTTTGCTCCATTGTGATATTTTGCCCAAGTACCTTCAAACAAGGCTATTCTACTTAAAAAGGCCTGTGCAGCTCCTTTAGAAATACGCCCTAAATCCCTACTAGCTATATCACTGGCATTCGGCAACATTTCTATAGCTTTTTGCAGATCTTGTATTATTAAGTCGGCTACTTCTTCTCGGGAATTACGAGGCGCGTTTAGTTCTTCACTATCTACTTCCAGCACCTTCGTAATAACTGGAACACCACCAAACTCGGTCAATAAGCCAGCATACTGCCACGCTCTAAAGAAATATGCTTCCCCTACATAGGTTTTAATTTCTTCGGGGTTTTCATAAGTTTCACTCTTAAGCAATAAATAATTAATTCCTCGAATACTGGCATAAGAATTATCCCAATGTCCTGAATTATCAGGTGCTACGTAGGTACCGTTACTAACAGCGTCTGGGCCAGAGCCAAAAGTCGTTTCTGCATTATTATCATTATGTGAGAAGTGACTGGGAAAAGTCCCATAAAATGCATTGGCAGCCAATTCAAAATCTTTTGGACTATTCCAAAAAGAACCATCAGAAACTTGATCCTTAGGATATAGATCCAATTCTTTAGTACAGGAGGCCAGTCCCATCGCCAAGCTTAGAATTACTAGTATATATTTTATCTTCATCTTTTTAAATTTTAAAACGTTATATCAATACCAAATGAAACCGTTTTTGCAAAGGCATAGTTCGTCCCATAGGAATTATCCTCTGGATCATATCCGCCACCCATAGTGTGGTAATCCCACAAATCGTTCCCACTAAAATATACTCGAACTTTTGTAAAGGACATTGCATCTACCAAAGATTGTGGCAAGCTGTATCCCAACTGAACATTCTTCAATCTTATGTAGGCTGCGTTTTCCTCATTATTAGAGGAATGCTGATAATTCCAATATCTGATATTGCTATGCGATAGCCTAGGGTATTTGGCATCGGTACGGTCCGGAGCCCATGTATTATTGTAATATAAGGCGGTTGGGTGATACCATGGCTGATGAAAGGGCACTCGTGCTGTTCCTTCTCTAAATACCGAACGTTTTCCAACCCCTTGGAAGAAAGCGCTAAGATCAAAGCCTTTGTAATCGGCATTTAAATTGATCCCAAAGCTATACTGTGGATCAGAGGTTCCTAAAATGACCAAGTCTCCATTTTCTCGTTCATCGCTATACGCATCTATTCTTCCATTGCCATCTACATCTTTGTACATTGCGTCTCCAATACCTATATTACCAGGTACACCACCCAGTGTTTTATAAGCATCCAAGGTTGCTTGATCCTGTATTATACCGTCAAATTCATACCCATAATACAGGTTGGTTCTATAGCCTTCTCTAACACCATTATACCCTACCCCATAATTATCGTACCCTCCAAGGTTCACTACCTTATTATCATTATTACTCAGCACCACTCTTGCGCCGTAATTAAAATCTTTAATGTTATCCTTCCAACCAGCACTTAACTCCCAGCCCCAAGAATCTAACTCACCATTATTACCTGCCGGTGGCGAAGCCCCCAAAACAGAAGGTAAGGTTACCCCTAACAACATATTCTTATTGGTCTTGTAGTAATAATCAAAAGAAAGATCTAACCTATTATCAAGAACGGCCATATCTAAACCTAGATTTCTTGAAATCAATGTTTCCCAAGTTCTAGAAGTAGACACCATCCCGGCAAGTCTAGCAGATTGTGCTTTTTGCACATCTCCAAATGGGTATTGCCCTCCAATATTAATATTCTGCACATAATCATACAAGCCAATACCTGCCTGGTTCCCTAATTCACCATAGGATGCTCGGAGTTTTAAATTATCGAACAAGCCCGTGTTATTAATAAAACCTTCCTCAGAAAGTCGCCATGCCACAGAAGCCCCTTTAAACAACTTCCAGCGTTGGGCTTCGGCAAATTTTGAAGATCCATCGTATCTTAGGTTTGCCTCAAAAATATATTTGTTTTTATAGGTATACCCAATACGCGAAATAAGCGATTCCAAGGCATAGTGATTTCCTCCTCCAGAGTTAGACATATTATCCGTACTTCCTAAATTCAAAGTAAATAGCTTATCAGAAATAAAATTATCCCTATAGGCACTAAACCAATCATAATCATATTCTTCATGTACAGCACCTGCCATAGCACTCACATTATGATCCTCATTAAAAATATGGTCGTACTGTAAATAAACCGAATAGTTCCTTTGGTTTGTTTTAGTAAAAGCGTAATTGGCATTACTTGGATCGGTTTGATATTCGTAATAAGCAAATTTATCATCCCAGAAATAATAAGGAATTTGCTTTTTAATCAACCTAGAGTCGTAAGTTTCGAACGTTAACCCGGCCTGGGCAGTAAAAGTAAGGTCTTCAAAAATATCCCAATCCAATTTTAAATTCGGAGAAACTCTATTGGTCCATCTTTCGCGCGGGTCCCCTGCTCTTGCCAAAGCAATTGGGTTGGCATAACCCCATTGGCTAAACCAATTTCCTTCGGGGGTCTTTACGGGAAAGAAAAGCGGATAATTCGATAATCCACTTATCGAACGCCCAAGATTATAGATCTCTTTAGTTTTTAACCTATCGTAACTCAATTTTGCATTCAAGTTTAGGTTATCCAAAAGTTGGTAATCATAATTCATCCTTATATTAAATCTTTCGGCCTGGTCTGGAGCCTGATCGATCATTCCGTCGTCCTTATTGTAGCCTAAGGAAAAATAGTAGTTGTTTTTTTCAGAACCACCACTAACACTTAAATTATAGTCTTGTCTAAAACCGGTTCCATATAATTCTTCGAACATATCAACCCCCTCATAGAATTGGAACTCTGGAAAACCTTCAAATCTTTCAGGCGGAGCACCATCAATGATTTTTTGAATCCTTGCATCATCCCAAAAAGGAGCTGTTCCGTTAGCAATGTCCGCCTCTTGGTTCATCTTGGCGTATTGCAACAAGGTTGGATATTGCACTTTGTTTAACGGCTCTGAAAAAGCGGTATTCGCCGAAAACTTTACAATTTGTTTGCCTTGTCTTCCAGATTTTGTCGTTACCAAGATAACTCCACCTGCAGCCCTAGATCCATATATAGCAGCTGCAGCATCTTTAAGAACGGAGATATTTTCGATATCATGAGGGTTTAGAATATCCAAATCCTCACTTGGGTTACCATCTATTAATATTAAGGGGGAATTTCCTCCATTCACAGAGGATATTCCTCTAACATTAATGTTAAAACCTGATCGTCCTGGCTGACCACTAGATCTGGTAATAGTAACCCCTGGAATTACTCCCTGAATGGCCGACAAGGTATTTGGTGCTGCTTTAGATTCCAATACCTCGGCAGTAACCACCTCTACGGCGCCCGCCAAAGTAGCTCTGGATTTTGTTCCAAAACCTACTACTACTACTTCATCTAAAGCATTGCTATCCTCTTCAAGAACTACATTGAGGGTATTAGATTCTCCAACAGTAATAGATTTCTTCTTCATCCCCAAATAAGAAAACTCCAAAACATCGCCCTTATTGGCTTTTATACTGTAATTTCCGTCAAAATCGGCAACAACACCTATATTAGTACCAGACACCATAACATTGGCACCAGACAAGGGCAAACCGTTTTCATCGGTGATTTTTCCTCGAATAGTTCCGTTTTGGATATTGTTAACAAGATTATAAGTCTTAAGGAATATTGGGCTGCTTTCAAGCAGCTTGTTTTCTGCATGTGCGTTTACACTGCACATGGATGCAATTACCGCCAGATAAGCCGATTTTTTAATTGCTTTGTTACATATGAAAAGTAAACTCTCATGTAAGCAAGGTTTTTTCATCATAATTAAAATTTGATTATTGGTTGATAGTCTTTTGTTTTCACAAACTGGTTAAGTTTGTCGATTCATTTTTTTGATTACACTACTTCATATCAAAGGGGTTTTATCGATTAGTAATTTCTATGCGCTTGTTCATTTATACTGCACCTGTAATATATTTCAACTACAGATTGCTAATTCGATTTAGCTTGAATTTAAAAAATTTATGCTTGAATGTACAATCCGGTTTTCAAATGCTTGACTAATTCGATTTAGCTAATATAAAGAAATTATAATTCAATTTAAAGTTATCTTAAAAAAAACTTAATTTTTAAGTATGATACAATTATAAGCAGTCTTAACAAAACAACCTTTACAAGCGTATAGAGAAGTTCTAACAAATGATTTACAAGGGACAAGGAGTTCTTATATAGGTCGTTTATACAACACCTCCTATTGGTCGTATTTTAAGATTAAACCACTTTTCAACAATGTAAAAACCCCCGGTAAAAGTGTACCTTTCACTGGGGGTTTGCAAATTTAAGAAGGTTCACAAAGAAGAAATAGATCATTAACTTCTTAGGGCAAGGCCATCGATTATTTCCATTCTAGTTTAGCCAAATACAGTCCTTCCTTATCCCAACCGGTATTGGAAATATACCATTCGTCTTCACTTACTTTAATAACCTCAGGGGCATGCAAAGGTAGAGAGGTGACTAAGTTCTCTATAGGAAAGTTTAAAGGGTCTTTAGACCAATATACGTGTGTTTCATTATAATCGGTAAGTGCGCGGCAGACGAATAGATAGTACAATCCATCTTTTTTCACTATGAAGGGACTTTCCGCATCCCCTGCCCAATCGGCTAGATAGGGCTGTGTATGTACAATTTTGGGGCCGCTCCAATGTTTCAAGTCTGGACTGGTACGCACCGCCACACAAGAACGAATATCTACTTCGTTAAAGGTACGGGTGTAATAAAAGTAATACATGCCGTTATCTTTAAAAACAAAGGAGTCTCTGGCATGGCCTGGATCACTGAACAACGGATTCAATTCATGTCTTTTCCAATTGAACATATCATCGGATTCTGCCAAACACAACTGTCCCCAACTGGCATAGTACGGCGCTTTTTCCTGTAAATTTCCTATATTATAAAACATATAATTTTTCCCGTTTTCCTGAAAAATATGGGGTGCCCAAAGCACACGTTCCACGCCCGGCTTTACCTTAAGGGCATAATCGTGGTCCTCCCATTTTAATTGCGAGATACTATCTGCAGAAATATGAAACAGTTTATTCTCCCCAGTCCAAGGGTTTATGGGTTTATGACCAATAATCCCGTAAGCGTGCCATTTCCCGTCTGGTCCTTTAGCAAAGGCGTGGTCATTGGTGTACCAAGTCGTATCTATTTCCGATCGGGTATCATTGGGGTTAAAAATATGTTCCCATTCCCCTGAAATTATTGGCGTCTGTACCTTGATGGCGGCTTCTGCCGGTTCTACGACCTCTTTAACATGCTGTTTGCATCCTATAGGCACCAACGCACCACCCGCAATCATTAAGGCTCCTGTTATTTTCAAAATAACTTTTTTCATAAAATTTCTTTGTTTCGTATTATTAATTAAGATTTACAATTTCTTTTACCGGCTTTCCACGCCATGATTCTGGGACTTTTAACCCTAATAGATATGCAATAGTAGTTGCCGTATCATATGTCACAATCGTATTCTTTAGTTCGCCTTTACCCAATATCTTCTTGCCATAGGCAATCCAAGGGATCTGGGTTTCCGCTAGGGTCTTTCCCCCGTGGCCAGTGTTTATCCCGCCATGATCTGCCGTAAAAATAATAATGGTCTCCTGTAGTAAGTTTTCCTTTTCCAAAGCCTCTATAAGGTTACCTACCAGCTTATCTACACGAGCTACCGCACTGTAATATTCTGGGGTATCGTGCCCAATGGCATGCCCTGTATGATCCGGTTCATCCAAATGAATAAAGGTAAAGGCCGGTTTTTCTTCTATGATAAAATCAATCCCCTTCTGCATCGTTTCTTCTTCTGTTTCTCCTTTACTATTAAGATCTACCAAGTTTTTTTCAAAAAGATACCTTATTCCCGACCAACTATAGGATACTCCCATTTTTGCCTCAGGCATTTGTTGGTCTATAACACTGAAAATAGTTGGATATAGCCCGCTTTTTCCCAGTACGGCAGAGGGCAGCTCAGGTGTTTTACTTCCCCATTCCGTAAACCCATGTAGTTCTGGTCCCGATCCCATAATCATAGAGGCCCAATTCACTGCACTGGAAGAAGGCAATACGGCTCTGGCTTTTAAAGAATATACGCCTTCGCTCATCATTTTCCTCAGGTTCGGTATTTCGGCCTTTTCAAAAGCATAGGCGCCTAACCCATCGGCCCCGACCAAAATAACGTGTTTGGCCATAGGTTCTACTTTATTTCCTATTAACTTTTTGGTAGTGGAACAAGACAGATTAAATAATATCCCTACACCCCCGAGTATTGCCAAAACCATTCTAGATCTATTGATCATACTAATTTCTTACTTTAAGGTTAAAATTGCTTTTAAAACATCTCCTTTTTTCAGGGTTCTGGTGCCTGTACGAATGTTTAATTTGGTATCTTCCAATTTAGATTCAACGACTCCAAGAGGCTCCCCATTCAATGTAATTTGAAGCTTGGAAAGCTTTTTCCCTTTAGGAAGTTCGAGCTGCAATTGGCTCAGGTTTACTTTCCCGTAATTCAAAATTAATGCTACTTCTTGGGAAGACGCTGCTATTTGTTGACTAAAACTCCCCCAACCCTCTGCGGTAATAAAGGCCGATTTAAAGTTTTCTGCGCTCATCTTCGGTGCAAAACCGATAATTCCCTTTGGTCCGTGATATGTAAAGCCCGAAGCTGCTATAAACGGTGCATATCCACTCATGGCCCTAGTGTAATGATTCCCGTATTCTATTTCGTTATATGGATTTCTTCTTTGACTAGTGTACCGGTCGTGGAGCGCCTTTTCTACTTTTAGGCCTTCCGCTACCATACCTTCGGAAATAAGGGTTGCGGCTAACTGGTGTTCCTGTCCGGTCCATATTTCACTAAAATAACCGATAACCAGTTTCTCCCATTCATTTTCTATGACCCCAGGGGCGATATCGGTACCGCCTTTTGGAAATGTCGCCATAATTACCCCTGCTTCGTCCTTATCTGCATAATATCGTTTTACTGGGATATCCGCATTTTTAAGATAATCTCCGTAATGGTCTACAAAATTATATTTAAGAATAGAGGCTAAGGCTTTTTTCGATTTTTCCGGATCTACAATATGTCCCAAATCTAATTGAGAACTCCAGTACTGCCCCAATAATTGATCTATATGACACCCCACATTGGTATTGGGAGCCTCTGGGTGATCGGGATCATTTTTTTGAATAAAATATTCTCCATTAAACAATTCATTTGAGATATTTTTAAAACTTCTTTTAGCTATTTTATCGCATGTCTTAGCAAAGCTTTTGTCTCCCATTTCTAAAGCCATTTCTTTTCCTGCCTTTAAGGAGGCTGCGTACAAACTGCTAATCCAGCTTATTTTACCATACCAAGTTCTATCTAAAGTATTGTATTGTGGGCCTTCCAAAATACCGTCGGCTTTTCCGGTCTTCTCCATATCCTGGTCGATCATCACCTGAATAGATTTTTTAATCTTTTTCCAGTTTCTTTTCAAAAACTCACTGTCAGAAGACATAAGGTGCTCCCTATAAATTCTCATTACGGTTCCTGCATGACCATCGATGGCAAAACCACGACCATCATGACGCCCTAAGCCACTAAACTCTCCCCTATAGGATATAATTCCATTGTCCTGAAAAGACAAGCCCAAATCAACTTGTTCCCGCAAATGCTGTGCTAAATCTGGAAAAACACGTCCTAAGGCCTGTTCGTAATGAAATACATGGGTACAAGTCCCTTCTCCCAAATAAACTCCTTCATAGGTATAGAACCTACCCTCGTTTTCTTTTCGATCCTTAAGATCGTCAAACCTAACAGAAGCAGTCGTCGCCAAGGTACTTACATTGACAAATGTTCTATCCAGGAACCATTTGGGCAAACTAGAATTATACCATGTTTTATTCCAAATTTTGGTATTTTCTATAAGTTCTGGCTTCTCCATCAAATATTCAGATACCGCAGCCGCATCTTCAAATTGACTACTGTAATAATGTCTTAAATCTTCCTTATTGTTCCAATGATGTCCCCCATCCCATAGATGAACATTGGGAAAGTACCAGCTTAAATGGAAGGTAAATGTCTTTTGCTCCCCAGGTTTCAAAAGCACCTTAGAAGATACGCTACCTACTAGTTTTTCTCCTATGGCCGAGGTAGCGTCGGTGTTTTCTTTTAACACCTCATATATTAGTGTTCCTTTATCCTTTATAGCACCGGCATTTCCAATACCTTCTCCAAGGAGTGTCAAACTCATATTACCGGCATCTGGGTATTGATCAGACTCCATATCAATATTCTCACATACCAATCTTGTGTATTTCCCCCTATTTATTATCCTATTCTGGTGCTGCCCCTTTAACACTTGGTTTTGGCCGCTCCAGTAAGCCGCTGTATTCTGCAACCAGCCACTTAAGGCAACATCCATCTCGGTTTTCGACTCATTGGTTACCGTATATTCCATAACAACCACGGGTAACCCGGAATTATCGGCGTCTGTCGGAATAAATGGCGTATAGGCATTTAGCTCCACTTTTATCGGTAATTGTGGATCCCTGTAAGTAACCTTTCCTACCGGGTATTCCCCTTGAAAAGTTATATCGGAAAACCCGGACTTATTCAGCGGCCTTTTATACTCAAATCCCTCGCTATTGATTGTAATCCCAAATCCATTCTCAAAGTTATTTTCCTGTACCAATGGATTTAAATAATAACGATGTCCACCTTCATTTCCAGACGTTATTTTAGCAATATTAAATATATCCCAGTACCACAATTGGCCATCTCCTCCTAAATATACCTGTCCGGCTGCAATCCCACCGACAGGCATACCTATATACTCTAACTTTTGTTCCCCTGTCAGAGATAAGTTTTGTTTTTTTGATTGAGCACTTACTAAGTGTAATCCCAAAAACAAAATAAAGACTATAATTTTTGACTTATTCATATAATAAACTCCTTAAGCTATTTCGCGCTATATTTTTTGTTATTAATTATTCTTTTGTGTTATCTTCGATTCTTTAGGCTTTTCAGGTTGTCTTAACCACCCCAGCTCTGCCATAGTAACACCGTGATTATTTAAATATTGGGCATCTTCAGGCCCGCAAGAAGTAATGTACTCTTTCCCTTTATAGCTCACTATTTCAGCTGCATGCCCAAACAAAGTGGTCAAGGTATTTTTCTCATAATCAAAATAGTCTGGGTCCTCTGAAACCACTACAATTGTTTCCGCATACCGTCTGTGGGCATAGGTAAAGAAAAGGTAGTATAAGCCGTTTCTTTCTATAAGAAATGGCGATTCTATCAGGGTTGCCCAGTTATTATCATTGATACCAAGAATGGTTTCAGGGTCTTCAAAAGTGATAAAATCTTTGGTTCTTATACGTAATACCTGAGACTGCTTAGCTCCTTTATTTCCGGTTGCCACGACATGGATCCAATACTTTCCATCATTCCCTTTCATTATATGCGGATCTCTGGTACCTACCCATAATTTGTTAGGTAAAATAGCTTGTTTATTGTTTTCCCAATCCACCAAATCATCAGACCAATACACCTCTAGCTGCCTTTTTTCTCGCCATTGCTCTACCACCATGGCCCAACGTTCTGTTTCTTCATGCCAAATTACAAACGGAGCACCTATGTACTCAGTTCCTTCTATTTCATTAATAGCAAATGGTTCTCGCCTCCAATTTTCGGTGGCACTATCTGAAGTTAAATGCCCTAGATAGGGATGGTATCTATACAATTCCTTTCCTTTGGGAGGAAAGGGATTATTTATTCCGAACCAATGAAGCATTCCATCTTTATCGACTACAAAACAATGGTCATTGGTAAACCACTTGTTTTCATCAAAGTCTTCTGAAGGTTTTGGTTCGAATATCTGACGACTCTCGCCTTTCAAGTAAGGGATTTCAGCACGCTCCAAAACGGATTTATCAGAAGTAATTTCTGCCTCATTTTTAGAACCACAGGATAGCATTCCAAAAAATAAGCTTCCTACAAAAATTATGTGCAATCGTTTCATTATTATTTTTTTAAAAAAAATTTACTTGTTAAATACCTTACTATTCTAAAATATCAATTTCAGCAATGCTTGCCGAAGAACTACCTCCAGCTCCCCTAATGGAAATAATTTGAACATATCTTGCCTTTGCTTTTTTTACAAAACGAACCTTACGTGCTGTAGGATCGTTAATGAGGTTTCCTAAATCAAAAGTTTGTACTGTTTTCCATGCAGTTCCGTTTTTACTTACTTTTATAAGTCCTTTCTCTATAAGACCTTCTTTAAAATTTAATGGTGGTGTATAAATAAAACCTCGAATCGTTTTAGTTTCTTTTAAATCGATGGTTAATTCTGGCGCTCCATTTCCAGAATTCCAGTAGGTTTTTACATCTGCATCAATAGCCTTCTCTGCGCTATTTTTTTCATTAGCAATTGTGCCTTTTGCGATCCAATCCTTTTTAACCAGGCCAAACTCTCTTTCTGCCAAACTTCCTGTTTGTTCCTTTTCAAATGCCTTGGCCTTTACTTCTCCAGATTTCAAGAAAAATGAATCGGAAAAAATTGGTGATTTCTCATTCGGTATTTTACCATCAGTAGTATACCTAATAACCAAATTTTTTGAAGTACTTTCATTAACATCAATACCATGTGTTTTCCAATCGAAATCGCTTTTTTTAGGGGCAATAGTCACCTCTCCCTTTAAATTACGGCTAATTGCCAATTGTGGTGGGCGTGCTGTATAATAATGTGCAGAAACATTTGATAAGGAAGGTTTTGAGCGAGCTTCCAAAATTCTTATTCTTAATTTATTGGTAGTCACATCAGGAAACCTCAAAATTCTTTTATAGCCTATTGTAGTTCCTTCAACTACCTGCTGCCATTTATTGTTCACCCAAGCATCCAACGCATGTTTTTCTATACGTTGCCCATGAGTTTGAATAGCTTCTTGCAGCAGAAAACGATTTAATGTGATGGCTTGAGGCAAAGTAATGACATAAGTCCCCTTACCTTCTTCTCCTAAAACATAGGTGTTTTCATTGGCATCAAGAATAGCAGTTTCGCCTTTGGCTCCTACCAACAAATCATTGTCATAGGTTTCCCTAATTCTTTTACCAACTTCTTTAAGCACACTTACATCTTCATCAGAAAACTTCCCTTCTCTATTTGGAGGTATATTCAATAGAAAAGTAGCATTGCCACCAACAGAACGCTCATAAATATCGAATACATCATCTGCACTACGTACTTTTTGTTCGTCTTCATTTCGATAAAACCATCCTTCTCTAATAGAAGTGTCTGTCTCTGCCGGTAAATAATGTAAATATTTAGCATTTGTTAATTTTTCTCTGCTTCCAATATCACCGTGCAAATCTGGAAAAAGATTCATGTGATGAGGATCCTGATCAAAAGGAACAACATCCCATTCTGATTCACGAGTTGCTCCAGACTCATTACCACACCAACGAACGTCTTCTTTACCAAAGATTACGGCATTGGGGGCTAATGTTTGGATTAATTTCTTCCATGCCAAATAGTTGTATTTCTGATTTCCTTTACGTTTTGGATGAGCACCATCAAACCACACTTCGTGGATAGGTCCATATTCGGTTAACAATTCAAAAAGCTGATTAAGAAAGTATTCATTATAGTCATCTACATTAAACTTAAATGTAGATTTATTTTTAAACGGTCTTCCTTCTACAGGTCTTGGAATAACCCTATCGGTGTATTCGCTTAAATTTCCATATAGACCTTTTTCGCTTTCTATTTGATACAAATCGGCAGGTGATAGATATACCCCCAACTTTAATCCGTATTTTTCACAAGAAGCTGCCAGTTCTTTTAATACATCACCTTTGCCATCTTTAAAAGGTGAGGACATAACACCATGTTTGGTATAGCGTGATTGCCAAAGAACAAAACCATCATGATGTTTAGCTGTAAACATTACCAACTTCATCCCTGCTTCTTTAGCTGTTCGACACCATTGGTCTGTATCTAAATTTTGGAGATTGAAAACTTGAGGATCTTCAAATCCATCGCCCCATTCTTTGCGGGTAAAAGTGTTGACCCCAAAATGAACAAAACACGTAAATTCTAATTTTTTATACGCATATTGATTGGCGGTAGGAACTACTAAAGCTGCTTTTTCAATAATATCTTCATGTGAATCTCCAGGTTCAATTTTAATTGTACTCTGACCTTGAGCATACCCCACTAAAGATATTAAAGCATATAAGAGGGTTGTAAAATTTCTTTTCATAATATATATAATTAAAACACAGTTTCAATTTCGTCAATTGAGACCTTTAATATTTGTTTTGAGATTTGATTCAATACCTCTTTTGAACTTTTAAAATGATACATACGCTGTGTATGATTATAACTTTCCCCTGGTACTAATGCCAAGGCAGGTGATGAGCTTTCCAATTCATAAAAGGGTCCCATTTGAGACCCATCCTCTAAAGGCCCGTCATTATATGAATTCAAAACATCGCCAGAATAAGGATCATCTTGTAATTCCCAAGCAGAGTTGACATACTTATCCTCAGCCTTTGGCTCCTGAATTTGTAAAATTGTTAAGACCTTATTTTGTGCATCATAACTACCTATAAATTCAGTTGCCCTTAGCGGTGAGAACCCAATTTTTCCCCGACTTTTACCATCGGCTTTAAAAAATACATTTTGTTCAGTGCTTTTTAATCTATCATCTGCAACTTTGCCAAAATAATCATCATTTACTTTTATCCCTTTCTCACTTTCTGAACCTACTTTTATAGGTGCTACCACGGTTACTTCAGGAGAAGGAGTCATCATACTCAACAACCAAATCGAAATCAAACCGGATTCTTTTTTCCAAGCCTTATCACCAATATTTTTTACAATATTTTTAGTTTCATATGCTACAGATAAAAAATCATCAGACTCCAGTTGCAATGATTCCTTTATTTGTTTTTTTGATAATATGGTTATTTCACGTTGTACATCTATATTGAATTTTGTACCAGTATAATTCACCAAATTCATTTCTTTTTGAAATGCTACGCTCGTTTCATTTTTTCCAATTACTTTAAACTCCTCTGTATCTAATGCAGCAGGTACATACCAGTTTTCAAATTCAAAACTTTTATCTTTAGAAAAATAAATTGAAAATTGACCGCCTTCAGGCCCCAACCAAAAACGTTCTTCTCCCCCCGTTGGATTAAAATGTTCTTTGGTTTCTTTTGACCTAATTAAATCATAATTCAACCATCCAAAACTCATTCCTTCAGCTCCATTTAAGGTGCTTGTCATAACACGTCCTTGTAATTCTGGAGATAAGATAATACTCGATTTTTTATCTTGGCTTTCCAAAACAATAGTCCCTTTGTACTGTTCCTTTAAAAATTCCCTATCATATCCAAAACTCCCTTTTTTAAAACTCATTTCCTTCTTGTTATTTTGTGTATCCTCCTGCTTTTTGGGTTTACATGCCAACACAGTTATCCCCAGAATTAGGAGCCAGCACCAGTATTTATTTGTTTTCATTTTTTATTTTTTTAGTTGTAAGCTACACCTCTTGTTATCGTTTATATTGTATCGACCTGTAGCCATAAATTGCCACTACCATAAAGCAAACCAAAGGCAAAACAAAAGAGATGTTCACCTCTGGCACTCCTAAAATCCGTATATCTTCGTATCCAGGCCCTCCTAGGTCAAGTATAACCCCTTGAAGCGAAGGCATGATAGCCCCTCCGACAATAGCCATGACCAAAAAAGCAGAACCATATTTGGTATCTTCCCCTAACCCCTCTAAGGCTATCCCATAAATTGTCGGGAACATCAGAGACATACAAAAGGAAACGGCAACCAAACTATATAACCCCCAAACACCATGGATAAAAATTGTCCCCATCGTACAGATTATAGCTGCAAAGGACAGCGTCGTTAATAGCTTTCCTGAATTGATAAATTTAAGCAAGTAGGTACACAACCATCGACCGATCAAAAACACCCCTAAGGAAGACATGGCATAATACACCGCTGTTTGATTGTTTATTCCCAGCGTTTCTGCATATTGATAGATATATGTCCAGCACATAATTTGAGCCCCCACATAGAATGTTTGAGCAACGACCCCGCCAACAAAGCGTTCCTTTCGAAACAATCGCTTGATAGACACCCAAACAGCAGTATTGTTTTTATCAGAATTTTCGGGCATTTTAGCACAGGCTATCACGGCAAAAAATATAAGCACGAAGCATCCCAAGGCTACATAAGGATCTCGGATCACCAATAAATCTGCAGATTTAATAGCGGCTTTAGCCTCTGAAGTCAGCATTGAAAAATCTACATCGTCTGACTGCAAAGCTCCCAACACAAATGTCTGTGCCACAAACAATCCCGACAAGGCCCCGATAGGATTAAAAGCTTGAGCCAAATTTAAACGCTGGGTGGCCGTTCTCGGGTCTCCCATAGCCAATATATATGGATTGGCAGTAGTTTCTAGAAAAGCCAACCCAAAAGTTAGTATATACAATGCTGTTAAAAAATAATAATACTCTTGATACACTGCTGCGGGATAAAACAACAACGATCCTATGGCATATAGGCCAAGGCCCAACAGCACTCCTTTTTTATAGGAGTACTTTTTAATAAATATAGCAGCAGGAAGCGCCATGGTTCCGTAGCCGCCATAAAAGGCCAACTGAACTAAGGAAGCCTGAAAATTATCTAATTCCAGTATTTTTTTGAAGGCCGACACCATGGGATTCGTAATATCATTAGCAAAGCCCCACAAGGCAAACAAAGAGGTAATCAAAATAAAAGGCAGCACAACCTTTTTGGCTACAACAGGAACCTTCTCTTTTTTAGTCACCCCGTTCCCTACAGCAGGATTTTTAAGCGACTCATGCATTATTGTATTCTTCATAGGTTTGGTTTTGTTTTTTTTTTACGTACCACTTATACTCGGTTATCCAAATTCTATTACTATCACATTTTTCCCATTATCCTTTCTGCTTCCATATGAGCTGTCTACAAACACATAGAATGTTTGATTGGCTTTGTAAAAACTCCTGAAATAATCCTACTACCCAATCAGCCACCTGTACATGCACTTTTACTTCTTCATCCCTACTACATATCCCTACAACTCCTCCATCACCCCTAGTAAAGTTCCACTTTTATGAGACAAAAAAAAGACAAAAGCAGTTACCCCTTACAACATGGTTTGGATTCCTTCAAAAAGTAACCCCCTAATTTTAATGACTGCCCAAATAGATACCTTTGTTTTTTTTTACGCCGCATTCAAAATAATCGGATTTTTCACGAACAGTACCTCCCGCACGCAAAATGCTTAAACGATTTAGCTAAATTACAATATTTTTACAATACTTAAAACTCCAAGCAACCAAAAGAATGTTTTTAACATCCTTTTTCCGTAAAAAAATTACATCATTTCTTTGGAATATGAAATTGGAAGCACCACTTCTTGTGGTTCTATAGTATCTGACTCTATTTGTTTCATAATTAAATCTACGGCATATTTTCCCAATTCTTGTATAGGTTGAGTACCGTACACCATAGGGATTTCCATTAAATCCATCACAGCAAAACTATCGAAACTGCAAATACTGATTTTATCCAGTACTGATTTATTGTTTTTAATTATATATTTCAATCCTAAAAAAGCCAATTGGTTGTTAGAAAAATAAATCGTATCGATTGTTTCCTGCTGCTCCAATAATTCCTCTATCGCAAGCTCGGTCTCTTTCTCCATATCTTTAAAAGAAACGTTTTTAACCAAACTTTGATCCAATTGTAATCCGTTAGCCTCCAAAGCCTCCTTATAACCAATAAAACGATCATCCATATTAATTAACCCTACATTAAAGTTAACCATGGCAATTTTCTTTTTTCCTTGTTTTATTTGATCATTGACTATTTTATAGGATCCAATTTGATTATTTACAACTACGACATTAGACTTAACATCTGCAAAATACCTATCGACCAATACATAAGGATATTTCTCTTTCTGAAGTCTTTTTATATATTTAATATCATCCATTGCTGGACAAATTATTAAGCCATCCACTTTTTTATTCTTGAAGACTTCAATTAATTTTCCAGACTTCACACTATCTTCGTCCGAACTCCCAAAAATCACATTATACCCAAATTCATTCGCCTCATTTTCGATACTTCTTGCGAGTTTCGCAAAAAAGGCATTGGATATATCGGCCATAATAAGTCCTAAGGTATTAGATTTCCCAGTACGCAATGCTCTTGCTAAATAATTGGCCTTATACCCCATTTCTTTAGCCTTAGCTAAAACCTTTTCGGTCATTTCTTCACTAATTCTTTTCTCTTTAGCCCTTCCATTCATCACAAAAGACACTAGTGTTTTAGAGACTCCAAGTTCCTTAGAAATATCTTCTAGACTTACTTTTTTCATTCGGATTATGCGTTAATTCATGTTATACTGACAATATTACTGATATAATCTCCCATTTTAGCCTAATTCCAAAAAAAACACCTTAGCAAAATAATTCACTAAGGCGTCTCGTTTGACATTTTCAATGAGAGATATTGAGGTAATTTAAATATTTTCCGTGATAAACACTAGCTTTTTCCATATTCGGAACGAACACTTTATCGATGGCACCGCCCATTTTACATTGAGCAGTAACTATTTCATCATAGATACCCCCCACAACAGCAGCGTTCATAGCTGCACCCAAGGCACAAGATTGATCTGAACTAGCAATTTTAATTGGCAAATTCAATACATTGCTCAAGGTTTGCATCACGAAGTCGGACTTTTTCGCCACTCCACCAACAGCGATAACCTCGGTAATTTTAACATTATGCTCTAACAACCTATCGATTATAGCTTTGGAGCCAAATGCAGCAGCCTCTACCAATGCCTTATAAATCATAGGAGCGGTAGTCCCTAAGGTCAGCCCTGACAAACTTCCTTTCAACAAGGGATTTGCATCTGGGGTTCGTCTACCGTTAAGCCAATCGGTAGCCATAATATCATCACGCCTTACTGGCAATTTACTAGCTTCTTCGGACAATCTTTCCAAAATCCCATCCTCTATTTTTCTTCGTTCTTTTTCCGTTTCGAACATCAGAGGCCAAGCCAATATAGACTTAAACCAGGCGAATATGTCTCCATAAGCACTCTGACCTGCTTCCAGCCCTATATAATCAGATAATACAGAACCATTCACCTGTCCGCAAATCCCGGGAATGAGAGTTTCCTTAAGTTCTTTTTTCGGAACCACCATAATATCACAGGTTGAAGTCCCAACGATTTTCAGTAAAGCCCCCTCTTTTATTCCCCCGCCAATAGCACCGGCATGAGCATCCAAGATACCCACCCCAACGAGAACACTAGAGGGCAACCCGAGTTTCTGAGCCCATTCTTGGGATAAGGTCCCAACTGGCATATCACTGGTATAGGTCTCGGAAAACAACCCTTCTCTAAACCCTCCCAACAAAGGGTCCAAGGAGGTCAAAAAATGTTCAGAAGGCAGTCCGCCCCACTCTTCGCTCCACATCGCTTTATGACCTGCAGCACATCTACTGCGTTTTATTTCATTGGGAATAGTATTACCTGTCACCAAAGCCGGCATCCAATCACAATGCTCTACCCATGAATAAGCTGCTTCCCTAACCGAAGCATCTGTTCTAAGCAACTGTAATACTTTTGCCCAAACCCATTCGGAAGAATAAATCCCCCCCATATATTTGGTATAATTCACATCCCATCTTTTCACTAATTCATTAATTTCCTGAGCTTCTTCGATGGCGGTATGATCTTTCCAAAGTACAAACATAGCATTGGGATTATCTTTAAACTCAGGCAATAATGCCAATGGGGTTCCTTCTCGGTCTACCAATACAGGTGAGCTTCCGGTGGTATCAAACCCCAAGGCTACTACGTTTTCCGCAACACTTTTATCACATTGAGAAAGCGCATCTTTTACCGTAAAAACCAATCCGTCAATATAATCTTGAGGGTGTTGCCGAAACTGTTTTCTTAAAGGATTGCAATATTGCCCTTTCTCCCATCGCTCGTATTTCTTTTCGCTAACGGCAATTATTTTCCCATTAGCCGCATCTACAATAGCGGTCCTAACAGAGTCCGTACCATAGTCAATTCCTATAACATATTTACTTTCCATAAATGGTTTTATATTATTTATACAGTGCTCTATAGGTTGAACAAGCCCTATAATCTGCACCTTCTGGATCCATACCGAAAGACGACCACGCGCTTGGCCTAAAAATCTTATCCTCGGAAACGTTGTGCATATTCACCGGTATTCTTAGCATAGAGGCCAAAGTAATTAGATCTGCCCCAATATGTCCATAAGTAAATGCTCCATGGTTGGCTCCCCAATTAGCCATAACACTGTAAACATCCTTAAATGCACCTTTACCAGTTAAGTTAGGTACAAACCAAGTCGTTGGCCAAGTAGGATTGGTTCTTTCGTTGATTACATTATGTACTTCTTCAGGCAAGGCTATCGTTTTCCCCTCTGCGATCTGCAAAACCGGTCCTATTCCTTTTACAATATTAATTCTACACATGGTCACTGGCATTTCACCTACTGTTTTAAAGGTCGACGAAAAGCCACCTCCTCTAAAATATTCCAAAACTCCAGGTCCCCAAGTCGTGTTTTCCAAACATTTTTGAACTTCTCCCTCATTGATATCCCACCATGGTTTCATCGCCGGTTTTCCATCCACGGTTTGTTGCCCAGTTCCATCTAAGGCAGAAGCTCCCGAATTTATAAGGTGTATAAAACCATTGGCGGCATCCCCTTTCAGATCATGTCCTGTCACCCTTTTCACTGCCTCCGGACTCCAATACGTACGAACATCAGAGAATATCTGTGCCGCTCCGGTCAACAGGTGTCCAAACAACATAGAAACCCCATTAAGACTATCGTTCTCCGTTGCTATCATAAAAGGCTGTCGAATTCCGTTCCAATCAAAAGAAGAGGTTAAAATAGCCTCCATAAAGTCCCCATTTGGAAAATGATCTGTCCATTGGCGTTGCCCTTGGAAACCACCTGAAATTGCATTTCGCCCCAAGGCCTCCTCACCATACCCCAAAGCCTTAAGCTTAGGATTTCCAATCATAAGATCTTTAGCTATCAAGGTCATTTTAACCACAAACTCCCAATCCTTATCTAATTCCTCTCTCGATTTCTTACGATGATCGGGGTTATAATCCTTTCCTTCCTTGCAATTTTTCTTGGTCCACTCCAAAGCCTTCTCATACTCTTCTTTATCGTAGATTTCTTTCTCTATACGTCTCACAAATTCGGACATATCTATATTTTCACAACGCATGCCCAAATAGCTTTCGAAGAAATCCGTATCCACTATAGACCCAGCGATTCCCATAGAAACCGCACCCATAGACAAATATGATTTCCCTTTCATAGTGGCCACGGCCAACCCAGCTTTCGCAAATCGAAGCAGTTTTTCTTGAACATCCTGTGGAATCTCGGTATCCCCGCTATCCTGTACGTCCCTACCGTAAATCCCAAATGCGGGAAGGCCTTTTTGATTATGTCCTGCCAATGCCGCCGATAAATATACTGCCCCTGGTCTTTCGGTTCCATTAAATCCCCATATCGCTTTTGGAATTTCCGAGTCCATATCAATAGTCTCACTACCGTAACACCAACAAGGGGTTACTGTAAGAGACAGTCCTACTCCCTCCCTAGAAAATTTATCGGCAGAAGCGGCAGCTTCCGCCACCCCTCCTATACAAGTATCGGAAATAACGCATTCAACCTTGCTACCATCGGCATGCCTTAGATTGTTTTCTAAAAATTCCGCCGCATTCCTGGCCATATTCATGGTTGCTTCTTCAAGAGATTCCCTAACCCCATCGAGCCTTCCGTCAATAACCGGTCTGATTCCTATTTTTGGCAAATGCCCAATTAAATTTTTGTAAGTCATTGTTATGATATATTAAAGTTCATTTTAAATCTTATATAGTTTCCAATTAGCCCACCTACCCAACGACATCCTTTGTACACCCTTCAATGACAAGGCTCTTTAAATCTCTAAACCAAGAAACTTATACTCATTTAGCAACTTCATCAGTCCGAATTCAACTAGGTATACTTTTAAGACTACTACCCTCTTAAATCTTCGAAACCAATTCTTTAATAAGCTAAATTGATTTAGCAAATATAATAAAATAATTAATATCCTAACCGGTTTATACTTCAGTAGCTATAGTTCTTTTTTAATCAGTGTTTTTCTCGCCTAATGAACTTCTTAGGAATAACTATTAGGCTGAAAAAAAATTAAAAAAAAGAGGGTCCTTAAAACATCTTCCATACCTTTGCAGCATACCATTTAGTATGTTATGCAAAAATTAAACACAAGAAATAAGATCTTAAATACAGCTTTTGAATTAATCTATAAAAAGGGTTTTAATGCAACCAGCATAGACGACATCATCAAGCACACTTCCTATACTAAGGGGGCTTTTTTCCATCATTTTAAGACTAAAGAAGATTTAGGAATAGCCCTAATATCTGATATCATAAAACCAGGAATGGAGAAGGTTTTAATAATTCCTTTAATCACAACTAAGGATCCTATTTCCTCAATTTATAGCGGCATTGAAAATCTTTTGTTGAACGCCGAATTATTTGATATTAAATATGGTTGCCCTGCTATAAACCTTATCGAGGAAATGAGTCCGGTAAACAAAAGGTTCTATATGCATCTATCCCAAATCATCATATCATGGGAAAACGCCATTGAACAGAGTATTGAAAAAGCGAAACAATACAAACTTATACGAAGCGATATTGTTCCGAAAGAAGTCTCTTGTTTTGTTATTAGTGGTTATGCAGGCATACGAAATCTCGGTAAGCTAAAAGGATATGAGTGTTACAACACTTATTTAGAGGGCTTGGACAAGTATTTAAAAAGCTTGATTATAAATTAACCACATACTATTTAGTATGATTATTTATTTAATACCATACCATGAAGATTTCCAAAATATTACTACTAGCAGTCCCGATAATCAGTATTACCGTTCTACTTTTAAGCCTTAATAGATTTAGTACTTTTAAAAATGAGATAAAGTTTTCCCCTACCTTGTCTTCCTACGGTTTTTTCCAAGGAAAAATGTCCAATTTGATTCCTTCTCCCAATGTTGAAGTTTTTGAGCTTTCAGCACCTTTGTTTTCTGATTATGCCGAAAAACAGCGTTTATTTAAAATCCCCAAGGACAGCACTATTACTATTTTGAAGACAGGTAAACTTGATTTTCCGGAAGGGAGTATTTTGGCAAAAACTTTTTTTTATCGCATTGACGACGAAGTTAATGCTCTTAAAATTTTAGAGACAAGGCTACTTATCAAAAAAGATTCGCGTTGGAATTTTGCGACATATCAATGGAATGAACCCCAGACCGAAGCATTTTTAACCCTTGAAGGAGCCGACAGCCAAATCAACTGGATGGATAACAATAATAAGTATCGTCAAATCAATTACCATATTCCCTCGCCCAACGAGTGTATTGCTTGCCATAAAAGCAATGGAAAAATACAGCCAATTGGCCCGAAGGTAGGTAACTTAAAAAAATGGTTTATAAATCAGGGTGATACTATCGACCAATGGCAACATTTTATAGATAAAAAATTAATCGTATCCAATAATTTACATGACGGCATTGAAAAATTACCTGATTATAATGATGTACAAAAAGACCTTACAAAAAGAGCAAGAGCATATTTAGATATTAACTGTGCCCATTGCCATAATCCTTTAGGAATTGCTAATTACAAAACATTAAACTTAGGATACGAGGTGCCATATGAGAAAACCGGAATAGCCCTAAAATATCCCAAAATAATTCATAGAATGAAAATAACGGGAGATTTGCATATGCCTAAATTAGGCACCACAATCTTACATGATGAAGGGTATGATTTAATTAAAGAATATGTACAACAATTGCACCGAAACAAACCTATGAGATAACAGAGAAACTCTTGAACCTGGTCCCATACCCCTCCTTTATACGAAGTTGGAAATGCAGAATATTTAGCGAGACCCCGTATAACCACCAAAAATCAACTCACGAACGCATAAAGAGTACCGAGGGCTACCATTGGTAAGAAATACGGAGGTGTGATTTTTATTGTCCTATAAAAGGAAACTAAAAATGTATTTGCTCTATATTCAGTTCCTGACGATCTATGAAAAAAGGGTCAGACTTTAGATAAAAGTCCAACCCTGTTATTTTAAACTTACACAGTTTACGGAGTAGTGTCGTTTACTCCATATTGGATATTCAGATCATTATTTCTCACCTCTTTTAATTTTGCCCATAACCGACTTTGCATCTCCTTCATAACCTCATCATATTGTGGATTATAGGCCAAATTATTATACTGTTTGGGGTCGTACTCCATATCAAATAATTCCATCCCAGACCCAGCGTCCTCATCGTATTGAATATAAGCCCACTTTTTGGTTCTAATCAAAAAAGATTTTCCTCCTTGGCTTACAGAGAAAGCCATATCCCGTACCTCAACATCGGGATTTTCTAAGGTATTTGCGATACTTTTTCCTTGAATATTTTTAGAATATTGTAAACCTGCTAATTCCGATACCGTCGGATATAGATCCAATAGTTCTGTAAAAGAATGACATACTGCAGCTTCCTTTCCTGGCATTTTTATGATCAATGGCACCCGTACTGACTCTTCATGTAAACTTACCTTCATCCAAAACCGGTGCTCTCCTAAATGAAAACCATGGTCTGAGGTGAATATCACGATGGTATTATCTTCTAAGCCCTCTTCTTTTAATGAATTGAGAATCTTTCCTACTTGGGCATCCATATAGGATACGGAGGCATAATAGGCAGCTACCGCCTTCTTCTCTTGCTCTTCTGTCATTTCCCCATTAACGCTAGTCACATAATTTATACCACGGGCTGGTATATCATCCCAATCATTTTGAACTTTGGGAGGTAATACTATTTGAGAATGTGGAAAGGGTTCAAAATATGATTTTGGGGCTACAAATGGTACATGAGGTCTTACCATCCCAACCGCTAAAAAGAAAGGTTCATTTTTATGCTTCCTGATTAATTCTATAGTCTTTTCTGCAGTCTTCCCATCAGAATGTAGTAAATCATCACCATCTGCCTTCACAATAGTCATTACATTGCCACCTTTTCTTGGTATATCCCCGAATGGATTGTTCTGCACCAATTCGGCTTCCCCTTCTGCCTGCCATTCAGGCCCTTGACTATTAAAATGTTCGGTCCAAGAGGCAGCATCATCTTGACCATTGGAACCGGTTTCAATATCTATTGGCACACCCATATGGTAAATTTTACTTACCCGGGCGGTAAAATACCCATTGTCCTTAAATAACTGAGACCATGACTTTCGATCAGCTCCTACTTGTTCACGGCCGCTGACATACCCATACGTTTGGGTTGCATTTGGATAATAACCAAACATTAAGGATGCCCGTGAGGGACCGCAAACAGGGTACTGAGAATAGGCGTGAGTATACCTTGTTCCCTCTGAAGCTAATTTATCAATATTGGGGGTACTACCTGCTATATTTTCATATGAAGATACTGCAGTAGCAGTGAGATCGTCCGCAACGATAAACAAGACATTATATTTTTGTTTGCTATTGGTGGACTGGGCAATGCCTTGTATTAGAAATCCCAGTAAAAAAACAAATACGATCTTCCTCATTCAATTTAATTTATAACTTTGTATTTCAAGGAACACAAGGTATTAAAAACCTTTAACATATTACTTCTGTAACCACCAAAATCAGGCTTCTACTTGTTATTTAAATTTAAAAAATTGGAGAACTTTAAGTGAAACCAATAATCGTAAATAAAGTTTCTATTACTACCAGAAGGTCTCTATCTTTTTCCCAATGGCCCTTAATTCTTTTATAGGTTTCAATAGCTGTGCTTTAAATATTTCTTAAATAACAGCATCCTTTCAAAGACGCCTCCTCTCCCCTATCTATCTGTTAAAATACCACAAATTAATCTCCAAGGACTAAAGTCTAAATAGTTTATGTATTCGCAAAACTCACTTTTGAGCATCAATAAAAACTTTAAAATAAAATATTGGGTAAGCATTTACACAACGAATATCACTTCTTAAATATTATGCAGTTTTGTTGTTTAATTTTTGACCAACCATTATTCATTGTATAATTCGACCAAATAAATTTGAACTTTTTAGGGCAAGAAATTAATGGAGTTTCTTTATTAAGTGAATACAATACTTAACAGCTTAATTTTATGACGAAAATTGATTTAATTTATTTTATATTTTTCCAAGGTTATTTCTAGGCCTATAGATTTTGCTTCCCTTTTTAAGGAAGCCGGAGATATTCCATATTCCTCCTTGAAACATTTTGTGAAATATTTGGAGCTTTTGTATCCCGACATAAAGGAGGCTTCCGATATGTTGTATCCATCTTGTAAAATCAAATTAGCGGCCTTTTTTAAACGCTGGCTTCTAACAAATTCTATTAAAGTTTTTCCAGTTATGTCCTGACAGTTCCGATAAATCGCGGAATAACTCATATTCATCAACTTCGATAATTTTTCTAGTTTAAAATCAGGATTTTCAATATTCGAATACACTTTCTTAGTTAAGTTTTGCATAAATATTTCGTCTTTGGACAGTGTATTGTGCTTTTCTGGAGCTTTAATGAGGTCCAATTTTAACTTGGATAATATTTTTTGCCTAGATGTAATCAGATTTTTCACCTTCAATAATAGCTCTTGATAGTCAAAAGGTTTTTTAATAAACTCCACCGCTCCAGCATCCAAGGCGTTTATTTTTATATAACCAGCATTTTCAGCTGTCATTAATATGATAGGGATATGGGCTGTAGATTTCTTCTTTTGCAGGCTCTTACTCATACTAATACCATCTATTATTGGCATCATGATATCGCTGATAATGAGGTCTGGACTTTTTCTTTCGGCCATAATTATGCCTTGTTCTCCATTTTCCGCTATGAGCAGATGATATTCTTGTTCCAAGATGTTTTTTAAAAACATTTGCATATCTATATTGTCCTCAACAATGAGTATGGTATGTGTTTTTTCATCATTGAGCTTGTGCCTTTGGCTCCCTTTTACATTAGGGTTCCATTGTCTTGTCAATTGATGGTTTAGGATATTTTTTTGGGTAACTCTAATTTTTTCTTCTTCAGTAAATGTACTTTCTTTTGTAGGCAAAATAACCTTAAAACAGGTTCCGGTATCAGGAGAAGAATCCACTTCAATTTTTCCATGATGTAAATTAATTAGTTCTTTCGTAAGGGCTAGGCCAATTCCAGAACCTTTCTGATACTTTCCTAATTTAGATTGATAAAAAAGCTCAAATATTAAATCTAATTCCTCCTTAGGTATTCCTGGTCCCGAATCCTTAATAGAAATAGCTACGTAGTCTTTGGTAGATTGCTCCATCCTTAAGGTTATATCGCCTCCTATTGGACTAAATTTAAATGCGTTGGAGATTAAATTATAGCACACATGTTCAATCTTATCCAAGTCATACCAAATAACAAGATCCTCTTTTGGAAACTCTAGGTGAAAATTAATATTTTTAAAACGCGCCTGTTCCGAAAAGGATAAAGCGATATTTTTAAGGTGTACGGTTAAATTATTTTGTGAGGCATAAATTCTCAGGGTGTTTAATTCCTTATTACGTATGGTTATTAAATCCGTTACAATTCTCGACAGCCTTTGAGCATTGTTCTTTAACATCAATAATCGCTGCCTTAATAGGGCGTTACCATTGGCACCTTCCCTTTGTAACATATCGTCTATTGGCCCTAATATTAAAGTAAGTGGCGTTTGGATTTCATGGGACATTTTAGTGAAAAAATCCATTTTTAAATCATATAACTCTTTTTCTTTACTATTTTTCCATTCCTCCTTTTCTAGTTTATTTTTTAATCGTATCCAAACAAAAATTCCGTAGACCAATAGACTGATAAGTATAAAATATGTTAGAACAGCAACATTACTTTTGTACCATATTGGTTTAATATAAATATCTATAGCTATGGGGTCAATATCCCATGTGTCTTTGGCGGTGCCTGCCTTAACTTCAAAGGAATAATGACCTTGGGGAATATTTGTATAAGTAGCAAGTCGTTCTTTTTTAGCAGAAATCCAATCCTTGTCAAATCCTTTAAGTCGATAAGCATAATGATAGTTAGGATTTAAAAGGTTATCAATTGCCGAAAATTTAAAGGAAAAAGAAGATTGATCCCTTTCTAACTTCAAATACTTTATGTCTTCTATTCCATTTTTTAATTGATCGCCTATAATTTCAGAAGCCCTTTTGTTTAATATTTCAAGGTTTTGTAGGTATAATTTGGCCGAAGTATCTTTTTTTTCCATAATACTCGGTTGGAACCCAGAAACCCCCTGGTCCCCACCAAAAAACAGCAATCCATTGTTGTCTTTAAAAGCAGCCCTAGTGTATATATTACCTTGAAATCCATCGGTTTGATAAAAGGATCTTATTTTATTGTTATCCAAATTATAATGATGAATCCCATTTTTGCTTCCAAGCCAAATATTTCTAGAATCTTCTAACAAAAGTGACGTCAGGACAAGACCTTGAAGATTTCCTCTTGAGGAAAAGGAAAGGAAAGAGTTATTCTTCAATTCGAACTTTATTAAACTCCCAGAATTACTCAGAAGCCATAAATTACCTCTGTAGTCCGGATAAATTGTCCTTATATTATATTGATAAAAGGCTTCATTTTTTTTAGGGGCGTATTCATAGGAAATAAAGGTCGATTTAGAAAAATCATCCACATCTTCGTTAAGCTTATAAAGTCCACTATTATTCACGGCTACCCAAATATTTTTATTTTCATCTTGTGAAACAGCCTGTGATATGGTTCCGTTAAGACCATTTTCATGGTAACCAAATACAGCTAATAATTCTTGATCCTCAGAAAAAACATGAATCGCCGTAGCCATGGTTGCCCAAATTCTATTTTTATGGTCTTTAAATAAGCAACGTATATCTGAAGTAGGAATCTTTGTTTCTTTAGTTGTGATTACCTTGGCAAAGGTATTCTTATCTAGGTCGTACACCCATAGGCCATTTTGATAGGTGCCAATCCAAAGATTCCCATTGCTGTCTTCTACTAAACTTTGAACATATTTGCCTTCAAAGTAAAAATCGTTTTTTTCCGAATTATTGTATTGTACTTTTCTCCCGTTTGGCAATATGCGAGTCAGTCCTTTCTCGTCTATTCCAATCCATAAGGAGCCATCCTTAGTTTTTAATAATGAAAGTACCCTTGCCGGAGCATTATTAACCGTGCTATTAAAATATTTAATGTTGGGATTTTGTTCAGGAAGTATATTGATCTCCCCATTTTTCAAAACAAACCATTTGTTCCCATTAACGTCCTCGGTTATAAATGGTATAGTATTGCTTCCTATCGAAAACCTGTTTGATTCTTCATGTTTATAGTTGGAAATTTCGTTGTAGTTAGGATTTATTTTGTATACCCCGTCCCCATCCGTGCCAGCCCAAATTGTACCGGACTTGTCACAATACAAAGAAATAAACATCTTTGTTCTTAAGGATTCCGTAGTGTTTTTCGCGTTGAACGGCTGGGAAAAGGTATCGGTTGAAGGATTATATACCACTAACCCCATTAATTCTGTTGCTATCCATAATTTTCCTTCTTTATCCTTTGTGATTTTAATATTCTGTCTAAAATCACTAAATGGAGTTTTTAATTCCTTTACTATATTGGTGTTTAAAATATGGTGATAAATTTTGCCATGAGAGGTACCCAACCACATATCATAAGGACCGGTAAACTCGATACTTGCAATATTTTGTTTTCTATTTTGATTTAAAGGAAGGCCTAAGACACTGTCTATCTGCTCTGATTTTTTATCATGCCTATATAAAGTACCCTTATTTGAACCAAACCATACATGCTCCTTGTTTGTGGAAATGGCGCTAATTCTGACCTGTTTTCCATTTTTAGCTATCTTTTTCTTGTATGAAGTAAATATGCTTCCATTTGTAATTTTGGTCAGCTCACCATTAATAGTTGATATCCAAATAGTATTCCCATCCTTTTCAATAACACTTTGCCGGTCTCCAAGAAATGTTTTTCCAAATATGTTTTGAAAGGGAATAAAAGAGAAATCGTAACCATCGTATTTATAGAGTCCATCCTCATTGGTCACCCACATATACCCCAAGTGGTCTTCCAAAATTTTAGACCCACCGAAAAAAGTCTTATTTAAATCGATAAAGTTTGCTTTTTCTTGCCCAAATAAAGGCATGGACAAGAACACAACTAGCATTATTATCAATTTTAAAAATAGGGGGAAGACGGTATAGCAATTATGGGATATCCACTTGAAAAGACCGTTTTCGAGAATAAAAAATTTAGTGAATTTGAACAATATTATAAGGTTTTCTAATGAGACCTGGTGTGATTATAGTTTGCCTAAAATATGAATTATTATTTGTTAATGATGGATTTTATCCTTTGAGAGCTAATAAAATAACATTTATGAAAATTATTCGCCAAAAATTAAATATTCAGCAAAAAAAGGGTACATATTCTTCAACATGCTTGAAATGAGGAATATTAAGGTGGTATTTGAGGATTTATTACCCACATGATTCTTTAGTTAAATCCCAAATTTGTACAAGAGGGAAGATATAGGCAATTTAGTGAGCCTTTATTGTAAGTGATGTTCATGGACCCCAAATTTATAATAACCTAATTGAAGACATGAAATCTAGTAATTTTTTATTAAAATGGTCACCATAGGAGTGTCCAGACAAGAACGACGATTTTTATAAGTAATTGGATAGAGTAAAAGAAAAAAAAGACAGCCTTACGGTTACCTATAATTCAATGCACCGAAATGCAATTATCCCATTACCCGAACTACCCATATAAAATAACGGAGCCCCTCGAGATTTTCATGATTTTTCCAAGGAAAATTAGATAAAAAGAGCCCTCTACAATTAGATAAAGAAAACTTATTAACCAACAGAATGATTAACTATTTAAACTAAATTTTATGAAAAAACTATTTAACAATTGTTTACTGTTCTTTTTGCTGGGGGCCATCGGTGCTATCCACGCACAAGAGCGGACAATCACAGGAGTTATTACAGATCAAAGTACGGATATGCCCGTGCCAGGGGTTAACGTTGTTGTAAAAGGTACGTCCATCGGTACAGCCTCTGATTTTGATGGAAATTATACAATCAAGGTAATTAACGATGCTGTTTTAGTTTTTAGTTCCTTAGGTTATTTACCACAGGAAGTGGATACTAAAGGAAAATCTACCATCAATGTTTCCCTTGTAGAAGATGCCGCTTTGTTGGACGAGGTAGTAGTGGTTGGATTTGGAACCCAAAAGAAAGCCAATGTCACTGGGGCTACCAGTTCTGTAGATATGGAAGATATATTGGCCAACCGCCCGGTTACCAATCCTATTGAGGCTATTCAGGGTGCAATCCCAGGGCTACAGATCACGACCAATTCTGGACAACCAGGAGCATCCGGTTTAGGAATCAATATTCGAGGAACAACTTCCATTAACGGAGGAGGCCCACTAATATTGATGAATAATGTTCCTGTCTCCGTAGACGATATCAACCCCCAGGACGTAGCCTCGATTACCGTACTAAAAGATGCCTCAGCGACCTCTATTTATGGTGCTAGAGCAGCTTTTGGGGTTATCTTGATAACCACAAAGACTCCTGCAAAAAATCAGCCGATAAAGTTTAATTACTCCTCTACCTTTAGCTTTATGTACCCTGAAGATATTCCGGACAAAGCATCGACCTACGATTTTATCAATGCAATAAACGATTTTGGGACCAACCCTTTTTGGACTGGCCAAGATATTCCGTCATGGGTAGGATTTTTGGAAGAATACAAAGAAAATCCAGCCGCTTACCCTAATGGTTACGCAGAATTGGGCGGTCTAAGATATCCTTTGGCGGATACCGATTTAATGGGAGAGTGGATAAATGACCTAGGGTTTACCCAAATCCATAATTTTAATTTTAGTGGCGGTTCGGATAAAACAAGCTATAGGATTTCTGCCGGATATAGTGACGAAGATGGTATTATAGTGACAAGAAACGATAGTTTTAGAAAGTTTAATGTCAATGCATCCTTAACCACTAACCTGAGTGATAAACTTGTTGCTACCACCAATATTATTTACCGAAACAGTACGAGAAGAACACCCTTGGGAAGTTATAGTGATGCTATTTCTTTTAACTCCTTTACCCCGGCCAGTGGTAACTATGTTTTCGAAGATGGAACTGAAGTTCCTTATTTTACCCCGGCAAATATGGAACGCCTTAAAGTAGCCCCAAAGATTTTAAATGACAACCTTCGGTTATTTCAAAAGTTGGATTATGCTGTCACCAAAGGGTTAAACTTGGTAGGAGAATATACTTTCGAGAAAAAAAATCTAACAAGAACAACCAGTGACAACCAAATATTAACGGTAAACCCGGAAAGATTTGTTTTAAATGCCGTTGATCCTGTAAATACTTTTTTTAGAAAAGAGAATACTCAAACCAATTATAATGCTTTTAATTTATATGGAAAATATTCCATTGATCTAAATAAGCATTCTTTTAATGTTTTGGCAGGTGTAAATAGTGAAGAGAACAGTTTTGAAACTTTCATCTCCCAAAGAAATAATCTAATCAATGTAGACCTACCCTCACTATCGGGTGCTACAGGAACCCAGACTACAGATGACTCCTACGGAGAATGGAGCGTTTTAGGTTATTTTGGAAGATTGAATTATAATTTCGATGAAAAATACTTTTTAGAAGTAAGTGGTAGATATGACGGGTCGTCCAGATTTCCAGAAGGCAAGAGATTCGGTTTTTTCCCGTCCTTTTCCGGAGGATGGCACTTAGGTCGCGAATCTTTCATGCAATCCATAGATTTTTTATCTAGTTTAAAATTAAGAGGGTCTTGGGGTGAAATTGGAAACCAAAACACCACCTCTCTATACCCAGCAATACCGGGCTTAGGAATTACAGATTTTGGAGATACAGGGTCCGTAAATTGGTTAAACGAAGAAACTGGCTCTAGGTATGCCACCTTATTGTTGCCCAATTTGGTGAGCACATCCTTTACGTGGGAAACAGTACAAACACTTAACCTAGGTTTTGATGCTAATTTTTTCAGGAATAGGCTTGCTGTCAATTTCGATTGGTTTAAAAGACAAACCTTGGATATGTTGGCCCCCGGTGCTGAGCTACCTGGCATCCTTGGTGCCAATGCGCCATTGGAAAATGTCGCAGATTTGGAATCGAAAGGTTGGGAGTTTGCTGCCTCCTGGAATGACAAGATTGGTGAAGTTAATTATAACATTGGCTTTAGTCTTTCCGACAACCAATCCAAAATCACTAAATTCGACAATCCAGCAGGATTATTAGGGCAATATTATGTCGGACAAGAATTGGGAGAAATTTGGGGATATACTACTGATGGATATTACACCAATGACGATTTTGAAGCTGGCACTCTCAATATGGATCCAAGCAGCCCCAATTATTTGACCGGAGGAACACTAAAGGAAGGTATACCTCGTTGGGAAGGCCGTAATCAAAACCCAGGCGATATCAAATATATAGACCAAAATGGCGATGGAATTATCAACTTTGGTAACAATACCCTATCAAATCCTGGAGACCGTAGTGTCATAGGGAATTCTACAAGAAGATACCAATATGGATTCTTTGGCAATGTAACTTATAAAAATTTCGATTTTTCATTTTTAGCCAACGGGGTAGGAAAAAGGGATCTTTATATCAATAACCGCGTTCGCTTCCCATATATAGATGAATTTTCGGTTGTTTACCAATCTCAGTTAGACTATTGGACACCGGAGAATACAGAAGGTTTTTTCCCTAGAAACTATCCTTTGGGGGGGGTAAATTATGGTATTAGTAGAAGTACACAGACAAAGTACCTTGTGAATGGCGCGTATTTACGAATCAAAAACCTAACATTAGGATATTCTATTCCACAAGAAATATTAAAAAAGAATAAAATAGACAAACTCCGGATTTATATCGCAGGGGAAAACCTTTTTAGTATTAACGATTATCCAGATGGAATTAATACAGAACTGGCCATCCAAGGTAGTGGAGGGATCTATCCTTACCTAAAAAACTATTCCATAGGTCTAAACTTAACTTTTTAATAGCAAAGAGATGAAAAATATACATATAAAAATAGCCGTTTTTTTACTTTTGATCGGGAGTAGTTGTTCCGATGAAATTTTGGAAAAACTTCCCAAAGACCAGTTAACGGTTGCTACCACTTTTACCACGAACACTAATTTTGAAACCTATGCCTGGTCATTGTATTCCTACTCCTTTCCCGGGTATTGGGACCTAACTCCTATTAACAGGGAAATGGGCAGTGATCTTATTGTTAATAATTCGGGTACTCAAGGAGACGAGTTGTTTTGGCAACGGAAAACGGTCCCGTCATCATCGGGTTTATGGAACAGTTCCTATGTAAATATTAGGAGAGCAAACCTTATGCTCGATAATATTGACAACAGTGAGTTAACAGATGGGGAAAAACAACATTGGAAGGGAGTTGGTCTTTTCTTTAGAGCATACGAGTATGTACAACTTATAGCCAACTACGGAGAAGTTCCTTGGGTAGATAGCGCTTTATCAGAAGCCGATACGGATATTCTATATGGACCTAAAACAAACAGGGACGTATTGGCACAAAACGTATTAAACGATCTTTTAGAGGCTGAAACACTTATAAATCCTGAAGGCTCTGGTTCTAACACCGTGAATACCGATGTAGTCCGCGCCCTGATTTCTAGATTTGGATTATATGAAGGTACCTGGAGAAAATACCATGGCCTTGGAGGGGAATTACAGTATTTACAAGCCAGTGCCGACGCAGGAGCGAAACTAATAGCAGACCACCCAGAACTACATCCTAAGTACGACGAAGTATTTAACAGCGAAAGTTTGGCCGGGGTATCTGGTATATTATTGTACAAGGCCTACGAATTTGGAGTGCAAAACGGACGTTGGTCTCACTACAACAGAAGTTCTATTGGTCATCAAGACCTGACAAAAAAAGCGGTAGATCAATATTTATGTCTTGATGGTCAAACCATATTTACAAGCCCTCTTTTCGATGGAGAAAAAGATGCCTATGACGAATTTAGGAATCGTGACCACAGGTTGTACTTTAATACCCCGCCACCATTTAGGGTAGATACTGGTGGTAAAAATCAACTTACTTGGGAGTTCGATGCCGACCCTAAACATAGGGAGTATATAGATTTAATGGCAACCTTAAGTGATGATACCCATAAAACATTACCTACATTGAACTGGAGGGGGCTGGTAGTTAGAACATCACCTCATTTTAGAAAATTTAATGAGGGGCATGGATATAATGTAACTTATTCAGGATATGCGTTTTATAAGTTTTCTAATAAAATTAGTAGGCTGCAGAACAGGGATTCTCATGATGCCCCTATTTTTAGGATGGGAGAAGTGTTTTTAAATTACGCGGAAGCCAAGTATGAACTAGGACAGTTTACCCAAGAAATTGCAGATGCCACCATTAACAAATTAAGGGCCCGGGGTGCTGTTGCTCCTTTAGATCTCAGTAGCATTCCCAACGACCCAACAAGAGATGCCGATGTGGCCCCTGCCCTTTGGGAAATTCGTAGAGAAAGAGGAGTCGAGTTTTTGGCCGAGGGCTTAGGAAGAGCTTTTGATATTAGGCGGTGGAAAAAGTTAGTTGAATATGGTGCCCATGAAAAGCTTGGAAGATGGGTAGTAAATTCAGAGTACGGAAATAATTTACCTGTACAAGGTGGGGCATCAGAGGGTTATGTATCTCCTTTTGGTGTTCCCCCTGGTGTGCCAGAGCATTACTACTTGGAGCCTATTCCATCAGATCAGATCGTATTAAACCCTCAATTGGAACAAAATCCGGGTTGGGAGTAATAAATGGGTTTGATTTTAAGACTTAAAAAAAGGATGTCCATCAAAAGACATCCTTTTTAATAAACAAGAATATTTAAAAAAGAAAATCATGAATAGAGTGTTTCACGGATGGTCAACAGCGATGTTGCTTTTGCTGCTTTTCAACTCCTGTAAAACCGGTAAAAAAAATGATTCCCAAACGATAGCACAACCAAATATAATTCTCATTAATATAGATGACCTTGGCTGGCGCGACCTTGGCTTTATGGGGAGTGATTATTTTGAAACCCCCAATATCGATGCCCTCTCCAAAAAAGGCATAGTGTTTACCAATGGATATGCTGCATCTGCTAATTGTGCCCCAAGTAGGGCCAGTTTAATGACTGGGGAATGGGTGCAACGTCATGGAATTTACACTGTTGGAACTTCGGAACGGGGCAGGTCGCAAGACCGCAAATTGGTTCCTACCCAAAATACAGAAACCTTATCCGATGAGTTTTTACTCCTACCCCAACTCTTACAAGATAACGGTTATGCGACCTGTCACGCCGGAAAATGGCACCTTTCCGACGACCCTTTAATGTCTGGTTTTGAAGTCAATATAGGTGGTAGCCATGCCGGTCACCCAAAAAGCTATTACCCACCTTATAAAAATATAGAACTTCAGGGAAAGCCAGGAAAGCGATTGACAGATTTGGTGATGGACAAGGCCATAAATTTTGTAAAAGACACCGACAAACCCTTTTTTCTCAACTATTCTCCATATGCCGTGCATACGCCCATTCAGCCTGTTCCAGAATTGATAGGAAAATATAAAAACAAACCATCCAAACTAGGGCAAGACAATGCCGAGTATGCTACAATGATCGAAAATATGGACACCAATATTGGACGACTGCTGGCAACCTTGGAAGAAACTGGAAAACTAGGAAATACCTTTATAGTATTTACCTCAGATAACGGTGGTTTATATACCGTCAGCAAGCAACATCCTTTGAGAGCAGGAAAGGGTAGTTACTATGAGGGAGGAATAAGAGTTCCTTTCTTTTTTGTATGGGATAATGCTATTGCTGCTATGCAGCGCAGCGATGAGCCTATCAGTAACCTAGATCTATATCCTACTATTTTAGAAGTAGCAAAAGTAAAGGCTCCAATTACTAAAAACTTGGATGGAAAAAGCTTAATACCCTTATTAACGGGAAATAAGAGAGGCTTCGACAGGGCACTTTATTGGCATTTTCCGGTTTATCTAGAAGCTATAGCAAAGGAGAATGAAAATAGGGATCCGAAATTTAGAACTCGTCCTGGATCGGTAATCAGATATGGGAAATGGAAACTCCATCACTATTTTGAAGATAATGCCGTAGAGCTTTATAATCTAGAGACCGACCTTGAAGAACAAAATAATTTAGCCGAAGCTCATATCCAAAAAACAAAAGAATTGTTACAACTTTTGAAAAACTGGAGGAAAAACACCATGGCTCCTGTTCCATCGGCTTTAAACCCGGATTATAAGGAATAAAAAAAATGGATTTAAAGAATGTTTTGAAATCATAAATTAAATAAGAATGAATCATTTGTTATCAAATTTTTATCTACTAGGGTGTTTTATCATACTGTTTTCTTCTTGTAAAGAGCAGAAAAAAGATAACGCAGTCATCAACGTAAATCAAAAACCTAATATCATTTACATTTTGGCCGATGATTTGGGATATGCCGAGTTGGGAGCCTACGGACAAGAAAAAATACAAACTCCAAATATAGATGCATTAGCGAAAAACGGAATGCTCTTTACACAGCATTATACCGGAGCTCCTGTATGTGCCCCTGCACGTTATAATTTACTGACCGGGAAACATTCTGGCCATTCCTATGTCAGGGGTAACGATGAATGGAGAGAAAGAGGTGAAGTATGGAATTACGTAGCTGGTATCAAGGACTCTTCTTTAGAAGGGCAACGCCCTATTCCCATGACGTCCATTACCATTGCAAACAAACTTAAAGAAGCTGGCTATGCCACTGGTATGGTTGGAAAATGGGGGTTGGGTGCACCGCATACCGAATCTGTACCAACGAATTTTGGCTTCGATTATTTCTTTGGATTTAATTGCCAGCGTCAAGCCCATACCTATTACCCCGTACACTTGTACGAGAATAAAACTAGGGTGTATTTAAATAATGATACCATTGCTCCTAATACCAAATTGGATAAGGGAGCCGATCCTTTCCAAGAGGCTAGCTATGACAAATACACGCTTAATGACTACGCCTCGGAATTGATGTTTGATAAGATAACTCAATTTGTTGATAACCATAAAAACAAACCGTTTTTTATGTATTGGGCAGATCCAATTCCGCATGCTCCTTTACAAGCACCAAAACGATGGGTCGATTATTACATCGAAAAATTTGGAGACGAGGAACCTTATTTGGGAGAGAGAAGTTATTTTCCCCATAAAAATCCGCGTGCTGCCTATGCAGCTATGGTTTCTTATTTAGACGAGAATGTGGGGAAACTAGTAGCACAATTGAAAAAGGAAGGAATCTACGAAAATACCTTGATTATGTTTACATCAGACAATGGTCCTACCTTTAATGGCGGGACAGATTCTCCTTGGTTCAATAGTGCCGAGCCGTTTAGAAGTGAGTATGGCTATGGGAAAGGTTTTTTGTATGAAGGTGGAATCCGTATTCCTATGATTGCTTCATGGCCTGGAAAAATAAAGGCCGGTACAACAACCGACCTTATTTCTGCTCATTATGATGTTATGGCCACCTTAGCGGATTTGACCGGACAGGCTGCTCCCGAAAGAACCGATGGAATTAGCTTTTTGCCAACACTTTTGGGAAAGGAAGAAAATCAAAAACACCACGAGTTTTTATTTTGGGAATATCCAGAATACGGTGGGCAAGTTGCTATCCGTATGGGAGATTGGAAAGTGCTAAGACGAAATCTAAAAAATAAAAAAGCAGTGCCTACCCTAGAATTATATAACCTTAAAGAAGATGTAAGGGAAGAAAACAATGTAGCTGCCCATTATCCTGAAATTGTAGCAAAGGCCGCCGAAATCTTTGCTCGGGAACATCAAGATGCAGAAGTGGAGATTTTCAGGATCCCAATGGTAGAAAACGGACTGCTACAAGAATAATTAATAATTTTTAATTAACACCAATGCTATCGACATTTTTAAATTTCAAGAGCCTTGAATTCATATTGCGAATAGCCGTTTTCATGACTTTCTTAGGACATGGTATGTTTGCAATAGGTGGTAATGCCAATTGGCTTATTTATTTGCAGACGGTTGGTTTTTCTATAGAAACTTCTAAAAGCTTAATTGTGCTAATCGGAATTCTCGATGTTATTGTGGCCCTAATTATTCTATTAAAACCTCATAAATATATTGTTTTATGGGCATTTGTTTGGGCTTTTTCAACCGCTGCAGTACGCCCATTAGCAGGTGAATCAATATGGGCATTTGTAGAAAGAGGCTCGAACTGGGCCGTACCGTTGGTCCTGTTTTTTTTATTAAAGATAAAATCAGAAAAAAAATTAAAAATATGAATAAATACAGTAACGCCCTATTAGCCTGCTATTTCTTTGCTGGATTAAGTTTAATTGGCTGTATCAATAAAGAAAATGGCGATCTAAGTTTTAAAAGTAATTTTAACACTTCAAAGCCCAGAGCATTTATTGGTCCAGAATATTGGTCCAATCCCATGCAAGATTGGCATTTGGAAAACGGGGAGCTTGTCTGCAATGTCAGTAAGCCGAACAGAAATGTGCATGTTTTAACCCAAAAAATAGAAGCAATTAAGGGGCACCTGAAGATGAAAGTTCATCTTAGGGTATTAAATTCGGACCAAGGAAAGGATAATAAGAATTGGGTCGGGTTTAGCATAGGTTCAAAAGGAGAGTTCAACGATTATCGTGACAATGCCATTTTTGGGAAAGGACTTAATTTAGGAGTAACCACCCAAGGAAAGCTGTTTATAGGAGAAATTTCTGAAAACAGTCTAAACAAAGAAAACCAACAAATCATACAACAAGGCGCATATTTGCAACTAGAGGTATCCGAGAGCTCTAATGGTTCCCTATTAATACTTTCATTATTAGATGGGAATTCAAAAAATCCTATAACACAATTGACTAAACAAGGAATTGCAGCAGAAGAATTAATTGGCGATTTAGTTTTAGTCAGTAGTTATACGTTAGATAATGGGACTCAGAGCAATCAAAAAAGCGTCGCGTTTAAAGAATGGGAGATTTCTGGAACCAAGGTTAAATCGTATCCAGAAAATACTTTTGGGCCTATTATGTTTTCACAGTATACAATGAGCAGGAAAATCCTTAAACTCACAGCACAAATGGCTCCAATTAACGACTCAGTGGAAAAGGTTAGCTTTCAGATACAAAAAGAAGGGAAATGGAACACCATTCAAGAGGCCGCAATAGATAAAGATGCTCGGACGGCCACTTTTAAGTTTACAGACTGGGAAGGGAGCATAGATATCCCTTACAGATTGGCGTATAAATTGGACAAAGGAGAAAATGTAAAGGAAGAATATTATTGGAAAGGAACGATACGGAAAGAACCAAAAAACAAGGACGAAATTGTCATTGCTGGTTTTACCGGTAATGATCATATGGGCTTTCCTAATACAGATATATTTAACCAGGTAGCCTTCCATAATCCCGATTTGTTATTTTTCTCAGGTGATCAACTATATGAACCAAGTGGTGGATTTGGTATTCAAAGATCTCCAATCGATAAAGCGACCTTGGATTATTTACGGAAGTGGTATATGTACGGTTGGGCATATAGGGAATTAATGAAAGACAGACCTACTGTAAGTATAACTGATGACCATGATGTTTACCACGGGAATATTTGGGGTGAATCAGGAAAGCCCACTCCGCCAGATTATGGCCAAGGTGCCAAGGCGCAAGATGCCGGAGGCTACAAAATGCCAGCCCAATGGGTACGAATGGTAGAGCGTACCCAAACTAGCCATTTACCCGATCCTTTTGATCCTACTCCGGTAAAACAAGGTATAGGGGTTTATTATACCGATATGGCCTATGGTGGAATTAGTTTTGCAATTTTAGAAGATCGGAAATTTAAATCGGCTCCTAAGGCTCTTTTGCCAAAAGCAGAAATAAATAACGGTTGGGCGATGAATAAAAATTTCGACATGAAAAAAAATGGTGATGTTCCTGGGGCAACCTTATTAGGTGAAAGACAGTTGTTTTTTTTGGACAAATGGTCCTCTGACTGGAGTTTTCAATCTCAAATGAAGGTCTTATTGTCGCAAACTATTTTTGCCAATGTAGCTACTTTACCAAAAGAGGCTCTCACAGGGGCTATTATACCTACTTTAAGAATCATGAAAGAAGGCGAATACCCTGCAGACGATCGTCCAGTATCGGATTTAGATTCGAATGGATGGCCACAAACTGGAAGAAACAGAGCCGTGAGTACCATACGGAAAGGGTTTGCATTTCATTTGGCAGGAGACCAACATTTGGGAAGTACTATTCAATATGGTATTGATGGTTGGAACGATAGTGGTTTTGCCTTTTGTGTTCCCTCTATTACCAATCATTGGCCTAGGCGCTGGTATCCTTCAGAAGGCGGAAAGAATCGTCTAAAAGGACATCCAAAATATACAGGAGAGAACCAGGATGGTTTTGGAAACAAAATGACGGTTCATGCAGTATCCAATCCTCTATATACCGGCATGAAGCCGTCTAGGCTGTATGATAGGGCCGCAGGATATGGGATTGTTAGATTAGATAAAAACAAACGAACTATAACTATGGAGTGTTGGCCTAGGCAAGCCAAACCACAAGATGGCGATACGGCGCAGTATAAGGGGTGGCCAATTGTTATCAATCAGGAACAAAACTATGGTCGTGAAGCAGCAGCATATTTGCCTACCTTGAATATTGAAGGTATGGAAAATCCGGTTGTAAAGGTGATCAATGAAGGTACCAATGAAATTGTATACTCCTTGCGCTTAAATAAAAAAACTTTTACCCCAAAGGTATTTGAAAAGTTTACAAAATATACTGTAACAGTTGGAGAACCAGATACCAATACTTGGAAAACTATAAACAATATAGTTCCCGCCGAGGGCATTATTAGTTTTAAATTTTAGGAGATACCAAAATAACCTATCAAAATCCAATTTGTATAATTTTAAAATCGCAGATTGGATTTTGATGGTTATATATTAACCTGAGTTCAGCCTAAGCTTTTTGTAAATTAAATCTAACAATGGGGTTAAAGTTCATAAATAACAATTCTGGACTTTTACAAGTCCAAAGAGGTTCAAGAGGCATAGTTGCATTAAGAACTTTAGGAGACCTCAGTTATACAATTGCATACCTAAAAAAAGAAGTTGGTAGTCGTAACAATAATGTAGATCCTGATCCATGCCTTCCTGACGCTTTGCGCGCTTTTTGAAGGAAAATTATAATTAAAAGGGTGAAACCTATTTAGGAAAAAGCTAGGTATTCTGATGTGGTTTTTTAATAATATTCTGTATTTAGAACATATACACATCTACCTATGATTATTACGTTCCAATATATTAGTAAATCCTTTTGGATAATTCTATTCTGTATCCTTCCATTTGAAAATAGTATTGCCCAGAATACGGCGAAGCGCCCTAATATTGTTTGGCTTGTTTCCGAGGATAATGCCAAAGCGTATTTAAGTTTGTATGTCAAAGGTGGAGCTCAAATGCCAGCAATTGAAGCTCTTGCCAAAAATGGTATTGTATTTAATAATGCCTTTTCAAACGCACCTGTCTGCTCTGTGGCAAGAAGTACCATTATTTCTGGGTGTTACGCACCAAGAACCGGTGCTCAATACCATCGAGGAATGAAAAAGGTGTCTATGCCCGATGGAATAGAAATGTTTCCCAAGTACCTTAAAGACGCCGGTTATTACACCTCCAATAATGCAAAGGAGGATTACAATTATATAGAAAAAAATGTGGTATGGGATGAATCATCTGTTAATGCTTCCTATAAAAACCGTAAATTAGGTCAACCTTTTTTTCATGTCCAAAATTTTGGAGGCACCCATGAAGGACAATTACATTTCTCTGAGATAGACATATCCAAATTAGATAATCAAAACACCAACATCCCTCTTTTTCCCTATCACCCAGACACACCAATATTTAGGTTTACCAATGCTTACTATAGGGATCTTCATAAAAAGGTGGACAAAAAAATTGGAGCTTTTATAAAAGAACTAGAAGTTGATAGCCTTTTGGATAACACCATTATTTTTTATTATGCAGACCATGGAGGTGTTCTTCCTAGAAGCAAGGGTTATGTTTACGAAAGTGGACTTCAAGTGCCTATGGTGGTTTATATACCGGAAAAATGGAAGGCGATATTTCCTATGGAAAGAGGTAGTAGATCAGATGCTTTTGTTGAGTTTATCGATTTGGCCCCTACAGTGCTAAATATTGCCGGCCTTGGTGTACCAGAAAAAATGGATGGCAAACCTTTTTTAGGAAATACATTAAGTACTAATGATTTAGAACAACGAACTACAACCTTTGGCTATGCCGATAGGTTTGATGAAAAATATGATTTAGTTCGTTCTTTTCGTCAAGATAATTATAAATATATCCGAAATTATCAACCATTTAATATTGATGGCCTTTTTAATTTTTATAGATATAGGATGCTTGCTTATCAAGAATGGCAAATGTTATTTAAAACAGATAAATTAAATAAAATTCAACAACAATTTTTCCTGCCACGCTCACCCGAATCACTATACGATTTAAAAACAGACCCAAACGAAGTTCACAACCTTGCCGAGGATCCCGCTTATAGATCCGTATTACTGGATCTAAGATCTAAATTACAGCAAAAAGTCAAAGAAATGCCCGATCTAGGGTTTTATCCAGAGGCTTATTTCCTAGAGAACGGATTAGAAAATCCCTGGCAATTTGGACAAGAGAATAAAAAGGATATTGAGAAGCTCATTGAAATTGCCGATTTATCTCTTGAAACTTTCGTAAAAGTAAAGGATGATATCAAGTTAGCTTTGGAATCTAAAAACCCTTGGAAACGCTATTGGGCATTGATCGATTGCAGCACTTTTGGTAATGAAGCATCCTTTTTCTATACCAAAGCCGAGGAAATGGCACAAAACGATCCTGAAAATTTAGTACGAATTAGGGCGATAGAGTTTTTGACGTTAAATGATAGACCTATTTCTTCAGAACTGATTTTGGAACTATTAAAACGTGCAAATTCTGAATCCGAGGCCATTCTAATGCTAAATACCGTGGCCCTATTGAAGACAGTTAAATCTGGATTTAATATCGTTTTGCCACGTACAATATTTAACCCTCAGTGGCTGGCTAAAAAAGGTTCTTTGGTTAATGAAAGAATAAAATTTATCAATAAGAAAAAATAGGGTTTTGATCAATGTATAATAATTTACTCTGTATAATGGATCAGGAAGGTCTCCCTCAGTAAGTCCTTGTCGAGATCAGGCTACTGTTATCGGTTCCCGAGGATAGATGATGTACCTTCAGCTCCTTCCATGTAGAAGGAAACATAACCAAATTCATCTCAGATTACCAGATCGTATTTTTCAAAGCGGCCTTCGATGACCATTAAGGTGCACTGGAAATGTAACTCCACTATCTGTGTTAACAGTTTATACACCGTGGAAAACGAACCTTCAATCCAAGACCTACGGCGATATGGGTCTTGCCCGTGGCGGGGTTAACGGCCAATATAATATTGTGCCCGGAATCTATAAAATCCAGACGTTCCAATAAGGGGAGCTTCTCCATAGCGTTGGAAGGTAATTGCTTCCGATTGAGCTCGTTCAAATACGTTTTTGAAGGGAAACTGGCCTTTCTAATCTAGTTTTTTTGGTTCTCTATTCCTCCTTCACATTCCCGGTCTTTAATTTATAAAACGAATTCTTTTATGGATCATATATGAAATAAATTCTATAAGGATCCTATTTAGCACAAAGTTACATCGGTAGATCCGCTAACTTTGGGGGTAATCAGTGGCTACTAGCTTACACATTTTGAATGTGATAGAGGATATTTGCGGCATTACAGTCCATTTTGATGGTTAAAAAAACAGCCATCTGATTCTCAACAAAAATATACTTAGACAAATGGGCACGGCTTTTCTGTAAAATTTAGTTCGGCTTTATTTCAATTCTAATGGAATTCTAACGTTCTTACAAAAATTAATTGAGTCAAAAATATATCTTTGAATAATTTTAAAAACGATATTATCATAAAGCAAATATTAGTCATAGAAGATGAGCCCAATGTTGCGGCATTCATAAGCCAAGGACTTCAAGAATCAGGTTATAAGGTCTTTGTAGCATATGATGGTTTAAATGGTTTAAAATTGCTAAAACAGAAACAAATTGATTTAGTGGTCCTGGACATAATATTACCTGGTATAGATGGACTTGCAGTAGCAGGAAGAATAAGACAATTAGGATACGAAAGTCTGCCAATAATAATGCTAACAGCATTGGGTACAACTGAAAATATCGTAAAGGGTTTGGATTCTGGAGCAGATGATTATTTGATAAAACCTTTTAAATTTAAAGAGCTTTTAGCAAGAATTCGAGCGCGAACACGAAAGAAGGATATCATCGAAAATAGTAATCGGATGCTCACGATAGAAGATTTAGAGTTAAATTTGGATGCAAAAATTGTAGTAAGGGCTGGAAAAGAAATAAAATTGACTTCAACCGAATTTAGATTACTTGAATACTTGCTAAAAAACAAGAATAGGGTTTTGAGCCGTATTGACATCCTTGAGAATGTTTGGGATATAAATTTCAATATGGGAACTAATGTTGTAGATGTCTATGTTAACTACTTAAGAAACAAGATCGACAAGAAATTTGACACCAAACTCATACACACAGTAGTCGGAATGGGCTATATACTAAAAGTAGAATAGGTTATTTATGAAATTAAGAACAAAAATATCCTCAATATTCATAGGGCTGATGAGCTTGTTCTTGAGTGTTATTTTTATACTTATTTATTTTGTTTCTAAAGGAGATACTGAGAGTGAATTTTACCTACGTCTAAGTAAAAGAGCTACCATTGCAGCCCAAGCCTACTTAGATGCAAATGAATTGAACATTGATATTTATAATGACATTAGGATTCGCCACTTAATGACCTTGCCAAATGAAAAAGAATTCATATACCCCGTTGATACTGAAAGAAAACTTGTATTGGGAAAATTTGATAAATCTTTGCCAGCGCGTTTTTATGAAAATATTTTTAATGAGGAATATGCAGAATTAAAGATTGACGATTATTATTATGTAGGCTTGTTATATTATGACAAGGAAGGTGATTTTATCGTTGTTCTCTCGGCAACAGACCTATATGGTTCTGGAAAACTCGATAATTTAAGAAATACACTTCTCGTGGCATTCGTCATAAGTATCCTTTTTATATTTATTCTTGGGAGAATATATGCAACACAAGCTTTGAGTCCTATTTCCAAGATTAATAATGAAGTTAACTCAATTCGTGCGGAAAATTTATCCTTCCGTTTAGGAACAGAATATGGTAAGGGCGAACTTGGTAAACTAGCAAAAACGTTCAACAATATGTTAGACCGGTTACAGATTTCATTCGACCTTCAAAGTAATTTCATCAATAACGCCTCTCACGAACTTAGAAATCCTCTTACCGCTATATTAGGCCAAACAGAGATTGCACTTAATAAAGAGAGAAGAATAGAAGAATATCGTTCTATACTTAAGAACATAGAATTTGAGGCATCACGGCTTGATTACTTGGTAAACGGACTTTTAAAACTTGCAAAAACAGATTTTGATTCCAAGGGAATCGTCATTGAACCAATACGTCTCGATGAGTTAATCTTGGATATTAAGCAAACTATTGATGCGTCTATTCCAAATAATAAAATAGAATTTGATTTTGAAGAGTTACCCACAAGCGAAGACGCTATAACACTTTTAGGCAGCGAATCCTTATTGAAAGTAGCTATCGGAAACATTATAGAGAATGCTTGTAAATTTTCAGACAATAAAAAAGTATCCATCAAGTTATTTTCTGATAACGATTTTATTTTTCTCACAGTTAAAGATAAAGGTGTCGGAATTCCAGAAAGTGAACTTAAAAATATATACGATCCCTTTTTTAGAGCTACTAATGTTCGAGGAATAGAAGGTTTTGGGTTTGGTCTTCCGCTTGCATACCGGATAATTAAAATGCATTCAGGCGAAATACGTGTATTTTCCCAAATAGATAAGGGAACACTCGTAAAAATAAAACTACCCAACAAAAACACTACCCAAAACCTTTAGGGGGTGTTTAAAATTCTAATCTCATTTTAATTTAGCTCTTATATCCCTCTAACAAGTGGCAACTAAGTTTGTTTTAAAGTTAGAGAATGAGAAAAATAGTTATTCCGACAGATTTCACTGTTGAATCCTTACAACTTATAGAATATGCTTTTTTAAACTTTCCAGACACAAAGTTAGATATTGTTTTAGTTGGGGGCTTTAAGTTTCCAAATACTCGATGGAAAATTGCCCATTTTAGGGAAGGAAAACAGATTAAAAATCTGCTTAGCGAAGAATTCAATGAGGCAAAGCGCATTATTGAACTTCAACACAAGGAAGATATTGAAAATATAAATTTTGAATTGTTTACTGGTATTAATCCATTCGCCTTTCAGCACTTCATAAAACAATGTCAAGTTAGCGACGCCATCATCCCTAAAAACAATTCCTTGCATAGCTCGAGCAGAAAATGGTTTGATACTACAAAGCTCATCAAAAAGAACGTAAAAAATGTCATTGAAGTTCCTTTTGAACTTAAAGATAAAGTTCCTCCCAAAAAGCACTCATTTATAGGTCTTTTCAATTTGTAGAAAGCCTTAGAAAATTAAACTTATATAATCTTATAATAACAATGAAAAATTTTTCAACAAAATATTTTAAGTCGGATTTAAAGGCCGGACTGGTCGTTTTTTTAGTTGCACTCCCATTATGTTTGGGGATAGCCCTTGCCAGTGGCGCGCCTCTATTCTCAGGTATTATTTCTGGAGTTGTCGCTGGAATTGTAGTCGGTTTACTGAGTAATTCACAATTAAGTGTTTCTGGTCCAGCAGCAGGTTTAGCGGCTATTGTTTTAGCAGGGATTGCGACTTTGGGATCTTTTGAAGCATTCTTGTTGGCAGGTTTTTTAGCGGGTATCATCCAAATCATCTTGGGTTTTGCAAAGGCAGGGATACTTTCCAATTACCTACCATCTAATGTGATAGAAGGAATGTTGGTCGCTATTGGTATAATCATTGTTATATCACAAATACCTCACGCTGTCGGATTTGACAAAATGCACGAAGGCAATTTTTGGTACGTAAATGCCCTTGGCGACCATCAAATTTTCACAACTTTCGCAAATACCATTAATTCCATCCATCCTGGAGCCGTTACTGTGGTTGTTGTTTGTTTGGCTATTCTAATAGCTTTCTTAAAAGTTCCATTTTTAAAAAGGTTAAAATCTATTCCCGGAGCTTTGATTGCCGTATTGGCAGGTATCGGGATAAATGAAGTTTTCAAGGCAACAGGTTCTTCTTGGGCAATAGGCCAAGAACATCTTGTTAGTCTTCCTGTGCCAGAATCCATGACAGCATTTTGGAACCAGTTTAGTCTGCCGGATTTTGCTCAAATTGGAAATGCTGAAATTTGGGTGGTAGCCATTACAATTGCGGCCGTAGCAAGTATCGAAACTTTGCTATGTATTGAAGCTGCTGATAAATTGGACCCCTTAAAAAGATATACAAACACAAATAGAGAACTAAAGGCTCAGGGGGTTGGTAATATGATAAGTTGTTTGATAGGGGGTATTCCTATTACTTCTGTAATCGTAAGGACTTCTGCAAACATAAATTCTGGCGGTAGGACTAAAATTGCAGCAATAGCACACGGTGTATTTTTAATGACGGCGGTACTCGCAATTCCATTTTTATTGAATCTAATTCCGTTGGCATCCCTTGCGGCCATATTGCTCGTAATTGGGTATAAACTGGCAAGTCCGGAAAAGTTTGTTCATATGTGGAGAAATAGCAAAAAGTTCCAATTTATACCTTTTGTAGTAACTGTAGTAGCTATTGTGTTTACAGATTTATTGATGGGAGTAGGAGTAGGTCTTGCGGTAAGTATCTATTATATTTTACGAGGAAATGTAAAGTTAGCTTACTTCTTTAAAAGAGATAATCATAAAGAAGGCGAAATCGTAAATATTGAATTGGCGCAAGAGGTGTCTTTCCTAAATAAAGCTGCCATAAAACAGACTTTCGTACACCTACCCGAAGAAAGTAAAATAATAATTGATGCTTCAAACACGGTTTATATTGACCATGATGTACTTCAAATGATAAAGGAGTTTGTGAATTTTTCCTCTAAAGAAAGATCCATTGACGTAGAATTGGTAGGTTTTAGAAAACAGTACAAGATGGAAAACTCCCAAACACATGTTGTTTCTACTTCACCTGAAATCAAACAAAACATAGGTCTAAACAACATAAAAACCGGCGTTAAAATACCATCTAGCCATATAAAAATAAGTGAATTAAGCAATATATAACATCATGAAAACAATCACGAAAGAAATACAAGAACGCACCACGCCATTAGAGGCATTGGAAGTTTTAAAGCAAGGAAATAAGAGGTTCATAAAAAACATTAGCGCTCCTAGGAATTTACTACAACAAGTGAACGAGACGGTAACGGGCCAATGGCCATTAACTACCATTCTTAGTTGTATAGATAGCAGGGTGCCAATAGAATTAATTTTTGATCAGGGAATCGGAGATATCTTTTCGATTCGGATGGCCGGCAATGTAGTTAACTCCGATGTTATAGGTAGTATGGAGTTTGCATGTAATATAGCCGGATCTAAATTGATAGTAGTAATGGGCCATACCAATTGCGGCGCTGTTAAAGGGGCATGTGATCATGTGGAATTAGGGAATTTAACCGGTTTATTAGCGAAAATACAACCTGCTATATATGAAGAAAAGTCTACTATGGATCCGAGTATAAGAAACTCTTCAAACAAAACTTATGTAGAAAAGGTATCCATTATCAATGTTAGGCGTTCAGTAAATTCTATTATTGAAAGAAGCTCGGTTCTACTACAAATGATTGAAAGAGGAGAAATAGGAATAATAGGAGCCATGTACGAACTAGAAACCGGGAAGGTACATTTTTACCCAGAAACTTTGCGGTTTGGTTCCAGCCAGGCAACGGTACCAGAACTAAGTTCTAGTATATCTTAAAAATAAACAAAATGAATTCATTAAGTATAATAATAAGCCTTTTTGCCTTTCTTGTGGGTGGTGAACATCAGAATGAGCCTCAGAAACACGAAATTAAGGAGGGAACAATTTTGGTAATTGGCAACCCCTCAGCGAATGACTACAAACATATACAATTTCCTAAAAAAAATATAATCATAAAAAGAGGCGGACTGCCAAACTGGGATAGTGTTGACCAGATTAAGGTAATTGTGACCGATATCCGAATAAGGTCTAACAGTAATACAGAAGTTATCCTTAAGCGTGCCGATTCAAGAAAATTTTTCAATAGCTTCCCAGTGATAAAAGCAAATTTAGAAAGTGCAATTGCTTCCAAAGAATTAATTTGGCCATAGTATATGGATAGAAAAAACACCGCTGGTGGTCTGTAAAATTAATTAGGAGCTAACAATTGGCGATCTACAGAAATATATTAACAACATAAGTTCATCTATCAATGTAAATAAGGCAGGGATTAAGTGAAAGAAAGTATCATTACCTTTGGAGGTCTCCCTAATCACAAGTTGATATACTAAGGAAAACAGCCCTGGTCAGTGTGCCATGAACAAAGTGTGAAGATGCGTTTGAACCATTTATTTGTTAAGGGTATGTCCTATACCTTTATAATAGTATCCATATATTTAAGAGGGTGCTTTATACAGCGTTTTACACCATGGATTTCCTTTCTTGCTGCCTGATTGTAATGGATAGAAACAACTACACTTGTACGAAAAGCTATTGCCTGCTTGGTCCGATCGCCCAAGAAAATATAGGTTATATTATAAATAACTACACTAGAAGTTCAAACCAAACTCAGGATTTACAGATTTCTAATATACCCTTTGCAGCAAAAAGAAAGGTAAAAACTATCGTTCACTAAATTTTTATGTAGACGTGCTTGAAAACAAAAAAAGTGATTTGCAAATGCAAATCACTTTTCTGATTAGTCGGGATGACAGCATCCGACCAAATATCACAAACCACTGATTACCAGTTAATTATATCGTTTTAAAACCCATCAAATCCCATAAGGGACATTGTTGCAAAAAAGTAACTTAAAAAAGTTATATTTTAAATCCTTTTAATATCATAACGATACAAATAAAATCACAATATATAAAAAAACATCCTTTTTAATTATTGAGAAAAAGTCGCTTAATAAACAACCTATTCTTTTTATATAGTTAGAGCGGCTTTATAAAAACTTATTTTCCCTCCAAAATCTTATACAGTAATTCTGGTTCATTGTAAAAATGTAATCTACCTTTTGCGCCAAAAGGTCCTTCATATCTTCCTCCTTATCAACTGTCCATGCATTCACTGTCAACCCAAGGTCCTGGGCTTCCTTTATCCATGTTGGATTCTTCTTATAAACATTATAATCTAATCCCGTATAACCATCATTCTTTACCTCCTCGGGTGTTTTTATCCCCATTGAGATAGGCAAGCTCATCTAACTATTTTTCTTTTGTAATTTTTAAAATTAGTTGTTACAACTCAAATCCCATCATAATTCCAACTATTGGCTGGTTGTCCCAATTATCAGATATAATATTCGATTGTAATAGCATATAAATTGCAGGTTCAAATCGCCATTTTTTACCTTCAATACCCACATAAACCCTATTTCTTGAAAAACCGTTTTGGTTAATAAAAATCTCCTCCAACACGTAAGGGTTAAGGTTTAGATTAGTCCAGTTGAAGTTTGGTTTAATCTTGAAGTCTGTCCTATATCGTAGCCTTGTTTCTCCAATTTCAAACATCCTTAATTCAATGCGATGCCGATTTCGAATGCTCCAATCTCGAATTTTAAATTTTCCAGAAAACCTTATCATTGGTCTATATTCTACACCTTTGGAGCCATTTAAATCATAATATTCTTGGCGATAAATTGCTTCAACACCCAGAATTTCATTAATTTTAAAAGCAGTTTTCCCCTCTAAAAACCAGTCGTAATTTCCAAATTGTGAACTATATAAGTTATTAAAAAGAATTTCACCTCTCCACTTTTGATTAAAATCCTTATATACATATAACTCTTGCCAAAGCTCAGCAATCCCAGACTCACTATTCTGTGCATATATTTTTCCAGCTTTAAGAGTAAACATCACCAAAATAGCAAACCAATCCAATCTAGTCTTTTTCAGGGCCCAAATTAATTTAAAATGTAATTTTTCTATTATTTTGAACATTAATTTCGAATTCTTTAAAAATTACTATTGAATTTTCATCGATAATTCCTGCTTCACAATTGACCTAGCCCCCATGACAACTCACAATCAAGATTTGGTCTTGTTTCGGAATTTTATTTTTGATTTTCATGGTCATTGGATAATAAACCTAAAATGTATATTACACAATATTTACCTTTCTCTCCAATTCACCTACTTTACATTAATTATCAACACTTTATTCTATTAAACTTTTTCACCCCTTTAATTCTGGCCAAACCATTAGATTCACCCATTCTCGATCCAATCATGCTTCCTTCCAAATTATCCCATCTCTTCACTCTAAATGCGTTAAAATTCTAGTTGAACCCATAACTGCTATCCTTTAAGTTCCTGATATTTAACCTTATTTGGTTCTATAGAAGCCAAGGAAAAACCTAGGTAGCCATGATCCTCATTATTGGATTAAGCTGCTGGATTAACCTGTAGTAATATTATTAAGACGGTCTGATTCCAGGTCGGAAAGAACTGTGTAACAAAAACCTAATTGAAAAGCGCCCCCTCCCTTTAAGTCAAATTCTGGTGAGGGAGCACGCTACCAAAGCCTTCAAAAGTATAATAATAGCGCCTTGTTTTTTCTGTTAAAAAAATACATGAGCTCTCCATATACCATTCCGACATCATTTTAGCCAAAAGCTCTTTGTATTTGACAAAAAAGGTATTCTTTCCGAAGTCTCATAGGGACCAAACCGGCCGTTAGTGCTTTGGACATACAGATAATATCGGGTTTTACTTCTAAATAATCAGAGGCAAAATGCTTTCCGGTTTTTTCAAAGCCAGTCATTACTTGCTGGTTCTAAAACGCTAATAAATAGCAAAAAAACCAAGAAAATCCTTCGGTTTTACTGTATCTTTAAGTTACTACACACAAAGTACTAAACATGCTACAGTACGAAGATATTGCTAAAGTCCAAGAATTGAAAGCAAAGTTTGATAAGGTTTGGATCATTTCAGAATATTTACAGGTACATCTAAATGTTTTAGGCTTTAATAAAATAAAAGGGCAGTTCAGTTGGTGCAAACAGGCAGGTACTAGCAATATATTTATGCTATTTAAATAAATTCTATAAATCCACTCTAGAAGCTTTTAAAATTATTGGCTTGTATCCTCCTTTAGTTCTGAAATAAAAAATTAAGATTATGTAACACACGAGCATAATAATGGGAAAAATGATCACCTTAGCCAAGGCCAATTGAGTTCCCTTAGTTTTAAGGTCTGAGATCAGCGCATTTACCTCATGAGGATTTTCCATACTAGCCAAATCTCCATTGAACTCTTCCATGTCCACTGTCTGATAATCGATTATGGAATAAATGGTCTCATCCTGTAAAGGGAGTTTTACTTTCCCGTCCTTTACCAACTTTGAGGGAGCAAGCTGTGTCAGTTCATGGGAGGACTGCAATTGTTCGATCTGTGAATTGGATTGGAAAGCTCCAATAATGGGCGCTCCCAACATTCCTACGGTAAGCATTCCAATTCCGCTAACTGCGTTCAGAGTTAGCGCTCCTCCCTTAGGAGTCTGCTCGGCCACAATACCTATAGTAGTGGGCCAGAAAAATGTCTTGCCAAGACCGTAGAGTGTTGCAGCTGCAAAAATGAACCACCCAGTGGTGAAGGAAAGGAAATATAATCCAAATATGGCGAGCACACAACTAATGACCAATAGGGCCAATGGGGATACTTTATGTAATATTGGGCCAGCGAAAAGCCGGAGCACCAGCATGATTAATGATGTGTAAATCAATACCCATCCCGCATCAAAGCCCTTGCTACTGGCAATTCCGTGCATTATAGATTGTATCCAGGAATCCGTACCCAGCTCGGTAGTGGCCAGTGGCATTATAATAAAACATAGGAACAATAATATGGGACGACCCAAAGTCCGGACATACCAACCAAAAGCAATCACCATAAACACACCAATAGCAATAAACCCATATCGCATCAAATAATCTTCAGGGCCCGGCATAAAAAAATCATTCAATTGTAATACCACTAGAAAAGCAACCAAGGAAGCCCCGCCAATACCAAATTCCTGTAGCATCTCCCTATAACTTACCCCCGCCGCAACGCGTTCATTAGCAGGGAAATCCTGTCTCAATAATATTAAAAAATACATTGTGGCCGGAACTACGGTGATAACGATCTTGATCCACCATTCCACATTGCCCATACCTATCACAATAATTCCGGCAAGTACCAATCCACCTGGCCAGGCGGCATGCAATATATTCAACCATTTGGTCTTGTCCTTATTGAACATAGTGGCTACAACCGGATTTATAAAGGCTTCTACTGTACCATTACCTAAAGCAAATACCAAACTTCCCCAATACAAAAGGCTGTAGGCCGTATCAATATCTCCAGACTGTAAAAAATGATAAGCAAAATAGCCCATTACCCCCCAGGTCATATGACCTATAAAAGCAAAGATCATTGCCATTTTATAGCCAATCTTATCAATGAACAGGCTAAAGAATATGATGGCAACAAAAAAAGGCCAGATACCGATTCCCATAAGCCTCCCCGCCTGTGCAGGATTTAGATCGAAAGCCACGCTCCAAGTATCAACTAGAAACACTCTAGTGATAAAACCGAAGGCAGTGGTCAATAATGCTATAAAACAACCTATAAAAAGGGCTCTTTTCTTAGAAGTATCTTCTAGTGGAAATCTTTCCATAATAAGTTTTGAATAATAGTTATCAAGTAATGGGAACTAATGTTTTATATCAGAACCTGTGTTTAAAGTTCCAATGATTTAAATTTCTGTGTCAAAGCAGTCAGTGAGGCTTCTACCGCCATTCGCTCCAATGAAGAAGCCCCAACAAATCCATGGGCATCCGTATTTTCTAAAATAACTTTAACGTCATCTGGTGTATTAATGGGGCCTCCATGTGCTAAAAAAATTATATCCTTATTGATCTTCCGCCCCGCTTCTATGATCTCTTGGGTTCTTTTAATAGCAAAGTCCATATCCACAGTTGCCCCCACTACACCTACAGATCCTCCTACCGTTGTTCCTACATGAGCTATAATTGCATCTGCCCCTACTTCTGCCATTTGAATAGCCTCTTCAGGAGTGGCTACGTACACACAAGAGTATAAATCCATTTCCGAAGCCAAACGTACCATTTCAACTTCTTTGGAAAAGCCCATCCCGGTCTCCTCTAGGATATCCCGAAAGCTACCATCTACAATGGAATGAGTTGGAAAGTTGTTAACCCCAGAGAACCCCATGGCCTTTACCTGTTGTAAAAAATGCCACATCCTCCTTCGGGGGTCCGATCCGTGAACGCCGCAGAATACTGGAATTTCCTCTACTACCGGCAGTACTTCAAACTCCCCTATTTCCATGGCTACGGCATTGGCATCGCCATAAGCCATTAATCCGGCCGTTGATCCGTGACCAGACATCCTAAAGCGTCCAGAGTTATATATTATTAAAAAATCGGCCCCACCCTTTTCTATGAATTTGGCACTTATTCCCGTACCTGCTCCTGCACCTATGATTGCTTTTTTCTGATCCAAGGTTTTTTGTAATCGTTGTCTAACTTCTTCACGGGTATAAGGGTTACCCTTTCCTGTCCATTTATTTGGCATATTGTTTTAATTTTATGTTTATATTTCTTTATTTCATCATTTTCAACAAGTGCTCCACTAACATCTTAGCAAAGACTTCATCATTGATATGAGCGTTCATTTGGACTACTTCAATATGGCCCTTCGCATTTTCCTTTATGGATTCAAAAAGTGCATTATTCGCTTCTGGGTTATAAAAAATATCTCCTTCACTGTCAATTTGGGAAATTCCTTTCAAGGGAATCAAGATTTCCACAGGAGCTTTGGCCTTCTTTAATTTATTGACAAGCTGTTTGCCCAGGATCTTGTTTTCAATATTATCGGTACGCATTAGAGTTACATCAGGTGCCCAACTATAAAGCTCTCTTGATTTATATTTCTGGGGTATAGTATCCAATTGGGCAAAATTCACCATATCCAAACAGCCAGGCACCACTATTTGGGGAATCCCCATTTCCGAAGCCGCTGTCAACCTGTCTGGGCCGGCACTTAAAATACCTCCACAAAGTTCATCAGCCAATTCAGTGGTGGTAACGTCCAATACGGCATCAAAAACACCTTCACGTATAAGCGATTCCATAGTAGCCCCACCAACACCAGTGGCATGGAAGGCCATGACCTCATACCCCCGGTCTTTTAATAGTTCGGTACATTTGTCCACACATTTGGTAGTATTCCCGAACATACTAATTGCTATATTTTTTTTAACTGTCACCGAAGTATCCACTTTCACGAGTGCCATTGCAGTTATGGCTGCTGATGCCTGCTGTATCAACAACCGACTGATCTTATTGATGCCGGCAACATCTACCACAGAAGACATCATTGTGATATCCTTCACCCCGATCTGTCTAGAAAGGTCTTTGGCTACTACCGTAGAAAGACATAGCTTGGGTATGCCCAAGGGTACTGCCTGCATGGCTTCCAATATGATATAGGTGCCGCCACCTCCCCCCATTCCAATAACACCCTTGATCAGGTCTTTGGAAACAAGGTCCGAAAGGATCTCCGAGGCGCCCATTCCCATAAGCTCTACCGCCTTTCCTCGATCACCAGATTTTCTAATGTTCTTTAAGCTTGTACCAGAAGCAGCCGCCACAGATTCGTTATCCACATCAATGGGAAACTTAACGGAAGTATCCATAACCCCAGTGTTTATAGTAATTAAAGGCTGATTCTGAATATCTAAACATTGATAGAGGTAGGTAAAATCCTCTCCCTTAGTATCAAAACAACCAAGCATTACTATGCTTTTATCCTTCATGCTCATAACCTTTTTTTAGGTTATACATTAAAGTCAAAAACCACTACCCGCTCCAATTGTGGAATTACTATGTCTTTCACCTTTTCGTGAATGGGATGGGGCAGATATTCTTCCCTAGATTCTGGACTATCGAAGGTCATGATAAAACCATGGGTAAAGCCATCATTAAATCCTTCCGTACTATCATAAGGGCCATATTCCATGTCTAACAACCCCGGTATTTTCCCTACCATGGCTTTCATTGTTTCAAAACAATTTTCAATTTCTTCGTTGCTCACTCCTTCCTTAAACTGAAACATTCCAAAGTGTCTAGTCATAATTCTTTTTATTAGTTATTTAATTGATTGCTGTTCTTTTTTTAACTATTTCTGCATAAAGACAAAGACCCCTTTTTTGTTTGCGGTCACAATATCGATTTTACCGTCCCCATTAAGATCTCCCGTTGAAAACTGTCTCCCCACCCCAGAATCGTTATCGATCAGATAAGGAACAAATTCTACCAAACCATTTCTATGTCTTAAGGTTTTAAACCAATACAGAACCGCTGGATCTTCGGCACCTGGATCACGCCCATTATGGGCATAATAGCATTTACCGGTTATAATATCCAATATCCCGTCATTATCAATATCTGCCACTTCCATTGCATGCAACTGACTAAAGGACACCCCATAAGTATTATCTTCTGGCCTATCGGTCATAACAATATGTTCTTTAAAATTGATATTCTCTTTACTTCCTATTTGTTCATACCAGGAAAGTCCATAGCCATGTCCGTCCATGGACGTAATCACGTCATTATCCCCATCGCCATCAATATCGAAGGCGTACATTTGGGCCCCACCTGTCCCAGGGGAAAATGGATATGCATGATAGACCCAAGTATCGCTGAGATTCCAAAAATCAGGTTGCTGCCACCATCCACTTTTCTCAATAATATCGACTAGTCCGTCCCCATTGATATCTCCCGCCCCCAATCCGTGGGAATACACAGGAAAACGTGTAGGATCCTTGACGGAAATAGGTAGGGCTTGCCAATCTTCCCCGTTATTTTTAGGAGACATACCTAAGACTAATCTTCCTTGGCTGAAAGCCAATAGTTCTTTCTTCGTATCTCCAATTATATCCATTAAGACAGGAGATTCATGGCAAACATTCCTCAGGGCGTTTAAATAAGTTGGCTCCACTACCATATCGGCAGTAAGAGGTAGCGATATTATTGCAGGATCTTTGATCCATTTACTATCCGAACCTGGAACCCCTACTTGAAGGATATCTATCCAACGGTTCCCATCTATATGGGAAGGGAACGTAAAAAAATTAGTGGAATACCCCTCTAGCCCCGGACCGGTAATCGGAAAATATTCTACTGGCGCATAGACGTAGACTTGTTCAAAACCAGGGCCTTTCCACCATATAGAACCTGAAATAATATCCAAAATGCCATCAGAATTCACATCTGCGATCGAGGCCCCTTCGGAAACATACTTGTCTAACAATTGTGTTTTCTCAAAAAACACCGAAGTAGATGGTATTTTTTGTGCCTGGCCCCATAGAGTAGACAGCAGAAACATCAATAAATATGGCAAAATTGATAAGGTGTTTTTTAAGAGTACCATTTAGTTTCTAAACTACTTTAATGTCTTGATGAATGCCAGTAGATCTGACACCTGTTCGTCCGAGTAATTGTCTATTAGGCCCTTTGGCATAAATGAACGACCTCCTAAAAAACCTTCAAAACTTATTTCCGAAGCTTGAATAAACCTGCTACTCCCTCCCATAAATCCTATGGTAGTGCCCCTTTCATCCTTTTTTACAAGATATCCCTCCAAGGTGCTACCATCTTTTTTAGTAACCCGGTAAATTGCATAACTACTTTCTAAAGCGGCATCAGGGTCTAATATCGCAGTCAACAACGCCTCATTTTCCCGCAAAGCAGAGCCATCCAAGGCCGGAGCAAAATCAAATCCCTTATCTCCCACTCTATGACACATAAAGCAAGTCTGGAAGAGTTTTTCACCGTTTTCTGGGTTACCGCCTTTCTTCTCTGCTATGACCATAAATCGATGCAATTTGGATTCAAAGGCTTTCTTCTCATTCTGGATCCTGTTCTTCACCTGCGCGAAAAGTTCTATTCCCCTTGTATCTTCTTTATTGGACTGAAATATCTTTTCCGCACTAGACAAGCCAAATTCTTGAGAAGTCAAAATTCCTGTATCGAAAAGCTGTTTCAAAAGTGTACCTCCTTCTTCGGAATTGGATAATATTCCGGTTACGGATTGTTTTTGAGATTGCCCCATTTTTGGTATTAATTCACTTAAGGTTTTATTGGCAGTTGATATATTCGTCTTGGCAAGTGCCTGGATTGCTGTAGCCCTCAAATCCAATTCTAAAAATTCCATTTTTGCTATCCGTTCAAACACCGCTTTATTTTCTTCGGGTTGGTTAATTAGTGCTAGCATCGCCAGTTTTATAGTTTCGGAAGAAGAAGTTTTATCTACAAAAGGGATAACCATGTTTCTTAGTGAACTGACATTTAATTTTCCAATAGCCTCCAATCCTAGATGTTGATGGGATATTTCTCGGCTTTTTAACAAAAACCTAATAGGCTTTATTAGTGCATTTGTCAGTTCGTTGGATTGTACCTTAGCTAAGTTTTTCAAAGTGAGCGTAACATGTTTTTCCGCTTTATCAATGTTTTCCAAAACTGGCAGGACAACATTTAATACATCCCTATTCTCCAACATTCCCGCCACAACTATAAATGTGGCCTCATCTAGGTTCTTATCATCACTTTGCTTCCATAAATCCACAAAGACTGCTTCCCGTTCCGCTTTTGGTAGTGCCTGACTTGCCCAGATTAAATTCGAAGTAGCATATTGGGATGCTTTTGATGATTTTACAAAGTCTAACAGTTCGTTCGGATAATTCTCTAGGGCCTTTCGGGCAAGATATCTTTCAAAATTACGTTCGTACGCCCCTCCCATAGCATTCCCATCAAGTGGTGGGTTACAGGCCCCAACTAATAGAGCTATGGTTTCCATATTTGCGGTTCCCACCGCATCCAAGGTTCTTAAGACCTGAGACCTAACCATAGGATTTTCATCCTTGGAGGGAATTTTCAATAAATGGGCCAAGTTATCGGCACTTAAGGAAAAGGATTGAAGGGAACGGACAACCTCCCTTCTTAGGTTATCGGATTCGGTATCCAAAAGGGATATCATAACCTTTTCATCGTAATGCTTTATTCCTTCAAGGGACCAAAGCGCCATTATACGTGTAATTTCATTTTGTTGAATATCAGAAACTAAAAGTAATAGATCTGTGGCTAGTTCCCGAGTTTCTACAATAGGTCGGTCACTTATCTGATGCCAAGCGGCACGTTTCGCCCAAATTGATGGAGATTTAAGATATTGAACTAGTTCATCTGTCCTTAGCTCATTAAAATCAGGAATATCCCGTGGTTTTTGCGATTTATGACGAATCCTCCAAATACGTCCGTGTGATTTGTCACGATCAGGATGTGTGGTTGCTACTTCATTATGGGATACTATTTTATTGTACCAATCAGCAATATATAAGCATCCATCCGGGCCAAACTCCATGTTGACAGGCCTAAACCAATCATCTTTTGAAGTTAAAAAATCTGGCAGATGTTCTGCCGAAACGGTGCCATCCTTGTTGCGTGCAATCTTAACTGCGTTTATAGCACTGGTAATAGGGTTTGCTATAAAGGCCACATCCTTCCATTCTTCTGGGAAGCTCCCTTCCAGATCGTCCGAAAAAGCAACTCCTGAAATCCCAGTTCCCCCTACGCGAAAACTATGCAATTCCGGCATCCACGGTTGGTAAGGACGTAGGCGTTCGCTTCCTATACCGGGAAAACCTGTTCCAATTTCCATGGGGACCACGGAATAACCAAGATCATTGGCCTCCATGCCATACCACTGTCCATTTCCTCTAAGCTTAAAGCCCCAAATATTGTTTAAACCCGAGCTGACCAATTCTATCTTTTTCGAATCCAAGGAGAATCTTGCTATTTTACTATAATCCAAGCGAATTTTGGCATCACTTATCAGGGAACTCACCTCTCCCTTGTTCAAAGCACCTTGGCTAAAATGGATCCAATCCCCAGGACCGCGAACCAATACATGGGCCATGGTATGAGTATCGGTAATTCCAAATCCGGTGAACAAAGGTGTACGTTTGTCTGCCTTTCCATCATTATTTGTATCCTCCAGGAAAAAAAGTTCGGAACCTTGAGCTACATAACTTCCATTTTTATAGGGCAATATACTCTGGGGTATAGCAAGTCCATCTGCCCATATATTGGCAGTTACCTTTTCTTTGCCATAAAGACCAGAAAGCACTAGTATTTTATCCTTTCCTTGGGTCTTGCCTCGGTACAAGTCCAAAATCCTTTTAAATTTGGGATCTTTTTCTTGTGCCTCTGGGTTATCCATAAGCTTTAATAGGTCTTGCCATGCTATATCAGAAACCGGATCTAAAGGATACATTTCGGCCGTCTGCGTCCACAACCTACCAGCATCGTCAAAAGCTAAATGGATAGGGTTCACCACACCATCTCTTTCACTAGCCACCAATTCCACTACGAAACCCTCAGGGACTTGAAACCCGGCCAATTCCATTTCTGGAGAATATATTTCTGTCCTTGAGGACTGTGTCTTTCGGTTATAATCGATTTTTTCGTTTCCTGTAACATCCCCGGATCCGGACATTGATGACTTTTCTTTACATCCTTGAAAAGCCAAGACCATGATCAAGCAGTATAGAAGGGATAATCTATTGATTTTCATTTATGTTGCTTAAATATTATTAATTACACTTTTCTAAAGCCTAGTAATCGTTATATTCCTAAATTCAATTTTCGCATTTCCACCACTATGCAATTGAATACCAATAACTCCCTTTGATGGAATTCCAGGGTCCTTTTCCATATACTCAGTGGTCTTCACCCCGTTGATATACAGTTCATGTTTGTTTCCTTTACACCGGATAATATAACTGTTCCATCCATCTTCTTTCAGGAGGTATCGTAACGTACTAAGATCTCCTCCTATAAGTTTAGCGCGCCGGTGCTCATCGTAGATATCCCCCCAATAACCTCTTCCAATATCCGCCTGATACCCAATAATTTTGTTCCCATCAATAATAGAACGGTATTGGATACCACTGTTGATTAAGCCAGTATCATGATCACCGGTTAAGCGAAAAAGAGCTCGGAATTCGAAGTCCTCATAACTATCACTAGTACGTAAATATGTGTTAGTTGGTATATTGGTGATGCCATCGCCACCGGTTATAACACTATCCACCACGGACCAATATTTTTTGTTTTCTTTATTTACTACTTCCCAACCCTTTAAGGTTTTGCTGTCAAAAAGAGAGCCTGTAAACGTGCTAGGCTGAGCTTTACAGCTTAGATTTCCCATAATAGAAAGAATCAGTACCAGGCACTTTTTACCCAAAAGGTTTTTTTTAATTGTAAAAAATTGGTCTATCCAGGTTTTAATCCTCCGAACTAATTTTCTTGTTTTGCTTACCTCTAAATTTATTTCCATGTACGGCATTTTTTTGCTATCAAATATTATGCAACTAAATTAGATTTAGGGTTGAAAAATAAGCTGATTTTTATAGCATTTTATGTCCCAGAACAGGTACTGGGACGTCCCAAGCCCCTATTTACGGTTACATTCAAGAGGAACGAAAAAAAATGAATCAATTGGGTTTAAATGAAAAAATTACATCAACTATGCTAATTGTAGCTGATATAATTTTATTCAAAGAAGAAAAGGTTAGAATATCTACAAGGTTGTGGTTTCCTTGCAAAATTTACAAGCTAATACCTCTGATATTATTAAGTATACATTATTTATAAGTTTGATTAGAAGAAAATAATCTGTCGTATTTTCATTGTCATCATCTTTATTTCCAAGAATAACGTGAGTAATATAAAATAAAGATTATAAGTATATAATAATTGGAATCATAAAAAAATAGGCCTACCAATAAATGAAGGAAATAAGTCCCTTACTACGAGTTATTAGGAACTTTTTCTATATCCTTATTTCCTCCACCGGTATTCCCCCAAGGAAACATTAGATATAATCAAACAATGGAATACTCTCTTCAAACATTTATAAGTCAATGATTCCGACCAAAGCTCTTTTTATATTCCGAAGGGGTACATTTGGTTATTGATTTAAATATCCTATAAAAAGAAGTTTTAGAACTAAAACCACTATTTTCTGCAATATACATCATTGTAAAGGCTTCATTTTGTGGATCTTTTAATTGCCTTTTAAACTCTTCGACTCTTAAATAATTAATGTAGTTTGTTAACGAGGTATTTCCCGCCGTTTCGAATAAATAATTGATCTCATTCTCCTCTATACCCGATATTTTAACAATATCATTTATACTCGGGTTCTGTTCTTTAAATATTTTAGATGTTTCAATTGAAGCCTTTAATTTCTCATATTTTTCCTTCTCTTCATCACTTACCTCCACTATGTGCTTCAATTGTTTTCTAGAAGTGACAGTTTTAAATAGGACGTAGGAAATTATAAGTACAAAAAGTACTGATCCCAAATAAAACCATATATTACTTCGCACAGGCTTGTTGTAAAAAACTATTTCGTCCACCATAATATGTCCCCATCCCTTAGAATAGTGGTCTACAATTTCAATCTTAGCCATTTGGCCTTTAAAAGGTGTTACATCCCATTGATGCGATCGCATCTCACCGTCATTTTGACCAACTTGAGAAAAAACAACCGAATCATTAACTATTAAATTAATACAGGTTTTATTTTCATGACCTCCTCCACCGATCAAAAACTTTATCCCATCATGGGTTATCTCAAAAGTTTTTGAAGTGAGTTTTCCCTGTTTAGAATCATGTGTCTCGCCGAAAGAAAAGGCAAAATACTCTCCATTAAATCCATTTACTGAAATAGGATAATAAACGTTGATCCTATTCCGGGGTACTTCGAATGCATCACCCTCCACCTTCCAATTATTGTAGTTACCACTTTCAAAATTCTCAAATATTACTTCTTGGGAATTCTTAAAATCGCTGAATACAATATTATCAACAATTATATGACCTAATGAATTCTGTTCGTAACTGGATGCCAATGCATCCACAATTTCTATCATTGCAATCTTACCCTGTAAATCACTAACATCCCAAGTAATTTCCCTTAAAGTATGATCATTTTTTCCTGTTGCAGTCCTAACAATTTTATTATTAATGATAAGATTTATACATTCTCTAGTTTTGTGTTTACCTCCTGCAACCAAAAAGCGGATATATTTTCGGTCTATTATAAAGTTGCCTGAAACTAATTTTCCCTGCCCTAAACTTTCTCCTGATCCTTCAAAATTCGAATATGCAAATAAATTACCTTGTACATTTTCAATTGATTCGGAAATCGAGTCTTGTCTAGTTGGTGAATTAAATGCTACACCTAATTTATTCCAGTTTTCGAAGTTTCCACTTTCAAAATCTTCAAAAATAATATCAGGTCCCTCAGCAGAGGAACATGACACAACCACAAAAACGAAAAGAAAAAGGAGACGAAATAACATTGATTCAACGAATAGTTACATAAAAAATGAGCAATAAATATACTGATGTAAAATTCAGTATCAAAGTTATCAGATCTCAAAGAAACATTTTATTTAAAAAACACTTAAACAACATAATCAATGGAAGCAAAGGCTTCAAATTTAATAGTTATCACTATTTTATAACCTACTTTAGCTTGGATAAACATGGTGATTTTTAACTATGAATAAATAACCCCATTTCCGATAGAGTCAATCTCCTTCAACAGGCCTGATGACTTCATAAATACGAAATGGGGCTTCTCCTTTTAGATCAGGATTTATTCCTATATGTTCGGTTCGATTGCTACAAGGATAAAAAGAGGGCTACAACCCAAATATATCCATGAAGGGCTACTATTTGAAAACTATACACCCATAATTTTCAAATAGTATTAATCCCCATGGTCGGCTAAAAAACATCCTCAATCCTAGATGTTAACTTTCAATGCTATTCTATTTTTTTTGCTAGAATATTTAATACGTTTTTACCATTTTCAATCATAGCTTCAACTCCGCCTTCTGGTTTTGCAGTAATATTAAATTGTGCTACTACTTTATTTAAATAATCGAGATCTTCAAGCATATTTTTGCTTTTTAAATCCTCCCTCAATATTCTGATCTTTTCAGCATCTTCAATACCATCACGCAAAGTTTCAAATCGAATTGAAGTTCTATTGTCCGGATAAACCAAATAGGTGTCTCCGGCGGGCCAAGCGCTAAACCGTGAATCTTGCAAGGGGTTTTCTACCCAACTATTGTAAGCCCAACGCAAAAATCCATCAAAATCTGCAGCAATAGTGTACCAACCAATAAACACACCTTCTGCCGGAGGTGAGAAAGTAAAAGTATTCGGAAACCCATCTGAACAACACACATAATGAGTACTTATATATTCATTAGCTCTTCTTTTTTCCAAATCTTCCTGATCTACAGGATGTCCAAAAGCTACCGACATATCTTTTAAAACATCAGGGTACAATTTATAACTCTTATGATTGTCTGCAAACGATACCCCAAATTCTGGAGCATATTGGTTAAGTAAGTCCAGCATGGCTTTCATTTCTTCGGGCCCTCTTTCATCCATCGCAATTCTGGTAATATTATTCCAGCCTTTTTTTGTCAAGTGCTTTTTAAATTCTGTTAAAAATGGAATCCACAAGGCTTCATATTCTTTGGTTCCAGGAGCTGCTTTAATTTTAATTTCTTTATTTTCTTTTTCATCAAAATAATAAAACTCATTCCCCCAAGGAACCATCGAATAACAACTTATTTGTTTTTTAACGCCCAAATCCATCATAAACTGAACCCACTTGTCAAAAATGTCAAAATCATATTCCCATGTGCCATCTATCTTCTTTTTCCATTTGACCATAGTTTCAAATTGGTCAAAAGTTTGTCCGCCCCAAGGCCGTTTATTTAACGACACGGTAATTACCTTCTGTCCAGCATCTGCCAATCGTTTCATAATTGGCCTTAACAACTCCCAATGTTCTACAGACCATACTTCTACTTTATGGAATCGGGCCACGGCAAAAGGATTTTGCCATAGGTCCAAATGAAATTTCCAATCTGTTCCTTCTGGAAGAACCTTATCTATTACATTCAAAGTAAATTCAAAAGTTTTTGAATCCTGCCCTTTAATATCTAGGGTAACAGTACTTTTATAAGTTCCTGATACGGCATCACTTGGAACATCTATAGTTATCCAAATTGGTCTGGTTTCTTGTGCTTTTACAGCATATGAACTTACCTCATCTAAAGCATCGGCAGCTAAGGACGATGAAAAATCTTCTGGTTTTCTGTACCCACAACCTTCAGCAAATTCATCTGTAATCACATATTTTACAAATCGCGCTTTAGCAATACTGGAAGGCAAGAGGTGCCCGGAATTTGATTTAAAATCAGAAATTTCAGTGCTTACATGATTAATAGAATCATTACTCCATAGGACTAATTGACTTGAAATACGCTCCCCTTTCCAAGCATTACCTGTCCAAGTTGTTTGTTTTTCCAATTTAGGAATGACACTTTTTACAAAACGAATGTTTGTGGATGTTACTGTAGCTTGCAATCCTTTTGGAACCCCTTCCCAATTTTCATCTTTATTAGGTGATGGATCTATAGGTTCTTCAAAAGTTTGAGCAATTACAATCTTGTTTTTCTGTTCACAGCTGACATTAAAAACAATTACTAATAATAGCCCTAAAATTAATTTATTCATTTTAATCTTTATTTATTTACTTTTTATATATGTGCTTTTATTTTTTTTTCAATTCTTTATTTACAATTAGCCAATAGTTGTAAATAAAGAAGTCTGGAAATCCCATGTTTTTGTTTTTACCGACAAAAAATATTTTTTTCGAACTCTTCAGAAGCATTAAAAGTACAAACAAGGTTTTAATCCGCAAAACATTAAATTTATTCCATAGCTGGATGCCCAAACATTGTACCGATGAGTGCCATGGTAAGAACGGGAGCAGCAAATGTAAAAGCTACGAACAATTCGTGATCCTAACATTGGGACAGCTGAACTATTGTATTACCCTATGCGATATTTATATTGGAATAAAGGGCAGAGATACCTTTATTACTGATCTCTGACAAATTCAAAGGCACGCCCGTTTCTCAGTGACTGGAATGAAAAACGGAGTCTAAAATTCTTCAAAAACCTCTATTACAGACTTTTAATCCGATAAAACAGAGTGTTGAAATATTATGGTCAAGGTAATATAAAGCACGACTATCAGCTTATGTTTATCTATGTTCGATTGAGCTACGTTTCGGACAGTCAAAGGAGGGTTAAAAACACATCCCTGTTAGGACGATGCTTTGATGATACCAGATAAACAATATACCTGAGACAACAATTCTTGACAGAATAATATAATCCTGCTTGTACTATGGATACGTGTAAAATGAAATTTTTCCACATATGGATTTTCAGTTTTTTTTTTAATCTTAGGACTTCTAATAAAAGTAGAAATGTACTTATCTCTATTAAATAATTCATTCCGTAATTTTACCTGCATTTATCCTCAGCCCAATGAGTCAGGAAAATTGATCATTCTCAAACGACAAATGATTCTTAAAAAGCTTTGCTTCAAAACCTGTTTCTAAACTTTCCATCTTCCCTGGTTTTATCAAAGAATCGGAAATGGCTCCAGGCAAGCTATGCCTCCCTGATATGAAGAGTTCTATAAAACTGACCTAAGAAGGGCGAAGTATCATTCTCTTAGGTAGCCTAAAAAAACTCAATTTCGCAAGATCGTTCAATGGGGCATTCGGTTTAAAATCTAGATCCCGTCCTCCAGCAAACAAATAGTGACCAAGAATAAAAAGAACAACCAATTCCTCTTCAAAAGTGTTTTGGATCAATCATTACGGGTTGTATTACCCAAGAAGTAGGCCTCATCCCAACTCCCTCATCCCAACTCAATGATGTCTTTTGAAACGAGCCACTAAATTTTCACCTTTTCTAAAACTTATCAGCCACATTTATCAAAGCTTGAAATATAGCCATGGTATATTTTGAAACATTGGATTTCTTTATGCTATCTTAAGTGTTTTCTAAAAATTAATTTTAAATTTGTAAGTTATATTTTATAATAGATCTTGAAATTATTTTACAGATGGGCAATTTTAGAAATTGACATCTGAGATGAAAAAAGGCTGCACTTTAAATATGGATGAAGAAATGTTCTTTTCCTTCAACACTAATTTAAAGAGAAATAGAAGGAAATTATTCTTGGTTAAAAATTGAAATGCATGGGACTACCTGCTTAGGTAGTGTAGACAGGGAGGTAAAATAATTATATAGATAAACAAATTTATATTTAAAAACACCACTTACTACTTTAACCATTAGCCAACCTCCGGGTACAAAAGCATAATTAATGACACTAAAACAATTAGCGGGCGACTACTCCATAATAGGTAAAAATCAAGATGACACCGAAAACACTTATAGAGGAATTCTATCCTTGTCCTTGGACGAAAACAATAGAATCATTGCCAAATGGTTAATAAATTCTAACCAAGAACAAAAAGGAACTGGCTTTTTTAAGGACAATATATTGGTGGTTAATTTCAATTATCAAGGCGATGACAATGCTATCTATAAAGGCGTTGCTATCTATCGTTGTTTAACGAAGGATGTACTAGATGGCTTTTGGTCAGAAAAACACGGAAATCCGTTATATTTAGGAGAAGAAAAATGCTTTAGGATCAATTCTGAAACGCAGTTAGTGGACTGATCGAGAAATTATCAAACTGAAAATGACTTAAACAAACACCCATACAATGGCAGGGTACGATACTATTACTGAAAGTAATTGGTTAAGGAAGAAAAAGAAACTAATATAAAAATCTGTAAATTTATTTTAGGGGACTATTTTAGACACTATGCCTTAAACTGTGTAAGTTTTAAGGCATAGTGTCGGATGACGGAAATGCTGCGCTTCGAAAATTTATCTAACCTCTAGAATTATACCTTTGAAATAACTAAAAAATTACCTTGGCATACTTAATTATAAAGATGATTTATAAATGAAGTTTAAATTTTATTTTGTAAAACCTACCATCATATAAGGTAATTAGATAATTATTGCCCTTCATTACATAATTCCTCTTTTTTGGAAAAACTAGTAGTACATCCTCTACCCTTTTCCTCTGCTTAATGCATTTTATGCTTATTTTCTATCCATAGTTCTGGGGAACATTATCTAGGGGTTTATTATGTTTTGAATGTACTCACCCTTCCCGAATTATGACTCTATGGACGTTTATTTTGCCCAAGTGAACAGTTTTAATTTAGAGCATAGTTTAGATTCAATACTCCACAAGTCTTGGTTCTTAGAATAATTCTATTGTTTCAAACCAATGTTTTCCTTCAGGAGTCATGACCAGTTGTGGTGGTGATATAAAGGATATATGTCCGTTACATCCTATAAACCTTCGTTGTTTTTAATCTATCAGGCCTCCCTTTTTCAGCTCTTCTCCAATTCGGGTAGATTCATTTGGATCTAAGCAAATATGGGATATGCGCAAAAAGCCCCTTTGTTAGTTTTTGTATAGAAATTCTAGTATGGAACGATAATTATTCATTACAGAATAATTTTATCATCCTGTATGTAGTTCATTTTTGGCAAAAGAAGTAGTTTAACCTATAAGAGGTCTAAAATATTAATTAAAATTCTTACAAATATAATTTTAATAACTTTTGTTTTATTTTTTGTTCTTATCCATAGCTAATCTTACTATTTATATTTTTTTATAACCAAAGTTACAAGGCAAGAGTTGTGCATGTAATTAAATGGGGTGCCCTACCAAGAATAATGTTAAAAAAACAGAAAAGGGTATCTATAAAATATAGAAACCCTTTTCAATGATTTTAGCTTTTAGTGATCAAAGATACAAAGTCTCTTTAATCTTCTAATGTAGGATTGAAAGTACCTCCCCATCCAACATTTTGTTCAAGTTTGGTATTCCGATCCAAAATTTCTTGCTGTATTGGAAAGAAGTAATATGACTCCGGTACTGAGCTGACTTTAACCCCACTAAACGGCACCTGAAGCACGCTATATTTAAAGTCGGTTTCAACCAATTCATAATCGTCAGCTTTATCACGAGCCTCTCCAATTGGCATTTCGGTACCATCCTGATTTATTGCAATGGCCTCTACTCCAGATTTGGTTTTGTTGTCCAATCGATCCAGCATTCTTAGTCTTCTTAAATCCCAAAATCGGTGGCCTTCAAAACTAAATTCTATATTTCGTTCGTGCAATATAGCCTCTCTCATTTCTTCTTGGTTCGTGGCGACAATTCCGTAATTACCATCCACTCCAGGCTCAATGCCCGCTCGCTCTCTAATTGCTCTAAGAATATCCATTGCCTCGCCTAGTCTTCCTGTTTCGTTTGCTGTCTCAGCGTAATTAATCATTACTTCTGCAAAACGCATTAAAACATAATCTACGTCGTATTGCTGAACCTCGGCCTGCGTATAACTGAGTCTTGAAGCCTTCAAAATAAAAAATCCGCTATATCGGTCTAAGTTAGTAGAATTCACTGCAGCTTTTGGATTTACTCCAAAATCATCGAGCTCGTGGGCTACTCCTAACGCGGTGTATTGCCTTTTTCCTGATTTTCCCGACACCTCGTACACTTTCCCGTTCCATACTATCGACTTACTGAATCTAGGATCTCTATCTGACCAGTAGCTGCTCAAAAGTTCATCATCAGTTTTAAAGTAGTTCCCAGTTGGGTCATTATACTTTTTTCCATCTAACATAGGGAATTCCTTCACGAACTCCCAAGTAGGAGTTACAGAAGCAGGGCCACGGCTTTCTGAACCAGGACGGGCCCCTGCATCCCAATTTGCTGTTTTATTAGGATAGGTGTTAATTACCGCAAAAACAACCTCCGGACCTCTTTCTTCCAAAAAGATATCGCTGTAATCTTCCGTTAAAGCATACCCTTGAGACGATAATTGTTCATAGGCTTTTTTGTTTATTGTATACGCCTCTTCCCAATAGCTGTTAGACCAAGGGTTGGACGGATTAAATTGTGGAGATGCCTTATAGAGGGAAACTTTTGCTTTAAATGCCAATGCAAAGTTACCGTCAATTTTCCCATAATCGTTGGAGGCCCGGTCAATTCGCTCAGGAAGTAATGAAATAGCTCTATCTATGTCTTCTGCCAAAAGATTAAAACTTTCCTTGGTTGAATTACGTGCTACATAAAGATCGTCGTTATACCTATCTTGAGGTTTTGTAATATATGGTACGCCACCGTGATATTTGATCATTTCAAAATATATGTAAGCCCTCATGAAATAGGCCTGGCCTAAAATTTGATTTTTAACTTCTTGGGTCAAGGTGCCATTCTGAACATCTTCTATAGCTTGGTTTATCAACCGAATCCGATCGTAATCCCAATATTTGAAATTCCCATTTGAAATCGTGATCATATCGGGGTAAAACCGAATACCGGTCAATTGCTGGGAATAACTGTCCCGACCAATATCCCAATTGCCAAACATGGGGTATAGATTCGCCATATAGGCATTGGCCAAATTCTCATCGTTCCACAACTGATCTGGATCGTAATTATTGATATCTTCAATATCCAAAACATCTTCGCAACTAGTTAAAAAGGAAGAGGTCATCAATAGCATTCCAAAACAGGCTATCAATTTTATTTTAAAAGTTCTTTTATATTTCATCTGTTTATTCTTCATGTCTTAATCTCTATTAAAAGTTTAAATTAAGTCCAAGTGTAAATGACTTCATCAGCGGATATGAATCATATTCCTTCTGTTCAGGATCATGAAATTCCTTCATCTCAGATATTGCAAAAAGGTTAGTACCATTAAAAAATACTTGCGCGTAGTTAATATTAATTAGGGAAGCCCATGCTTCCGGTAAATTGTACCCTATATTAAGATTTTTCAATCTTAAATAAGCCCCATTTCTAATCCAGAAAGAGGAAGCTCCGGTTCCGGATTCATACCAGTTTTTTCCAACCGGACGAGGATATTGAGCACCTGGATTCTCCGGGGTCCAAACATCCTTAGCCCAGATCGGATAATACGGCCTGATAGAACCACCATGTTGGCGCATTCCTGGTCCTTCTTGGTTGGAAATTATCCTATCGTACATACCTACACCTTGGAAATGAGTATTAATAACAAAGCCCTTATACTCCACGTTCAAACCAAATCCGTAATTAATCCTGGGAGCTGCATTGTTGGAGAGTACTTGCATATCGTTACCATCAATTTTACCATCAGGTCCGTCAGAATATCCATCACCGCGAATATCCTCGAACAATAGTGCTCCCAAGTAAGGATCTCTTCCGAATTGTTTAAAACCTGATGCTAATACCTCATCGAGTTTATCTTGTGTTCTAATCATCCCTACATTCTTCAATCCTATGATCCTGTTTAACGGTTGACCGATTTTAGACTCCCAAGCACGGGATCCTCCTTCTTGAAAAGATGCACCTTCATCCAATATATCCCATTGGTCTTTAGCGTACCCTATATTAGCGCTAATTGAATAAGATAATTGATTATCCATCAATACATCACGCCAGATAGCTGAAAATTCTGCTCCTTTCCAAGATCGTGCTGCATAGTTCTCAGGAGCAAGATCCTGACCGTAATTATCTGGCAAGGTTACGAGTCTTGATCCCAGAATATCCACTTCTTTCTTATAAAAGATATCGAACATCGTAACAAGCCGATTTTTTAAAATGGCAGCATCAAAACCAGCATTATAGGTAGTAGAAGTAGCCCAAGTTAAATAAGGGTTGGGAGTTACGCCAGGAGCAATACTTCTGTATAAATTATTACCAAATATATAAGAACCTGCATTCTGGTATACTTGTCTATATCCGAAAGCACCAATATTCCTATTGTTAACATCTAGGTCATTTCCTGTAGTACCATACGACACCCTTAATTTCAAGTCATCCAGCCAGCTCTCATATTTACTCATAAAATTTTCGTTATTAAGACGCCAGGCTAGTGACATGGATGGAAAAAAGCCCCATCTTTTATTTTTAGGAAACAGCGTATTCCCATCATATCTAAATGAGAATTCTGCGATATAGCGCTGGTCGAAGTTGTAATTAAATCGACCAATGGCAGATTGTCGTGCACCTATTTCTTCCCATCCGTCACCATATCTTCTTTCCGAATCCGTAGAATATACAAACATCTGGTCGTAGTTAGTAACAGGGTCTTCAGCTTGCGCAAATGCTCCATAGCCCCCATTTTCGCCTTGCTCCAAAACCAACATCGCGCTCAAGTCATTTTTACCAAATGACTTTAAGTAGTTTAATTGCCAGTTTAATTGGTAGCTCCACAGAGTATTGATATCATAACTCAAAAACTCTTGATTTTTTGAAAATGTAAAAGTATTTGTCTTATCCGGATCTGGTGGAGCAGGAATAAACCTATTACCATCTGGATCAGCTTGATTAAAGACGTAATTCTTCTGGAAAGTCAGGTATTTTTTCCGCATATAATCAGATCCAAGGTAGTTTCCTGAGACTTTAGTAGACAATCCTGGAACTAGTTTACCTAGATCAACATCAATAGATAGGATTGAATTTACCTCTCTTTTTCTTGTTTTAATATACCGGTCTCCAATAACTTGATCGATCACGCTCCATGCCAACCAGCTACCCATAGGAGTTTGAACTGGATATTCTGTTACGTAATCTGCAGGAGTTCCGTCAGCAGTGGTGTAAAAAGGATATACCTTAGGCCAGTTAAAAGTGACTCGATACAAATCGGACACATCATAATCATCATCCGGGGAGAACGGCCAATAAAAACGATCATGGTTACGTTGATTAGCGGATACATTCAGGTTCAATTTAATGGCGTCTGTAATTTGCGCGCTAACATTCGACCTCAGGTTTACCCTCTCATATTCCAAATTCTTATAGGATCCTTTTTCCCCTTGGTAACTGGCCAAAGAGTAATACGTAATCTTGTCGTTACCACCACTCACACTTAATGAATGTTTTTTACTTTGGGGGTCGTTCCAGATAAAATCATTTACGTTGTAGTTAAGATGCTTAAAATATTCAAATTCTTCCGGCCCATTAGGTGCTGGGGTGCCCATAAATTCTGCCACCCTGTTTTGATATATCAACTCATCAGTGGCGGTAGTTTGGTCTGACAAGAGCTCTTGGGTAGGACTTGAAGTAGAAAAAGATCCTTGATAACTAAAAGTAGGCTTTTGCTTATCACCTTTTTTGGTAGTAACCAAGACCACACCATTACCTGCCCTACTTCCATAAATAGAGGCTGAAGCCGCATCTTTTAGAAAACTTAGCTGATCTACCTCACTGGAATTTAAAGAGTCAAAGGCTTCTTTGTCCCTAACAATACCATCAATCACATAAAGCGGCTCTCCAAAGGCTCCACGAATGCGAACAGAGGAACTAGCCCCTGTTAATCCTGACGAACCGGCAATAACAACTCCTGGAGCTCTTCCTGCCAGAGAATTGGAAAGGTTTGCATTCGCTATATTATTAAGCTCCTCTACTTTAACAGTAGTAATTGCCCCCGTTAGATTTGCTTTTTTCTGAACACCATATCCAACTACAACAACTTCCTCCAAACCCGCTGCATCCTCGGTCATTTGCACGATAATGCTGGTTTGACCTGCCACCGAAATTTCTCGTGTAGCGAATCCCATATATGAAACTACAAGAATAGCTTTGGAATTGGCTACTTCCAAAGTAAAATTTCCATCAAAATCTGTTGTTGTTCCGTTTGTAGTTCCTTTTTCAACCACACTGGCACCTGGTAAAGGAACCCCATCTGTATCCAGGATGTTCCCCGAGACTTGAAACTGAACATCTAAAAGCTTTTGCTTTGATTCGGGCTTTACACTATTTTCAGGCCGAGGTTTCTCACCACCTTTAGTGAGTATAACCTGTCTATTAATTATCTTAAATCGAATATTCGTAGCGTCAAAAATAAGTTTAAGAACATCCGTAATTTCTTTATCTTTTATACTCAAGGAAATCTTCCTTTCTAAATCCAATTGATTACTTTCATATAGAAATCTATATTCTGATATCGATTCTATTTGATGTAATGCACGCACTATATTTACGTTCTCTAATTCCAAGGAAAGTTTGGAAGTTGTATCCGTAGCATAAGAATTTGCGTGGATATTGAACAAAGAAAGAGATAATAACAGTAAGGTTATTTTAAATTTAAGGTCAATCTTGGGAATTTGCCGATAATGCAAGCCCCACTGATAAATTTTATTCATAATTTTGCTTAGATTAAATAATTTTGAACAGATTTTTTAATTCACATTACTTAAATCGGGAAATGGCTCTAAACATTTTCCGATTTTTTTTGTCTTAGGACATCTTTTTCAATAAGTTTTACTTAATACATTTTTTGGGTTTTAGTTGGTTATTTAATTACAATTTGTTTTCCGGAAATCTTATAAGAAAATGGGTAAATAGCATTAATGGCCTTGAGTACAACTTCTATATTTTCGACCTCTTTATTAAACCTAGCATTCAATATCTTCTCTGCCAGCATCAGGTTGTTATTCTCAATTTGGACATCGAAGGCCCGTTCTAACCTTTTTTCCATATCCTTAAAAGGAATATCCCTAAAAATCAATTCTCCATTGATCCATCCCGTATAGTTTTCAGTAGGTACCTCCTTTACATTCAAAGAATAATCAGCTTTGTTCCAGCTGGCCATAAAACCAGGTTGAAGTTTTAATTCCTTACCTGCATTTGATTGGGTCTTTAACTGAACCGAACCTTCTACCAAAACTGTTTCTATAACTTTATTGTCTGTATAACTCGCAACATTAAAAGCAGTCCCTAAAACCTCAACGGCGACGTCATCCGCATATACTATAAAAGGGTGTTCCTTGTCTTCAGCGACCTGAAAGTACCCCTCCCCCTCTATAAAAACTTTTCTTTTATGACCTTTTAAAAACTTTACAGGATAACGCAATTTACTACCTGCATTCAGATGGACTAAAGAGCCATCGGATAGCTGTACCTCAAAGACATTCCCATGTGGGATATTCAATTCATTGTACACCAATACATCTTGTTTTGCTTCAGAAGAATAGGTGATTCTATTCCCTTGCTGTGAACCTATAACTTCCCCAGATCCATTTAAAATGGTTTGCTCCTCATCATTTGTTATAACCCTTATATCATCATTCCCTATAGTCAGGGTCACAGCATTTTCGGGTACCTCCTTATTCCTATCGGTGGCCAAGGATTTAGTGAAGACTATAGCCAATACTGAACATACCAGCATTACAGCGGCATACTTAAAACTGGTTTTCCCAATCCGTCGAAAAGACTTTATAGGAGTGTTCAATTGTTTCTTTATCGCATTCCAATCCTTTGTGGTATCCAGGCCTGCAAGAAATGTTATGGATTCTTCCACCATACCTTCTTCATACAACTTTAGCAATAGGTCTCTTTCTTCTTTGTTTAGATTTTCTAGATCTATGCCTTCAATACTACCAGAGCTGTTGATCGCCTTTAATACTTTTTCTAATTGATTTATTCTGGACATACATTAAGCCTTTATATGAATGTTATTAAAAAAGCATTTTAGGGTGACAAAGAATTAATTTTTATTTAGCAACCTATTAACATCTATTTTAAATTATCCTCAAAAACACTATATTCGAAATCGAAACCAACCAGTTTTTTAACCTTGTTTGATTACCAAACAGTCTTTATAGCTAAGTTTATGAAGTTTTCTTCGCCTTCAAACACATCTAATACAGAACGGCTCTTTAAGGAGCACTACTCGCTCTTATGCCTTTACTCATTTAGCGTAGTAAAAAACCAAGAAGTTGCCAAAGACATCGTTCAGGACTTTTTTATTTCTTATTGGCAAAAAGAAGATGAATTAACCATTACCAATAGTTTCAAGGCATATGCCACCGGAGCTGTTAAAAATCTAAGCTTGCGTTATCTAGAACAACAACGTAAACAGCAACGCCTACTTCAGCAACTCCCAATTAACGACTACGAGGAAATAACTGAGGAAGAAACCCCTATTGAAAAAAATAAGATACCAGAATTGCTTGACCAATTACCAGAAAGCCGAAGAGAAATATTTATTTCCTATGTGCTTGAAGGGATGAGTTATGCTGAAATAGCAGCTTATAATGACATCTCTATAAACACGGTAAAAACGCAGATGAAAAGGGCCTATGCCTTTCTCAGGACTAAATCAACCAAGGACTGGCTTCACATTCTACTAATAGTCACAACATGTATAAAGTAAACAGCATCATGTTCGGTTCTTAGGATAGGTCTTTAAAAGGATCCTAATAATTTAAATATAGATTTAAAATAAAAAATACTTGTGACCGAAAAAGAAAAAATGATTCATGGAGATTTTTACGATTCCAGGGATCGAGAATTATTAAAAATATACCATAAAGCACGAAAGTTATTAAAGAAATACAACAATCTTAATTCTGACCTTTTACAGGAGCGAGAAGTCATTTTAGGTACATTATTGGGCTCCATAGGTACAGGTGTTTGGATTGAAACACCCTTTATGTGTGATTATGGAGAAAATATATTTATTGGGGAAAATACTTTCATAAATACGAATTGTATGTTCATGGACAACAATAAGATTACTATTGGAAAGAACGGATTAATTGCTCCTAATGTGCAAATTTATACAGCTAGCCATCCTTTAAAGGCTTCGGAAAGAATAATGAAAAATGGAGACAACACATACTACCTCACTTCTTCCAAATCAGTAACAATAGGAGATAATGTTTGGATCGGAGGGAATTCAGTGATTTTACCAGGAGTTAAGATAGGAGATAATGTAACCATTGGAGCGGGAAGTGTTGTAACAAAAAATATCCCAAATAATGTCTTAGCATTTGGAAACCCCTGCAAAGTAATAAGAAACCTATAAAATTAAATCATCTAACATCACTTCATGGAAATTAGGAAATGGCACGGTTCTAAATAATGACACTATCTCGGGGATTGTGTAAGTTTAATATATGTGTGCAATTATAAAAATCAACACCTTATAAAAAATTTATCAAAGATTGAAGTATAGCCATTATACTCGATTTCTTTATGCTATGCAATGCTTCATCGGAGATACTAAAAATTGAGAGAATTTACTGCATAAAAAAGGTCAGACTTTAGATAAAAGTCCAACCCCTGTTTTTTTAAACTTACAAGTTTGCGTGATAGTGTTACATAACTATATGTCCTAAATCTTCTTTGATTCATTCACTTCAATCTTTACTAATTCTGGTTTCCCAGCAGTTTTTACCTCTAATTTTAGACTTGCTTCTTCGTTTTCTGAAAATTTGCAATCTATCTTCAAAATGTGGAGCCCTTTATCAACCTCAAATAATTTAGGATCCACAGATATACTTTTTATTTTATTCCAAGTTTTATCATAAAGCACCAATTCGTTTGTCCCCGAATATTTAAGATGTTCACCCTCTTTAACGGTGATATCAAGAGAGACTTTTTTAAAATCATCAAGTTCAAAAACAATATTAGAAACAGCGGTATTCTTAGTTGTAAGAATAAACTGTAACGGTTGGTTGGAGTGTATGTTTTCAAAAGAAAAGCTAGACCACACGGGCTCCCCTGGCTGACGAACCTTTTTTTTATGTTCAAATCTTTCGACATTATATGGCGTCAAGTTCCAGCTGTTCTCTGAAATTTTTTCCAAAGAAAACTCGTCCTTAATGTTTTCCATGCGCTTCTTCTGATCAATTGTAAAAGCTCCACCCAATCGAGCCTTTTCCCATTCCTTTATTTTTTCCAATATTTCGTTTCCGGAACCATTTTTTTGAACAAGATCAACAGCGGTAACTAGTGCATAGCCTGCATCAAAAGCTGCACTTCTGGCCAACATCCATTCTATGTCTTCCAAACTGGTATTATCTCTCATACTAAACCACCCTAACATGGCTGGAATAAAGTTTCTCCTAAAATAGTCCTGATTCAACAATCTATAGGAAGTCTGACTTTCCCTAAATCCAGCATACCAGGGCTCGCCCCAGTTCATACGTGTAAACATATGCCAAAAATAGTGCCCAGGCCTACTCGCATCCATTATGTAATCGTTCTTTATTTCTTCATTTAAATTTTTATACCAGGCATCAACGAACAATAATTCTCCATATGCCCCCATCCCTGTAGAATAATTCCCTTCCAATCCATCGAACGATATTTGTTTTAAGCCGGTTTGGTTATATAGGTCTGCTAATCTTAAGGACATTTCTATTCCAAGATCCATATTGGTCAAAAATGTTTTATAAGCATGGTCTGCCAATTTCCCTATATTTTTCTCCTTACTATGACTAGTAGCCTTTGTTCCAAAGGCTCCACGCTGACAGTTCAATAGGGTCCATGGCGCCGTTTCAGACACACTTTCATACCTAATTATTTCCTTTCCAATGACAGCTGCATGAAGACTATTATTACCCATTTGATTAAAATAAGTTGGGTCATTAATTACTATGTCTTTATCTTCAACATCTATATCCTTGGCAAGTTGGCTGCTTCCCACCTTTGCCAATCGATCATCTGGAATTGGTGTTACAAATGGATCATTTGTGGTTATGAAATTAGAGAGGGTATGGATTCCTAGCTCAACTCCTGCTTCTTCCGCTTTTTCCACACATTCTTTCATACTTTCCCAATTTTTTGGAAAGGCTTTTTTATGTAAATCAAAATGTCCCCAATTTAAAAAGGGACCGGAATGGTATAAATATCCTAAGCCAGCTTTTTTTGTTAATGATATAGCTTCGTCAATTGTAGTTGTACTAAAATCCTGTATGAGATAAGCAGAAGTTGCCTTAGGTGATTTTTTACTCCACACGCCATCAATTGTGGGGTGAGGCAACCCTTCTCCTATTTCTATAGCTTCCAAAGTGTTAAGAACATCTTCGGGAGCACAACCAAAAAGGGCTATTTTAGAACCTATTATCCCTTCGTCCTTATAAGCTGGCGCCTCATAGTACTGATGATCCATTGAACTCACGATTCTATCTTTTGCCCTATTTCGCGTATATGCTTGTAAAGAACTACCATAATCTTTAGGTAAAGCCGTATGGCCACGATATAATATATTTAAAGAATCGGCAACATCTACCAAGCTTGTTGTTCCAAATATATCAAAGGAAGGAGTTGAATCATCTTCAGTAGATGGGTATCCCCCAAGAGTTCTCATATTCAATGCCTGTATCCCTATTGAAAAATCCTTATTACGAACAACACCTACTGTTTCTCCTACGGTCTCCTTAATATTTGTTTCAAATGGCCCCCACAATACTAATTCTATTTGGTCTTGCTTGGTTATTGAAATTAGTTCAAAAGTGAGATACTTTTCCTTTTTTACAATTTCAATCTCTGCGGCAACTTCATTTTTTGGAAATTCCAACAAAAGAGATCCACCCCCGTTTATGACTTCAACCGAATTAGGATATTCCAATTCCCCATCAACCTTAATAGCTAAGATCGATTTACGATCGTTGCTGGCATATTCGTATTGAGTGTTATTTTTAGAATCAATCATTCTAGTAATTTCCCCATCCTGATTAATTCCAATATTCAGATTTCCAGCAAAAAAAACAGTATCCACGTTATTAGTGCAGGACACAAAAGCCCCAAATAGACATATTACTGCAATTATTATATTTTTAGTTTTCATATATTAATATCTGGTTTTAAAAACTTTATTTTCAATTCAAATTATATTTTAATGGAAATTCAAAACCTTTACCTCTCCTGGATTCATGCTTATTGTTAATTCATCACCAAAACCATATTTTTTATTTTCAAATTCTTTGGAATTCTTTAAGGGGGATGATACTTCGTATTGATCTTTACCTTTGATCAATCCAAATTTTCGATCTAATTTAATGTTATACATTTGTGGTTGATCCGAAGGATTATGGAACGAAATAAATCCACCATTTTCATTCCATCCGGTATATCCATATACTTCGGATTCCTTGGGATCGCCTCCGTGTAATTTGGCTCGCTTAAAATACGGAAAAACAGATTTAACCCATTTTAATCCTTTAGCCAAAACATCCCAATCGCTTTCAGAAAGTTCCGGAGTTTTAATATATAATTCAACAAAACCAGTTCCTCTAGAAAGATTCATCCATAAGTATTCCGAAAATGCTTCACGACTTTCCCCTGATTTTACTTTTTTTGGTTCATGATTAAATATCGAATTAATAGGGAATTGAGTGTTTTCTTTTTGCCATGTGTCATAATAAACCCCATCCCTATAAACCAATTCCTGCGTTCTATTACTTCCTCCTGCCGCATCCCCTGCATTGATCATCCAGACTGCATCTACGTACATCAGCCACCATGGACTAAGGTAAGCCCCATTGGAAATTACGACATAAACATTGGGATCAACGGCGTGCTGTTTCTTAAAAAGTTCCATCAACCGCTCGGTTCCAGCGACGAGATAATAGGTTTTTAATTCATCAAATTTGGAATCGTTCAGAAGTGGATCCGATGCCGATAATCCATCTGTTCCCAATTGTGGCATATAAGGTAAGCCATATTGGTTTCCATGAAGTTCAAATTCCCTTGAATTGAGATGTCCAAAAACCCCATCAAGTTTAAAATATTTAACTCCACTGTTGGTCAATTCCAACATCCTGTCCTCCAGCGATTTCATATATTTGGGTCCGGCCATAGACATCCATTTTCCCAGAGTTTCAAATCCTTGTTCCTTTAGTTTCGGCACCGCCGGTTGTGCCCCGAAAAGACAACCTGGGCTCAACCACAATCCAAGTTTGGATCCTGCTAATTGTACTCTCTTGAGACTCGTCGAGAAGTCTGGATCAAACTTTGAGTTTACTTTCCATACCTTTTGGGACCAATCTGCCTTTACGTCTTGCCAACCATCATCAATAACATAGGCACTCAATGGATCAACATTCCTTTCCTCAACCAATTCTTGATGGACTTTGGACACACTTTGGTTAAATTTTTCTTTGTCTACACCACTATAAAAATCAAACCAACTGTTATATTGAACCTGTAATCTAAATGGCCTTATACGAATCCGGTCTATATAATTAAAAAATGTTTCTTGTATGTGCTCCGGATCATCACCCACTCCAATTACCGCTTTATGGGAGGTGTATATTTCATCTGCCTTAATTTCCTTTCCCCACAAATAGCCACAATAGCCCTTTTTATCTTCTACATAGTTGTCAGCTGCAGGAAACTCGACGCCAAAAAAAGTGGCGGATATAGATCCATATAAGGGTTGACCTAGGCCGGGTCGCCATTGGGCCACCCCTTGGGAAGTAATTTGTTTGATCTGGTATGGTTGATAAATATCATTCAGAGACAAAGACTCAACATCTATTCGTTCTATCGTCACTGGTTTTTTAGAACTAATTTTCAGGTATTTACGAATATAAAAATCGCCTTCTTCTACTTCAAAATATAATTCTACTTCTAATTGATGTTCCTTGTTTTTTAAAAGAAAACCTAATGAGTTACTCCCTTCATTTATAACTTTTTTAAAATTGAAATCCTTCGAGCTTAGTACTACATCTGACCCCTCTATATGTGTACCTTCGGAGATCCGAAATCTAAACTCCTCATTATCTCTTGGAGTTAATATTTTACCTGCAATTTTATTATCAACTTTTGAGGTAAAAAGTTGCCCGTCATCACTGATTTTTATAGTCCTTGAAATAGATTTATTTCCAATGGTATATTCACTCTTAGTTTTGCAGCTTCCTGCTATAAACAGGAATAGAACAATAAAAAGCTTTATTAGATTCATCATTTTTAATTATTTAAATAGTCAAACTTATAGTCTTTAAAACTTAATTTTTCAGGAAATTATTTTTTATAAGAAAAAAGTCAACACCCAAAGCAAACTTATTATTGGTCATTTTTGCTTCTTTGTTGTTCCCTACAAATTGAATTCGAATAACAAAGGCATTATTCACTGGTTCGCATTCTCCTAGGACTAGATATGGATTCGTAACCCCTTCATGTTTGGAATAAAGATCTTGACTATTTTTTTTGATTCCATTTACATAGATATCAAACTCACCGCTGTTAGGTCCAACAGCAGTACATAGATAGATTTGGGAAGTTTCAAATTGTTCGGTAATTTTAAACTCGGCAAAGTCCCCTGGTTCCTCAAACCATATGTTTTTAAGTGCCCCAGAGCTTATTTCCCCCCACATTGGGATTTCACTGAAGTCTTCCTTGACGGTTGCACTTTTATCAACAATGGGGAGTATTTCTGCTTCTAGAGCTCCATCAACCACATATTGAGATCCTTTTGCCTTAACTATTTTCATCTCCAAGTCTTTTATAGACGGTAATTTGGCCGAGGCAAAAGAGGGTAACGCGGGTTTATTGTGGGTTACCCCTGGGGCACCATACCAAAAGGTAGTCTGTGCATATTGAAGAAAATGAGATTTACTACGTTTGCCACAGGAAGATTCCATATCAAATTTTATTTGACTTCTAAAAGGAATCGCATCCAATACCCGGGTTCTTGAACAAACGTTATATCCCTTGGATTTTTCTCCTACTATAATATTACCCAAGAAGGGTTTCGAAAACTGATCAGATGGCGTAGGAACAACACCGCCAGCCCATCCATAATAGTCCTCCGTTCCAGTCCCAAAGTGTGATGGAAAGTTTCTTTCCAGATCATCATCAATGTAGATTTTCTCATCGCCTTCCCCCCACCATCCTTCAATGGGATTGAGTACTGACCATTCATCACCAACAATGACTCCTTTTCCTCTTGCACTCAAAAAATTATAATCAAACAATGGAAAGGTCGGAGTGGGGTGATCCATTTGCCATGTGGCATAAAAATGCATAGAATTGGGCGTCCATTTCATTCGTTTCGTAGTAACAGACATTTTAATTTTTACTTTTTCTTTTCCAAGATTCTTAACAACCAACTGACCGCTATTCTTATATGGCATTACCCAACGACATATCATATTGCCGTCTTCAGTAACCGAACGCTCCCACATATCATAATTTTGGATTTTACCTACATTGTTAAAAAAGTCGCCTACTGGAACCCATATTGTTTCCTTACCATCAAAATTGGACTGCAATACCACCGAACGCAGGGCTTGAGCCATATCAGAGGTACTTGAAAGCTTAATTTGAAATTCTTGAATGGAATTATTTCCTTTAGGAAGGTCAAAAGTTATAGATTCTAAGGGGGCAATCGACTTTTCTTGTTCTTTTTTGATTCCTTTCGGTAGTCTATATTCGGTTAAAATTTTACCCACTTCGGTTCTCACCTTTGAAGCATTCTCAAAATCTTCCATAGTAAAGGTTTTCACCTTGCTTCCCAATGGATATTTTCTATAGTTAATAATATTATAGAAAGCTTTCTTATCCATGGTAATCTTACATCCCTTAGCATAAGGTATTGGAAAGTAAAGATTCCCTGCCCTTGCTGATTTATCTGCAAAGGGTGGCTTTACAAAATCATTCCCTTGCACAAGGTCAAAGAAATTAGTAGAAATTACGGGCTTTGGATTGCCGTCCAAGTAGATATTAATATTTGCACCCTCAGTATTGTCCAACCCATAATAAAAGCACACCGCCCAAATTTTAGTGATTACACCCGGACCTATATCTTCCATCAGAACCCATTCCTTTTTACCGTTTACCTCCTCGACCTTTTCATATGAAACTCCATCACTATCAGCAAACCATCCCGGCAAATCAGGAGAAACTGATTGCCTATTATAACTACTTGCCTGTTTGGATTGATAGTTGGATGTTGGAAACTGGGTAATCAAATCACGATCCACCATTTCTTCCAACAAGGTTGAGATATTCACCTCGGCTTCCTGAGCGCTTAGCCCTGCACTGGAAATGAATAAAAATCCACTTAATAAAAATCCAAATAACTTTGTTCTATTTTTCATAAACTATAATTTTAAGGTGGTTGATTTTTATTAACAATTGAACAAGATTAAACCACAAAACTTTGATTTCAGACCTTAAGGGAGGATTAGGACAATCAAAAGTTCTTAAAATGAACCTAATGACCATTGATACAATTACAATAAAACTCAACCTACATATTCCAGTACCCTTCAACCGAATGAATAAATTGGGCCAAATTTAACCCGTAATTATTAAAAATAAATAAGCAATTGTCCGGGGTTTCCTCTATTAAATTCTTAAAATATAACTTGGAATGCTCCAGTTTAATTTCATTAAACAGGGAGTCCTCCCCCTGACCGGAACATACGTGCCATAGAAAGAAAAACATATAAAAAGTAAATTTCCTAAAGCCCTTAACTTTTCCATTTTTAATTATTTATTTTAATGAGTTTTGCCGTACCATTATTTACCGCTATAACAAGTGCCTTTTGGTTTCCATAACCAATGAGTTTTAGTTCCTTTACATCTTGAGAAATGTTTAGTCCTGATTTGCCCATAGGTACTGACTCAAAAATAAACTGGCCCTGTCCCTTTAAAAACAAGCCCAAACTCGCATCATTTCTTGTTGTTTCTATTTCAGATCCATAAAGATTTCCAGCCACAACAATATCCTTTATCCCATCATTGTCAAAATCATAAATTACTGAACTGTTGATGTTGGAAATTTGGGCTAAATCTGGCAATTGCCTAATCTCATATTTACCATTCCCCAAATTTTCCATACTAACACTAGCAAAAGTCTTAGCTTGATAATGCAAGGAATTATCCAATTTGGAAACCCCATATACGTCTTGCAAAGTCGATAATGCAAATTCATTGTAGGTTGCAAATTTCTTTTTAATTTCTGGAATTTGCTGGGAGGAACATGACCTACCTCGTAACGGATATTGTGTCCCATAATTATAATAACTCAACACTATGTCGTTCTTTCTATTTTCATCAAAATCACCATAGTGAACGGAAAAAGGTTCATTCTCTTTCGCCTTGTATTTGTAGTTTAATCCTAAATTCCCTAATACATAATCCTCATCACCGTCGCCATCCAAATCACCATTGGAAATACTGAACCACCACCCAGTGGTATTTTGTAAATTAAATTTATCCGTACTATTCTTAAATTGCCCTTCAACATTTTCCAAAACGGTAATGGGCATCCACATACCTGTAACCAACAGATCCAAATCACCATCCCCGTCGAAGTCTGTCCAAACAGCATCTGTAACCATACCCAACTTATCCAATACATTTCTATTAGTTTTGATATAACCTAATGTCCCAGTTTCCACAAGCTGATTTTTTAACAAATAACTATCCGCAGGTTCTGGATAATGCCCTGGAACTTGCCTACCTCCAATGAACAGATCTAAATCGCCATCATTGTCATAATCTGCCACCTTGACCCTAGATCCACTTGCAGTAATATTGGGTAGGATACCTATGGATAATTGAAAATTGCCATCTCCATCGTTTAAATATAATCTGTCCTGGTAATTTTTCGAATTCAATTCAAACTCATTTCCGCCAGAAACCACATATAAGTCCTGATCTCCGTCATTATCGGCATCAAAAAAAACAGACCCCATGTCCTCCCTGTTTAGGTCGGGAATAAGTTTTAAGGGATTTTCTGTAAATGAACCCGAGGGTTGTTGCTTATAAAGTTTCCCTAAACCTTCATTTGGCCCACCGATATAAAAATCCTCCAGACCATCACCATCAATATCTGCGACAGCAATTCCGGAGCCTAAGGTAGACATACGGTGAGGCAATAGTACCTCACGCCCAAAATCGTCGAACTTATTCTCTTTATGTACATAATTTACTTTGGCAGCATCGGAAACATCTTCAAATAATAGAAAATCCGGTTTTTTTGGGGGGCGTTGGTTATTTTTAGCACCATTAAGATCATAAACCAATGTTCGGTTTACCTTAACGTTTTTATAAAATGATGTCTGGCCGTTAAACCAATCTATTCTCAAACTGTCTATAGTATTGATTTGATTCAATCCGAAATGTATAGTTTCTTCACTACTGGAATTTATTCCACGAGCATTGGTCAATTGTGAGATTTGGACTCCATTTTTGTGAAACAAAGAAACTTTTGTACCAAAAAAACTTTGACCCACCTTACCCCTTTTGAAGTTTATCCTTAAATAATTATTTTTTTTCTTCTCGGATGTGTTATTTCTATATATATGGACCACCTCATCTATATTGTTTACTACCAAATCTAAATCCCCATCATTATCCAAATCCCCATAAGCGGCACCAGTGGAAAACGTTTTTTGGGATAGTCCCCATTTATCGGACACTTTTTCGAATTTCAGCCCATTTGTATTACGATACATATAGTTCTGAATTTTTTCGGATGGAAAAAAAGATAGCATCTTTTCCAAATTGGCATATTTCCAAACGTCAAAGTTTTTGTCGCCTTCCTTATTATAATTGGTATCAATATCGCCAACATATTCATCCAATTTCTTAAGGGCATCGGTGTTTCCAATTTCATGTCGTATTCCATTGGTAACGAACAGATCCAAGTGCCCGTCATTATCAAAATCGGCCAATAAGGGGGACCAACTCCAATCCGTACTGGATATCCCTGCCATTTGGGCTATTTCACTAAAAAGCATATCCCCATGTACATCAACACCATTATTCAGTTGTAGTGTATTGAACATATATTGATAATGCCCTCCTCTGCTAACATTATTCCAAAAATCAGCGGGGTTCATGGAACTCATATTACTTTTAAGTCTGTAGTTATCTTCTGCAACCATATCCAGCACCACAAAATCGAACCAACCATCATTGTTAATATCGCCTACATCTGTGCCCATACTGAAGTAGGAAGTATGCTTTATATTTTCATAAATTTTATTGGTAAAGGTTCCATTGCCATTGTTGATGTAAAAAAAATCGGGACCCAAGTAATCATTTGCCACATAAATGTCCTGCCATCCGTCATTATTAAAATCGGCTATACTTGAACTTAATCCATAACCAAAATTGCTAAGGCCTCCATTATCGGATGTTTCAAAAAATCGATTGTCAATATTCTCCAATAACCTATAGTTCTGGGTCGGCGTAATTTTTTCTTCATCGCTTGCAGGTGCCATAAAAGATGAATTCTTTGGTTGATTCACCAAGAAAACATCAAAATCCCCATCCCTATCGAAATCAAAAAAATTAGCTTCTGTCGTTCTATTCCTATCATTTAAATTGTACTTGACCGCCGATTCACTAAAAGTAAGGTCTCCATTATTGATATAAAGTTCGTTCTCCCGTAGATCTTCTCTACCGTCATAAAGACTTTTGCAAACGTAGATATCCTTAAATCCATCATTATTAATATCAACCATGCTTACATGTGTAGACCAGCCGCCCTTATCCAAGATCCCGGCTGTCAGGGTAATATCCTCGAACTTTAGATTTCCCTTATTGAGATACAACTTATCACCAACCTGATTTCCAGTAAAATACATATCCAAAAGTCCATCATTATTCACATCTCCAATTGCAACTCCACCTCCCTTGTAAAAACCCTTGTAAACAAAAATATTCTCTTCATTGGTTTGGTGCAGTTGGTTATTGAAGATTATATCTGTTGCAGAGGGATCTAGTAAAGAAAATACTGTATCCTCGTTATTATTTACTCCTACACCTTGTGCGTAACTATATATAGTAAGAACAAAAATCGAAATCGTTTGAAAAATGGCAATTCCTCTACTCATTTTAATATTATTATTTCTGGTTAGCCTTTGCCCCCCCCTTTTTATTTGCGAAAGAAACAACCTACCCTCCTCACAGTCATTAGAACTTCATTAGTACATTACATAAGTATTGGCAAATCAAATAGCACTTTCCTCACCAGTCTTACTGAAGGGAAAACGCGCTACAAACATTGACATTATATCGTTTCCTTACCATTACTTATTCAATATGTTACCTGTGTGGCATATTATTTATTTTATTTGAATATCCTCATTTCCAGGTGATCTTCTTTAGATTGTTATGACGAGCGACAAAGGGCATTGGCAAACCATGAGTGACACATTAAATCTAAAAACTATTTTATTGTACGGAAATTAACAATCATTTCAGGGCCTGCATCCCTTCCTTTGCCTTGATAATCAAATTCGATTACGTTTTGACCTTCATTTACTGTAAAATAGCCCTCATCTATAATAACTTCATTCTTAACTTGAAGATCTGCGGAAAGATGTTTATAGGTACTGTTTCCTTTATTAGTAATAAAATCGCCTGGTGCCAATGTAAACGGCATCACAATTTTTTTTGCTCCTACCTTCAAGTAGATACCATTCACACTTTCTCTCGATTCTTTAGGAAGACGAATTACAAATTGCAATTTTTGTTTGGGTCCTGCACAAAAATATTTCCAAATTGCAGCCGTAGGCTGTCCCGGTTCCGTGGTCATATTCGTATGCCTATAATCTAAGGATACAGGAGCTTCAGGACTGCTTTTTAATATTGAAGATGATAAACTATTAAAATCATTTTCTCCCTGAGTTCTTCCTCCTTCTGGTGCCCAGGATTCAATAAAAACCAAACTCACACCCTCCCCATTTCGCTCTAGACCATAGAAAGTATAAGGATCGCGTAGTTTTTCTTTTTGTGCTTCTGTAAAAAGACCTTCCATTCTTGCATTTTCCCACTTCTTAATTTCTGATAGAATAGAATTAGCCTCTTTGTTGATTTCTTCAAAATTGGGGCTTATGTAAAAATCTACACCCGCATCGTAACCGGCACACAAGCCCATTACCCATTCAATATCCTTTTTTGTGGTGTTTGCATTGATACTAAATTGTCCCATTTTGCGCGGCAACAAGTCTTCTTTTAAGGCCTGTTGCACATCCAATCTGTGGCTTAAATGCGCTTCCCTAAAATTATCGGATGTCCAAGGCTCGCCCCAACTTTCATTAGCAAAATAATGCCAACCAAAATGTGTTACATCCGATGAATTCGCTACAATATTTGGATCTTTTAAATGATCAAAGAATACTTTTACAAAACGATCACTTCCATAGCGTCCATGTCCGGAAGCAAGCCCACCTTCAATACCATCAAAACTAATTCTCTTCAGATTAGCTTCATTAAAGAATTTAGCTAGGTTTTTAGCCATTTGATCTTGCAAGTTAATATCTGGGAAAAATACTTTGTAACCATGAGACATTAGTCTACTTACCTTTTCTCCTTTTTTGTGTTTAACCGCTTTAGTACCAAAGGCCCCACGTTTACAATCTTTTAAAACCAATTTGCCTTCGGAAGTTGCATAAGAATACTCTATAATTTCATCCCCAATTCGAACCGCTGTATGCTCGCGCCACCTTGGGTTGACTTTTTCAATATTTGGTTCATGGTATGCCGGGCGCACAACCTCATCTTGCAATAACAATTCATCATCATTTTCAGATATACTTTTTTCAAGCCTGGTGATACCAGCCATAACAAGACCTGGATCAGGGCGAGGAGTAACTAATGGATCATTTGTCGTTATAAAATTTGTTAATGTATGAGCTCCTAGATTTATACCATGTTTTTCCGCTATATCTGAACACTCCCTAACCGATTGATAACCTTTGGGAAAATCTTTATCATCTAACATAAAAGTTCCCCAAGTTTTAAAAATACCTCCATGATAGACAGATGTAATACCAGCTTTTTCCGCAACATCAATACAGGCTTCAATGTTGTTCACATTGTAAGACATAATCAATTTTGACGAACTAGAGTATTGCGAAACTTTATTCCAGACATTTTTCGTTTTAATATAAGGTAGGTCCTCGTTTAAAACGATTTCCTCTACAACTTTCAATAATTTCTCTGTAGGTACACAGTAGAAAGCAAATTTGGCACCTATTATTTCAGCATCGCTATCCTTAACAGGTACTGACTGTCCTAACTTTTGCTCCCAATTATCCACAGTTCGAAATCTGGATCTATCGCGGACAAAACCAGTTAAGCTTGCACCTCCATCTATTCTCTTGGCAGCATTTCCAAATCTTTCTCTCGTTTCAATCTCAAATCCACCACGACTCTTAAGATTTAATCCCATTAATCCGATAGCCGTATTATCATCATATGCTATCCCAATTGATTGGCCTATTTTTTCTGAAGGCAAGACATGATAGGGCCCCCAAATAACTTTTTCAATAAATTTTACACTTTTAACTTTTACAATTTCAAAGGTTAAATAGCTATTTTCACTATTAATATTTACACTAATTTCAGCTCCTATTTTATTAAATTTCAATTTCAATATTTCTCCTGCCCGTTCCCAGCTTGTAATCGGATAATTAACACCATCACTTTGAATCGTTAATAGAGATGCATTATAACCTTTCATTAATAGGTTTTTACCTGTTTCTTTCTCTAATAATTCCGTTAAATTTCCTTGGTTATCAAGGGTTAATTTGAAAAAATCATTTTCAAGAAACTTATTATCCTGAAAATTGCCATAGGCCGTCATACATATTGTAGATAAAAAAATCCAAAATAGTTTAGTCATAATTTTATATTGTACTTAATAAGATTCTTATTCACTTATATTTTTTAATAAACAACTCATATTGCAATTAAAGAAGGATGGCTTTCTTATATAGGATATAGAAAACCAGAACCTATATATCCGGTCAGTTTTAAATAATGCTTTAATTTCTGGCTGACCATTTTTCAAGTTTGCTACTCGTGTTTTCATTTCTCGTTGCAGCCAACAAAAATCTTGATTTGTAAAAAGAGGCTATTAAAAAACAGCCCCTTTTTATCAAACCAACTAACTTAAATAGAACTCCTTTTGTCAAAATTAGTGTAGTCTATTGTAATGGATCAAAAGTCCCACCTGGCCAACCTTTGGTTTGTTCCAGATGAGGGTTTTTATTAAGATCATCTTGTGGAATATCGAAGAAATAATAGTTATCAAGATAATTTATGGCGCTACCATCATCATCTATATTTCCAAATCTTTCCACACTTCTCAACTCCGTGTTGAAATAGGTGTTGTATACACTTGGGTCGTTAAGATCTATGCTTCCATTATTTATCCCTTCTTCCAAAGCTATTCGATCGTCCAAAATTTCTTCGGAAGGGTCAAGGGCATCAAAAGAAGCTGTTTTTGTAATTCTATAGCCTTGACGATAGGTCCCGTTTATGGCATCGTACATTCTTCTTCTTCTAAGATCTGAGGAACGTTTACCTTCAAAAACCAACTCTAGCCTTCTTTCGTGCATTATAGCCATTCTCAATTCGTTCTGGTCCATCCCCGCTTGTAAGCCATACAATCCGTCTAAACCAGATTCTATACCTGCACGATCCCTGATTTGGGATAGTATGTTGTAGGCTTCCATAGACAATCCAACCTCATTTGCCGCCTCTGCTAGATTTAACAGTACCTCGGCATACCTGATTTCTATCCAATCCGTAGGGGAGGACAAGCTGGCCGCGCCTCCCTCGATGGAGCCATCAATAGCCTTTCTACAATTAAAACTGGTAGGGGTAATCCTGCTATCGGCCTGTCCTTCAATGGCACTTTCCTGAAAAGTCCACTCCAAATCACTAGTCCTATTGGGAGCAGGATTGTTCAATGGCCAAACGGCACCGTTCCAGGCTATAGTAGCGGAAAATCTCGGATCCCTGTCTACCCAAAGGGCAGTTGGGTTATAAGTATAGGAAGAAGTCGGATCATTAATAGCCTTTCCGTCTTTCATGGGAAAAGCATCTACCAGACTTTTGGTGGGCTTGTCAAAGGATTCCCCGTTGGTTCCAACAATAAATGGCCTACAGCCAGCATCGCGATTGTGCGATTGATCCAGGGTATATCTTTTAATTAGTATTGCCTCAGGATTTGATTCGCTTTCATCGAACCATAGATTTTCGTAGCTGGGATGCAGTCCTTTTCCATTTGAGGATAGCAATGCCACTGCAGCCTTATTAGCATCATATGCCGCTTGCCAACGCCCTTTATCCTGAGCTGGGTCAAACTGTTCACTGGCATAGTGCAATAAAACCCTCCCCTTATAGGCTAAGGCAGCTCCTTTGGTAATTCTTCCATATTCTTCCGCCGCATTGGAATAAGCAACCGGCAAAAGATCGGCCGCATCATCCAAATCGTTCAAAATTTGGGCAATACATTCTGATGTTTTATTTCGTGGCACCTGCAGCGCCTCTATGTCCGATTTATCCTTGGCGTCTAATACCAAAGGCACCCCCCCATATGCCGCAACCAATTTAAAATACAAATGGGCTCTCAAAAACAAGGCTTGGCCAGACATCAGGTTTTGGGCTTCTGTCCCAATAGTTCCTGTGCCTATTTTCGCCAGGAGTAAATTTATATCCTTAATTGTTTTATAGTTACCGGAATAAATATTCATGGATCCTGGTTGGGCCTCACCGTACATCAACCCGTTTTCACCATGGGCATCATCGGATAATTGCGAGGCAGTAGTAGCCCAACCTGGTAAGGCCCTACTATAGATGTTGTTCAAAAATCCTATGGCTAAATTCTCGTCGTTCCATACTACCTCTTCACTTATTGCCCCTAACGGCCTTTTATCCAAAGGGTCTTCACTACACTGTGTTAAAACCAAAATGAATAGGAACATTAATTTATTTATATTATTTATTTTCATCATACCTTATTTTAAAATGTAACATTTACTCCCAAGCTATAACTCCTATTAACTGGTATTCCCCTTCCGGAAGTTTCAGGGTCAAAGGCCTTAATCTTACTGTAGATCATAAATAAATTGGTCCCGTTAGCAAAAATATTTATTCTTTCAGCCCCAACCTTATTGACCAAGGAAACCGGGATATCATAGCCAAAGTTTAAATTTTTAAGTCTTAAAAAATCTGCATCTTCCAACCAAAAGGAGGAATTAGTATCCCCAAAGGGGGAACCAAATCTTGGAAAGGAATTATTAGGACTATCCAGTGTCCAGGCGTTAAGCCATTGCGTATGGGAAGATTGACCAATGGAAGCAAACTGAAACCTGTTATTGCTCGGCTGATATCTTTGGTGACCTGCAAATCCCTGGCCAAAAGCCAGTAGACTAAATCTTTTATACCTTAAGTTCAACCGTATACCGTAATTAACGGAAGGGTTACTTCTGGCCCCTATATAATCTCTATCGTTATCATCTATTACCCCGTCTGGCGTATTACCTTCTGGGTCTACCGCAGCAGGGCCTCTTAAATCCCTAAAATACAATGCCCCAATTTGAGGATCTTGTCCGTAAATCTTATAACCACTAGCTATTAGATTGTTCAACTGTTCCTCTGATCTAATAATACCTTCCGCCTTGAGTCCCACGATCCTGCTAGTTTCCTGTCCAGATAAAAGCTCGTAAGGCCTCCTGGTTTCAGGTTCGTCTAAGGTTACATATTCTGCCTTGGAATAGCCTATATTTAAACCTACCTCATAATTAAAATCATTGGTGATATTATCCTTGTATGTTATTAATCCCTCAACTCCTTTTATATCTATAGCCCCATAATTAACCGGCCCTAAGGTGAGCCCTGAGGATGAGGGTATAAAAACCTGTCTACTCCCGTAAAGATCTGTTTTCTTATTTTTGAAGAAATCAATGGTGGTGGATAATTTATCATCCAATACCTGAAAGTCTATTCCAAAGTTGTAAGAAGTTTGTTTTTCCCAAGTGATAAATAAATCTGGTTCCGCACCAATCGAAGTGGCACTGGAAATAGCATTATTAGTACCGAATATTGGGCCCGTGCCCCCTACATTATAATTTTGGATATAAGGGAATATTGTGGCTCCTTGCCCAGTAACATCATCATTTCCTGTGTTACCTATGGAATATCTTAACTTAAAAAAATCAAAGAAGCTCAAATTGTTCTTAAAAAACCCTTCCTCACTTACTATCCAAGCCGCGGATACAGAAGGAAAGAATCCCCATCGTTCATCTTCGGCAAATTGCACTGAACCATCATACCTAAAGGTTGAATTAAGGAAATATTTGTTTTGGAAGTTATACCCAAGGGTTCCGATATAAGATTGTCTACCTGTTTCTCCTGCATTCCCGTTTGCAAATTGATTTTCTACCGCCGGATTGGTCGCGAACAATTGGGAAACCAGGGGGGTTAGTAGGCCTCTTCGCAGCGCGTAAAAGGATTTGTCATCCCGCTCATACTGTTCATAATTTAACAACGCATTTAAGGAATGATCTCCAAAAGTATTTTCATATCCTAGCCTCGCATTCAGCTGATAGGAGTTTGTCTCTGCGGTAGATTCCCGTAGACTGTTGGAATTTGCTCCATCATCACTTCGAAGCCTTGTTCCAAGAACTTCATCGGTCAGAACAAATCGATTGTTTGGATCAACACCAAAGGTAACGTCCTCCACAATATTTCTCAGCAAGGTTTGATCATTCCTTATATTCAGTTTATTATAGGTCAACCCGGCCGTCAATCCTGCCACAAAGGGGAATTTATAATTTACGTCTACAATGGCTCCTATATTTCTTGCACTTCTATCCTTAGATCCGGCCCCTTCCTGGGCTAAATGAACAGGGTTCCACCCGTTGAAATTGGCTACATACTCCCCATTGTGGACAGCTGGCCCCCACCGCCCGGTTCTATTTCCTGTTCTATAGAAATCCCCGAAATCCTCATCATCACCGTTCCATCTCCAATAAAACTCCTCGCGCAGATCATTATTGGTATTAAGATTTAAAGATACATTAAGGTCATCAGTTATATCCACATCTACCTTGGCCCTAAAATTTGTTTTCTGATAGGATAGATTACTAAAAGCACCGGTTTCTTTGATATAGGATCCTGACATGAAATACCTAACATTATCCGTACCACCATTCACAGTCACCGCATGTCTATTCAAGACTGGAGTCTCCTCGGCCTGATCTAAAAAAGAACCTATATTCAAATTCTTTAAATATTCCAATTCGGTCTGGTTAAACCTATTGGGATCATCCATGGGCACGTTGTTAAAATCCTGAACCTGTCCTATGATCAAAGCCTGTTCATAGGCGCTAGTCATAGGTGGCACATTGGTTGGTTCTGTGGTTCCAATCGAGGATGTGAAATTAATGGTAGGTTTTCCTGTTTTCCCCGATTTTGTTTTTACCAACACAACACCGTTGGCGGCTCTAGATCCATAAACGCCAGACGAAGCCGCATCTTTTAAGATCGACACAGATTCAACCTCACTGACGTCCAAGGCGTCGAAAAGTTCTTTGGTGGAAATAATATTATCAATTACGTAAAGTGGTTGGTTATTTCCAGCAAATTGTCCAGAAGTTGCCCCTCTGATTATAATATCCGAACTTCGACCGGGCTTACCTCCCGCCTGACTAATATTTACCCCTGCAAATCTTCCTGCAACCGCATTACTCAATGAGGTTGCAGGAACCTCTTGAATTTCCTCTGTAGTCACCGCAGAAACGGAACTGGTTAAATTTCGTTTTATAGATGAACTGTACCCTAAAACGACAACCTCATCTAAAGAATTAACATCTTCCTCCATGGAGATTTTCAATTCAATTTGATTTCTGACGACAACATCTTTGGTTTTAAATCCAATATAAGAACACCTGAGTATATCCTCAGTATCCGCCAAAATAGAAAACTTACCATCAAAGTCCGTTTGAGTTCCTTTATTGGTGCCCACCACCAATACATTGACTCCGGGCAAAGGAGTCCCCATTTCGTCGGTAATAATTCCCGATATGGTTTTTTGTATTGGACCATTTTTTTCATTGAATTTTTCACTTGCCTTTAAAGGCAATAATGCAAACAAAAATAACATTGCCAAGGCTGTTCTAATGGACAAAGCTATTATTTTGGTTGCCTTTTTTGATTTGATTAATTTCATTTTTTAGGTTTTGGTTGTTACTTGACATTTCTTTGTCCCTTGCAATAGACCGGAACTTATATCAGCTTTTAATCGCAGATTTTTTTTTACATAAACATTACCCCATAGACTTGTTGTTTTAATTACTGTTTTTTTAAACATTATTGATTTTAATGATATTATATCATTCGCTAGATTAAAGATTTGTTTAATTAGTATCGACACATATGATTTAAAAGGTCTTTTTTAAAATGTCTTATTAAGCATTGGGACATGACAATCAATAGGAAAGTTAATTTAGCCTCATAGCTTTATGAAAAATAAGTAAGCTTTTCAAATAAGGTAGCTTATGTAAATTAAAAAAAAGGGGAAGTAGCTAGAAGTACATTCCATTGGAGGTGAATTTTTCACCAAACTAGCCCAAATTCAAAAACCTGATTAGGTTTAAGGACTTCATAAAATAGTGCTATTTAGAATGTTTATTCTGTTTTGAATTAAATTCTAATTTTTATTTATAGGATTGAGTAAACAGTGGGGATTTCTTCTTGAATTGTCAAAAAGCTTTCACTGGTTCGACCTCTGCGATATTCTTAAGGCAGTTATTTATCGTTTTTATTATGAAACTTTTTCGAAGAAGAATCTTGTTCATATGATCAACTACACATTTTATAAAGTTGTTTCTGATGCCAGCCAGGAACCACGTGCAGGCTTTGGTCGAAGAGCATTTACACGAATTCCTTAGAGATAACTCCCTTGTTCGAAAATAGACTAGTGAAGATTTTTATTAAGCCTCCTGCCTTCTTTGCACTAAGTGATTACTAGGTGGAGAAAGCCTCGACCTCTTATCTTTAAATAGAGCATCAAGGCCAGAAAAGAAGATTGCAAAAATTGGTAAACCGATTATAGGAGAATATCAATTCAAATTCGTCATTTAGTTGCTTCTTGATTTAAAAATGATCGAAGCTCCGGAAACCTCTACAGTGGAAAAGCACGTTATTGGTAAGAATCTCACTCTATGCCATACTAAAAATCCTTTTCCTATGCTTATTTCGTACCAAATCGACTTTTCTGGGAAAGCCGGTTTATAATTTTTGAAAACGAATCGACCGAGAAGTAAATTTCAACGATTTATTTTTAATCTCTAAGAACAACCTCGCTTACTTTCGTCGACCTCAGGTTTAGCTAACAAATTACCCAAAACAAGACAACGAATTCTCATACATACAATCTAACCATTAAGTTGACTAATCAGCCATTCTGAGACATTTTTTGATATTGACTAGGAGTTTTTTTTGTAAAATTCTTAAATATTCTATTAAATGCGGATTTAGAATTAAAACCACAGTCGCCTCCAATAGAAGACAAGGTCTGTCTTCGATATTGGGGATCTACAAGTCTTTTTTTTACTTCTTCCACCCTGTACTCATTAATATAATCATAGAAATTTTTTCCAATACAATCGTTTAACAACATCGATAAATGATTGGAGCTAACTCCTATCTTATCTGCTAATTCACTTAGACCTAATTCAGAATTTAAATAAACTTTTTCCCTTTCCATCAAAGCATTCAATTCAGAAACCTTTAAAAGGTTTTCTTCATTTAAATTTGGATCAAAATGTTTTACTGATTTTTTGTTCCTAGAATCAACCTCGCTATGAATACTGTTTATATTGATTTTTTTAAAAACTAATAGTCCAAAAAAGATTACCAAGGGAGCTAAAAATACTGTTCCAATTTTCACTATATTATTTTCCATTATACTACCATGGACTATAATGTCCAGGTAAATTGGTTTTTCATTCCAATTACCATCATAATTGGACGCTTTTAAAAGAAAACGATAATTTCCAGGTTTAAGTTTAGAGTATCGAGCACTAGGGTTACTTCCGGATGTTAAGATCCATTCCTTATCAAAACCCTCCAGTTTATAGGCATATTGGTTTCGGATTGAAGAAGCAAAAGTTAAGGAGGTAAACTCAATTTGAAATCTATTATCCTTTTTAGGTAGATCTATAACAGCTCCAGATTCTAGAGAGTTTTTAATAACAATACTTCCATTATACTCATGTCCTGGCTTAATAATCTTGCCATCTATCAATAAGTCGGAAAAAACCGGGGATGGGACGTATATTTCCTTTAGAAAGTTTTCCGGATCAAAGAAGTTGATCCCAGCGGCCCCTCCAAAAAACATGATACCCTCCTTTGTTTTCCATCTCGCATTTTTCCTGAATTTTCCCTTTAACACACCATCATAAGTAGAAAAATTTGTAAATGACTCATTTGCTACATCAAACATTGAAAATCCTGTATTGGTGGCAATCCATAGATTCTCGTTATTATCCTCAAGAATTGCATTTACTTCATTATCGGAAAGCCCTTCTTTCTCTGTATACCTTTTAAAGTAATATCTATTCTCATTTTCTTTTCCGTCATCTTCCATGAGTAAATTCAATCCTGCTCCGGAGGTTCCTATCCAAACTCGATTTTTTGTGTCTTCATAAATTACAAACACTTCATCATTACTCAAAGATTGTAAATCTGTTGGTTTATGATTAAACCTTAAAAAAGACTTGCTTTGACCATTTTCTTTCAACAAGCTTAATCCCCCCTTATTCATACCTATCCAAATTCTATGTTTGCTATCCTGGTAAAGAGTATAAATATCATTCAATGGCAATGAATTCGTATTAAATTTGGAATATCCAAAATTTTCAAATGAAAAATCAGCCTCATTCGTTTCCTTCAGCAAGGACAGTCCTCCACCGGTACCAAACCAAATTCTTCCTAAATGATCTTCCAAAATAGCACGCACAGAAGATGATGCGATACTGTTGTCATCCCCAATTTCGTGCTTAAAATTTTTAAATATTTTTTTCTTTTTATCGATTAAAAACAATCCATTATTCATGGAAGATATCCAAATTCTATTTTTAGAGTCTTTAAATATGCCTGTAACATAATTATTGTTCAAGGCTTCAAAACCACTTTCAGTTATTTTATAATGGGAAACTTGAGGATTGGTGTATCCCTCATCAAACTCAACCAAATCTATACCTTCTCTTGTTCCTATCCAGAGGGTACCATCCTCATCTTGATATAATGATTGTACAAAACTACTCCTTAAACTATTTTCCTTCTCCGGTAAATGTACTAAACTGTTGAACCTATGCCGTGAATAATCAAAATAGTCCAACCCTTCTTGTGTTCCAATCCAAATAATATTTTCGTTGTCTATATATATATCATAAACATCATCACTACTAATGGATAATGGATTTTCTGGGTTTGCCTTTAAATTCTTGAATTCCCCAGTAACTCGAGAATATTTTGTAACCCCATCCCCATAACTACCAAATAAAATATCGCCTTCGGTATTTTGACAAATAGCATTTAGGGATTTGGATTCAAACATTTCGATAAATCTATCACGCTCCGACTGGTATAATAAAATTCTATCAGAGAGGGTTATCCAAATTTCTCCATTAATATTAGAGAATATCTTATCCAAACTATAGGCGTTAAATCGACCTACGTCATAAATTTTAACAATGACAGAACTTTCGAATTCATATTTTAGTAATCCCTTATCTGTACCAATCCAATATTTATTATCAATTCCTTTGGTAATGCATGCAATTTTAAAATCCTTCAGAATTGAGGTAATTTCCAAAGTCTGCGTATTAATAATAAAATTCTCATTTTCCGTGGACACCCAGACTTTATTAAAACCATCATAATAAAGTTGAAGGATACTGTTATCCCCTAGTACTTTTTTTATTTTAGGTATCGGAATAACTTCGAGGGTTACGGTATTAATAACACTCAGCCCTGAAATGGTTCCTACCCATAATTTATCCTTGGAGGTTGTTAAGGAATATATTTTATCCCCGACAATTGAAGTGCTATCATCGGGGTTATTTTTAAATATTTTAAATCTATATCCGTCAAAGCGATTAAGCCCATTCTGTGTACCAAACCACAAAAAACCTCTGTCGTCCTTAACAATCTTCCGTACTTCATTGTGTGAAAGCCCATCAACTGTGGTTAAATGCTGAAATTTATATTCTTGGGACCAACCAACATAAAAGGTTATCAAAAAAACAAAAATTAAGGAAGCATGATTTTTTCGCACTTGCATAGATAAATTTGAGAAAACAATATACAATTTGTATTTCATTTTCAAAAGATTGGATATGCCAATCGAACCAAAAACATAATTTTAAATTATTCTTATATTATATTGTCAAATAAATAAAAGTTTTATTCTATAACTAACCAAGAATATGAATTGGCAGGTATTGTAACTTTCAGGGTTATTTCATAATTTCTGTTAAGTCGATATCTTTTCACAGGACCTTCCTTTTCGCGAACCTTAGCAATACTGGTTAATCCGGTATAGTATAAAGGTAATTTTAATTCCCTAACTATTTCTTTATTTAGTGGATTGAAAACCATCACCAAACCCTTTTCTTTTAATTTAGGATTCGCATGCAGAAAACCATCCCAATCTTTTCCCGAAGGTCGCCTTAGATGTATTATATCACTATTTAAAATATCCCTATACTTTTTGTACCAATTGATTACATTGGTTACTACGGCTTTAGTTTTTGGGGTATCGTAAAGTCTCGGTCCTCGATAGCACGCCTGCACCCCCGCGCCATAGTTCTGCATCATATGACTTTCATAATCTACCAAATGATCATTTAAAGGTTCTAAGGTAGCGGCCTCTCCACCCCCATGATATTCCGTTAAGGGCACAAAGGTCCAAGACATACTAGGAATAGTTTTCCATAGCCCATCGTATAAATTTTGCCGCCCCAGAACCAATTGCCTTTCTCTTGGAAGAGACCAATTGACTTCTCGATATCCAATACCCGTTTTATTGGATCCCGAATTGATATAGAAATCTGGAATATTCATATATATGCCCTTAGATCTCATCCATTTATACAACCCTTGGATCTGAGCGTATTGCTTCCATTGAGAGTCTTCAAGACCATTATGGTAGGTATGTGATGTTGATGCACATACGTTTCCCGGATAAGATCCATCATTCTCAAAAACGCTCATACCGGTTTCTTTAAAAAAGGTTTTGATCTTTCTGAAATAACTGTAGCCCCAATCCGAACATAAGCAAGGTGAGGATCCAAATATCATTCCTCCTCGCTTTCCTGTTTCTGGATTTATAACATCAACCTCATCACTAATCCATCTACTGGACAATAATGAATATCCTCCAAGTTCAATTCCTTTGGATTTTGCATAATCCACATATTCCTTGAATTTTGCATAATATTCAGGGGATTCTTTCTCCATATTCAGCCCACTTCCAAAACTCAAAATAATCATTTCATATCCTACTTCAGCACACTGATCTACAGCTTCCTTTATCTTTACTGGATCTGTAGAAGTAAGATGAAGGAAAATTGGATTTTCTGTTGTCCAAGGAGAAATAGTCCTATACATTTTTCTAATGAACAATCCTTTTCGCTCTTTGTCATAACTATCAAATGGGGTCTCCCATACCCTAAAAGTAGTAAGGGTATCGCCTTTCGCTATAGCTACATTTGGTCCTAAGGGAGGCTTTACCTCTAACATTACCGGTAACTGCATGGCATAATTAGTTTGGGAAGTATAGCGTGGATCTGCTTCCCAGAAGGTTGTCTTATCAGATGTTTTTTGTTGCATTGCACCGAAAGCATAGTCTGTTTCTATATGGATATTTGGTGTTTCAAAATGTTTGGGTACATCTACAAGGCTCTCGCCTTCTACCATTGCCAATTGTTCCAATTTAAATTCGTTTAACTGAATCATTATATCACCCGCATTGATGACTTCTATCCACTTACTAAGGGTGGGAATGCCGTCATACAGCACGTAATGGACTTTTACCAATATATTATCCTTTGACAAGGTAAAAATCAATTCCTTTCCGGTCGGCATATGTGGATTGGAGGCCCAACGAACACGTTGCCATTCTAAGCGATCAGTAATATCCTTTACCTCAAATTCTTCAATTAAAAATGAATTGGGGTCTATAGTCATTTCATCTATCCATTTCAATAAGGTATAAGCATATTCTGGTTGCCCTTTTAACCCCCCAATAGGATACTCCTTGCCATCAATGGTTAATACACCTTCATTGGAAACACTTCGCAAAAGGCTTTCTCCAGTCATTTGATTGACATAGTCTATGGTAGCCAAATTGGGAAATAACCTAAAAACCCTAGCCACCAAACCATTGGATATAATTATATCTTGGCCATTATCACTTTTATATACGTCTGCTTTTGCTTTTCCATTCTCTATTAACCAATCATAATCAGGTTGTTTTAATGGAGTTTTTATTTCTGGTAAATCAACGATCAATTTTTTTAATTTTGAATTAATTCCTTTTGATTGTACGGGAGTTTCCCCCATATAATCATAAGCTACCATAATTGGAGGTATTTCAAAGTAATTTATTTTTGGGTTCAACCATACAGCATGATCACCACTTTTACCATCTCCTGCGTCTTGCACTATCATTTCAAACACGCCTCCTTTTAATTTAACATTCACGTCTTTAGCGGGGTCACCCTCCATCATAATTCCGCTGTTATAAATCTCTTCTCCGTTGTTACGTAAAAGAAAAACCACAGAGCCTTTGTCTACTCCTCCATCTTCCCCCTCTACTCCAATAAACTGTTTTTCCGTATCTGATATTTCATAAAACATACGTTTACCATCGGTTAGAGGAATAGATGTGACTCTTTCCGAATCATACTTCATTTTAGCATCATTCACTCCCACTTTCGCCGTAAATTGTCTACCATCATTAACCTTTATTTTAAAGCTTGATCTAGAATGTACCCCGACTCCAGTTTTGAACTTAACTCCTGCTACAGATAGTACTTCTCCTGTTACAGCTTTGTTTTTGACCGGAGCACTGTAGGTTTGAAGGGCTGAGGAAATGTGCATTTCCCCAACATCCATAATATTTTGAGCAGATATCGTTGAAAAACCTAATAAACTGATTGAAAGAACTAATGATTTTATTTTTACTTCGGAAACAAGTTTCATAATCTTTTTAAATAATTATATTTTTATTTTAAGCTTGTAGCAGTCCATCCACATCCTTAAACAATAAGGTGCAAATAAATTTTAAGCAACAATTATAATTAAAGTAACCTAAGTATTCGTCCTAAAGACTAGTTTAAGCCGTTTATATTTTTAAACACATGTCCCAACTAGCATTAGGACTTTTTAAAAACTCATTATCAATACATTATATTTTTTATTGTTCGAAAGGTGATTCTGTTTTTTTTACCTAATAAACCTATGCATGTCAAGTATGATGAATTTATTTAAAGGTTCCTTTTTTATTTCCTTACAATTGTAATAATATTGGATCTAACCTTTATAAGCAGGTGACCATATACCATTAGTAAGGTAGCTGCCCGAAGTGCATTTGATGTTATTTGGTAATAACTAGCCGTTATTCTTTTAAGATCGACCAAAATAAATTCCCTGGTAAACCCATATAAATATTAACATCCTCAGAAAACAATGAAAAATTCAATATTCAAGACAAGGGCAATTCAAATCCTATTACTAATTTCAATACACTTTATGGGTTCTTGTAGAAAAGAAAAAAAAACACCCCCGAAAGCGAAATCACATCTGAAATACAAAACGAAGACAACCAAAGTTCTACCGTAGATAAAGAACTTCTTGTCGGATCTTGGAAAGACTCTTCTGAATTTGCATTACATTTCACACTTTTTAAAGATGGTTCCGCTAGTTCTGACAATATGAAAACTTTACTCCATAGAACTTGGGAAGTACAAGAAAACAAAATCACCTTCACTGTTTAAAGTATCGGAAATGGCACATCCTTTATTGACGATGAAACCTACATTATTGATAAACTAAAGGGGCCTTATTAACTTAAAATGTAATTTTTCTATTATTTTGAACATTAATTTCGAATTCTTTAAAAATTATTATTGAATTTTCATCGATAATTCCTACTTCACAATTGACGTATAAGGAGTGACTATGTAATACCTGTTTGAATAGTGTTTTTTTATATATTTTCGAAGTTCAATTCCTATCTCTTTTTAAATTTTATTTTGTAATCTGATATTTCAGCTGAATATTCCATCCCATCAATTCCTTTCTCCATACCCATTTCATAAGGAGAAGGGGACATCCATGTACTCTTTACTCCTTCTATCTCCATTGTGCCCTTTGGGTTTAATGTTGCTAATGCATATAGTGGTTCTTTATAAGCTCCTATCTGGGGAAGGTTACCATATTGGTCATAAAATTCTTTTGGAAAACGCTTCGTGCTTTTAAATTTCTCCGACAACCATTGGTATGACATGCTATTAATTTCTATATAATCAATTCCGTTTTGATGATGATGATAATCCAAATGATTATGTCCATTTAGGCAACAAATCACCTTTTCTTTGTTGGCTTCCATTATTTTCTGAAGCGTTAAACGGTTTTTAACACCCCATTGATAGTGCCATAAACTTTGATGTGAAAACACCATAGTAGGGAGTTTTGTAGCCTCTAAATCAGCTTTAAACCACTCTATTTGTTCATTATCTATAAAGGTTCTAGCACTATCATGTATATAAAAATTAGAATTTTCATAGTCTATGAACTTCCCATCTTGATATATGAAATTGGCATCCAATACTATAAAATGATAGCCCCCAAAATCATATGAATAATACGTTTTAGGCATCCCAAAAAAGTCCAGCATTTCTTCCTTCGAATTTTTATCCATGTCATGATTGCCCAAAACATGATACTTGGGACCTTTAAACTGTTCCCAAATATTTATAAAACCTTTATTTTTTGTTTCTGCAAAACAGAAGTCGCCCATTTGAATTATAAAATCTACTTTCTCACCAATAGCCTTGTTAATAAAGATTTCCAAACGTTTGTCGGCATCTGGCATTAAGTCCTTATGTACATCCGATACAATACCGATTTTTAGCGGCTTTGTCCTATTTTCAGAAAAAAGTGATGGTGTAAATGATAATAATGTTGGGGGCACCATTGAAGCGGTTGCCCCTATTCCTACTCGATTAATAAATTCACGTCGTTTCATATGTTTTAATTTATTGTTATTCAATGGTCATCTATAACCCTAAATTATATTTTAATAGTAATTATATCTCCAGCAACCGCGTTAAAGGTTTCAAATTCAATGGATAGTTTTCCTACTGTATTTTCTGAAGTAACCTTAATGTCTTTTCCTTTAATGGTTGCACTTACTTTATCTTGAATCTCTTTACTACTGTCAACAATTCCATTGAGAGCACTAATCCAATATATTTTTATTGATTACCGGAATAAATTTCTACATATAGATTTTGAGCGACTAAATCAAATCCTAAAAACCCAATAAACATTAAGGCTATTATTTTTATGATTCTAAGTATTTTTATTTTATATACTTCTATAACCTACCATATAAATTCAGCCAAGATTGGATAATGATCAGATAAATAATAAGTTTCTTTTTTGTTTAGCACGGTTGCGTTTACACAATTTTTCGCTAAAAAAGGGGAACTTAAAATATAATCTATTCGAGTAGAGTTTTTATTAGGGCCTTTTCCCTTTTCGGATTCAAATACCTGGGTGGGACAGCTTAATCTATCCTCCCATGTGGTAGTAAACCTTTGAACAACATCAATTAAAGGAAAGCCTAAAAGAGACCCAATTACACCATATTCCAATTCGCCATCTAGTAAATTCATAACATGTTCGTGTTCTTTCTCAGAAGCTCTTCTATCTTCCAAAAGCCATGTTTTATCCTTATACAGGTTGGCATCAAAAGGTGACAAAGCATTGAAATCACCTAAAACCAAATACTTGTCTTGCTCTGGGATAAGTTTGGTTAGTTTATCTAATATTATCTTTGCTTCTTCCCGTCTTTTTTGATGGCTAAATGGTGAAAAGTGAATCACAAACACATCGATGCCATATACTTTACAATGTAAGGCACCGTGATGCATATCATCCAATATTCTTTCTTTTACCTCTATTGGTTCCTTCGATGTAATCCCAACCGGATACCCAGAAGTTTTTAAAATTTCAGCATAGTTATGCCCCCATTTCTTAGCATCATCCAACAGTTTTTCTTGTGTATATCCACACAATTCCTGCAAGGCAAGTACATCTGGATTTTGGGTGTTTGCCCAATCTATAAACTTCTTTTTTCGATCGGTATCTTTACCCCAATCAAAGCCGTTCCAAATATTATAACTAATCACCTTTACCGATTTGTTACCTTGTGCATTGACCAATTGAACACTCAAAAATGATATAATCACAATCATTCCTATAATTGATTTCCTCATTGATGTCATTAATTTAAAAATTCTAAATTCATTTTTTTTTCTTTTTCAATAGTTTCATCTAAATAAACGCAATCGATTATTTGACTACAAAATCGACCACTACTCCATTATGGTCTAATAAATTAATAGATTCCCACAGATTGCGTTTTAAAAAAGCATACGTTGGTTTTAAACCGTTTCCCTTAAAATAAACTTGGTCAACACGTTTAATATAATCGTCTTGTCCAGGACAGGTTACTCCATTGCCTTTTTTATTGTTATTCGGAAGAATCATCCACGCATCATTAAATTTGGTATCAATTAAAATATGTGTGGTTTGGGAACTATACGTATAATTACCTTTTTTTTTGGACGAACTAGGAAACTCTGCAGCAGGTGGACTGTTGAAATCACCAGCAAATAAAACATCCGCGTTATCTTCCGAGACGTAATTTACCAATTTATCAACCGGGTAGCCATTAGTATGTTTATCCCAAAATGGGATATCAGCAGGATCCCAAATATTAAAAGTGAATACACCTAAGTTTTCTTGCGAAAAAACAACACTCGTAATACCAAAGAAAAAGATTAAAACAGAATATCTTGAATTCATTTATTTTGATTTATTTGAAAAGTCGTTAACACCGCCCCGTGATCGGATGGGAATTCTGGAAAACTCCTATTTAAATTAGAACTATGATGAACAATGGTTTTAGAATTAAGGGGGAGAATATTTTCGCCGGTGCTATATATAAAATCTATTCTAGCAAAAGGGTTTCTGTATTCGGGTTCAGGATTTGTATCCGTTTTAATGGGTACAAAGCCCATGTCAGATTCATACGTAAATTCGAACCCAACAGTAGTCCAAGTATACCCCAAAGTTTCTTGAGTAATTATAGGGTTGGTTGATCTATATGTATCGGTAAAACCGGCACTGGCCATAGCTATAGAAGTTTTATTGGCAACCATTCTATTAAAGTTCAACCCATTAGCTATTGTTTCCTCCGTAAAATCCAAATGAGAAACACAGTTGAAATCTCCAGCAACAATTAATGGAACCTGATCTTTATTGGCTAAATCTTTTTTAAATTCTTTATGTTGAAGTAACTGTTGAATATGTTCAAAACGATTTTCATCTCCATTATTAAAGTCAGCATCGGAGAGGTTTTTATCCTTAATCGCTACAATATGTCTGCCGCCACTAGTTAACCATATATTATAGACCCTAACTTTCTGATTACCCGGGAGAATAGCAGTCGAAACAATAAAAGAAAAAGGTGATAAACCGTCTAAGTTTCCAAAATCTTCTAAAGGATATCTGCTAAAAATAGTTAGGTTAGCATCTGGTGAAGGCGTATAATAGTAAAAATTTAATGCCTCTGAGATTGCTTGTGCAGAACCGTACGTTTCGGTCATCGTAATAATATCTGCCTCACTTTCCTGTATAATATCTATCACTCTCTTTTGAGCTGTCTTACCTTTTATTGTATAACGTGGCTGCAAATTATATCTCCCCCAAATGTTCCAGGTCATTATTTTTAAGGCAGTAGGCTTGGAGCTCTCTAAGGTAGTAGACGTGTTTTTGCAACCTAAACACAGTAGTAACAATAAAACAGTCAAAATTAGAACCGTATTTATAAAGTTAATTCTCATTTAATTCAATTGAAAAACAGTTAAAAAGGCGGCGTGGTCTGACGGAAACATAATAGGGTGATAGTTTACTACTTTAGATTCTAAGGCTCGAATATTACTTCCTTTATAAAAAACATAATCTATTCTGCTCTCCACATAGCGTTGTCCAAAACGACTACTGTAAGGCCAGGCTGAATACCCTGGATTAGTTAAGGGATTTGGATTCAATTCTCTATAACTATCCGTAAATCCATAGTTTTGCATAACCTTTGTCACAGGCCATTCTACAACATAACCTAAATGGGCATCTTTGGTTGCTTCCGTCCAATCTAAATGTGAGTTGGTGTTAAAATCACCAGCCATAATAATTGGTGTTTTATCCGCATTGTCCAAAACCGGTTTTATTTCTCTTAATATCTGATTTATTTCATTTAATCGGGTATCTGCTTCTTCTCTTACTAGTTCTTCCGAAGTTATCTCTCCCTTTATAATATTACTGTGGTAATCTGGTAAATAATGTAACCAAGTGTCTAAGATAGCAATTTCTTTGTCTTGATCCACTTGTAATACAACACCACCAAAATTGAACGATTTAAATGCTTTAATGGTCTTCTTAATAGGAAAACGACTCATAATCGAAAGATTGGAACTTATTAAATAAAAATGATATCCTAGTGCATCCGCAATTTTTTCACCAGAACCATAGGTTTCTATAAGTGTAACCACATCAGGGTTAGCATCTTTAATGATGTTTATTACCCGGTTTAAACCTACCTCTTTCCCAAATCGTTTTCCCCCTTGCCATATATTCCACGTAAGTATTTTTAGTTCATTTACTGGATACTCTTTCTTTTTTTGTTGAAAATACTTTTGATAGTTCTCTGATATTTTCACAGATGGCAGTACTGCCTTCCAAACAGATATGTCATCCATATACCCATTAAAGGCCTCCCATTGCCCAAAATATTCCCAACGAGCCGAAGTTCCAGCAAAAGTAGTCTCTAGATTACTTTTCAAATCTTTTAGTCCACTTGCGTTATAAATAGCAACGTTAACACCGTCAAAATACATCCATATTTCATCCTTAATCCTGTCAATAGTAAAGGCAATTTGATGCCAATTCCCATCATTAATTTTTTGACGCTTTACCGTGGGATTGTAAATTTGTTGAAGCTTACCATCACTTATGAAGAGTGACCAACTGCCATCTTCCTCGGCATAAATTAACCAACCCTTATTTTTGGATTTTTTATCCTTCTTATTTCCTGCAATAGGGGTCCCTTGCCCAGCATCTGCCTTGGTCTTTACCCATAATTCAACCGTTAAAGAAATATCGGCATGGTATTCTAGTTCAAATTCTGGCTTCAGCTTTAAGGGCATTCTAATAGTGCCGTCCTCAGAGAAATCTATAGCTCTACCTTCCAATCCTTCAGAAAATGAATGTTGCTGTGCAGCAAATAAATTCTCTGGGGTCTCAGGAATACTGATTCCTTGATAATAGTTATCATGAATATCAAAATCAATTTGAACAACAGGTTCTTGAGCAAGTATTTTTGTTGCAATTAGCAGTGTAATCGTTAAAGTACTTTTTTTGCTTAAACTCATTATTAGTGCAATTTCTATTTAATTAAATTTTCTAAGAAAAAATTTTAAGTTCTCGTCTAGAAACAGCATTATTCTAATTTAACGCCATGATCTAGGAATATAATTATGATATATATCAAAATTCAATGAAGCCAACCTTAAAACCCTCAAAATTATTTTGTTTTTTGGTCTGCTTTAAAAAAGTAAATATTTCTGGCAATGTCACATATAAAAAATCCATCCCTAACAACTGCTACCGAAGTAATCACCGGGACTCCTAAAGCAGTTTTACACACTAGCTGTCCAGTATCTGCCCTTACCACATATATCTTACCGTCCATTGCACCAAAAATTAGGTTCTCTCTTACCAATATAGCCCTCTAGGGCGACCTTGAAATCGTCGCGGTAATAGCTATTCCTGGCCTGGTCGATAAGAACATAGTCGAACTCCTGGAAGATCCTAAAAATCTTTTTTTTATTAGCGGTCCCCAGTTTGCGCCGCGAAACGGTAGTCCCGAACCCCAAATGATAATATTTACCACGATGGGCCTCCAAGCTAAACATAAGGTCCGCATACTGTCCCTTGTGGTCAGTTAGACAAATACCATACATAGCATCTGATTCCAACAAGTAAGGTGCCTTAAGTACATGTTTACCTGATGGGATTTGACGATATGGTCGAAGACCCTCCGTGGCAGGAACTCGGTAATCTGAACGAAGACATATTTTCCTTGATTCATGTTTTTTTTGACAAAAATCACATTTTCCGATTCAAATCGTCACCCTATAAAAAAAATCTCGCAGAAACGATTTATAAAGAATTTAGTCTAAAGTTTAATGCCCACTAGTGATTATGTTTATTAATTAATAGTTATTTCAACCTTATCCCTTTCGCGTAAACTAACTGACTCAAGATTAATTGTTACTCTTTCACCTTTTTTATAAAATGTTGATTTTATGTCTTTACCATTAATGGTTACACTTAACTTATCTTGAATCTCTCTTTCTACTGTTAAATTGATTTGTGAAAGGTTTAGTTTCCCATATTCCAGAATGATAGTATTTATTTGAGTGCTTTCATTTCGTTTTTGAGAAAAATTACCCCAACCTTCTGCAGTAGAAAAGAAGGAATTATGATTGTCTGGTTTCCATTTTGGGTCAAATCCAATTATTTGCTCCGGGCCATTGTACTCAAAACCTTGAGCACTTAATAGAACTGACCATATAGAGAGTGCTCTTCCATAAAACTGACCACATTCATCATCACCGAAAGGATTTCCGCTGAACCCAAAATTACCCCAGTCTCCTATATAACCTGTTCTTAATTTTCCATCATAACGGTTAAAACCGGCCCGTAAAATAGTTAGCGCATCTCGAATTTTATTATATTTTATTAAGGAAGCCCCTATGGTATATTCAAAAGTGGACCACACCTCGCTAGAATATCCCGACGCGTATTCAGTTCTATCTTTGTTTGGCCAAGTACTCACTACCATTCCCGCTTCATTTGGCAAGGCAAAGGTTCTATGGCCTTGATCGTGATTTGTTAAATTACTTTTAAAATTGTACTTTAAAATTGCCTCGTTTGCGGACATAATTTTATAATCGGGATACATACTTCCTAAACCCAATTGATCTGCCCACCATTGACCCAACAACTGATCAGAATGACAAGCATTTTCATAGTCAGTTGCACGTATTACACCAGGAATTTGGTAAAAATATTCTCCGTTCCACAGCTTTTCTGATTGTAATTTTGCTGAGGCATCGGCTATATTTTTCCATTCTTCTGCCTGTTTGTTATCTCCCATTATAATTGCCATTTTTTCACTAGCTCTTAAAGCTGCTAAGTATAAAGAGCTTAAAAAGGACGGATTCCCTGACATTGAAGCATCGTATGTTGTGTGTTTGGCTGTATCGGATAGCCATCCATCTTTATCCTCATCATACCCATTCACAAGATAGTTCATCGCTTTTTTAATTGCAGGGTATTGGCTTTTAAGCCAAGTGTTATCCGGAGACAATAAATGCTCTCTATAAGCACCTAAGATATCGCCACATTGCCCATCAAACGCAACACTACCGGCAGGTTGGCGATATGGTATTTGACCGTTCTCCTTTATGCCGTTAAAAGTTTGATTTCTGATGGATCTTCCCAACTCAGGGAATAACCTTGCATGGGATTGGGCGTAATGCCAAACATGGTTACAATTTCCAGCACAAGAACCGTCTACCCCACCAGTTCCTTCCCATAACCCTACATATCCATTTTTATCATGAAAAATAGTTCGACTCTTAAGTATAGCCAACTGATTACTAATACGTTCTACTAACCAATACGGTAAGTTTGTTTCAAAAAACGAATTTGTAAAACTTCGGGTTCTACGGGTCAATATTTCATGGTTTTCTTTTAAATAATCTGTGAGTTCTATGATATTTTTCCAATGATTCGCGTAAAAATTCCCATCACCTTCCCAATCACCGTTTCCCCAAGTATCCCATTTATCTGCTTTACCACCATTTCTACCGTTAGGAAAAAACCAAACCAAAGCCATTTTTACTTTACGAATTTCACCAGGTTTCAATGTTAATGATGTATTTAATGCACCTGTAAATGTACTGCCTTCATCACTATTGTCAGCTATTAAATTGCCTTTTAATTCACCAATTTTTTCAAATGTTGAATAGAGTTCCATTTCGTCATTCCAACTCGCAACCCCTTTTGTTCTTTCTTCATTACCAAAAACGACCATTGCCATTTCACCGAAATGCTCACTATCACGAGGTTCATTACCTTCCATTAACAAAATTTCGGCTCCTTTTTCTGATACTATTGAGTTTGTATTTCCCTTATAATACTCAAAATTATTGCCGTTTACAGGTCTACGATTAATACTAAAGTTAAAATTATCGGCAAATGATTTTTCGTGATTTATAAGAGGTAATTTAGAAAACCCCACTGCATTTTGTTGTGATGTCAAGAGATTTACCGATACTTTTTCACTTGATGTATTGCTAATGGTGAACTCATAAAAAACAGCAGGAATACCAGATTCTTTAATATTGGTTGGTATAAATGGATTGAATATTTCCATCGTAACTTTTATTGGAAGATCATCATCAAAAATATATTCTAAAAATGGAAACCTGCCAATAGCTTCTAAAGATTTCATTGGTTTAAAAGAGCCAACTTCTTTGGTTTGCAATGCTCTTACCTTAATCTTGCCTTTTTGCTTAGTGCGAATTGCAAAAAAACTATTTGGGATGAAATCATGCCCCATATTATTAAAAATTTGCCAATAGCGAGGTACAGCCTGTCCATCGTATTGAATACTCCCTGTGCCAATACCACCAACAGGGAATTGTATGGCTTGTAGATATTCTCCCTTATAAACAGTGTTTTTTCCTCTCGAAATCAGACTAGGTTCATTATAAAGTTTGTAATAATCAGCTAATAATTCTTCCTTATTGATTTTTAATTGTTCAGAAACTTCTTGCTTATGTAACTCTCGAGCAACTTGTGAAACCCCTATTGCATTGACAAAGAATGATATTAACAACAAAAAATGTACTTTCATTTTATATTTTTCTTTTTAATTATTTTTTTTTGCAATTATCTATTTGAATTTTTCCTTAATATAATTTCCAGATTCAGAAAAATCTGACTGATTTAAAATTATCTTTTTCCAGTTCTTTTTCCTTTTAATGGTTCTGAAGATTCTTATATATTTACATTATTGGAGTATTGATCAACAGTATAGATTTTAAAACAAACTATAAAACAACCAACTTCCTCTATTTCATTCATTTTATTAATAATATATATACAACCAAACCCTTTTATTTTTTTCCTAATGCTTCAAGTTAAAAACATTCTAACAAGAATTTATACCTGAACCTAAAATAGAAATAGCTCAACTCTTCCATAAAATTTATAAAAAGAATTTAACTCCATCTAGATAAACTTTTATACCTTTTTCACACTCCCCAAACCTCTAACCAATACTTTTCTTTAACTCTACTGAGCAAAACCATATCAAGGTCAAGCCTATTCGTGTTTAAAACGGATCCAAAAATTTAACGAAACAGTTCTGACAGCGACCAAAATAAACAGGCATATTAAAAAAACTTAATTAGATTTTATTCTTCAGTTCTCTCGAAAATAGACATTGGAACCTCTCCTGTCCATGATAGCGGAATGTTTTCTATACCAAACATATGAGCGATTGTGGTTGCAGTGTTAACAGAGTTATTAGGTTCCGTTAGTTTTCCCTTTCGAATACCAGGCCCAGTAATTGCCCATGGCACTTCCAATTCTTGCTGGGTCAGTCCACCATGTCCTTTTGCAGGATCTCCCCCATGGTCTGTGAAGAACATAAAATTGGTCTCATCATAAAGCCCTTCTTCCTCCATCTTATCCATAAATTTGCCAATTTGTACGTCAACTTCCTCTATAGAATTAATATATTCCGGAGACATCCAACCATAATCATGCCCCGCATGATCTGTATGTACGGAGTATAAGAAAACCAAGGTTGGTTTGTCTTTATTCTCTTTGATAAACTTAAATGCCTTAGAGTAATTTTTCAAATACCCATCATTCTCTTCAAACCCATATTCGTCAAAATATTTTGGATTCATCGAATTTATCAACTCCTTCCAATTATAATAAAAAGCCGTTTGCATGCCCGGAATACTATCTTTCAACAATTTAAAAACTGAGGGGTAATAACCATCCTGGTCTTTCTCAATAGCAGGGAGTTTTATATTATCCAATCTCCAACCATTGTTCAAAACACCATGCTGTTCTGGTCCACTTCCTGTTAAATGTGAGGTCCAATTTGGAAGAGTGACTGAAGGCATAACATTTCTAGTTGTCAAGGATAAAACTCCGTCCTGGAACAAACGATCTAGGTTAGGTGTTTCTGCCGTTTTATAGCCCTGAACACTGAACCCGTCCAAACCTATAATTACAATACGATTGGAAATAGCCTTTAATTTTATTTCATCGGGTCTATCACTACAACTTGACAGTAATAACAAACAAAACAATGATAGAACATTAGTTACATTTTTAATATTTTTTTTCATCTTTATATATTAATTATAATTTAATTTTAACTAGTTTATAGATTCAGGCCTGATCAGCCAAATAGTCAATTAACCATGTAGGTTACCTTTACTAATAAGAATATTTGAAGCATAGCATCCATTTAACCCACTGCCTTGATGAAAGGAAGCATAACTATATTTAAAAAGACTTTCTCACTTTTTTTGTAACCTAACTCTGTACATGGTGGACACTGCCCATAAGTATCTGCAATAGTATACGTGACCCGATCTCCAACCTTAAAACCTTCTCGAGAATTAACCACTACAATATCACCAACGGCTCCATACCCCAAAATACTGGGAGTGTCTTCCTGACATCTACCTTTAATGGAATGGATCTCGGATCCACAAATAGTAGGTAATAAAATTTTAACTAAAGCCTCACCAGCCTCTAAATCATAATGAAGCTCTCTGGTTTCTACCTGAAAAGGCTTATGGCTTTGTTCAAATATTTGATTTTGAACTTGGGTGTATTCTAGTTTTGACACGTATAAACAAAATAAATTTTAATAATTCTAATCATGATAATTAGATTCTGCCCCATCATCCTGATATGGGATGAAAAAAAGCCTAACTTGGAAGACCTAATTTCACTTAACTTTTTCATTAAAACCTTATCCCCATTATTATTACCCTAAAATACCTTGCTATAATAAAATTCCGCGTAACAGATAACCCTTAACAATCAACCTACAAAATATTTTTACACTATTAATCAAAAATAAATCTATAGCAAATAAACGATAGTGATTTAATACGATTAATAAAAAATGTTTACTTCCCTTCTTTAGTACTATGTAAAATATTTGATAGGCAAGTAAAAAGCAGTAATGAGCATATTAACCCATTACTACTTTTTAAGGAAAAGCTACAAATTCCAGCCTGGATTTTGAGTAAGGTTAGGATTAATAGTTAATTGCTCTTGCGGAATGGGGAGCAAATAGTCTCTGTTCACATCAAATTGATTGCCGTTTGGAACTTGCATTTGATATAAATCAACATATCCATCTGCATCTAATAATACATCTGTTCCAACCACCAAATCAGGGAACACAGATTGTTGAAAAAATATTCCTTTTAATCTTTTGCCAACAATAAGTTCATCTGCTGCTGCCCATCTCAAAATATCATCAAATCTATAACCTTCGGCTGCAAGTTCTATATGTCGTTCTCTTCTAATCTCATTAATCAAAGGGCTTAAACTTGGGAACTGCCAATTTGGATCTATCGTAATACTTTCAATATTTAAATCCGGCATTCCTGCTCTATCTCTAAGCACATTGATTGTTTTATCAACATCACTTTGTGTAATAGTTCCCAGTTCTGCTTTAGCTTCCGCCAAGATTAATAAAACTTCTGCAAATCTAAATATAGGAGAAGAGGTAGTTCCCGAATGTGTTTGAAAATGTACAATATCTGAATTTGAACCCTTGAAAATCATATAGCCAGTAGGACAATTAGTATCTCCACTTTCTCCTAATGGCGCCTTCTCAAAAGTTTCAGTAACTGCACCAGTAGCATCAATGCGCATTGGGTCACCTGGCAAAAACACAGTTTCACTTAAACGAGGATCCCGATTAGTCGAAAGGTTTTCTAAGCCTTGATCACCTTGGTAAAGAGGACTTAAACCAATTGGCAACCCATCAGAACATAAATATTGATCTAATAGTTCTTTTGTTAATCCTCGACCTCCCCCAATTCTCGGTAAATATCGCTGACCATTATGAGCTACACCCTGACTGACATCAAAATTCCTCCACATAAGTACTTCTGGATTGCTCGAATAATCTGTTTGGTTAAACAACGTACTATAATCGAATGATGGATTACCACTATTTGCAATCCCAAAATCCGCTGGCTCATTTATAAGCAATTCGGCTGTATTCTGAGCAATACTTAGATATTTATTAGGGTTGGAGTCCTCAGGTGTAAAAGGTGTGCCTGCATGATACTTCTCCCAAGTTCCTTCATAAAGTGCTACCCTAGCTTTGAATAAAAGTGCTATCTCTTTACACAAACGGTTCCCATTACTTTGACGACCTGAGGGTAAATTAGCAATAGCTTTATCTAAATCGGCCAAAATATTATCCACAACAACATTTCTCGGATCTCTCGCTGCATATAATTCTTCAGATGATGGCACTAAAGATGCACCAAACCAAGGAACATCTCCATAGTTCCTTAGCAAATCATAATAAAAATAGGCCCTAAAGAAATGACCTTCACCGACATACTGTGCTATGTCGTCCATTGTATGTCCGTTATCAAGAACCTCTTGATATTTGCTTAAAAAAATATTAATAGTTCTAACACTGCTAAAACTCCAACTACCATTACTCGACTCAAGGGTATTGAAACCAGCCAAACGTGAATTCACATTATTTGGTGCTATATTATCTGAATTAGAATCTTCCCAATAAATGCCACCACTATACTGGTTGGGACCCCAACCCGGAAATACGGTATAATATTGAGTAATGTACAAATTCAAGTCATTGGGAGTTTTCCAAAAACTATCTGTACTAATACTGTCCAAATCCGGACGATCCAAAAACTCCTCACTGCAACCAAAAATTGTAGCAGAAAGAATAATGACTAATAATTTTATTGTTTTCATAACGTTTTTTTTTAAATTCCTATATTAACTCCTAAAGACAATACTTTTTGAAGTGGGTATACTTTTCCACCACCAAAACCTCCAGCAGTAGCTTCCGGGTCAAAGTTTTCATTTAGTTTAGTCCATGTAACAAGATTATCACCACTAAAGAACAATTGAAATTTAGACAATCCCATTTTAGAAGTTATACTGCTAGGAAAACTATAGGACAATTGTATATTTTTAATTCTAGTATAAGAAGCGTCCTGCAAATATCTAGTTTGAGCTCTGGTATTTTTACTATGTTGACTATTTATATAAGGTTTTGGAAAATATGCATCCGTATTTTCAGGAGTCCAATAATCCAAAGACGCTTTTGTAATACTGTTTTGCCAAAAACTACCCCTGTAGCCCCAAAATAAATTGGTGTTATTACTAAACATAATATCGCGTTTGGCCACACCTTGAATCAATACGGACAAATCAAAACCTTTATATCCTGCCGATAAATTAACACCGTAGTTATATCTTGGTGTTGAGTTACCTATAATCTTTAAATCTCCATGATCTTCTAAAGTATTGGCTCCCGGTTCTATAGCTCCATTACCATCTAAATCGGCATATTGGATATCTCCAGCCCCCCATGACGACCAATATCTTGATTGATCAGGTGCATTATCAGCTTCTTCCTGAGATTGAAATATCCCGACTGTTTCAAACCCCCATATCTCACCAAGCTTTCTACCTTCGTACCAAGTGCTTAAAATCCCCGTAGGGTTAGTATATTTAGTTACTTTAGATTGGTTATCACCAATATTTACACCAATGCCATATGTAAAATCTCCTACGTTATCTTGGTATTTTGCTGAGAACTCCCAACCTTTGGTTTCCAGTTCAGCATTATTTTCAACAGGAGCAGCGGTACCCAATGCAGTAGGTAATGCCAGAGCAGGACCAATCATATCTGAAGTAGTTCTATTAAACCCTTCTAGACTAAGGTTTAATTTATTATTAAATAACGCCGCATCAAATCCAAAATTATAAGAAGTCACTGTCTCCCATGTTAAATCCGGACTTATAAGTCCTGGTGCGGTAACTATATTTGGCCTAACGCCATTAATAAGATAAGAAGACAGTCCTGTACCCATCAACTCTACAAACCGATTAGCCAAATCAGGGTCATGATTCCCTAATTGCCCCCATGATCCTCTTAGTTTTAAATAGTTTACTGTATTTTTTAACGGAGACCAAAAATCTTCATTAGAAATTATATATCCTGCTGAAATTCCGGGAAACGCACCTTTTCGCTTTCCTTCACTAAAATATGAACTTTCATCAATTCTGATTTTCCCTTCAACAAAATACTTCTCATCATAGTTGTATGATATACTTGTGAAAAAACCACGAGTAGCAAAATGGCTAAGGTTATCAGAGGCTACCTCATCACCAACAACCGTTGAAAGAGTGGGCACATTAGTGGTAATTAGTTGACTTCCTCTACCAAAAAGACCAATATTTTCTGTCAATCTGGATTCTGCACCAACTAATACATCAATATTATGATTTTCGACAGCCAATTTATAGTTTGATGTAGCATTTAAAACTTGTGTTTTTCTTTCAGAGAAGAATCGACTAATTTCATCTAAACTATGTCCTATATTTTGTTGTCTTCCACTTGGTTGGACAATAAAATTTCTTAATTCCAGTCTTTCATTCTTAAAGTTTCGTACACTATAGTTATATCGCACTCTTGTTATCCAATTTTCTATTGGTTCTATTTCTACCCCGCCTTGTAAAATTGTATTTCCTGTAATATCAATATCATGTCCGGAATCCCTTATGCGTAAAATATCTAAATTCAGGATTCTATCGGGGTCATCAGGATAATATAAAGGCATCATTGGCCACATTCTTGCAATTTGGTGGTAAAGAACATCTTTGTTAAAACCTGCAAATCCACCACTTGGAAGTCGCTGTTCTTCTAAAGAATATTTTGTTGATATATCAAATTTTAACCAATCAGTAGCTTCTGTTTCAAAGTTAAAAGTAAAGTTATAACGGCCATATTGCTCATTTGCAAAATTCATATTGCCTAATTGTTCAAAATAATTTCCCGAAACATAAAACTTTGATTTTTCTCCACCTCCACTAATACTAAGTCTATGTTGTTGCCTAGGTGCACTATCCTTAAAAATAACATCATACCAATTATAATCTGCGAAGCCATCATGATAAGTTCTCCAGCTATCAGAACCAACAGCTGGTGCTGTATCAACTGTAAGTACACCTGCTCTATAGTCCAATATATCCTGTAATTCATCTTCAGTAAACACAGGTGCTGATCCATCATTTGACGCACCATCATTATACGCCTTAGCCCATTCAATACTATTCGCTATTTTAGGAAGGTTTGTAGGCTTTGAGGTAGCAACATTATTAGAATACTCTACCTGAACTTTTCCTTTCTTACCCTTTTTGGTTGTAATTAATATAACACCAAAAGCTCCCCTAGAACCATAAATAGCTGCTGCTGCCGCATCCTTTAATACTGTAACATCTTCAACATCATAAGGATTAATGGCATTCATATCAGATACATCTATTGGTAATCCGTCAAGAAGCACATATGGTTGCCCTCCGTTTCCTGTTAATGTCCCAGATCCCCTTATATTAAGGTTAACTGCAGCACCAGGCTCACCTCCATTACTACCCACTGAAACATTAAAGTTAGCTACATTACCTTGTAACATTTGATTAATATTAGCTACAGGACGTTTCCCGATTTCTTTTTCCACAGAAACACTAGCGATAGATCCAGTAATATCAGTACGCTTTTTAGATCCATAACCTACCACGACGACTTCATCTAATTCATTCGAAGCAGTAAGAACAATTGTCAATTCTGTTTGATTAGTGACTTTTACCTCCTTTGAGTTATAACCAATATAAGATACATCAAGGATATCACCCATTGATGCCTGAATACTAAAATTTCCATCAAAATCGGCAGCTACACCAGTAGTACTACCCTTAATTACAATCGAAGCCCCAGATAATGGAATATTTTCTTCATCCGTTACCGTACCAGAAATAGTTTTCTGTGGCAATTCTATTTCGGATTTAGAATTATTTGGTATTTGAGGAGTAATTATTTTTGAAGGATCAGGCTTTAAAACAATTTGTTTCCCAACGACCTTAAAAACAATATTGGTACCTTCAAATAATTTTTCCAAAACGTTAGAAATTCGCTTTTCCTTTTCAGTTACAGAAACTTTTTTCGCTAGATCAATAATATCGGTATCTACGAAAAATTTAAATTTTGTTTTAGATTCAATTTCATCCAAAACACTTTGAATAGTAACATCATTGAGGTTCAATGATATTTTGGTATTTTGTGAATACGAATTTGCTTGGCTCTGCATCAATACAACCAAAAATAAAAATGTCGTTAATTTCACCTTTAAGTTGAATTTAGGAATGCCAATAGAATGACACTCCTGTTTTAATAGTTTTTTCATACCTTTGTTTGATTTTTTGGTTAAAAATTTAGTTCTTTTAACTATTTAATTTTCCGGGGAATGTTCCAAGCGTTTCCCGGTTTCTTAAAAATTAAATAGTTTCATGATCGATACTCATTTCTTTTCAGTTCTTCATTTCGTTGGTTTTAAGGTTATTCAATAATTATTTTATTATTCTCGATTGTGTATTTAATACTAAAGCTTTCATCCAAAGTTTGCATAACCTCTCTTATCGTCTCAACATCAAAGACAGCATTATAGACTTTCTCATCAAGTTCTCGGTTATTATTAATAATTTGGATATTGTAATGCCTTTCCAATTTTTTGCGAATGATTTTAAAGGGAGTATTTCGAAAAATCATCTTTCCTGACACCCAGGCGGTGTACATTTCTACATCAACAACTTTTACAATGACCTCCTTTTTCTCCTTGTTCCATATTGCCATATGATCTGGCTCTAAAACAGTTGAATGCTCCTTTGAAAACTGCTCTTTATATCGGTAAATACCCACCGATCCCTCAACCAAAACGGTACTAACATCTTTTTCTCCAGGGTATGCACTCACGTTAAATGCAGTTCCCAGCGCCCTAATTTTAGCATTATTGGCACTTACAATGAAGGGGTCCTTATTTTTTGCCACTTCAAAAAATGCTTCTCCCGTCAAAAAAACTGTTCGGTTAGCACCTTTTATAAATTTTACTGGGAATTTCATACTTGAACCCGAGTTTAAAAATACTTTTGTTCCATCGGAAAGGGTCACTTGAAACTTTTTACCATAAGGCACCTTGAGTGTATTGTAAACCAGTTCTGAAAGTTCAGCATCCTTAAATTGAATGCCCTGTTTTATTTGCTTTCCAATAACTTCCCCTTTTTCTGAAATAATATCTTGGGTAGCCTCTTCTTGTAGGATAACGGATCGTCCGTTTTCCATCTCTAGGGTTATCTTATGTTCCTTATGAAACGGCTCTGAAGTGGTTTGTATAGCATTATCCTTTTGAAAAATTAATAAAGTACCGACTGCTAATACTAATATTGCAGCATATTTAGAAACCCTTAAAAATCTTCCTCTAGAAAAAACATTATTATCTTTCCTTATTCTATCCTGTAAATATTTTTTAACATTTTCCGCCCTATAATTCCTCAATTTATAATCTATTGAATAATTTATTTTTGCATAATCTTTAAAAATCTCCTTGTTTTCCGGTTGTTCCAATAAAGAATTCAACTCATCCAATTCATCTTTATTAATAGAATGATTTAGATACTTCACTATTAAGTGGTCAATATGATTAAGCTTCATAATTCATTAATTCTACAAACAATACGGAGCTATTTTTGCTATCCCCTATTATTTCTGAAAAAAAAATCACATATTTGAATATTTATATTTTTTAAAGTTTGTTTATGAAGTGGGATTTTAGCGTCAATTCAGTTTTAATTGAACAGCTGGAAAAAGGCAATCAAAGGGCTTTTTCCTTTTTAGTGGAAAACTATAACCACAGGCTTTGTGTTTATGCTAACAGTTTGATAAACGATCCCATAAAGGCCCAGGATATTGTACAGAATGTCTTTGTAAAAATCTGGGTAAAAAGAAAAAGTCTAAGGAATAATTTTTCAATCAAGGGGTTTATGTACCGTGCTGTCTACAATGAATTTATAGATCAATACAGAAGTGCTAAATCCTTATTAGCGTTAGAGAAATTGTATATGGACACCCTTTTACAATTTGAGTTGGAGCCAGAGACTGAAGGAACTGAAAAAATAATGAACAAGGTAATGGAAGCAATAAATGAACTTCCTCCAAAATGCAAACAGATATTTCTTTTAAGCAAGAAGGAAGGATTGGATAATATTGAAATTGCAGAATATTTAGTCATTTCCAGTAAAACTGTCGAAAATCAAATAACAAAGGCATTTGGAATTCTACGAGAAAAATTAGGCAAAAAGTACGAGTTGGTAATGATGTTGATCTTTGGTATGAAAAGTAAAAAATTTGCGTAAGGATAATTATAAGGATCTATAAATTAAACTCTGTCTAATCGCCATTATCCCGTAAAACCTGTAAGTTTAATTTATGTGTCGAAATAAATCATCACCTAAGAATGATTTATTTTTAAATTTCACCCTTCCTAAGACTTACCAACAACCTCTACCAAAGCTTGAAGGATAGCCATGTCATACCCAGAAATACTCGATTGGACAAAAATCCAACTTCCAAAAGAACGGCCGGACATGTAAATTGGGTATCCCTGAGAACTTGAAAATTGGCATACTTTCTACCCCTGATTTTAAAGCCCAAGGAGTTGTCGAACTCCAATAAAATTGTTCTCGCCAAATTTTCCGAATGTAATAGAAGTTTGGTATCCATTTTTATGTGGGGATATTGTATAAAGACTTCAACACCTTGTGCTTTTTCCTCGTTGCCTGATTACAGTGGATAGATACAAAAAGATTTGCCCGTAAAGCTTTTGCTAATTTAGCCCGATGGCCTAACCAAATTAAGGTGTCAGAATACCTAGTTAAATATATATTAAGTTGATTGCCATATAGCTCCTTGTTCAAGCGTAGAACCTCCTTCCCTACTGCAAGAACAATATCCTTTTCCCTTACCCCATTCACCCCTACCGCCCCATAATCTAATCCCCCATGTCCAGGGTCCAAGATTATTATTGGACCATTTTTTTCTTGTCCAATAGCAAAGCTCCAACCAAGGAACAATCCAAAGCAAAAACAAATCGTCAAAAACCGCTTCATAACTCGGTGAATATTTAATGCGTGTTGCACAATATTCATCGATTTCTACAATTCACTTCCAATATGTTAATTTTTAACACTTTAGAATATTAAAATTTATTCGATTCCCATCATTCAAGCCGATCCTTTAGAAATTCCATAAACAATAATCCATAAGTCGTCCTTCCCATACTATAGGGTCGGCTTCAAAACCACATAATCATGAAAAAGATTAGCAAATCAATTGTACTGTTGCTCTTGGCAACGGCACCGTCTTTTGCTCAGATTGGGGGCATAGAAGATTCTGTAAACGATGTTTCCGACACCATCAGAACCATCTTTCCAATTATCCTAGGAGTCATTTTCATTATAGGGTTCTTGTTCAACGCTGGGCATTTCTTTGGAGAAAACGCAGATCTTAAAAAGAGAAAAACCTACTACAGAAAGAAGAACTTAGAAGGATTAATCTGTCATACACGAGGTGGTTCGTGGGATGGATACAGTGGAAATGAGTGTTTTTCTTTTCATGGTGCAACTGCAATATTTGGTGTCCCAATAACCTGGTTTAATTTGCTTTAGGAAATTACCAAAATGGGATAACTCCTCCCTCGAAAATTCAAGGTAAAAATGACAGAATGTCAAATGAAATAATTTGCATGTTGAACATGATACTAGGATCCTTTTTTGGTTTGGTTCAAGACCTTTGTTTTATGGCACATAATTATAATATTTATGTTATTCTTCATATTTTACTTGACCACCAAAAAGCAATTCTTAGATTTACAGTTGATCTTTACCGTATACTACTTGGACAAATTCCGAATTTGCGTTTGAAGGCAGTCGAGAAGTGTTGTGGATTTTTATAGCCTACTTCATCTGAAATTTGACTAATGGAATATTTACTTTTTAAAAGTAGTTCTTTGGCTTTTTTCATACGTACTTCAGATACATATCCAAAAACGGTAGTACCGAAAAGGATTTTAAAATCCCGTTTCAACAAAAACTCATTAGTTCCTATTTTTTTTGATAGCTCTTTTAAGGTTCCAGGATTCCTATAGTTCTTAGATAGGTAATTTAAAGCTATTTCCATCTTAACTATGTTACAAGGAGTTACGGGCTCATTCGGTTTTAGATCCAAGCTTAATATGTTGAGCTGTAAAAACAAAAGCTCCATAACCTTAGAGTGTACATATATTTTACGAAAATGCCCCTTCCATTTACAATCTATGATCAAGTTAATTAGGGTTAACATTTCAGAGGTAATTGGCAAATTTTGTTTTCTGATATAACCATTTTCATAGTTCTCAATTTGCTGTCTGAAATCAATAAATTTTTCGTGTTTTGGAAAAAATTTGATAAAGAATTCTTTTTGAATATCTATTAAAAAAATATGGTGTTCTCCTTTAGAAATAAGGGCTTTACACTCAGTTTCAATACCAAAAAAGATATTACATTCATGTGCAGTAAATGAGCTAGATTTACCTAAAATTTCTATAGTATAATTACCTTTAAGTAGAAATACCATTTGTACCGTTTCGCCAATAAAAGTGCAATCTACATGAACGTCTTTAGTTGATGTTAGAATTCCTGAAGCAATCTTAAAATAATCAAATATTATTTCTTTAAAATTCAACAGAAAATCTTCATAAACAATTTTGGAATTTATATCAAAGACATCTGATTCATCATTTTTTTTAGTCTGTTCTCCCTGTTTAAAATGACTCTCGGTCGTTCTGCCCGATATCACAGAAATATGGTTTTTTAGGTCTTTCTTAATTGTATGTTTATGGTCAATATGCTTCATACTCTCATTATGGTAGAAGCAAATATATAATTTTATTTATATTTAGTCTAAATACAAATAAATGGAGTATTTGAGATTATTTCTACAAAATAGGCTTAAAGTGCTCGGACACATTGAATATGCTCTGTAACCCGTATTAACATATCTAAAAAGGAATTTAAGAAATTCCGTTTCGCGTATAATTTTATCCGTTTGACGTACTATTTTCATGCGAATGGCGTACTACATTCGCAATCTATTTATATTCAATCTAAATAATTTTTTAAATATGTCATCAATAAATCGGATAGTATTCTTCGCGTTGTTTTTAACTTGGGGTCAAAATCTTTTTGCACATGCTCTTTGGATACAAACTAAGGCCCAAGCAGAAGTTAATAAAGAACATGAAATAACCATTTTTTATGCTGAACCTAATGACGAACGTGAGATCATTGTTAATTGGTGGTCAGACACCTCAAATTTCACATTATGGTTAACTCTACCCAATGGTACGCGTAAGCAATTGGATGTAAAAAAAGATGAAGATTCTTTTTCTTCTTCTTTTACGCCTCTAGTCATTGGGGACTATAAGCTGTCTATTAGCCATAATGTAGCTCAACTAGTGGGTGATACTCAATATCAATTCAATGCTTCTGCCTCGGTCAAGGTAGGTACGCTAAAATCGCCATCCAGTTTTGATACCAACTTCACTAAAGATGAACTTTTCATAGATTACAAAATTGCCAAAAAAGGAAAACAATCAGAAGTTTCAATTTTTGTTCACGACGGAAACGAACCAATTGCAAAAAATAAAGTGACCGTATTTGCACCAAATGGTTGGCAAAAAGCTATAGAGACCAATGAACATGGTATGAGCACTTTTGATGCAAAATGGCCGGGTGTATATTTTTTAGAAGGCTTTAAAACAGAAGAAGTTTCAAATAACGACATTACTAAAAAAATAAGGGTAATTACTTTATTGGTAGACCTACCCGAATAAGATCGATAAACGCCCCCCTCTTTCAATAGTCTAAGAAAAACAAGTAAAATACAATGGTAACCTTAGCAATTTGCTTCACCTTTATAGGTTTTTATCTCAATTACCTGACCTCCAAAAGGGCACAATTGACAAATGATTTTCTGCTTGTATGGGCAAAACAAAAACCAAAAAGAACAAAAATTAGCGGTTTACTGCTCCTACTGTTAGGACTAACCTGTACTGTTTACTGTTTAGGGTGGACTTCCGGACTTTTATCATATTCGGTCATACTAATGACTTTTGGAAGTTTAATAGTTTTGGTTTCACCATTACATTTTTTTACCCTGAAGCGAACTGTAATCTTGGCCTTGGTCTTGTTTTTAATTGAAATAAATCAGACCTAAGATGCCGGCAAACAGAAAACATTTGACAAAATCTCCTTGGCAGCGTTTTGCAAAGATATCGGCCGGTTTCATAGGTGGATATTTGGTAACCCAAACATTTCATATGCTATTGATACAGTGGTGGAACCCTGTCAATGCCATTATTACCCTTCAATTTGTCGGTTTCGCACTTTGGTTGGCCCTGCTCATTTTAGCTTTTTTAGCAAAAAACGGTTGGAAAACTTGGTGTATTTACCTCTTGTTGACCTTTATAATGGGAATACTTATTTATTTGAATCCAACCCTTTTTAAATAAAAATATGGCACAACGGACTTATAATATCATTTTTCATACACACACCATAAGTGGTATCATCATTAGCGCGGCACTATATGTAATTTTCTTTACGGGTTCTATTTCCTTTCTCCGTGATGAGATCAATGCTTGGGAACGAAACGAGCCCATAAGAAAGGACTATTTTAACCAAGCGGATTTTGATGGCGCGCTAAAAGCACTGAGCAAAGAGCAAGACCTCTATGGGCGTGATATTAGTTTCTCGCATCGTTATTTTGAACGACGGGTGGGGGCTTCGGTGACACAATCAAAAGACTCCACTATAAAAGATACGCCCCACAAAGGTCGTAGAGGTAATTTCTTTTATTTGGACATGGATAGTTTTCAAAAAAACGATTATGCCTCCAACTATTCATTAGGAGAGTTTTTTTATCGCTTACATTTTTTTGCTCAGCTAAACCTTGTTGGGCGCTCTGGGTATTTCTTGGCAGGATTAGTGGCATTCTTCTTTCTCTTTGCCGTGGTTACGGGAGTCATAATCCATTGGAAGAAAATTATTCAAGGATTTTACGTATTCCGGCCAAAGGCAAAATGGAAAACTATTTGGACGGATGCCCATATAGCTCTAGGGATGATAGGTTTGCCGTATCAATTTGTCTTCGCCCTTACCGGCGCCTATCTTATCATAGGGTACACCATTATGCTACCACCCGTTGAGGCTATTATGTTCGAGGGCGACGGTAAAAAACTACAACAGGCAATGGAATACGATAAGGCTGTGGAATATAAGTTTGACGGAAATAGGTTGGACAAAGAAACAAACATCGCCCAGTTTGTAGATAGTATTTTAGTTCGTTGGCCTGAGTTACAATTGAACGGATTGCAGGTTTTTAATTACGGAGATACCAATATGCATATAAAAGTATCGGGATCGCCTTTATATTCCGAAAAATTATTGGGCACAGGATATTTAACCTATCGTGTTCGTGATGGTAAGCTGGTAAACCAAAAGGATCCATATAACAATATTTCTTACGCAGAAGGTGCTCCCAATTTATTAAGAAGGCTACACTATGGCGATTTTGGCGGTTACGGTATAAAACTGGTATATCTTATACTTGGTTTTATAACTTGCTTTGTCATCCTTTCAGGAGTTTTAATTTGGCTTGTGGCACGTAAAAATAAGTCCGTTTCCATAGCAAAGCAACGCTTTAATAAATGGCTCGTACATGCGTACATGGCCATTTGCCTTAGTCTTTATCCTATAACTGCAATAGCATTTATAGCAATGAAGCTCTTTACGACTGGGACTGATCCTTCACGAATGACTTTCCTCTATAAGGTTTTCTTTTGGGGGTGGTTGGCCTTTATCATCCTCTTTCTCTTCAAAAGGAACGATCGGTATACCAATACGGTAAGTTTACTGCTTGGTGGGCTATTGGGGCTGTTTGTTCCTATAACCAATGGTCTTGTTACTGGCAATTGGCTATGGGTTTCATGGTCCAAAGGGTATAGCCAAATATTTGTGGTGGATTCATTCTGGGTTGCCTTGTCTCTAACTGCTTTTGCTGTTTTGATGAAGCTAAGAAAAAACCGCCTGAACAATAAATTGATGGAAAATTCCCGAAAAAAAGGACTGAAGTCAACAAAAAGCTCGAAAGTCCAAGTTCCTTAGTAAAAATCCGTTTTACGTACATTTTTATCCGCTTAGCGTACAATATTTCAATGCTATTCAAGGTACTTTTGCACCTTAATGTTATTTAGAATAATTCTAAATATAAATATTTAGAACAGAAAAAGATTTCTCACTACTAACCAAGTATTCATAAAATATGTTCCTAAAAAAATATGTTCCTCCGTTATTCATTCTTGTTTGTTTTTTGTTTTCATCAAAGGCAACAGGTCAATCTTTAAAAACAAAAATATCGGGATTAATTACAGAGGTAGACGGCAGTTCTGTTTTTGGTGCTACGGTACTGCTACAGAGTACGAACACCGGTGCAATAACCGAAGCAGATGGTTCATTTGAGTTGATTGGGGAGTTTTATGGGGAACACGTATTGCAAGTTTCATATTTGGGATATACGACCGTTTTACATAAACTGAGCTTGAAAAAGGGCTCTTCATATACAGTTAATATTTCCATAGAAGAGAACAATGTTGATCTTGAAGAGGTCATTGTAACGGGAAAGAGTGTCGTTCAACAAGTAAAGGAACGCGCCTATAACGTAAGTGTGGTAGACGCTAAAAAACTACACAATACATCATTAGATCTTGGGCACGCTTTAGATCGTGTCTCAGGAGTTCGTGTACGAGAAAGTGGTGGCGTGGGCTCACAAATGAGTTTTTCACTTAATGGGTTTAAAGGAAACCAAATACGATTTTTTATTGATGGGGTGCCTATGGATAATTTTGGTTCTTCCTTTCAGATCAACAATATTCCCATAAGCCTAGCAGAGCGCATAGAGGTTTATAAAGGGGTTGTCCCTATCGGTTTAGGTTCTGATGCTCTAGGGGGGGCAATTAATATTATCACAAATACCTATAAGAAAAATCATTTAGAAGCTTCATATTCCTATGGTTCTTTTAATACACACCGATCTTCTATAAACGCAATTTACGTTGGCAAATCTGGATTTACGGCTCAAATAAATGCCTTTCAAAATTATTCCGACAATAATTATAAAGTGAATGTGGATGTTGCGGATCTTACTACAGGGGAATATTTTCCCGATCAAACCGTAAAACGTTTCCATGACACGTACCACAACGAATCTGTACTTTTTAATATGGGCGTGGTAAACAAAAGCTTTGCCGATCAACTGCTATTTGGTATTACATTGGGACAAAATTACAGAGAAATACAGACTGGTGCACGTATAGTAAGTGTTTTTGGAACTTGGCATAGAAAAGGTACTATTATCATGCCAAGTGTAAAGTATAAAAAAGACGATCTTTTCATTAACGGTTTGGATTTTAGGTTTAATGCAAATCTCAATTTGGGTCAAGAAAAAAATATAGATACGATCAATAGACGCTACAATTGGTTTGGCGACTATAAAGAATATGATACCCCCGGTGGGGAACGGTCCTATTCCCGCTACAACTATAAAAACAATGCAGGTGTTTCTACAGCCAATTTGAGCTATAAAATTAGCGAACATCACAATGTGGTACTGAGCAATACCTTTAACACCTTTGATAGAGTTGGGCATAACGAGTTAGACCACGATAATGAGACCTACGAACAACCAAAAAAAACGCAAAAAAACATTATAGGATTAGGGTATGATTATAAAAACAAAAATTGGAACGCCTCTCTTTTCTTAAAACAATATGGTCAGAAAAATAAATTTGCTCAACCCTATAACCCAACAGGGAATTATGGCGACGTGGCCTATAGGAACCAGACAAACAAATTTAAATCTACAGGTTATGGTTTGGCCGTTACACATTTTATGAACGAAAATTTACAGTTGAAGATTTCCTATGAAAAAAGCTATAGATTACCAGGATCTGATGAGCTTTTTGGGGATGTTATAAACCTTCGTGGCAATTTAGACTTAAAGCCTGAAAGTAGTGACAATTATAATTTAGGCACTAGTTTTTGGTGGTATCCAAAAAAAAACCATCAGTTTAATTTTAATGCAAGTGGTTTTTTCAGAAAGGCTATAGATTTTATCCGTCCCAGACTTGATGCAAACCAAACCATGCAAATTATGGATAATTTGGGTAGTGTTACCAGTTTAGGCATTGAAGGGGAAATTAGATACCAATTTAACAACCGTTTATCCATGGGCACTAACATGACCTATCAAAATTTGCGCAATAATACAAAGTATGAAGATGGGCAAACAACGGTAAGTGTCGTTTATAAAGACCGTATCCCAAATATGCCATATTTATACGGAAATGCTGATGTAAGCTATACATTCCCAAACCTTTGGAACAGAGAACATCAACTAAGCATCGGGTATAATGCCTTATATGTGCACGCTTTTTACTTGTATTGGCCAAGTTTGGGCAGCAGCAAGTTAGATGTCCCGGAACAAATCTCACATGACATCAATTTAACCTATTCATTTACCAAAAATCTTCAGGTAACACTAGAATGCAGAAACATGCTAAACAAAACCCTTTATGACAATTTTAGTCTTCAAAAACCGGGGCGAAGCTTTACCGGTAAAATAAAATATACATTTTTCTAATTACAAGACAAATACTAAAAACAAGTACATTTTTTAATCAATAAATTATATTTTTTATGAAAAATACACACCTTTATTTAAATTTATTTGCAGCTATTTCATTGATGGCATCATGTAGCAATGATGACAATCCAACTGGTACACCAACAGAGCCTATTGGAGAAGAAACGCCAAGTTCAAAATACATTATTACCGCAACACCAACTGCCTCAGAAGGCGTGGCAGATTATATTTTGACAGTAGATGACCTTAAAGAAGGGAAAATATCTACCGTGGGAAATGGAATAGAACAAGACGGTACTTATCGATATTACGTACAAAATAACAATAAGTTCTTTAGCCTGTTATACGGACAGGGTAACCCTGGTGCTGTTACAACCTATGAACTTAATACGGAAGGAGAACTAGAAAAATTATCCGACTTTCAATCGGAGACCGTACAGGCCTTCGCGGCGGTCGACAATGATATTTTATTAATTAAAACAGCTAGAAGTTTAGACAACCCAATAGCAAGTTGGTATCGTTTAGATACTGATTTACTACAGTTTGTTGCTGAAGGACAAATAAATGTTCAAGATTTAGCAGATAAAGATAATGGAGAAATGGCTTTTTTTTCTTGGATTACCCAGGTCGGAAACAAGGTTTATTTACCATACGCTACCATAAAGGGTACATCTGATGACAGGTATGGAACCAACTATCCCGATGAAGCAAACATAGCTGTCTATTCCTATCCGGAAATGAAGTATGAAAAAACAATTACAGACAGTAGAACAAGTGCTATTGGACGTTATTTTACAAACGGTCTTTCTGTTGATGAAAAGGGCGATGCCTATGCTTTTTCTTCTTCAATTGCAACGACAATAAATGAAGAAGGAGAGAGTGAGTTTTCTTCAACAAAGCCCTCAGCTATTACCCGCATAAAAAGTGGTACTACAGAATTTGATTCTACATATTTTTTTGATATAGAGGAAGTATCAGGAGGGAAATATATAACGGCAAATATGTATTTGGGCAATGGCAATTTTTTAGTTACCCTTTTAAATGTTTCAGAGAAAGGTTTTTGGAGTTCTGGTAAAGAATTGGCAATTGTTAATGTATACACAAAATCTTATATGGCTGTTACTGGAATGCCTTTATATGAAAATATTATAGATATTACAGCTAGAAATAATTATGTGTCCGATGATGGCAAAACTGCTTATGTAGGTGTAACTACTAAAACGGGGAGCTATATCTATAATATTGTTGTTGCAGATGCAACAGCAACTCAAGGGCTAGAAGTAGAAGGAGGTAAAATTACTGCAATTAGTAAAATTGAGGTTACTGTAGAATAATGATATCCATTTTCTATGTTTTTAAAAAAGATTGGGAATAAAATTAATACTGGAAGGACACACTCATTCGCCCACGATGTGGCAGTCTTTATTTTTAGGACATAGAATATGTAGATGAAGATTTGGATTATATGAACTTGATCTACGCAATTGACTACGGGGCATTTTACAGGCTAAATAATGCCCCTAATCGAAAATGTATTCTACAAATAGTAATCGATACAGTCGGTATATTTATGACTAAAGAGGATTTGAGGTGATTTTTGACCATAGTTTAGCAAGGTTCAAAACCTTGTAATTGCGATGAGTGCGTTGGATAAAAATACAAAAAGAAATGCTGTCCAAGTCCCTTGTTATATTTTTGCGTAAAGGTAAATACATCCGAACTAAACCGCTTGGAAGACCTTTTATACGTAGCCTTTTTATTTAGAAAATGGACAAAACATAAGTTGGACATCGCATAAAATTATTGATGAATTTTTAAGTAAGTTTAAACAAGTTCAAAAATCCCAACAATTAATGTAAGCCCATGAAGCAAAACAATTTTTTCCGTTCTCCATCTTATTCGGTTTTCAATCTCACTTTGTTTTATGAGAAACCTACATGGCGATTTGAGTTTTAGTCGAAAAAACCTTACAAATGAAAAATATTGGGATGCGTATGGTGTAGGGCAAGCCTCTTGTAATTTAGCAGCCAATCTAACGCTTAAGGTTTAAATTTTATAAAAAATGATAAAAACAGATATACTGATTATTGGAGCTGGCCCTACGGGACTTTTCACCGTTTTTGAAGCTGGGCTATTAAAGTTAAAATGCCATTTGATAGATGCGTTGCCACAGCCAGGAGGCCAATGTTCCGAAATATACCCTAAGAAACCTATTTATGATATTCCGGCGTTTCCGGAAATTTTGGCTGGGGATTTGGTTAGCAACCTTCTGGAACAAATCAAACCTTTTGAACCTAGTTTTACCTTGGGTGAACGCGCCGAAACTTTGGAGAAACTGGAAGATGGAACATTTATAGTTACGACCAACAAAGAGACAAAGCATCACGCTCCAGTTGTAGTGATTGCTGGGGGTTTGGGGTCCTTTGAGCCTAGGAAGCCTTTAATTCCCAATATTGCTAATTTTGAAGATGCCGGAGTAGCCTATATGATCAAAGATCCTGAAATATATCGCAATAAAAGAGTGGTCATTGCCGGAGGGGGCGATTCCGCTCTGGACTGGGCTATTTTCTTAACAGACGTAGCTTCCGAAGTTTCTTTGGTACATAGACGAAAAGAATTTAGGGGGGCATTAGATTCTGTAGAAAAGGCATCCGAATTGGCCAAATTGGGCAAGGTACGATTGTTTACCGAAGCGGAAGTTGTGGGCGTTGAGGGAAATAAAGTATTGGAAGCAGTAACCATCAGACATAACGATAAAGCGAAAGGTGAAACTGTTTTAGATGTAGATTATTTTATTCCATTGTTTGGATTATCACCAAAATTAGGCCCTATCGGAAATTGGGGCTTGGAAATACAGAGGAATGCCATAAAAGTAAATAACGCCAAGGATTATCAGACCAATATTCCTGGGGTATATGCAATTGGTGATGTCAATACCTATGAAGGTAAATTGAAATTGATTCTTTCCGGATTTCACGAGGCGGCCGTCATGTGCCAATTTGCGTACCAACGTATTAATCCAAATAAAAAATATGTAATGAAATATACCACGGTCGGGGGCGTGGAAGGTTTTGACGGTTCAAAAAAGGAAGCGAAAAAAGAAGTAGTACAAAGTATTGTTTGAGCCCTTGAATTAAAATTGAGTAGTTAGTTAGAATTTTTGGACTAATTTAGTAGGTAATCCAATGACAATGGTCTCCCAGTCTATGAGCTCTAAATACTTGTTCAGGGATAGTACATAACTAGAATATCCTTTCCCTCTTAATCGGTGATTATCCCATAAATTCCCGGATAGGACACGGTTTAAACTAAAATCACTCCTAGTTTTATTACATGTGATACGAGCATAGATTATTTTATTCTCGGGATCCTTTTTACATCTTCTAGCGAAGAAAGTGATCGACAATCTATTGATTTCATGCATGTTACGAGTCTTTAAGTTAAACACAAAGCTTATAAAAGGCGAAGAAAAACAGCCTTTAAAAGATACTTAAAGTTACAACAAAATCACTACTTTTTGATTCCCATAAGAAACACTGGAGATACCATTTTAGACGGTTTTGAATGATTTTAGATGATATCACTAAAAACTTAAAGCACTGAAAATCAATTGATTAACAATGCTTTGATATCGTTTTATTTTGTTCAGTCGGGATGACAGGATTTGAACCTGCGACCCCACGGCCCCCAGCCGTGTGCGCTACCGGGCTGCGCTACATCCCGAAATTTATTAGGTTGCAAACATAGGAAAGTTTTCACAAAATATCCCAAGTATTTTCCAAAAAAATAACCGCTTTTTTGTCGCTTAAAAATCAACTCCTAAGAATCAGCAACATAAAAAAATCCGCCTCCAAATGGAGGCGGATTTTAATGTAGAAAATCAAGCTTTTTAAGGTTTTATTTGACCAAAACACCGTAAAAAAGCAACAGCACACCACCTACAGCTATTATATTTAAAAATAGCCGATGTTAAGAACGGTCCTAACCTAAGATTGTGAAATAGCCAATTTTCCTTAAATGGTAGATGGCCCTTTTAAACGCTTCTCTATCTTTTGTTTTATTGAAGTTAGGCGCTTCATGATCTCCATGATTTGAGCGTCCTTTTCTTTTTTATAAATTTCATTAAGACCCAAGATTAACTCCTTTGCCTCTCTGGAAATTTCAATACGCTCACTAGTGGTTAGTGATCTTCTGTTTCTTTGCTCAAACTCGAGAGCCCTAGTAACTATATCCATAATTCAAACAGTTTTTTGTTCGGAAATTTTTTAATTATTATTAATATTACAAAACGATTTCAACTCTTTAGACCGTCATATTAACAGTCTTTAGCATCGCTTTTTTACACTTATTTCTTAGGGTGCAATTTTAATACCGTACAAATTAAATTCATACTTTTAGTTCATATTTTCCCCTAATCTATAAGTATAAACCTTCCATTATAATACTTTTTTTTGAATTACAATAGTTTTACCGACAATTTATTAAAAAAACATTTAAACGAATAACATAACTTACTAAAAATCATCCATATTGTTAGTGAAATTATATTTCATATCGAAGTTTATTTTAGCGTCCCATAATTTATTAAAAAAAGATTTACTCTCTTTAAAATTTTTATTCACCATAAAATGTACATACCTCCCTTGTGCATGGATACTGCTGCAATTCATTTTATAAATTACCAGCTGATAATAAGGTACAACCCAAGTATAATTACTTAACCCTTTGTTGATAAAAATAAGAATGCCATACGGACGCAATTCTATATTTGCATAGTTTATATCGGAAACCAAATTCATATAGGGCCTAAGGTTGGGACTTACTTCCTCAATGACCAATCGCTTCGATCCTATTCCCTTCCGCCGAATAATTTCGATAAAAGAAAAAGGCTTGCCTACCAAATCATTGATTATTGGTCTGTGCCCTTTATCGCGATATGTTGTATTTAAAATCATTTTTCGGATTAAACTATACACAAAGTTACAAAATGTTTAACTTTTTTAAATATTAATTAAACATAAATTAACAGGAGTACTGTTTTACAAAAGGACTATCCTTCTCTTTACCTCCAAAATAGTCAGGGGTAAAATAGATAAGGAAACTAGATTATCTTTCTTTTACCTTAAAAATATTTTAAGGGATAGTAGCCTTAAAAAAAAGAAATCCCCGTTAAATTCTAGCTATAGTCATTTTATCAAGAAGATAATTTTTTTGTGCCTTTAAAAACCAACAAGGCAATATATCCTATTTAGAAAACCATCACCTGAAGAATATTGGAATATAGTAGATATACGTAAGGGACGTAGCTACGGTTCATACGTTTAAGAGGTTTGAAAATTATTGATTTTAATATTTTTCGCTTTTAAATCGAACATTAAATTATACAATCCAAAAAACGTACGGTTCATGTAGATAAAGTGTTTAGACCCCCTATTGGCGTTCAATTTTTTAAGTTGTGTGTTTTTAGCATACCGTTCGCCCAAAGCGGCAATTTGACCAAAAAACTTGCCATCCGAAAAATCGAAGGTCTCTCCATGGAAAGGTTGTGTAAATAAACTCAGCATTTCATGAAACATAGCTCTAAAGAATTGCAGTTCTTGCTCATTATCATCTTGTCGCAATATTTCCAATTCGAATAATTTTTCTTCAAAAAAGGCATCATCGGCCAAACTTTCTTTTTTTGCCAATTCAAAATACGGGCGATAAAAATTATCGGGTATCGCCTTCATACACCCAAAATCCAACGCTATAAGTTTACTGTCTTCAGACACCAAAAAATTCCCAGGATGCGGATCGGCATGTACCTTTTTTAAGATATGAATCTGAAACATATAAAAATCCCACAAGGCCTGTCCCAAGGTATTAGAGAGTTCCTGATTGCTGTTGTGGGCCACGAATTCGGACAGGTGCTCGCCACTCATATAATCCATGGTGATGATTCTTTCCGAAGATAAGGCCTCATAGTATTGAGGAAACAAGAGGTTGGGGATGTGCTGGCAGGCTTTTACAATTTCCTTGCTCTGCTGCACTTCTAATACATAATTGGTTTCTTCAATTAATTTCCCCTCTATTTCTTTAAAATACTTATCCGAGTCCTTGCCCTTAATATTAAACATGCTCAGGGCTATTGGCTTTACCATGGCAAGGTCCGATGCGATACTCTCTGCAACCCCTGGATACTGAATTTTTACCGCTAATTTTTTTCCGTCTTTTTCGGCCATATGAACCTGCCCTATACTCGCGGCATTTACCGAGATAGCATTAAAGGAATCATAGGTTTCATTGGGCAATTTCCCGAAATATTTTTTAAACGTCTTTAGCACTAAAGGTGCAGACAAAGGCGGTACCGAGAATTGAGACAAGGAAAACTTTTCTACATAGGCCTGCGGCATGATACTTTTTTCCATACTTAACATCTGGGCAACCTTTAAGGCACTCCCCTTTAGCTGTTTTAGTCCGTCATAAATATCTTCCGCATTATTCTTATTCAGCAAATCTTTGGCTTCCACTTCGGATTTGGTGAGCTTGTCCCCATAATATTTAAGGTAATTTACACCCACCTTAGCTCCGGTAGATACTAATTTACTAGCGCGTTGTATTTTTGAAACTGGAATTTTATCTATTGTTTTCATTTAGGATCCTATAAGTTAAAATGACTCTTTTCCTTAAAAATAAATTTCCCGAAATCAACGAGGCTTTTTAAAGGAGCTATGTTTAATACGTCAAAACTTGTATTGACCGACTTTTCTATAAAAACATCCGTTTTTTCAAAGCCTGCAGAAGTATCGCCCATCCAAAATTTAATGGTTAGCAAAAACTGTAACCAAGCTCCTTCACTAAGTGCTTTCTTTTGAATTTTTTCTATTTTCTCCTGTTTTAGCTCCAAGGTTTCTATATCCAATACGTCTATATATTGTATAAAACACTCCCGTAAACTAGAAAGCACCGAGAGTCCCTTTAGTCCGTTTTTGTAACGTTCTAAAGAAGCCTTTACATAACTCCTATTCGCAGTAAGGTTTTCAAAGAATGTAAAGTAATAGCTCAACAGTTTGTTACGGGCATCAAAGCTGTTATAGTCCTCACTTTTCTCCAACACCTGAAGGGTAACTTCATGAAAAGTTTTGAACACGTCCTTTTCCAGTGCCTCAAAGGATCCAAAGAATTGATAAAATTTCTGCTCTTCAAAATTATGCGCCTTTGCAAAAGCATAGACCGATTTTGGTTTCTCATTATGCTCCAAAACATAATCCATATACCAAGTAACAAGATCTTTAGGGGTAATCGTTTTATTTTTTGCCATGATAATAGTATTATCCTATAAAGATACAATTATGTTTAACGTTTTATGTTAAAGAATAAACAAAATTAACCCAAGGTTCCTAAAATTGCTTTCTATAGACTTTTTTTCAAGTGATCCTAAACCACAATATCTATAAATCTCTTAATTCAAGTTACTCTCGCTACCTCTTGGACCTAAATAAGATTGCTCACTAATGGTTGGATGATTATAAACTTGTTCCCCTAACACTCTTGGTTAACCCCATGGAATTCTTTCATTTGTCGTACCTTTGCCCACTTTTTCTACAGTCACAAAAAAGCCCTCCATGAAGGAATTTCTAAAAAACAATTTTTCCCGAAACAGAAATATTTCAGTGATTTTCGTGGTAGTCATCATCACTATCATTGCCACTTTTATGTTAAGCTATCTTATTTCTTCTGAAGTTCAGCATGTGGGCCAGGACATTGCCAAGCGAAGCTTTCAAAAAAAATACGACCTGATCAGCCTTCAGTTTCAAGAATTTCAAAAGCCCTTGTTCGATGTTGCGAAAATAGTACCAGAAGGAAGTCGGTTCACCTCGCATAAACACCCCTTAACAATATTAAGTGAATTGCAATTATTAGACAGTAACGTCCGGGCTAACTGGTATTATACTACAAATCCTTCTGGCATCAATCACCTTTCTTTTAAGTCACATCAACGAGACAGCAACAACCTTAAAGCAGCGCTTCTAAAGGATACTATACTACCAAAAAATGGTATCGCCAGCACCATAATCCAAGAAGATGGTTCTGAAAAATACCTTTGGCGAAACAACATTAGCATTCCCCTACAAAACGAAACCTTACATTATGGGTACGACCTAGAGGTAATGGCCATACAAAAGGCTTTTTGGGACATCGATAACTATTCCTCGAGTTATGCCTATGTGTTTAATAAAGACGGTATTTGTTTATTGCATCCAGATACCGATAATATTGGTAAAAATGTTTTTAGTTTTACGCCTTTATCTCCACAAGACACTGCTATTGCCAAAGATGGCTTTACAGAGCGCCTAGTACAATCAGAATTTTTACAACTCGATGTCATTAGGTATATAAAACCTTTTTATATTGGTGGGGAAGAATGGTTTATCGCTGTTAATTATCCCAAAAGCTTGAACGAAGAAAATATTGGCATTATAAAAAAATACAGCTATACTGTCTATTTCTCCTCTGCCCTACTTCTTTTATTTGTGTTTTTTTACTTTAATAAAAGCATCAAAAAAGAATACAAGGCCATAGTGCTGTTACAAGAAGAAAAAAGCCGCTTGGCCCTTGAGAAGGAAGTTTTTCAGAAGGAGAGTGCTTTTTTGCAATTACAGCAGTTAAAAAATCAGATTAACCCGCACTTCCTATTCAACTCCCTAAATTCTTTATATACTCTTATCGATCAGGATGTGGCCCTGTCGAAGAAATTCACCTTTAAACTCTCAAAAATTTACCGGTACCTCATCAGTACTCCCCAGCAAAATATCATTCCGCTATCGGACGAAATCGAGTTTATAAAAGAATATCTATTTCTTCAAAAAACAAGGTTTAGCACTAAACTTCAGTTTCAAATAAACATCGACGACCAAGATTCCTTACGAAAAAAAATTCCATATCTCGCCCTACAAACGGTGGTTGAAAATGCCATAAAACACAATATAGCGACCAAAGAACATCCATTAATTATAACTATCCATATCCAAAATAAAGTCGTACTTATTAAGAATACCCTTCAAATAAAGGAAAACCCCGAAAAGGGGCTCCAATTTGGATTACAGTACCTAGAGAGTATCTATGGATTTTATAAAATCGACGGTTTTAAAACCTTTAAACAAGATTCTCTATTCATTTGTAAACTCCCCCTACTATAAAACCACTGTTGCTCACTCCGCTTTTTGTACCGTCTACTCTCTTTTGTTTTGATTCTTCGCCCGTGACATAGAGCTTTAACAGATTTTTTAACTCAAACATATCTATGATCAAAGTTTACAGAGTGTGGTGGATCGGTTTTCTCCTACTTGTGGGTATCAACGCCATACATGCACAAAAGCAGCAGGAAAAAGATAAGGACTCCACGGAAACAACAGGATTAAAAGAGTATCAGACCCTTATAAAAGATGGCTCTGTAGAAACGGGTATTTTCAATATCATAAAAGCCAAGAAAGACTATTATTTTGAAATTCCCGACACCCTCTTAGGAAGAGAATTCCTGATTGTAAACAAAATCTCAAAGGTTCCATTACAACTCAACGAAGCCGGCCTTAACAAAGGGATGGAGTTTGAAAACAAGGTAATCACTTTTTCCAAGGACTCCCTACTTAACAAGGTTTGGGTACGCACCTCGGTGCCAATGGTATCATCTCCAGAAAACGACGCCATAACAAAATCTGTAAAAAACAATTTTTCGGCTTCTATTATAGAGGGATTTGACATTGTTTCGATCAACACAAAAAACCCTTCTACGGTTATAAAGGTCAATAAGGTATTCGATGGCAGTGAAAAAAGTTTTAATGACGTCTTTAACAATACCGGACTAGGTGGTTCGGCAAAATCGAGTCTTTCCTTTATTTCCGAATTAAAGACGTTCCCCAGAAACATTGTAGTGAAGTCGGATCTTACCACTTCGATCTCTGAAGGGGGTGCAGCAGTACCATTGACCATAGGGATTACCTCTAATATTGTATTGCTGGCCAAGGAACCTATGACCCCGCGATTTTTAGATAAACGCCTTGGGTATTTCACCAAAAAACGCTGGTATTTTAACGATAAGCAGCATGCCATGTTAGAAAAAGAACTCATTACCCGCTGGCGGCTAGAACCTAAGGATCAGGATGTAACCCGCTATTTAAAAGGGGAACTGGTAGTGCCCAAAAAACCAATTGTATTTTATATAGACCCTGCCACTCCAGCAAAATGGCGCTCTTTTATTAAGCAAGGGGTTTTCGACTGGCAAAAAGCATTTGAAAAAGCCGGATTTAAAGATGCCGTTGTTGCTCTTGACGCCCCCGAGGACGATCCAGATTTTGACATAGACGATGTTCGTTATTCCGTGATCACTTATGCTGCTTCGCCTAAATCGAATGCGATGGGACCATCGGTCGTAGATCCAAGAAGTGGCGAAATAATTGAAGCCGATATCATTTGGTGGCATAATGTAATGACCTCCCTGCAAAGTTGGATGCGTATACAAACAGGCCCTATTGACGAAAAATCGCGAAGCAATACCTTTGCCGATGAACACATGGGAGAAGCTATCCGGTTTGTATCCTCTCATGAGGTGGGACATACCTTTGGTTTAAAACACAATATGGGGTCTTCTTTTGCTTTTGAAGTAGATTCCTTGCGTTCCAAAACTTTTACCAAAAAAATGGGCGGTACGGCTCCTTCTATTATGGACTATGCCCGTTATAACTACGTTGCACAGCCCGAAGATGGAGTCGAAGCCATTACCCCGAAAATTGGGGTTTATGACAAATATGCCATTCAGTGGGGGTACCAATGGTTCCCCGACACTAAAACGGAAGAAAACTTCCTAACGGCCCTAGTGACCGAGCACAATGACGATCCGCTGTATTTTTACGGAGAAACACAGGACTACCACAATACTATAGACCCTAGATCACAATCGGAAGACTTGGGCAACGATGCTGTACTGGCCAGCGAATACGGGATAAAAAACTTAAAACGCGTTATAGACAATGCCCTGGAGTGGACTTATATCGAAGGAGACACCTATTATAAAACAGGAAAATTATATATGGGGGTCATTGGACAATGGCAATTATACAACAATCATGTCATCAATAATATTGGTGGGGTATACCTTAATAACACCGTTCACGGAGACCAGAAAAAAGCCTACGAAAATGTAGCTGCAGAAACACAACAAAGGGCGGTAGACTACTTAAACGATAATGTGTTTACAATTCCAGAATGGCTGTTTGTCAACGATATCTCGGAAAAAACCTTTCCGTTAAAAGACTCACCCATGGGGCCTTACGAATATTCTCCCTACACCCTGGCAAGGGAACTCCAATATTCGGCATTCTATAGCCTGTTCAGTGATGCAAGGCTTTTAAGGTTGTCGGAAGCTACCATGTTCCAAAACAAGAGTGAAGAACGCTATAGCAACCAAGCCTTGTTCCGTACGGTACGAAATCATGTTTTTAAGAAAACCCTTAAAAATAAATCCCTGACCCTTTTTGAACGTATGGCGCAAAAAAACTACGTCGATGTTTTAATAGTAGATATTAACAAGCTATTCCAAAAGACATCGAAAAAAACCTTGGAAGTCTCTACCCGCTTACAAACCCCTACCCTATGTAACTATATGGTAAAAGAAGACATTTCGGCCAGAAACATCAATTACACTTCTATTAAACGGGTGTCAGAGGTGACCTCCATAAAAAAGGGAGAATTGCACAGCCTGCTTCAACTCTTGAAAAAGAAGAAAAACCATGGCGACCCACAAACGCGGGCGCATTATTTAGACCTTATCAGTAGAATCGATCAAGCAATCAACAACTAAAACTCCATAAACCAACAATCTATGAAAAAAGTGCGATTATTACTTTTATTACTAATCCCTATCCTAGGGTTCAGCCAAAATAGCCGGACCATCACAGGACAGGTATTTTCCAAAACAGACGGCATGCCATTACCAGGCGCCTCTATCTTTGTAGATTCTAAATCCATTGCCAATGAAACCGGCGTCGAAGGGATTATCGAAAGCACCAGTATAGGTGCCATTACCGATTTCGACGGAAATTTTAGCCTTACGATTCCCAGCGGTATCGTTAAGCTTACGGTTAGCTATATGGGGTATGAAACCCAAATCCTCTATATCGATTCCAAAACTTCCTTTGAGGTGCATCTTACTGAAGATATGAATGCCCTTAGCGAGGTTGTTGTGACCGGTTACCAAAAGGTAGAAAAAAGAAAACTCGCCGCTTCCGTAGCCCAGGTAAACATGAAGGACGCCCAACAAATCGGGGTTGCGAGTGTAGATCAGTTGCTACAAGGGCAGGCGGCCGGTGTGGTCGTTACTTCAGAAACAGGTGCGCCGGGAACCCCCGCAAAAATCAGGATTAGAGGTACTGCCTCCCTTTCTGGGCCCCAAGATCCGCTTTGGGTAATAGACGGCTTGCCTTTAGAAGGCAACGACGTTCCTAATTTTGGGGACAAAGACAATATAGATCAACTTAGAAATTATGCCATCGCCGGAATCAACCCAGATGACATCAAAGATATTACCATCCTTAAAGATGCCGCTGCTACCGCTATCTACGGAGCTAGAGCTGCCAATGGAGTTATTGTGGTCACTACTAAAAAAGGGACTAAAGGGAAAATGAACATTAATTTCTCTGCCAACACCTTCTATACCATGCGTCCGGATATGGATAAGCTGAATTTAATGAACGCTAATGAAAAAGTAGCCTTTGAACTGTCTTTGGCCCAGCGCGACGATTTAGACTTTAGAACCAATAAGGGAGAAGTAATGCGCATCCTTACTTCGGCCAACGAATTGGACATTTACAGAAATAACGGCTTTAACGGTTTAAGCAATGCCACCCAAATGGCCATCAATGCTTTAAAAGAGAACCAGACCAATTGGGGCGATTTATTGTACCAATCTGCTGCGAACACACAGTACAGCCTAAGCATCGCCGGTGGTGCCGAAAAATCTGATTACTATTTTTCTTTAGGGTACTACAATGAAGACGGTACTACCATAGGTACCGGTTATGAGCGCTATAATATTACCTTGAAAAACAATTACCAATTGTCCGATCGTTTCAAGGCCGGCGTATCCTTATTTGCATCCCAATCAAATAAAGAGTCTTATGTCACCGGAACCGATGCCTTTACCAACCCTGCCAATTATTCTAGAAATGCCAACCCCTATTTAGCTCCATATAAAGAAGATGGCAGCTATAATTACGACCAGGACATCGAAGGTTTTGAAGGTCGCTATGTTCCTTTTAATTTCTTGGAAGAAAGAGATAATACGTCCTACGATTTAAACAACAATGCTTTAAAGGCTATTTTCGATGCTTCGTACAGAATTAATAACGACTTAAAACTGTCCACACAACTAGGGCTGCAATTAAACCATAACAGCACGGAAAAATATGGTGCGGCCGATTCCTATTTTACCAGAAAAATACGTGAAAAAACAAGACGCTATAGTTCCGATCGTGGCGGTTACTACTATTTCTTGCCCGAGGGCGGTATCATCCAAAACTGGGAAGACAATTTCTTTCAGTACAATTGGAAATCCCTTTTGGAATATAGCACCATTATTGGTGACAAACACGAAATTGAAACGATGGTTGGATCTGAATTAAGAAGGTCTAATTCCAAAATAATCGCTACCCAAGGTTTTGGGTATGACAAGAAGACCTTAAACACCAAGCCTATCATTTTCCCTAACGAAAGTACGGCTAATGAAAGCACCTATAAGGCTTATGACCGCGCTACCGTAGAGAATGCCTACGCTTCCTTTTACGCTACCGGATCTTACACCTACGATAGAAAATACACCTTGTTTGGCAGTGTGCGTTACGACGGTTCCAACTTATTTGGGGTCGATCCTAAATATAAGTACCTACCGCTTTGGTCTACCGCCGGTTCTTGGTTGGTTTCCGAAGAAGAATTCTTTAGAGACAACAATATCATCTCTAACCTAAGACTAAGAGCTTCTTATGGTTTGCAGGGAAATATAGACAGAAACACCTCTCCCTTTGTTGTTGGAGAATATAACAACGCTACCATTTTACCAGGCTACAATGAGTCTTCTATTGTGGTTACCTCACCCCCTAACGATAAGTTGCGATGGGAAAAAACAGAAAACTATAACCTTGGTGCCGATGTAGGTTTCTTTGACCAACGGATTAATATGGCCTTTGATTTTTACCAAAGGAAAAGCTCTGACCTAATCGGCTTAAAATCTGTACCCTTGGAAAATGGGTTTGAATTTACCAACCTTAACTGGGCACAGGTTACCAATAAAGGCTACGAACTTTCCATTGCTACTAGAAATATCAATGCGCCTAACTTTAAGTGGACTACCAATTTCAACATCTCTCACAACAAGAGTCATGTAGATAAGATCCAGATTCGCGAAAACAGTTTCTTGCCTTCTAGGGAAGGGCTTCCTGTAAATGCCGTATTCGCTCTAAAAACAGCAGGAATAGATGAAAATGGATATCCTTTATTTTGGAAGGGCGATGAAAAGGTAAGTGCGGTAGAATTTTTTGATCTTGTAGATCCATGGGCAGATTTCTTTCCGGGCTACCTTACCCAATCTAATTTGAGCAATGAAGAGTTTAGAGGACTCTTCACCTATGTAGGCGATAGAGACCCTAAGTTCAGTGGTGGATTCATCAACACTTTTAAGTATAAAAATCTTGATTTTACGGTGGCTACCAACTTTAATTTAAAACAGACCGTTGTTAAGAACTTGCCCTATAACCCTAGTCAGGTAGACCGTGGTCAAAACTATACTACCGACATTCTAAACACCTGGTCTCCAAATAACACCGGATCTAATTTACCTGGTATTGTTGGAGAAACTTCGGGATCGGGAGATTCTTGGATGGCGTATAAGTGGTTTGCCGACCTCAACCCAATTAACACCATGTCTTATCTAGACACCTTTGTAGATGAGATGAGCTACCTAAGGGTTTCTAGCATGAGATTAGGCTATAGTCTTCCCGAAACCATCACTTCTAAACTGCATATAAACCAACTAAGGTTTAATATTGAAGGGAGAAACCTTTTTGTGTTCAGCAGTGACTACTCGGGGTATTTTGACCCAGAAACTTTTGGGAATATCTATGCCCAACCCATTTCAAAGTCCATTTCATTAGGCCTTAACGTATCATTCTAAAAACCAGAAAATGAAAAAGTTTTTTTACATACCCTTAGCCTTAATTTTGGCCATGAGCTTTACCGCTTGCGATAAGTATCTCGATATCGAACCCGAAGGCAAGGTCATTCCAAAAACATTGGAAGAAAACAGAGCCTTGATCACCACTGCCTACCAGGCCTTTCCACGACACAAATCTAGACTCGCTTTTAGAACAGATGAACTGCAATTAAATGAGTACAGTACGGATGCCCCATATTATAAGGACATTTATATCTGGAAAGATACCGATGCAGATCCCCAAACGGGCGCATACCCGTGGATACAGTTCTACAACACTATTTTTTACACCAATCACATTATCAACGAAGGGGAAACATCCATTACGGCATCCGCTGAAAAGGAGCAACTTCTTGGGGAAGCCCATGCCTTAAGGGCCTATGCTTATTTTGATTTGGCAAACCTTTACGGGAAGCCTTACGATCATGCTACTGCTGCCAATGACAAAGCCGTGCCTTTGGCCTTAGAAGTAGATTTGGAGCAAGTCTTTAAAGCGGTCTCGGTTCAAGAGGTGTACCAACAAGTATTGACAGATATTGAAGCGGCAAAAAACCGACTTAATACGGATACCCAAGTATTAGGTCTTAACTATCGCTTTTCTAAGGCGGCCATTTTTGCCCTTGAAGCAAGAGTACTCTTATATATGAACCAGTGGAAAAAAGCCTTGGAAGCGGCTGATAAGGCCTTGAGCTACAACAACAGCTTGGTAGATTTAAATACCACCCCTAGCCTGCCGAATAGCTTTGACTCCCCAGAATCTATATTGGCCTTGGAAGACGTATATCAGGCCTCTTTAAACAATGCCGCCTATATAGACAATGACTTTATCAATACCTATGACCAAGACAATGACCTTCGTTTTGGCCTTTACTTTGTACAAGACGGTTCTAGATATAAATCGAACAAGGGCGGGGATCAAAAATTTAAATGCTCCTTTAGAGTAGCCGAATTGTACTTAATAAAAGCCGAATCCTTGTTAAAAACAGGGAAAACCGAAGCTTCTAAAGAGGTATTATTGAGTTTATTGAGAAACAGGTATACCAAAGAGCATATGCCTAGTATGGAAACTGCCATTAGCAATATGTCTGCAGAGGCATACGAGGGGTCACTTTACGATGAAAGAGCTAAAGAATTGGCCTTAGAAGGACATAAATGGTTCGATTTACGGAGGACGACCCAACAGGAAATCAAACATACCTTTAATGGGGACACTTATACTTTGGACAAAAACGACCCCAGATATACCTTATTATATCCTGCGGATGCCAAGCTTAATAATCCCGATTTATAATATAAGTTTGCCCTTTTAATTAAAGCCCGGTATTTTACCGGGCTTTTTTAATGCATGAATTTTGAATTTTATACTTTTGAGGTATCAAAAAAAAGATCAACAATGAAGGTTGCCATCATAGAGGATGAAGAATTAGCTGCAAATTATTTGAAGGGGATTTTACTGCAGCAGCAATTGATTCCGGTACGTGAGGTAGTTAGCATGGGATCCGTAAAAGAAGCCATTGCTTATTTTAAGGCCACCATGCCCGATTTGGTCTTTATGGACATTCACCTCGAAGACGGTACCAGCCTAGAAATCCTGGAAGCTGTTGCCATAACGGCCCCTATTATTTTTACTACGGCCTATGACGAATACGCCCTTAAAGCTTTTAAACATTTTACCATAGATTACCTTCTGAAACCCTTTGATGAAGACGCCTTAATGGAAGCTTTGGAAAAGTTTACGGTCATTAAAGAAAAATACCAAGGTGAAGAAACCTATGCCTTGGTAAATCAGGCATTAAATCACCTTAAAACCACTTACCAACAACGTTTTTTGGTACAACAGGGGCATCAGTTCATTTCCATTACCACCCAAGAAACCGCTTATTTTTACGCAGAAGGAAAGCATTTGTTCCTATATACGCAACACGGAGAGAACTATATTTACAACAGCACTATCAAAGAGGTCATTACCAAATTAGACCCTACCCTCTTTTTTAAAATAAACAGGAACTATGTCGTACACATAGATTCAGTGAAAAGAATCATCAAACACAGCAACCTTAAACTAGAAGTAGTCCTAAGTCCGACAGCCCCAAAAAAGGACAAAATAATCCTAAGCAAAACAGAGATCAAAGCTTTTAAGCAGTGGTTAGATTTCTAATTTCCCTGTATATCCATAGTTTTTAGCACCATTATTTGGGCGTTACCCCCTTCGGCGGTCGGGCACTTCGCTATATCCCTTGCCTTGCTGCGGGGATGCCGCTACGGTCCCTAACGCGGGATTAATGTTATAATAGGATCCATGTGGAAATGTACCAATGAATTAATTTAAGAATGAGTTGATTTTAAAATTGAGCAATGTAAAAATCTAGTAACTTCACCTAATATTTTCTGTACGGGCACGAGTGTGACGCCCGTACCGGCCAGCGTAAACAGGGTATCATGTAGAATGGGATAGAAGACGCTCACTAGCCCACTATGAAACATTTTGAATTCTTATTCTAAGCTCACTGAAAAACGCTTCCTGAAAACCAGATTCTTTACGGAACCGTATTTCTTCTCTGCACGTTCTATTAACCGAACATACTATTCGTCCGGAACTTTATGGGGCTTAGTGGTATTTAATAAATCGTTCATTTTCTTAACCTTATTGTTTGAGACTTTCATTATTCCTTTTGTATCACCTTAATAATCTTCTTAAAGGTTTTTAATAGCCGCCTAGGGTATTGGATGCTGTCAAACATGATCCTGTTTTTTTAAAATTATTAAAGTGATAAAGGAACTTCAATTCCAGATATCTCTATGTCAACACACCTATTACAAAAATCTTATGGCTTATTAATTTTGACTATCTAAATGAAAAATAAAAACCTAATTTCGAACACGAATGATTTTGTAACCGTTCTAAGAATTTCAACTTATTATTTGAGTTAGATTTTTAATCTAGACCTGCTTCGGACTGCCTCACTAAAATTCAACCTTTTTCGGAATGTAAAAGACACACATTCTTTCAACTGCTTAAAACAAGTTTTGCTTGTAAAAGCAAACACTAAAAAAGAAACTTTTATAAATGATAATTAAAGTATTATTATTAGAAAATGCTCCGGTTGAAATTGATTTGATTAGAAGCAATATAAATGATGTTGATTTCAACTACATCATTAAAAGTATAAAATTAATTGATGCATTAGAGAGTGCAGTACTTAATTTAAGTCCTGACATTATACTCTCTGGGTATTCTTTGTTGGACTGTAGCGGAATTGAAGCATTGCAAATTAGAAATAAATTGTATCCCTCAATCCCATTTATAATTATATCAGAACATATAGAGATAGATAGCTGTATTGAACTACTCAAACAAGGTGTGACGGATATTGTATTGAAACAAAACATCTCAAGTTTACCTCATAAATTATCCAGAGCTCTAAAGAAAAGTTGTAACACCAATAACGATGTACTACTAAAACAAAGGGATAATGATCACTCCTGTAAAATAAAATTATCTAAAAAAGAAGCCTGGTTACAGGCCATATTTGATAATTCTATGGAAGCCATTCTTATTGCGAATACAGATGGTTATGTCCTTTCTGCTAATCCTGCAGCATGTGAAATGTTACAAATGACAGTGCAAGAGCTTGCAAAACGGCATCGATCCGATATTGTCGATTTGACGGATGTCAATTTACCAAGATTTATAAGAGAACGTATTGAGAAAGGAAGGTGCAAAGGTGAGTTAGGATTAGTACGGAAAGATGGCACTAGATTTCCAGCTATGGTAACCTCGGTTATGTTTAAAGATACTTTTGGGAAAGAAAGAATTTCATTGACAATTCGTGATTTATCGAAATTTAAAGAAAACCAAAAAAAATTAGCCAAAACAACCACGGATCTGCAAGATGCCATAAATGACCTTAATAAAATAATGGACTCTTCTTTGGATGTTATATGTACCATTAATGAAGAGAACAGGTTCGTCCAGATAAGTGCTGCTTGCAAAAGTTCTTGGGGGTATGAACCCCGTGAATTAATTGGTAAAAATTATCTTCGATTTATAGTTCTAGAAGATCAAGAAGCTACCATTCAAACTGATACTGAAATCAAGAATGGAAAACCGGTGAGGACTTTCGAAAACAGAATTATACATAAAAATGGAACCATTGTATACACTATGTGGAGTGCCAAATGGGATGAGGACGAAAAATTATTCTATTGTACGGCCAAGGATATCTCGGAGAAAAAAAGAATAGAGAAAGCCTATGAAGTAGAAAGGCAACGATTTTTAGATGTTTACAACCTCTCTCCAGCCTGTATGACCATTTTAAAAGGTCCAAATCATATTTTTGAACTAGCCAATCCATTATATCTTGAATTAATCGGTAAAAAAGATATTATCGGGAAATCGGTAAAGGAAGTATTACCAGAATTAAAAGAGCAGGGGATTTTTGAACTTTTGAATACCGTATATATTACAGGTGAATCATACATTGCAAATGAAAAGCTGGTCAAATTCGACTTAGAGGGAAATGGAGAGCTTACCGACAAGTACCTCAACTTTCTCTATCAGGCACATAGAGACCTTGATGGCAATATTGATGGTATTTTTGTTTTCTCTATTGATGTCACTGAACAAGTTTTGTCACGTAAGAAGATTGAAGAAAGTGAGAAACTATATCGCCAATTAATAAATGAATTACCTATTGCAGCCTACTCTTGTGATGCAGAAGGAAAAATAACATGTTTCAATAATGCAGCGGTTAGATTATGGGGAAAAGAACCGGAAATAGGAAAGGATTTATTTTGCGTTTTCAAAAAAATAACAAGCCAGGATGGGCAAATAATCCCTAGGCACATGACCCCCATGGCTATTGCCTTGGAGGAAGCCAGAACTGTATCTGGTTATGCAGGAACTATCGAAAATGCAAAAGGGGAAACACGCTTTATACTTCCCCATGTCGTTCCCTATATTGATTCTTCAGGCAAAGTTACAGGTGCCGTGAATGTTCTGACCGACCTTACCGAAAGCAGAGCCGTTCAAAAGGATTTAGAGCTTCGCAACAGAGAACTCGCCGATTATAAATTCGCTTTAGATGAATCTAGTATTGTAGGAATTACAGATCAAAAAGGAATAATTGTACATGCCAATGAAAACTTCTGTAAAATTTCTAAATATAGTAAGGATGAATTAATCGGACAAGACCACAAAATTATTAGTTCAGATTATCATTCTAAAGAATACATCAGAAACCTCTGGAAAACAATAGCCCATGGCGAAACTTGGAAAGGGGAATTAAGAAACAAAGCAAAAGACGGCAGTTACTATTGGGTTGATACTACCATAACACCTTTTCTCAATTCTAAAGGCAAACCTTATCAATATGTTGCCACTCGCTTCGACATTACAGAACGTAAAAATGCAGAACTGATCCTTGAAAAGCAAAATCATGAACTTTTAAAAACAAACAAAGAATTAGACCGTTTTGTGTATAGTGTTTCTCATGATCTACGCAGTCCGTTAACTTCTATTCAAGGACTTGCTTCAATAATTGAAGATGAAACTAAAGAACCAGAAACTCTGGAACATGTTCAGATGATTAAGAACAACATAAACCGACTTGATGAGTTTACAAGAAAGATATTAAGTTATTCCAGGAATAATCGAACCGATTTGGAAATACAGACAATCCCTATCAAGGAAACCATCGCAGATATTGTTCTAAGTCTTCAAAACATAGCCAACGCACAAGGAATTAGTTTTGACATTGATGTTAAAGAGAACTCAACTTTTTATTCTGACAAGTTCCGTTTTAAAACAATTCTGGAAAACCTTATTTCCAATGCCATTAAATATCATAAAGATTGTAATTCGGATAAATTTATTAGCGTAAAGGCAATTTCAGATGACAACATACTCCAACTTAAGGTATCTGATAATGGAATAGGAATTCCCTTAGAATATCAAGAAAAAATATTTGATATGTTTTTTCGCATATCTAGTAAAGCAGAAGGTTCTGGAATTGGATTATACATTGTAAAAGATACTATCGACAAATTAGAAGGCTCCATCAATGTCTGTTCCCAAGTAAAAACTGGTACTACTTTTGAAATAATACTAAAAAATTTTAAAATATGTTAGAGTCTAAATCAAAATTTCAAAGGGTGATGATTATTGATGACAACCCTATGGACCTTTATATTACCGCAAGACTTATAACAAAACATAATTTTGGAGAGAAGATTGACCAGTACCAATCTGCCATAAAAGCATTGGAGTTTTTACAAGAAAAACAGTGCGATCTCCACGGTTTACCTCAAGTTATTTTCTTAGATATCTTTATGCCCAAAATGACTGGATTTGAATTTATGGCAGAATATGATAAATTATCATCAGGATTTAAAAAACAGTGTAGAGTCTATATGGTATCGTCCTCAATCGATCCAAATGATATTAAACGAGCAAATGAAGACTTAAATGTCGTTGCTTTCCATGTTAAATCTATTACCAAAGAATTTCTCGACAATATTTTATAAGTTTATAAAACTAATTTCCAACAAATATAGTCAAGAAATAGAAATCTTTCTATTTCCACTAAGCTCGAGATAAAAGGGGTCAAAACACCTTATTACTATATTCTTTAGATAAAATATACTAAAAAAATGGTCCAAATTAATTCCATAATTATTAATGAAAATAAAGACACTCTGGTTTTTTTAGAAAAATTCGTTGAGGAAAACTTTATGATTATGAAAATAATTGGGAGTACGTCTTTATTAAATGAGGGCATTAACATGATTAAGTTAAAAAGGCCTGATGTCATTTTTTTAGACATCCCATTTAAAAATAATTCGTTTTTTGAAATGCTGGATCAATTAGATTTTAAAATCCCTAAAATAGTGTTTATCTCTGATTATGAACATGACGCGGTAAAAGCTTTTAGATATAATGCGGTTGATTTTATACTAAAACCAATAGAATTTAATAACGTTATCATAGCCATTTATAAAGTGATTAAATCAATTCAAATGGAACAGAGTTATCAGGATCAAAAAATAAACAATATCAATATTCTGAATACTCAGAACCAGAGCAATGACTATGTAGCCGTTGCATCATTGGACAAAATTGAACTCATTCCAATGGCAGAAATTATTTTTTGCAAAGCAGAAGGAAAATATACTAGTTTTCACATTATAGGAGAAAAAAAAATAATGTCGAGCAGAAATTTGGGAGAATATAGTTCAATTTTAGATCCTAATTATTTTTTCAGAATACATCATTCGTATATCATTAATTGTAATAGCTACGATTTCGTCTGACAGTTAAGAGTTTTTTTAGGCATTTTGACTCTTGGAATAATTTTGGTTTAGGGGCTCGTTTGGAGCCCCCTGACCATTCCAGTCGTCGGACAGGTTATTCCTGACAGGTTGGTCTCCACCAGAGCCTGTTTCCGCTTTACCTGCCTCTAATAAAGGTACAATTTTATCGGATTGTAAATCCAACATTTTTTCATCAGCCAAATATTTGCTGTCCAGTAGGGTCTGCATCGGTGTTTTTCCAAAACAGTGCTTTCCTGTGTGGGTTCTTTCATTATTGTAATACTGCAACCAGCCATCCAGATCTACCTGTATTTCTTCAATGGAA